>CAZOOK010000023.1:0-29229 GCA_964581385.1 uncultured Salinisphaerales bacterium
ACGCCACGCCCCTTCAGCCCGCAATCGTCACATACTCATGACGCATCCGGGTTAGGGTAGACTGCGCGGAACATAGCGGAACTCTCGCGCCATTCGCGACAGCCAGATATTTACCTATCCGCCCCGCACTCCATGAGCACCATCTTGAAGCGATTGACACGAGCGAGCCGTTCCCCTGAAAACATGAGCGGCCGAAGGCAAATGTTGTTTGTATTTTTTGTCGTCGCCGGTCTTGTCACTGCCTTTTGGTGGCCGACCCTGTTTGAAGGGAAATCGCTTATTCATGGGGACTCCATTCAGCATGGGCTGCCGATGCTGGCACTCGAAGCGCGCTCACTAAACGGTGATGCCAATCTGCTGTGGAGTAATGAGATCTTTGGGGGCCACCCGGTATTCGCCGAGAGCTCCGGCGCATTTGCGCATCCCTTAAATTTGCTATTGGCTTGGCTCGTTCCACCAATTTACGGATACAACCTTTTCCAGTTTTTTTGCATGTTGATCTCAGCTATCGGTACCTTTGGGTTTTGCAGGTCTCTGGGAACATCAAATTGGGCAGCGGGTTTCGGTTCGCTCTCCGTGACATTCGCACCCGTGTGGATTCATTCTCACCACAACTTGGCGATAGCTGGGGCCCTGGCGTGGGTTCCCGCCACCATGTGGGCCACGGAGTTTTGGCTTACAAAACTTTCAATCGCGCGTTCAATCTTATTAGCTGTAATGTTTTGCTTTCTCGTCTTTGCAGGTTACCCTCAAGTAGTTCATGGTGCCGCGATTTACATCGCAAGCTCCTTGATACCGTTTTTCAAGGATCAACGAGATTTTTTTCGAACGAATTGGCAAAAATTTTTAATAGCCGGTGGAATCGTGGCACTCCTTGGTGTTGGATTCGCTGCCGTGCAGATACTTCCGCTTCTGGAATTGGCCTCACTTTCTCATCGCAGCAACGGTATCGCGATACTTTTCCCATGGGTACCCGCGAGCATCTATTTACGCGGATTCCTCTTTTCTCTGGCACAGCATCGATTTTTCCCAATTCAACAATTTCCGGGTGCTGGAAGCATATTGGTTTGTGTGATGGCGTCTGCAATTCTTCTTTTAAATCCATCGCCAAGAATCAAGGGTCACATCGTCGCGACCTTTATCCTGCTCCAACTGGGGCTATGTATGGGATCCCCGCTGTTTCGCATCATCTACCGTTGCCATTTAATTCCGGGCCTTCATTTTTTTCGCGCGATGTTTATTTATCTTTGCATCTCCATTGTTGGGATGGCTGCACTTTCGTCTTCAGCGATTGACAAGCTGGCTCTAGTGCTAAAAGACAAGAATTACTTGAATGAAGAAAAAAGTCATTTATCAGTAGTATTTTTATTCTTTATTCCCGCGTGGATTTGGGTGGTACGCCATTACTACGTGCCCAACATTCCATGGCAGAATTTTGCAACCATTGTATTGGCTTTCATTGGAGTATTCATGCTGGCGATGATAAAGCGGGCGTCCTCCATTCCCATTTTATTATTTACTTTGCTAACAATCGAGTGTGCTTCTCTGCGGCTTCATGAGTTTCATTTTGGAGATTCCACTCTCCTGGAGAAGCCCGCTTCGTTGGTGGCGCTTTCAAAAAAATATCAACTTGATGACTACAAATTCTTCGATTCCAGTTTCGCCCATACATACACTATGGGAAGCCCATTAGACAATAATGACGCAAATATGCAGCGGATGTTATCGGCAGCAAGCGCTCTAACAAATCTGATGTGGGGCGTTCCATCCATAAACGGAGCTCTCGCGTTACCTCTCAGATCGAGAAAAATGTTGGATTCCTTATTTGAAGACGAAGTTCGTGGGAAAAATGTGACGGCACCAGGTCAACGGGCTATCGATGTGCTCGGGGTCCGCTTCATCGCTGTCGACGCACCGAGAGACGTACCCGGTTTTCGGGTGGCATACCATGACTCCTCCTTGAACACGTGGATCATGGAAAACACGGCGGCCCTTCCGCGCCTTCAAACATACACCCGCAACGTTGCGGTTAGCTCGGCGGATGCTGCTTTAGCATTGCTCAAAACACCGCGGGAATCGGAATTGATCATTGAGGACGATAAAGGTTTTGTCGCTCCGTCAAATGATCATCCAAATGATCCCGACGCTATTAAATATGAGCTGCGCGAAGCAGAATCCACCCACTACGTATTAAATGTCCATGCTAGTCGCGCCGGATGGCTATTTCTTGCAGATGCGAACTATCCGGGTTGGAGCGCCGTTGTTGATGGACGATCAACGCCGGTATTCAGCGCCCAACTACTAGGAAAAGCGATAGCGATTCCGGTTGGAAATCATAAAATAGAGTTCAATTTCTCGTCCGCTACGTTTCGGCGCGGCCTGATGATATCGTGCGTATCCATTTTTATTGCTGCGCTGCTGTTGGTATACGAGCGGCAACGTTCCAGAAAGATGGAACTACAAACACGTAAGGAAGATCTGACTTTCCCGTGAAAAAGACCATCGCAATAGTTCTTCCAGCGTATAACGAAGAAGCCACAATTGCCGCTACGATAGCGGGCTTTCACAGCGCATTGCCGGAGTCAGAGTTCGTTATCGTTAACAATAACTCCTCCGATAATACCGGGTTGGTCGCAGAAGAGACACTGAAAAAATTGGGGATTTGCGGGCGCGTTCTTTTTGAGTCTCGTGGAGGGAAAGGCAATGCGTTAAGGAGAGCTTTTCTCGATACTGAAGCCGACATCTATCTACTAGCAGATGCTGATTTAACATACCCTCCGGAGCGAGCGGGCGACCTGATTGAACCTATCCTGAAAAATCGGGCTGACATGGTGGTCGGCGATCGTCATTCAGATGGTCACTACGCAAGAGAAAATCGTCGCGCGATGCACGGCTTCGGCAATCAGCTTGTACGTTGGTTGGTAAACTCTCTATTTCGAGCACAGTTGGTTGATATTATGAGCGGTTACCGGGCGTTTAATCGGACCTTTATAAAAAATTATCCGATCCTCGTCGAAGGGTTCGAAATTGAAACCGATATGACTCTGCACGCACTCCATAAGCGTTTCAGAATCCTTGAGGTTCCGATCGAATATCATGACAGGCCTGCGGGCAGTATTTCAAAACTCAACACAGTATCAGATGGCGCGAAAGTGCTATTCACCATCGCACAAATCCTACGCTACTACCGACCGCTGATCTTTTTTGGGGCGATCTCATTTCTATTGATGATGACTGGCTTATTGGCCGCTATCCCTGTCTTCCAGGACTGGATCTTGGAGCGCTATATCCGCCACGTGCCCTTAGCGGTTCTAGCGTCCGGTTTGGAAATAGTAGCAATGATGCTGCTCGGAATTGGTCTGACGCTGGACTCCATAGCGCATCAACAACAGCTGGAATACGAGCGGCATTTACTAGCGACCCACGTTCCACCGATTAGCTAATGGCGTGAAAAATCAGGGGGCTTTGCGCCAGAACATCATGATGTTTGCCTTGATTGGTAGTGCTGGATTTTGTGTTGACGGTGGAATATTGACGCTGCTTTCCCGCATCATGGAAATCGATATTTATTTATCCAGAATCGCTTCTTTTACGACAGCGACAATTACAACATGGCTGCTGAACCGTAGATTTACCTTTCAAGCAGATGATGTTTCGGTTTCACATAAGCAGCAGGAATATTTTCGCTATCTCACGGTTCAAATCGGTGGCTCCCTATTGAATATGGGCATATTTTCGCTGTTGATTTTTTCATACCCGGCTCTAAGAGGTATTCCCATTGCGCCGCTTGCCGTCGGCGCATTGTTTGGTCTGATATTCAATTACAACGGCTGTCGTTTTTGGGTATATCCGACAGAAGTTGACTAAGAGAATGGCGATGCCAGGCTACACAGGAACAGACAATCTTGAGGTAATGGCGGATGCCATTAACTACAACGATTTTTTGTTGTCATTAATTCGGAACAATGTGCTTGCTGGCAAGCGCATTTTAGATTTTGGTGCCGGTATCGCAACGTTCTCAAAAGCTCTTACCGCTGAAGGATTTAACATTTGCTGTTTGGAACCGGATGCAAAACAAGCCCAACTTATTAAAGTGGCTGGGTTACCTGTGGCGACAAGCCTGGAGGAAATCGATGACTCTAGTATTGATTTTATATATTCTCTAAATGTATTAGAGCATATTGAGGGTGACGTCATAACTTTAAAAGCGCTCCATGACAAGCTTCAGCCTGATGGTCGCATCCTGATTTATGTTCCAGCATTTCAAATTCTGTATTCGAGCATGGATCGTAAAGTCGGACACTTCAGGCGCTATAAAAAGCGCGATTTAATCGAGAAAATGCATGCGGCTGAATTTACTGTGACTTCTGCTTGCTACATCGACTCTCTGGGCTTTTTTGCTTCGTTATTATTTCGGCTCGTCGGCGACAGTAGCGGGAACGTGAACAGGAAAGCGCTTATTTTTTATGATCGTCTCATTTTCCCATTGAGCCGGTGGTGTGATTCTTTTTGTGGTCCTTTCTTTGGGAAGAATGTTGTGGTTATCGCTGAAAAGGCAAGCGGGAGTTGCAAAACTCATTCTGCCATATGGGAAAAGACGTGAAACCACTCGCGTTCCTCTACGCAAGGCGATTACGACGATCTCTTTCTCAGCAACGTGACGAACGCTGCGCTGACGTGCGGCGATTTTGAGCAGGCAAAGCATCGAGGTGGCTATAAGAAAGGGCTGCCCCAACGCCGAGACTGGTGGCCTGCCTATTTGGCGACCCAATTCACCGCACGATTCCGGAGTCTGAAGCAGCTGATTTGCGCAAGTAAACATAAACTATTCGAAACAGGCCGCATATGACGCAGTTCGATCTGAGAATCTTTGATGAGTGAGAATTTTGCGGAATCCGCCGCTGCTGTACCGCGCAGTGATATGGGGACACAAGTGGCATCTATGGGCGGACGCGCCGGAGAATTGGACTCCGAATCACCGCAGCCAATCGCTTCAAGTGGCACCCAGCCAGATAACGCGCTCTCCAATAAGCAGCTGGAGGGGCGCATTGCCGGCATTGAAGTTTTGCGTGCGGTCGCCGTGACAATGGTGGTTTTGCATCACGCCCATGGGAATTTGCTTGTCCATCCGCCCGCATGGTTTTCCGATCTGCATAGGCATCTGGGCTTCTGGACAGGCGTTGATTTATTCTTCGTTATCTCCGGATTCGTTATTGCTCGTGGACTTCTTCCACGCATGGAGCAGGCTTCGTCCGCATCGCAGCGCTGGCGCGTTGCTACTGCTTTTTGGGTCAGACGCATCTGGAGGTTGGTTCCGGCGGCTTGGCTGTGGCTTGCACTCATCCTGCTGGCGAGCGTGTTCTTCAATCGAACCAACTTATTTTTGGACGTATGGACGAATGCGCGTGCAACGCTTGCTGCCGTATTCGATTATGCGAATGTGCGATTCGCCCAGCACTTCATGCATCCCACACATCCATACGGTGTGAGCTTTGTCTATTGGAGTTTGTCGCTGGAAGAACAGTTCTATCTGCTACTGCCCCTAGTTTGCATTCTTTTTCGACGCAAGTTGTGGATCGTCCTTACCGTGGCAATGATCTTGCAAATGCAAAGCGGCAGATCTCCGTGGCTGATGGTGTTCCGGAGTGACGGCTTGATACTGGGGGTTTTGCTCGCCCTGTGGTCGCGCAAACCATCCTACCAGACCTTCAAGCCACGCTTCCTGTCGCAACATGTCGCATTGAGAGTGACCATCCCCATCGCGGTTCTGGCGGCAATGGCGTGGTTCGGAGCGCTTGAGCATTTCCGCTTTCGGATCGCGTGTATTGCTTTGGCGGCCGGGATTCTGGTGTGGATGGCGTCGTATGACGCAGACTACATTCCAGGAACCGGACGGATATTGCGTTGGCTCGGCAGTCGTTCCTACGCTATGTATTTGGCTCATATACCGGTTTTTCTCGCGGTGCGGGAAGCTTGGGCCCGGATAACATCAGGCGCTGATCCGCAAGCGCTTCCCTTAACGCTCGCTGGGATGGTAACGCTCCTGCTCGCAGCCGATGCAACTTATCGCTTTGTGGAAACGCCGCTACGGGAGTACGGCAGAAAAAAGCAGAAGCCGACGTTGCAAGCTTCCAACTCTTTGGCTGGCGAGGCGTAGCTAGAACCATTGCATAGTTGCCAAATTCTCTACGGACACGGAATCGTATACCGCGCATGAATCGCCTCGATTCCCTTTGCGACCGCTTCCGGTAATTTAATATCGATCGATCCGATATTGTTGCGCAATTGTTCCATCGTCGTTGCGCCAATGATTGTGGAGACCAGAAACGGGCGCGTGTTGACGAACGCAAGCGCCATCTGCGCGGGATCGAGCCCGTGTGCTTTCGCCAGGCCGACATATTCCCGCGTCGCAGCGGCGGCGTGTTCGCCGTTGTAGCGTGAAAATCGCTCGAACAGTGTGAGCCGGCCGGTGGATGGTCGGGCGCCGTCGAGGTATTTTCCCGAGAGCACGCCGAATGCGAGCGGTGAGTAGGCAAGCAGGCCTATTTGTTCCCTGTGCGAGAATTCGGATAGCCCGACCTCGAAGCTGCGGTTGAGCAGGCTGTAGGGATTTTGGATCGATTCCACTCGCGGCAACCCACCCTCACGCGCCAGTCGCAGGTATTCCGCGACGCCCCATGGCGTTTCGTTGGAAATACCGATGTATCGCACCTTGCCTTGCTTCACCAGTTCCGCGAGTGCGGACAGCGTTTCCTCCAGGGGTGTCGCCGATTCACGGCGAGGATATGGGTAGTTAAGATGGCCGAAGTAGTTGGTGCCGCGTTCGGGCCAATGCACCTGATAGAGATCGAGGTAATCGGTCTGCAACCGCCGCAGACTGGTATCGCAGGCGGCGAGGACATGCTCGCGCGTGAGGCGCGGACCGCCGCGTATCCACGGAAACATACCGGGACCGATCACTTTGGTCGCGACGACGACGCGGTCGCGATTGCCATGCGCTTTTAGCCAAGTGCCCAGGTACTGCTCGCTGCGGCCTTGTGTTTCCGCCATCGGCGGCACCGGATACATCTCGGCGGTGTCGATGAAATTGATACCTTGCGCGACCGCGTAGTCGAGTTGTTCGTGCGCTTCCGCTTCGGTGTTTTGCTGCCCCCAGGTCATTGTGCCGAGGCAAATGCGGCTGACGTTCAGATCGGTGCGGCCGAGCGCTCCGTACTTCATGCTCATTTCGGCTCCTTTTTCTTCACAACTCGTTTGCGCCGCCGCGTCAGGCGCGCGACTGCGGGTTTCAGTGCCGCCTCCATCGCCAGATCCATCTGTGGGCCCGGTACGACAATTGTCGTCGGCCGTGACAGGAACGCACCCGGAATCGTATCGACCAGTTTGCCGATGTCCGGGTCGACGCGAGAGTTGGAGTTGAAGTGAATCACCACCAAGCTTTCTTCCGCCGTCGGGATGTCGCGTTCGACGAACGGGTTGCTGGTATCCACCAGCGGTACGCGCTGAAAATTGACATCCGTGCGCGAGAACTGCGGTGTGATGTAGGTGACGTAGTCCGGCAACCGGCGCAGGATGGTCTTGGCCACGTCTTCGGGAGCGTAGCCGCGCTCGTCGAAATCGCGGCGGATTTTCTGGATCCACTCCAGGTTCACGATCGGCGTCATGCCGATCAGCAGATCGACATGGCGCGCGACGTTGACCTCGGAGGTGACGACGCCACCATGCAGGCCCTCGTAGAACAGCGCGTCTGTATCGGCCGGAAGCTTCGCCCATGGTGTGAACGTGCCGACGGATTGTTCCGCTTCCTGCGCTTCCGCTTCCTTGTGCAGATAATGGCGGACCTGCCCGGTGCCGCGCGCGCCGTAGTCGCGGAACAACTTTTCTAGTTTGTCGAACAGGTTCGCGCCCGGTCCGAAGTGGCTGAAGTTCTCGCCGCGGATACGCGAGCGCTCCATCATCTTGCGCATCTGCTCGCGATCGTAAGCGTGAAAGCTGTCACCCTCGATGTAAGCGGCTTTCACGTCGAGCGAATCGAAAATACGTTCGAACACGCTTTTGGCTTTGGTGGTGCCAGCCCCCGACGAACCGGTTACCGCGATGATGGGATATTTTTCGGACACGGGCAGAGTTCGAATTAACGCCGCCGATAATCGAGATCAAAAACTTCATGTCCGAGGCGGATTCCGCGTGCCTCGAACCTAGTCAGCGGCCGATCCTCCGGTCGCGGCACGAACGTGCCGACTCCGGCCACGTTCTCAAGTTGCGGCTCCGCATCGAGTACCGCCAGCATGTGCCGCGCGTAATCGGCCCAATCCGTCGCCAGTCGCAGATGCCCACCACTACGCAGCGCGCGAGTGATCTGCGCAGAGAACTCAGGCTGAACGATGCGTCGCTTGTGATGCCGCTTCTTCGGCCACGGGTCAGGAAAGAAAATCACGACTTCATCGACGCTGCCTGGCGGCAGCGCGTCGCGAAGAAATTCCACCGCGTCGGTGCATGCAACCCGCACATTGCTGAGACCAAGCTGTTCCGCTTGCAGCAGCAGGCGTCCGACACCGGGACGATGCACTTCAATGCCGAGAAAATCGCACTCCGGCCGTGTCTGTGCTCTGGCGGCGAGATGATCGCCATTGCCGAAGCCGATCTCCACAACCAGAGGAGCCGTACGGCCGAACAGCGCTGGAATATCCAATGCGCCGCTACTCGCCTCGACACCGTAACGCGACCACAGGCGTTCCAGTGCGTCCTTCTGAGCGTCGGTCATACGCCCTTCGCGGCGTACGAAACTACGCACCGGACGACGATGCTCGAAGCGATCAGTGGCTGACATGTGTCAGCATCCAGTCGGCGACCGCCGATTCATCGTGACCACCGTGCGCGCGCAGGCCGTCGATAACTCCGTGATGATCCCGTGGCGCCCGGTTCTGGCTCATCTTGAATTTGGCGTCGATGCGCGCGATTGGCATGCGAAAAGCAATGATGCTGCTCAGCTTGTGTTGCAGCTCATTGCCGGCGAGCTGTCTTGTCCACGGGCGCGCACGCCCCGTTTCAAAATGCTTGGCCAATTGATCGATGCATTGAAGCTTGCTGTCACCTTCCAGAAAAGTCATGACGCCATGTGCGTGCACGGCAGCGTAGTTCCACGTCGGGACTTGCATTGCTGGTTCGCCGTACCAGCTCGGCGACACATAACAGTGCGGACCAAGAAATATCGCAACGGAAGGCGCGGCAGTCAGCACCGCGGTGTGCGGATTGGCGGAGGCAAGATGCCCGATCAGAGCGCCATCCGTCGATTCGGGTTCCCACAATAGTGGCAGATGCGAAATGAACGTCTCGCTGGATGCCTGCGTAACGAGCGTCGCGAACGGATAGGCGCGCAGCAGCGCTTCGACCACTCCCTTGCCGGGCGAGCGGAACGCGGCGGGTGTGTACAACGCCATTAGGCGATGACTCCGCCGACCGGTGACGATGCCGATGCATAGCGTCGGCGCGGCATGCGTCCGGCAAGAAACGCCTCGCGCCCGGCGATCACAGCGTGCTTCATCGCCAGCGCCATACGCTCGGGATTTCTCGCCTCCGCGATTGCCGTGTTCATCAGCACGCCATCGCAACCGAGTTCCATTGCGATCGCCGCGTCGGACGCAGTGCCGACGCCGGCATCGACAAGCACGGGCACTTTCAGGGTCTCGACGATTTCGAGAATGTTATAGCGATTCTGGATGCCGAGGCCGGAACCGATCGGTGCGGCCAGCGGCATCACCGCGACGCAGCCGATCTGTTCGAGGCGGCGCGCGATAATTGGGTCGTCACTGGTATAGACCATGACCTGAAATCCGTCACGGACCAGCGTTTCCGCAGCCGCCAGCGTCGCGGTCACATCGGGGAACAGCGTCTTCGGATCGCCGAGCACTTCGAGCTTCACCAGACTGTGCCCGTCCAGCAGCTCGCGCGCGAGGCGGCAGGTACGCACAGCATCCTCGGCGGTATAGCAGCCGGCCGTATTCGGCAGAATCGTGTAGCGTGTCGTCGGCAGCACGTCGAGCAGATTCGGTTCGTTCGCGTTCTGGCCGATATTGGTGCGGCGGATCGCGATGGTGACGATTTCCGCGCCGCTGGCATCGATACTGCGCTGTGTCTCGTCGAAATCCTTGTATTTGCCGGTACCGACCAGCAGCCGCGAACGATATTCGCGGCCGCCGATATGCAGTGAGTCGGACGCCGACGGTGTTGGAGCTCCGGCGACAGCAGTGTTCATTGATTCACTCCAGAAAAATCAAAATAGCGAGAGGGTGATGGCGCGCGTGCGTCCGCGAGCTGCCATTTTGCCAGCCGATCATAACCGTTGGCGGGCATCCCTCACAGAACGGGCAATCGGGTTGTGCACTCCGAGCCTTGTTCCTTGCCACGGCCCTTAGCCAGGCGTTCGCCGTGCCCACGAGCCTTGCTCGACGCGGTCGTTCTGTGACCATAGTTGTTGCCATCTGTGGCGCAACCTTTGTTGCGTTCAGAAATCCCAGCCCGGCCTTCTGTGGCCGGTCGTTCGCGACCGTGCGGAGTCGTGTTCGATGCCGCTGTTCTGTGGTCATAGTTCCGCCATCCTTGGCGCGACTTTCCTTGCGTTCAGAACCCCCGGCTTGGTCATCCTGCCCGGGCGTTCGCCGTGCCCGCGAAGCGGCACGGCTCATCCCCCTCCAATCGCGCGGACGATCTCGGCTTGATCGCCGTCGGTGAGGCGGGATTCGAGCCAACGGCTGCGTGGAACTACTTCGCCATTCACTTCCAGCGCAACACGTTGCCCGTTCATCTTCAGGTGCTCGATCAAACCTGCGGCGGTCAGGCCGTCCGGCAGTTCGGTCGAGTCGCCATTGAGTCGAATCCGCATTCAACAATCCGCACGAAATAGACCACCATCTTAACCTGCGGGGCATAGTTCATTAGAATCGTGGTCATGCGGGTGTAGTTCAATGGTAGAACTGCAGCTTCCCAAGCTGCTAACGTGGGTTCGATTCCCATCACCCGCTCCATGACTCTTCGACTCCGTCGCCATGGACTATAAGCGCGCGGCTTTGTTCCTAGCGTTGCCTTGGCGAGCTTTGCCGCTTGGTGGACGATTCTTGTGCCCGAACCAGCCGAACAACGTTCTTCCCAGCAAGAGAAGGTGTCCTCACCGCCAACTCCGGAACCCCGACTTGCTGCGTCCACCGTAAGTCCGATTAAAAAGCCGCAGACCGGGGAGGCAAAAAGCTTGGCGAAGCCGGTGTCCGCCGCTGAGTCCGCCACGGACGACGACGATTCCTGTGATTGGATATGCCAGCAAGGAAAACGTATAGCCACGCTTCCTCAACCGGGAACCCCGGCTGAGTTCGAGCGCTTGCTAAATGGTTATCACGGTGGCGACTGCTTCTTCGGCGCAGTGGATGGCATCTTTCAACAAGAAGCGCGTGACGATGCGTGGGCATGGACGGTTGAGCAGGACGTGCGTGCTGTTGCCGGAGCAGTCAAAGGTCTAACCATCACCACCGGCGAATGCCGATCAAGCACGTGCCGTTTTGATTTTGCTTACGGCGATGGCGTTTCGGCACCGGAAAGCCTGCGCGGATTCAGTCACCCGCTCGAGTCACTGGTAGCTGGAACCAATTTCGCGGTGAAAATGTTGTACAGGACACAAGGCTCCCAGCGTGACGCCGTCTATCTGTTCAGCGAAAAGCCCCCGCCGCATGGGTATCACCATTGCGCGAGGCAGTATGGAACGCATGCGAAGCGCCTCGAATGAGAGCAGAGCAGGAGCGTTGGCAAAAGAGACATGCAGCAACGGTCCCTGGCGGGCGCCAGCCTTGAGAAAAATGTCGCGAATGCCCACACCCGAAAGGGCTTGAGCCTTCGTTTTTCAAATCCGATACGCCCCAAATTTCATCACTTTCGCGACCGCCGACATCAAGCGGCGTACCGGTCCCGGCAGCGTTCTCGCTCCCGCCGCTTTGGCATCGCGGCCATGGCGTTCTTCGTCTTCGCGCATGGTTTTCAGAATTGCGCGGCTGCGCGCGTCCTGTTCGGGCAGCTGGCCGAGATGATCTTCCAGATGTTCACAGACCTGGCGTTCGGTTTCCTCGACGAAACCCAGGCTCGTGCGATCGCCGACCAGACCGGCGGTCGCACCGATCGCGAACGATCCGGCGTACCAGAGCGGCGTCAGCACGCTTGGCGCGTCGTCCAGCTCACGCAGCCGCTGCTCGCACCATTGCAGGTGGGCGCGTTCCTCGGCGGCTGCGTCGAGCAGTTGCCGGCGCACGGCGGGATCGCGCGCCACCAGCGCCTGCCCGCGATACAACGCTTGCGCGGAGACTTCGCCGGCATGGTTGATGCGCATCAGGCCGGCGACATGGCGGCGTGCCGCTGAGTCGAGGAAAACGTCGGGCTTGGCTGCGCCAGGGTGCGCTGGCCATGTGTCCGCAGCGGACCGGCGGCGCTCGGTAATACGCGTCAGTTGTTCCTGGGTGCGCATCAGCAGGCGGTCGACCGGACTATAGTCGCGGGTGGAAGGAGGGGAAGATCTATGATTCGGCATGGCAGGCCATTTGTCGCAGCCAGTTGATTTTCCTATTCTGCACCAAAGGGTGTGCGCGACGCCCACTCTCAATCCTCAACTCATCCCGCTTTCGGAATATCCATGAACTCAATCGCGATGCGATCGGCCGCTCTGGGCGGGTTGATGACTCTGGTGACTGCCGCAGTAGCAACCCCGGTCGCGGACTTGCCGCCAGCCGCGGCTGCCGCGATGGACGCAATCGCCGCACCGCGCATCGCGGCGCATGTGCGCTTTCTTGCGTCGGATCTGCTCGAAGGACGCGGCACCGGCGCGCGCGGCGGCGACATCGCTGCCGAATATATCGCCACGCAGTTTGCGCTGGACGGTCTACAACCGGCCGGTGACAACGGTGGCTATCTGCAGAAAGTGAAATTCGTCGGTGCCACGTTGCGGCCCGATATGACGACCGTCGCGCTGACGCCCATGCAAGGAACGGCGACGGCGCTGAAGTTCGGTGACGACTTCGTCCTCGTCGACGACACCGCCGCACCAAAGGATGATATCGACGCGCCGATTGTTTACGTTGGCTTCGGCATCCATGCACCGGAGTTCGACTGGGATGATTTCAAAGGTACGGACCTGCGCGGCAAAGTGCTGCTGATGTTCGTCAACGAACCGGAATCCAGCGATCCGAAATTCTTCGCCGGGCCGGCGCTGACGTATTACGGGCGCTGGACCTACAAATACGAGGAAGCGGCACGGCGCGGCGCGGTGGGTGCGATCATCATCCATCGCACCGATCTGGCGAGCTACGGCTGGGACGTGGTGCGCAACTCGTGGAGCGGCGAGGAGGTGCAGCTGGCCGGTGACGCCGAGCCAAAGCTGAGGGCGGCGGCGTGGGTGCAGCTTGAAGTGGCGCGCAAGCTGCTCGCGACGGCCGGACTCGATCTCGACGCGATGTACCGAGCGGCCAACCGGCGCGATTTTCGCCCGATCGAATTGCCGGTACGGTTGCAGGCGCACATCGAAAGTCAGGTGCGCAGTTTCGAATCGAGCAACGTCGTCGCCATGCTGCCGGGCGCGACAGCAGGGCCGGCGAAGCAGGTCGTCGCATACAGCGCGCATTACGATCATCTTGGCGTCGTTCCCGGCACGGGCAGCGATGTGATCTACAACGGCGCGGTGGACAACGGCACCGGCTGCGGCGTGCTGATGGAACTCGCACACGCGTTTGCGACTGCGCGCGTGAAGCCACCGCACCCAATCCTGTTTGCGGCGGTCACCGGCGAGGAGAAAGGACTGCTCGGCTCCGAGCATCTCGGCCGGCATCTACCGATGTCGCCCGCCGATGTCGCTCTGGCGCTGAACTACGACGCGCTCGATCCGCTGGGCGAACCGCAGTCCATTACCGTTACCGGCGCCGAGCGCACCAGCTTCTATGCGGTTGTCCAGCGCGTCGCCAAGTCCTTCGGTTTGGCGATCGAAGCGGACGCGCAGCCTGGCGCCGGTCACTACTATCGCTCAGATCATTTCTCATTCGCGCGCGTCGGCATCCCGTCGTTTTCGATCGATCAGGGCGTGCTGTTCGCCGGCCACACACGCGAATGGGGCGTGCAACGGGATGACGACTACGTCGAGCACCGCTACCACCAGCCGAGCGACGAATTCCGGCCGGACATGGATTTCAGCGGCAACGCCAAGCTCGCCCGCTTTGGCTTCGCGCTCGGCTGGCTCGCTTCGTCGCAGCCGCACACCATCGAATGGAAACATGGCGACGAATTCGAAGCCGCACGCCGCGGCGGCCCGGTTAAATAAGCGCCGTGTTCTGGTTACTATTTTTCGTCGTCGCGGGCATCGCGCTCGCCTATGCGCGCGCGCAGATCCGCACTGTCACGGTCGTGTACGCGGCAGCGATCCTGTTTTATGGATTATTCGGCCACTCCATCGCCACCGCGATCATGCTGGTGCTGGTTTGGGCGGCCTTGCTGATCCCATTAAACCTGGAAACCCTGCGGCAGGAGTGGTTCACGCGCCCGCTGTTCGCGGCCCTGCGCAGCCAGATGCCGGCCCTGCGCGGTGCCTCACGCGCGGCGCTCGGCGCTAACACTGGTGGATGGGAATCCGAGTTGATCGGCGGACATCCCGACTGGCACCGGCTGCGCACACTGCAGATGCCGGCGCTCAACGATGACGAGCGCGATTTTCTCGGCGGCGCCGTCGAAACGCTCTGCCGGCTGTGCGACGAGTGGCGCATCACGCGCGTCGATCATGGACTGAGCGACGAAGCCTGGATCTTCCTGCGCCGCTATGGCTTTCTCGGCATGGCGATTCCGCGCAGCCACGGCGGACTCGAATTTTCGGCGATGGCACGCTCGGCGGTGATCGCCAAGATCGCCTCGTCGCCCGGCGGCATCACCGTGGCCGGTATCGTGAACGCTGCCAATGCGGGAGGTCTTCCCGATCTGCTGATCCGCCACGGCACCGATCCGCAAAAGCAATTCTGGTTGCCGCGTCTGGCCAACGGTGAGGCGATCGGCTGCTTCGCACTGGGCGCGGCCCGGGCCGCCGATGATCTTGGACTGCTGCCTGACCAGGGCATTGTCTGCGAGGGCGACTGGCACGGCACTCGCACCGTCGGGATCCGCCTGAGTTTCGATCAGCGTTATGTGGTGCTGGCGCCATTGGCGACGGTGATTGGCATCGCTTTCAATCTCGCCGATCCCGAACGCCGCCTCAGCGACAACGTCATGCCCGGACTCAGCTGCGCGCTGGTGCCGCGCAGCCTGCCCGGCGTGGAAGTCGGCGCGCGCAATCTCCCGCTCGACAATCCGCTGCCGATCGGCCCGGTGCGGGGCTACAACGTGTTTGTCCCGATTGATTTTCTGGTCGGTGGCCCAACCGCTGCCGGCAAGGGTTGGCCAATGCTGCAGGAATGCGTTGCGCTGAGTCGCAGCCTTGCGCTGCCTTCAGCTTGTGCGGGCACCGCGGTGTTCACGGCACTCACGACCGGCGCTTACGTGCGCTTGCGCCGTCCTCTCGGTCGTCCGCTCAGCGACTCGGAAGCGGTGCGCGAAACGCTCGCGAGGATTTGTGGGCGCGCTTACGCCACTGATGCACTGCGCCGTGCCGCCGCTGCCGCGATTGATCGCGGCGAGAATTCCGCGGCTGGCGCGGCGATCGCGAAGACGCAGGCGTCGGCATTCACACGCGACGCTGTTACCGATGCGATGGATCTACTTGCCGGCAAAGGCGCGATGCTTGGCCCGTCCAACTGGCTGGCGCGGCGCTGGCAGGGTGCGCCGATCGCGATCGGCGGTGACGGCGCCAACCTGCACATACGCGCGCGCTTCATATTCGCGCCCGGATTGATGCGCTGCCACCCGTACTGGCTGGCGGAGATCGACGCCGCCCGCGACGAAAACACGGCACGCGGCCTTGAAAGCTTCGATGCGCTGGTGTGGCCGCACATCGGTCACGTGCTGGCGGCGGCGGCGCGTTCGTTGGTGCTTGGACTCAGCGGTGCGATGCTGGCGCCGGTGCCGTCCGGTTCGGCGCGCCGTCATCGACAGCGCATCAGCCGCTACAGCGCTGCGCTGGCGCTAGCGGGCGACGCCAGCTTGCTGCAGCTTGGCAATCGCCTGCGTGAACGTGAAAATCTATGCGCGCGGCTTGCTGATGTGTGGGCACTCCTGGTTACCGCTGCGAGTGTCATCCGCAAATGGGACGACGAGGGCAGTCCCGCCGAGGACTGGCCGCTGGTGGATTGGGTATGCACCGATGCTTTCGTGCAGATCCAAAACTCACTGGCCGGTGCGTTGCGCCGTGTGCCATCGTGGCCGGTGCGTTGGCTACTGCGCGCGCTCATCTTTCCGTTTGGACGGCATGCGCGCCCGGCCGGCGACGTGCTGGTCTCGACGGTCGCCGCGCGCCTGCTCGAATCGAGCGGTACTCGACAGCGCTTACGGACACTCTGCTTCGCGCCGCGAACCGCCGGTGGACCATTGAGTCGCATCGAAGCGGCGCTGGAGGCGTCGCCGCTGATGGAGGCGCTGGAACGGCGCGTCGTTGCCGCTCAGCTGGACGGCCGCTTGCCAGCCGCTGCGCCGCGGCAGATGATCGATGCCGCGATCGCGGCGGCGATCATCGACGTCGATGATGGCCATCAGTTGCGCCAGGCTTACGAAGAAATCGATGCCATCTGCGCTGTTGATGCCTTCGATGCGGAACAACTGCGCGGCGCGTAAACGTGATCGGTTTCTTGTGGTATTTAGCCACCGCTGCGCAAACCATGGGTGGGTACGAAAAGGAGAATTGAAGCAATGAGTAACGTGTGTCTGATCGTTGGGGCGGGTCCCGGGATAGGACAGGCCTGTGCACTCGCGTTCGCGCGCGGCGAACAATGCGATATCGCGCTGGCCTCGCGGCAGCCGCAGCATCTGCGGCCGATCGCCGATTCGATCGCCGAGACCACTGGCCGACGCGTCAAGACCTACGCGGCGGACAGCGGCGACTTTGTATCGCTGCGCCGGCTGGTCGAAACCGTCGGTACCGAACTAGGTGATCCTGACGTCGTGATCTTCAACGCCGCCAGCGCGCATCGCGGCAAGCCACTGCAGGTCGAACCCGAGAAATGGATCGAAGATTTCCGCATCAACGTCGGCGGCGCAGTGGTGCTCGCGCAAGCCGTCGCGCCGGCGATGAAGGTCCGCGGACGCGGCACCATCCTGCTCACCGGTGGCGGTTTCGCGCACGAACCGGCCGCCGCGTTCGCGTCGCTGTCCGCATCAAAAGCCGCACTGCGCAATCTGGCCTTCACGCTGGCCCAGGAGATCGGCGCGGACGGCATCCATGTCGCCACCGTTACCGTTTACGGCGTGGTGCAGACCGGTACCGCGTTCGATCCGGGGCGCATCGCCCAGAGTTTTCTTACGCTGCACCGGCAGAAGAAAGGGCAGTTCGATACCGAGCTGGTTTACAAGTAGGGGCACCGTTGCGGATCCGATACGCCGCTGACGTTGTGAAAATATTCAAGCGAGTCCCTTTGGTCCGCAAGTGAATTGAGCGGATCCACGACCGGGAAACCGTTGACCGTCTGTTGATCTCGGCACATAATGATCATTATGACCATTATGGTTGATATGCCATGATTACCGAAACCAGTGCGGTTAACTTCAGACAAAATCTGGGCGAAATGCTCAATCAGGTGCAATACCGGCACGACAGCGTGGTAATTAACAAAGACGGCAAGCCGGTGGCCGCACTCGTTGACGCTCGATTGTTCGAACGCATTCGCCGCATGCAGGGCCGCTTCGACGCTCTATGCCAACGTATTGAGGCGGGCTTCGCGAATGTGCCGGAGGCGGAGGGGTTTGCTGAAATCGAGGCCGCCATTGCGGCTGAACGGACACAGACGCGCGTGTCGGCCAGGAAGCTCAAGAAGCCCCAGAAGCCCAAAAAGCGCTGAGCCGCTGTGGCAAATCTGCGAGTGGTGCTCGACACCAATGTACTGCTTTCAGGCATTGCTTATCCGGCAAGCGTGCCGGGCAAGATTATGACGGCCTGGCGCCACGGTTCCGTTGATGTGCTTCTCTCTGCATATATTCTGAGCGAGCTGCGACGCGTGCTGCCTCGGCTGACTCGCCGGCATGGTTTGACCTCGGCGGAGATTGAAGACTTGGTGGACGCTCTCTCCATACAAGCTGAAGTCATAGAGCCGCTGCCAGGTATAGATCCAGAATTGCGCGATATTGATGACCAGCCGGTGCTGGGCACTTTGCTGGCGGCGCTGAAGACATCTGATGCCGACTATCTCATTACGGGTGACAAGGATCTGCTGGCAATGGCCGAACGCTACCCGATTGTGACCCCCGCGAAGTTCTGGGCAACACATGCTGGGCTTTAGATCACCATGCAGGGTCGCAAGGGTGGGCACGTTATTTGTGCCCACGCGGATAGTCGTGATGAAACCCGCGTGGGCCAGCAATGGAGCGCTTGTCCGCCCTTAGTTCTTATTCCATTTCTAAATCATAGATCGAATAATATGTACCCGTCTCTGACGCGGAGATGGGCGATGGCGAGAAAAGCAGGCGGGGCGGAGGTGGTCAAGCAAGCACGGGTCTGTCTGCGCAAGGCCAGGACGGCGGAAGAAATGCGCCAGGCACAAGCGGTGCTGATGCCGCTGGATCTGGGACTGTCGATGGCGCAAACGGCGCGCGCCATTGGAGTTTCGACTGGCTGGGCCAGTCAGTTGCGACAGCAGTTCATTCGATCTGGCGGCGTGGTCGCGGACAAGCCTGGCCGCGGCGGACGACGGCGGCAAAACATGACGCGCGAAGAAGAGGCGGCCTTTCTGCAGCCCTTTTTCGAGCAGGCGCAGACGGGTGGCCTCCTGGTCGTTGGGAAAATCAAGCAGGCGCTGGATCGCCGATTGGGACGCAAGGTGGCTCTGGCGTCGGCGTACAACCTTCTACATCGTCACGGCTGGCGCAAATTGGCGCCGGACACCCGACACCCTCAAGCAAACCCTGTGGCTCAGGCTGACTGGAAAAAAAACTCCCAGGGCTTATCGCCCAGATCGAGCAGGACTGGCCGGGGACGGCACCGCTCCGTTTGATGTTCCAAGACGAAGCGCGCTTCGGACGTATTTGCGATACGCGCCGTTGCTGGTGTCCCAAACCGGTCAGGCCGCTGTGCCGGGCGATGGTGACGCAGGAGTACACCTATGCCTATGCCGCGGTGTGCGTCACCACCGGCGAGCTCGACAGCCTGATCCTGCCGCACGTCAATGGCGTTTGCATGCAGATCTTTCTCGATGAAGTCGCCGCACGCCACCCAAACGAACATATCGTCATGGTGCTGGACGGCGCCGGCTGGCACCAGAGCGGCGCGCTCAAGCTTCCTGCCAACCTTCAGCTTCTCAAGCTGCCGCCCTATGCACCGGAACTCAATCCGGTCGAACACCTCTGGGACGAACTACGGGAAAAGTGGTTTCACAACCGCGTCTTTGAATCTATCGACACCCTCGAAAACCATCTATGTGATGCCCTGCACGAACTGGAACGGGACCACGCCCGCGTTCGCTCCATCGTCGCCTGGCCTTGGATCATCAATTCACTTCGGATTTAGAAGTGGAATTAGATGTTCGTTCGGAGGCGCGGAAGCCTTCGGGCTTCGGGCTCGCTATAATCTTCCAGGACGGTTTAGGGGATGGGGGCAAGTATGTCGGACACAGACCATCGGTGTCTTCCCGAGTCGAGCGGTTATCAGTTCTTCATGCTTGTTCTATGCGTTTTTGCCATCGGGGCGGTAGCGGTCCGGATGACCGCCGATTTGGCGCCAGAAATAAACGGAATTCTTGACTACGCTGACAACCTCGTTTGCGCGGTCTTCTTCCTTGATTTTATTTTCTCACTCTGGCGTGCACCCAAGAAGCTGACCTACCTTGTTACATGGGGATGGATTGATCTTCTTTCATCTGTACCCATGCTTAACTTTACTCGCTGGGGGCGACTTGCGCGCATTGCTCGATTATTGCGAGTTTTGCGTGTATTGCGAGCGACCAAGATCGTTGCGAGGGCGATTCTTCGCAGGCGAGCAGAAAATGGGTTTCTAACGATTATCCTTACAGCCATCCTTCTCACGATCTTTGCCAGCATCGCGATTCTCCAATGCGAGTCTGCACCGGACTCGAACATAAAAAGCGCTGCAGATGCTAGTGGTGGGCGGTTGCGACCATTACAACCGTCGGCTATGGCGATCGCTACCCGGTAACTTCTGACGGCAGGATGGTCGCCTCAATTGTTATGTTCGCCGGAGTCGGCTTGATCAGTACATTCTCCGGCTTTATAGCAGCTTGGTTCTTGGCGCCAACGACGGATGCATCGGAACCTGAATTGGTTGCGCTCCGTCACGAAGTTGCAGCTCTGCGTGAGGCTATTGAACAAATGATCTCACAACGGAATTAATTCCTTTGGTTAACAATCAGTCGCTGACACTGAGAAATCGGAGTAAAAAATGGCAAGCCCTTCTAGCAAAGTCGCCGACCGCATTACGGCGGGCCTTAAGAGGTATCAGCCTGTGCTCACTTCGGCGAAGGCACGAGATGTTGGAGAGTCTGACACGGTCACAATTGTAGTTGACATGTTGGCGGACCTGTTCGGATACGACAAATATTCAGAAATTTCCTCCGAGCATGCGATTCGGGGAACCTATTGTGACTTGGCGATCACGCTCGATGGTTCGCTGCAGTCGTTGATCGAAGTGAAGGCTATTGGCCTAGAGCTGAAGGAGGCACATGTAAAGCAGGCAGTGGACTACGCAGCCAATCAAGGTGTGGACTGGGTTGTACTCACTAACGGTGTAATTTGGCGGTTCTACAAAGTCACTTTTACAAAGCCCATAGATCACGATCTCGTGTTAGAGATCGATATTTGCAGCCTCAATTCAAAGATCGAGAAAGATACGGCGACGCTCTTTCTGTTCTGCAAAGAGGGTTGGTCAAAATCTGTTCTGAGCGACTACTTCAGTCAAAGGCAAGCCCTCAGCAGGTTTTTTCTGGGTGCGTTAGTGTTGACGGAACCGGTACTAAGCACCATCCGGCGCGAACTCCGCCGCATCTCTCCGGATGTGAAGATCGGCACTGAAGAAATTAAAACGGTACTCATTTCTGAGGTCTTCAAACGAGACGTAATGGAAGGTGAAAAAGCCGAGGAGGCGAGGAGGAGAGTTACTCGCTTCGTGCGTAAGACTATGAAGGCTGAGAAGCAAGCACTCCAGCCGGGAACCCCATGCGACATAGAAGGTGGTGATTTACCGCCCGGGACGCTCGCCACTTAACACTAGCACGTAGCACGTAGGGTGGGCGCAGCCCACCGATGGCAGGTGAATCATCGGAAGGCGGTGGGTTACACAACACTCACCACCCGAGCTGTAACCATGCAGGTATTCGGCAACAGGTTCTACGGCCGCGCGCCTTCGGCAATCCAGTTCAGGAACACGTCATATTTCGTGCGATCACCGCCGGGCGAGAGATCGAAGCCGGAGCGGAGGTTGCCGCCGTGATGATGTCCTGACGGTTTAAGCAGCAGCGGACTGTTTTCCGGATCGCCCAGATTTACGCGCGAGCGCACGTCGGCGTAGACGTCGCGGTTGGCGACGTTCGGGTCATAGGCGACGTTTGGATCGGATGGATTCGGGTCGGCGTAGAACAGCGGGGGCAACGGGACTCCGGGTCCCGGTACATGCGGTTTGTGGCAGGTGACACAGTCGCCCTGCAGCAGCGGCTTAATGTCGGTGGCGAAGCTCAGCAGCGCGGGTGAGGGCGCTGCGCTGTCGATGGTGATGGTGACGGCCGCCGGTGAACTGGCGACGCCATTGTGGGACGCGACGAGCTGGATCGAATATGCGCCGTCCGTATCGGCCGTCAGCGTCGGACGCACCGTGGATGCGCCTTCAAGACTCGCGACCGCGCCGGGCGGCGTCGAAGCGATCTGCCACTGATAGCTGTCTGTGAGAACGCTGGCGACGCCATTCAGCGTCACCGGGCTTGGACTGGTGCGGGCGGGGCCGGGCTCGGCAACGGGCCGGCCCGGCAGCAACACTGATCCATTCGCGTCGTAATGGCTGAATCCAGGGATGAACGAGGCAAGTTCCTCGGGACGGCCAGTCACCGAATAGAAATCGTCGAAGGTGAGCTGTGCCAGAGGCATCTGCCCGTCATCGTAGACGAGTCGCTCGATACGCGATGCGTAGCCAGAGAACTTGTCGTAGCTATCAAGGTTGATGTCGGCCTGCACGTTAGTGCCGCGCAGCAGATGGCATAGGCGGCAGTCTTTGGAGATCACGTCCGTGTACAAGGTGTTCGAGCTGGCGGGTGGTGTGCCGGTCGTCGAATCCGGTACCCAACCGCTCGGCACGTAGCTGTCGTCGAAAGTCGAATTGTTGAGCGTGCAGCCGGCGGGGCTGAAGCTCGGATCATCGATGTTGTTGATGGCAGGGCCACCGGGGGGATTGGGGGGAAGCGGACAAGTGATTCCGCCGTACCAGCTCGCGATGACTTTCAATGCGCCGGTGGAGTCCCATTGATTCGAGTTCGGCGTCGGTTGGAAACTTCCTGCGTAAGAGTAGAACACCGCTTGGTTGATCAACTTGAATTGAGCTTCCTGATCGGTGCGCGTGTAGCCGGCCTGCGTGGAGTAATCGAACGAATCCACCTTCAGCGCCTGCAGATGCGCGACGGCGTCGCCGACATGTCCGGTATTGATATTAGTCGGGAAGCGGCTGCCCGGCAGCAGCGGATCGACATCGCTCGGCATCAGCGGTTCGGCTTTGCCGCCGTGGCAGGTGATGCACGGTACCGGCATCGCCTTCTCGCCGCGACTGTCCATGTCGATGGTTTCGCGCCGCGGTTGAGGATCTTGCGGGTCGAACGAATAGAACCGGGTGTAGTAACCGGAAGTGTTGCCGCAGCTGCCCGATGTGCCCGGCGGCGGCCCCCATTCGATGGCGTTGGTGCCGACGTGATATTTCTCGTTCTGATCGACCGCGGCATCGACGTTGAGGGGACCGTAGTTCTGCCCCGGAACATTGGTCACTTGATAGTTCTTGACGTAGACGGCGATGCTGCAATCGGTCGCCTTCTTGTAGAAGAAGTGGATATCGCGGCCGTAGCCGAGATCGACCGCGTCGCGGAAGATGACGTGATACACCCCATTGGTGGTCGGATCGATATTGTCGAGACCGTTGGCGGCGAACCAGTCAGCAAAGGTCGTGCGGTTGTCCGGGTTGGCGGAACTGTTGAGCTGGACCGCGGCGTGGTAATACGCATCCGTATATGCCTGCGTGTCGGTCTTCGATTTCGGCAGACTGATACTGGAGGCGCAGGTGATGCTGCCCGTGGCGTCCTTGGGTGCAAGCGGCGTGCTGCCCGAGTCCAGCAGATAGAGACAGCTATCGACGGCACTGGTCAGCGTCGCGGTCAGACCACCCGGGATCGACATCGTCACTGCCTGCGACGGGTTGTTTGGATCGGTCGGGACCTGGCCACCAGACGAAGTCCAGCTACCGCTGAATGATTGCGTGCTGCCGTCGTCATAGGTAACAAGCAGCGTGTAGCTGCCGGCCTGCCCCGCCGTCTGCGTTCCCGCGACCAACGTGTAAGTGCCGGGCGCGAGACTGTACTGCCGGTTCAGGAACTGCAGGAAATGATCTGCCGGAAATGCATCGCCGAAGTCGTTGGTCGGCTGCGGCGCCTTGTCGGTGGAGTGTGAGCACGCGCTGAGCAGCAGCGCCAGAGCGGAAACCGTGATCCCGCCGATCGTTGCTTTCATCGTCAGAACCTCACTAGCAAACTGAGTACGCCGATAGCACGGTTGTAGTGATTGCCGAAGCCGGCGCGCGTGTTGATGTCCTGCCCTTGCAGGTCCAGCGCGATGCGCGGTGTCAGCGTGTAGTTGAAACCCAGTGTTCCGATCTGCGAGTGACCGCCAAAACGGTATGCGAATTCATTGGTGTTGAAGCCACCGAAAGCATCATCTGCTTCGATCACTTTCGCCGCCTCCACGATCTGTAGCGAGGGCGCCCCAGTGGAGACCACGTCGCCGTAGCGATAGTCGTAACCGAGATAGGTTGTGAATCTGGGCGTGAGCTGCCAGTCGAGGTTCAGCGAGACGGTTTTTCCACGCAGATCGAAGACACGGCTATTAGAGTCGCGCGTGGCATAAGCGCCACCGATTCGCGCGTTGAGCTGTGTCGTCAGCTGTTCCATCACGAACACTCCGCCGCGATATTCGCTGCTGTTGCGCATCGCGCTGCCGAAGACCAGTTCCGCGGAGCTGCCCCAGAGCGCGAAGGTGGGTGCGTAAAAGCCAGCGCTGGGTCGGTACATCAGTCGCGCCATCGCCATCGCCTTTGCGTTGGACAAACCGACATAGTGCAGGTATTGCTCGCCGCCGACGCTGCCGCGCAATAAGGCTTCCATGTTCCATGGCAGGCTCCATTTGTACTGCGCGTTGACGTCCGCGCTGCCGAATCCTGTCGCCGGCGTCGTGTCGTGCGGTCCGGCGTTAGCGACGTTGTTGTCGTAGCCGAAACCGGCGTCGGCGCTGATCCGGAACGGCGGCGGTCCTGCCCGCGAAATGCAGGGGAGTGAAAGCAACAGGATGCCGGCAAGCGGCAGCGCACGTCCGATGCGGGCTGACACTGTCATCAAGGGCATTTCCTGGACTCTCCGACGAAACGATACCGGCGGCGCAGCCCGGCCGCCGCTGCGAGGAAGGCTAACAGAGCAGGGGCGATGGCGCCGCCGCTGCCACCTGAAGTGGAGCTGCCGGTGGTATCGGTGGCCAGCGCAGCCACGGCGGCACCGCCGAGATTGTCGATGACGCCGTTGACGACACCATCCGCATCATTGGGGCCGCCGTCCTGCACGGTCAGACGCACACATTGCGCGAATGGATTGAGGCCGGGTGCCCAGCTGGTGCTGTTCGGGCCAGGGCAGACGCCATTTACGGAGAATGCGCTGGCGACACTATCCGACGAATCGCTGACAAAATTCTGCCATCCAGTACCGGTGTATTCGCGATAAACGGCGCCATCGCGCAAAGCGGTCTGCAGCGGCAGGACGATCTGCGCGGTGCCTCCGGGTGCGAGGCCGGACACTTCGAAATCGAACAACCCTCCGACATTGACCGCGGTATCGGTGGCGCCGGAGCCAGTGATCGAGCTGGCCGGGATGAGCGCGCCATTCTGGGCCGTTTCCAGAGCCGTCGTTCCCAGACGCAGACTCAGCCCGGCATCGGTTTCCAACGGCACTGTCGTGGACGGTTTGCCGGTTTCATTCGGTAGCGCCGATGGGTCAGTATAAGGATCGATATACGCGGGAATGCCGTTGCCGTCCGTATCCGTGAAGTCCTGGCCTGTCGGTGCAGTGGACTGTGCGAGCAGGGTCAAGGTGCGCGACGTGCTGGCGCCATGATTGTCGGTGGCGGTGACCTTCGCCGTATGGCTTCCCACGGTCACAGTCGCCGGGTCGAACGTGAAGCTTGGCGTCGAAGTGGTCGGCGGATTCAGCGCCGCGTCGGTTCCACTCCAGTCGTAGCTCACGGTGTCGCCGGCGTTCGGATCAGTGGCAGCCGCCGTGACGGTGACGGGGCCTTCATCGCCAAACACATTCGTGCGCGCCTGCGACTGCTGTGAAGCGGCGAGCGTCACCGTCGGTGCAACGTTGTGATCGACGATGGTGATGGTGGTCGAGCGCTGTGCGTCGAGCACCGCGTTGACGGGACTTGCCAGCGTCAGAACGATGGTGCGATCGGGGTTATTGCCGCTGTCCGGATTGATCGTGATCGGAATGCTCACGCTGGTTCCCGAGGCGATCGTGGCTGTACCGGACGCTGCATTGCTATCCGCGGCGGTGGCAGTGCCACCGACGGTGTAACCAACGGTGACCGGATACGCTGCTGCGCTGCCATTGAGTACGACGTTGACATTGATGGTCTGGCCAGCGCCCGTCGTTTGATCCGGACCAAAGTCGATCAGCGGAATCACGTCCACGGTCTGCGTCGCGGTCGTCGTGATGCTGCTGCTGTTGGTGGCCGAATAGGTGACCACGTAGTGTCCGGGGCGGTAATCGCCGCTGGTGTGATCGGCGGTCACCAACAGCGCGCCATCCTTGCTGTCCACCGCCGTGGCGGTTGTGCTCTTCAGATCCACGTAGGTCAGATAGCCGATCGCGTTGATCGTGATATTCGCCGGCGCGGTCACTACCGGGACATTGGCCACGCTGATGGCCACGGTCGCCGTGTTGGAGCTCAGATTGCCGTCGCTGACCTTGTAGCTGAAGCTGTCGGCACCGTAGAAACCCGCGGCCGGTGTGTAGCTGAAGCTGCCGTCGCTATTGAGCGTCAATGTGCCGTGGCTGACCGTCGTGACCATCGAAGCGCTGAGAGCCAGGCTGCTCGGGTCGGTATCGTTGGCGAGCACGCCGGGTGCAGGCACGTTGAGCGTGACGCTCTGATTGTCGGAGTAGCTGTCGTCGCTCGCGACCGGCGGTTGTTGACCAACGGCAATCGTCACTGTCGCCGTATTTGAAGTCTTCGTGCCGTCAGAGGCGGTATAAGTGAAAGTGTCGGTGCCGAAATAGCCGACCGTCGGTGTGTAAGTAAAGCCACCGTTGCCGTTCAACGTCAGCGTGCCGTGCCCGGTGGTGACGACGACCGATGCAGTCAGCGCCAGATTGCTCGGATCGGTGTCGTTGCTCAATACGCCCGCGGCTGCGACGGTCAACGTCGCATTCTCGTTGACGGAGTAGCTGTCTGCCACTGCGGTCGGCGCAAGCTGCGTGACCGCAATCGTCACCGTGGCGGTGTTGGAGAACAGAGTGCCGTCGTAGGCTTTGTACGTGAAGCTGTCGGTGCCGAAATAGGCGGCCGTAGGCGTGTAGGTGAAGGTTCCGTCGCTGTTCAACGTCAACGCGCCGTGGGCAGGTCCCGAAACCACCGACGCCGTCAGCGCCAGATTGCTCGGATCGGTGTCGTTGACCAGTACACCGGAGCCAATCGCGGCGGTCAGCGTCGAGTTCTCGTTGACGGAGTAGCTATCAGCGTTCGCAACCGGCGATCCCTGTACGACCGTCAGAGTCACCGTCGCGGTCGCGGACAGCGTACCGTCGCTGGCGCGATAGGTGAACGTATCGATTCCGGAATAGGCGTTGGTCGGTATATAGGTGAAGCTGCCGTTGCTATTCAGCGTCAGCGTGCCGTGGCCGGTTGTGGTGACCACTGACGCCGTCAGTGCCAGATTGCTCGGATCCGTATCGTTGCTCAGCACTCCAGAGCCGACTGGAACCGTCAGCGTCGCGTTTTCATTGAGTGAGTAGCTGTCGCCCGTGGCAACCGGTGGCTGTTGACTCACGGTGATTGTTACTGTCGCTGTGTTGGAGGTTAGCGTGCCGTCGGACGCAGAGTAGGTGAATGTGTCGGTGCCGTGGAACGCGTTCGTCGGTGTATAAGTGAAACTGCCGTTGCTGTTCAGCGTCAGCGTGCCGTGGCCGGTCGTGGCGACGACAGACGCTGTCAGTGCCAGATTGCTCGGATCCGTATCGTTGACCAGTACGCCGGAACCGACCGCAACGGTCAGCGCAGCATTTTCGTTGACCGAGTAGCTGTCCGCCGTCGCTGTCGGCGCGACCTGGTTCACGGTAATTGTCACGGTCGCCGTATTGGACGTGAGCGTGCCGTTACTGGCGTGATAGGTGAACGTGTCGGTGCCGTGGAAGGCGTTCGTCGGCGTGTAGGTGAAGCTGCCGTTGCTGTTCAACGTCAGCGTGCCGTGGCCGGTGGTGGCGACGACCGCCGCGGTCAGCGCCAGATTGCTCGGATCGGTGTCGTTAACCAGTACACCGGAGCCAACCGGAACGGTCAGCGTCGCATTTTCGTTGACCGAATAGCTGTCCGCCGTCGCTGTTGGTGCGACTTGGTTCACCGTAATCGTCACCGTCGCCGTGGTGGAGGTTAGCGTGCCATCGGAGGCCGTGTAGGTGAATGTGTCGGTGCCATGGAAGGCGTTTGTGGGCGTGTAGGTGAAGCTGCCGTTGCTGTTGAGCGTCAGCGTGCCGTGACCGGTCGTGGCGACGACCGCCGCGGTCAACGTCAGATTGCTCGGATCGGTATCGTTGACGAGCACGCCGGAACCGACCGCGACGGTCAGGGTCGTGTTTTGGTTGACCGAATAGCTGTCCGCCGTCGCTGTTGGCGCGACTTGGTTGACTGTAATCGTCACCGTCGCCGCACTCGAAGTCAGCGAACCGTCGCTGGCTTGGTAGGTGAAACTATCGGAGCCGTGGAAGGCATTGGTCGGCGTGTAGGTGAAGCTGCCATCGCTGTTGAGCGTCAACGAACCGTGACTCGGTAACGTTCCAACAACCGCGGTCAGCGACAAGCTGCTGGGATCGGTGTCATTGGCGAGTACACCGGAACCGACTGCGACGGTCAGGGTCGTGTTCTGGTTGACCGAATAGCTATCGGCGTTCGCCACCGGTGGCGATTGGCCGACCGCGATCGAGACGGTCGTTGAAGCCGACAGCGTTCCGTCGCTGGCGGAATAGGTGAAGCTGTCGCCGCCGTGATAACTCGCGGTCGGGACGTAGGTGAAACTGCCATCGCTGTTCAGCGTGAGCGCGCCGTGACTGGTCGTGGAGATCACTGAAGCCGTCAACGCCAGGCCACTCGGGTCGCTGTCGTTGGCAAGCACGCCGGTTCCCGCCGGTACGGTCAGGGTCGTGTTTTGTGCGGTCGAATAGCTATCGGGTGTCGCGGTCGGCGCGACCTGGTTGATGGTCAGAGAGACGGTGGTCGTGGAGGAACACGCGGCGCCGTGGCAGGCCTGGTAGGTAAAGCTGTCGGAGCCAAAATAGTGGGTTGTCGGCGTGTAGCTAAAAGTGCCGTTGCTGTTGAGCGTGAACGAACTACTGTGACTCGGGCTGCCGATCAGCGAGGCGGTGGGCGTGCCGCTAGGATCGGTGTCGTTCGAAAGAACGGAGCTGCCGGAGTAGGCGGTGTTTTCGGTGACGTTGGCGTAGCTGTCGGCGACGGCAGTGGGCGCGACCTGGTTAACGGTCAGCGAGACGGTGGTCGTAGCTGAGCATGCCGCACCGTGACAGGCCTGATACGTGAAGCTGTCGGAGCCGAAGTACGCGTTGGTCGGTG
>CAZOOK010000023.1:29329-101538 GCA_964581385.1 uncultured Salinisphaerales bacterium
CCGTGACAGGCCTGATACGTGAAGCTGTCGGAGCCGAAGTACGCGTTGGTCGGTGTATAGCTGAAGGTGCCGTCGCTGTTGAGCGTGAATGAACTGCTGTGGCTCGGACTGCCGATCAACGTGGCGGTCACCGAGCCGTCCGGCTGAGTATCGTTGCTTAGGACCGAACTGCCAGAGTACGCAGTATTCTCAGTGACATTGGCATAACTGTCGGCAGCGCCGGTTGGCGCATGCACGACTTGAAACGACTGGCTGGTGCAGACCGGGTTGTCACCCGTCGAGGCGAGATTGTGGTTGACTAGATTGCCGCAGCCGAACAGCGTATACGTGCCTGCAGTGGCCGACGCAGTATAGTCGAACGACCACGACACATTTCCGCCCGTAGTCGGCTTGGAGTGGTCGGGAACGCCGTTAATGTCCGTACCGACATAGGCGGTGTTATGCGTGATCTCGCCTAAGTTCACCTGCGTATCGGCGCCAGCGACAAGTGTGCCGTTGGTGACGTGAACGTCTAGGCCTGCATTGACCGCCGAAGCACCACCGCTCTTAGTGAGAGAGAAGGTCACCGAATTGCCGCTGCTGCTGACCAGAATATAACTGGCAATCGTGAAAGTCGGCGTGTAGGTAAACGAACCGCCGGAGTGGCAGGCCGTGCAATTGCCGGCGGAACCTGCCGAGACGGCTGCCCCCGAAGTGCCGAAGTAGCCAGTAATTGAGCCGTCCTCGTAGGCAAAGATCGGCATTGCCCAGAGCACCGCTGCAATCGTCACTGCCAACCGCAGCGAGACGAGCGCTCCACGATTGAAGCAACGCCGCAGCGTTCCAGCGCCAACTGGATGCATGTAAATCCCCGATTATCACTCCCAGCGTCCTTGCGCCGACTCCGCCACTCGGCGGCAGCTAGACTCCCTACATCGTCTGCCGTCGTGTAGGGGATTGTTTCGGCCACGAGTAGTATTTGTAAAGCCCTGTCCGACCGTTCACACGGATTTTCCGACCGGAAGCGGTCATCGGCTCCATGAAATTTCGGTACTGCCGCTATAGTTGCGAGATCGCGAACCGTGCCAGCTAGGCTCAGTTAGGGGGAGATATGGGGAAGATCGCTGGAAAATCAGGAAAGGACGACATAAATGACCCGCGCCGCGAATTTCTGGTGCGGATGCTGACGACTGGCGCGTTTGTCGGCGGAACTGGCTGGAATTTCGACGCTCTGGCGTCGTGGTTCGGGCGCACGCCGTCGAAAATGCCGGAAGGCAAGTCGATCTTCGACATGAAAGGCCAGGTTCTTGTCGACGGCTATCCGGCGAGCTACGGCACCGTGATTACCGCTGAAAACAAGGTGACGACCGGCCCCAATAGCTATCTGGTCGCGGCGGTCGGCGATGGTGCGTTCATCATCCGCGAAAACTCCGAGCTGCATCTTGGCACCACCGGCAAAAAGCTACTGGTGCGCAGCATGCAGCTTGTTACGGGCGGCCTGCTGACCGTTTTCGGCCACCGCGGCTCCGATGAAATGGCAAATATTGCTACACCCACTGCGACCATCGGTATTCGTGGCACGGGCTTTTATACGGAAGTGGACCCGGAGAAAACTTATTTCTGCACCTGCTATGGCCTGACGCAGGTGGCGTCGGCGATCGACAAAAAAGAGGCGCAGCGAATCGCTTCCCAGCACCACGATGCACCGAAGTACATTCTCGCCAATCCCGACAGCGGCAAGCGCATCGTGCCGGCGCCGTTCATCAACCATACCGATCTTGAGCTGATGACGATCGAGGCGCTGTGCGGCCGCAAAGTGCCATTCGCGATCCCGGGCGATGATTATGAGGGTCCGCGCCGGAACTACTGACCTGGAGTCAGTCGTCGATGACCGGGGTGCCGGGGAATAGCACTTCGCTAAAGCCGAAGTTGCGCAGGTCACGGATACGCGTCGGATAGAGAATGCCATCGAGGTGATCGCATTCGTGCTGCACGACACGTGCGTGGAATCCGGATACCTCGCGTTCAATCGGTGTGCCGTTGACGTCGAAGCCGCTGTAACGCAGGTGCGTGTGACGCGGCACCAACCCGCGCAATCCCGGCACGCTGAGGCATCCTTCCCAGTCTTCGTCAACATCCCTGCCGAGCGGCGTCAGCAGCGGATTGCACAGCACGGTGAATGGCACTTCCTCCGCATCTGGATAGCGCGGATTCTGCTGCACGCCGAAGATGACGACGCGTAGCGACACACCGATCTGCGGGGCTGCCAGCCCGGCGCCGTTCAGCGCGGCCATGGTGTCCTGCATATCCCGCAGCAGTTCCGACAGTTCCGGTGTGCCGAAGCGTTCCACCGGCGCCGCTTTTTGCAGCAAGCGCGGATCGCCCATTTTCAGCACGTCACGAATCATTGGTTCAGTGCTTCTTTGGTGGCAGCGCCGAGAATTTCACGACTTCGGAGTCGCGCGACATTTGATGTTCGGCCAGCCGCTCCAGATAACGTGCCCACCAACGGTCGTGGTTGGCACCGAGTTCACGCAAGCCATCCCAGGTATAGAGGCCGGTGTCGTGCCCGTCGCTGAAGCGCAGGCGCACCGCGTAACGGCCCACCGGCTCGATCGCGACGATGTTCACTTCGCGCTTGCCGCCGACCAGCATCGGCTCGCCGCCGCCGTGTCCGCGCACCTCCGCGGACGGCGAGTACACGCGCAAGTATTCGCACGGCAGCGAATAACGCGCGCCGTCGCCGTAAGCGACTTCAAGAAGGCGCGAGGCACGATGCAGCTTAATCTCGGTAGGTGCCTGCACCATCGTTATCTCTCCTCACCCCTAATCTTTCACTCCTCACTCAAAGAATATACCGGCTTAAATCCTCGTCGCTCGCCAGCTTCTTGAGCTTGTCGTCCACATAGCCCGCATCGATCAGGATGGTGGTGCCGGCCTTGTCGGATGCGTCGAACGCCGCATCGTCCATCAAACGTTCCAGGACCGTGTGCAGGCGGCGCGCGCCGATGTTTTCAGTGCGCTCGTTGACCTGCCACGCGACTTCCGCCAGTCGCCTTAGACCATCGGCGGCGAAGTTCACGGTGACGCCTTCGGTCGCGAGCAGCGCTTTGTATTGCTCGGTGAGGGAATGCGCGGGCTCGCTGAGAATACGCACAAAATCTTCGGTCTTCAGCGCATCCAGCTCGACGCGAATCGGCAGGCGTCCCTGCAGCTCCGGGATCAGGTCGCTGGGCTTGGCCATGTGGAATGCGCCGCTGGCGATGAACAGGATGTGGTCGGTTTTCACCGGACCATATTTGGTGGAAACGGTGCAGCCCTCGACCAGGGGCAGCAAATCGCGCTGCACGCCTTCGCGCGAGACATCGGCGCCGGCGTATTCGCCGCGCTTGCAGACCTTATCCAATTCGTCGATGAAAACGATGCCGTTTTCCTCGGCGTTCTTCAGGGCTTCGGCGCGGGTCGCTTCCTCGTCGATCAGCTTGGCGGCTTCTTCGTCGATGAGCAGGCGCATTGCTTCCTTGATCTTCAGCTTGCGCGTCTTCGGCTGTGCGTTGCCGAGGTTCTTGAACATGCCCTGCAACTGGCTGGTCATTTCTTCCATGCCGGGAGGACCGACGATCTGCATCTGCGGCGATACCGCCGCCAGTTTCAGTTCTATCTCGGTGTCGTCGAGCTTGTTTTCACGCAGGCGCTTGCGGAATACCTGCCGTGCGGCGTTGTTCTCGTGCTCGCGCTGCGGTGCCGCTTCGCCGAAATCGCGCGGCGGCGGCACCAGAGCGTCGAGCACACGCTCCTCGGCGGCGGTTTCGGCCTTCGCGCGCTGACGCTGCAATGCCTGCTCGCGCGTCTGCTTGACCGCGACATCGGCAAGTTCGCGGACGATCGAGTCGACATCACGGCCGACATAGCCGACCTCGGTGAACTTGGTCGCCTCGACCTTCACGAACGGCGCATTCGCCAGCTTCGCAAGGCGCCGCGCGATCTCGGTCTTGCCGACGCCGGTGGGTCCGATCATCAGAATGTTCTTCGGCGTGATCTCGCCGCGGATCGTTTCCGGCGTCTGCTGCCGCCGCCAGCGGTTGCGGAGCGCGATCGCCACCGCGCGCTTGGCGGCGTTCTGGCCGACGATGTGGCGATCAAGTTCGGCGACGATTTCGCGCGGCGTCATCGCCGCTGCGCCGCTCAGTCCGGAATCCAGTCCGGGATTAGGGATGTTGCCGGTATTGATATCGTTCATGGTCATGCTTTAGGCGTGTCCGCAATGCCTGTCGCGTATGAGGCTACAGGCTGCGCTCAGCGCTCGATGGTTTCAATAGTCAGATTGTGGTTGGTGTAGATGCAGATATCCGCCGCGATATGCAACGCCTTCTCGACGATGTCGCGCGCGCTCAGCGCGGTATTCTCGACCAGCGCACGCGCGGCCGCGGTGGCGAACGAGCCGCCGGAGCCGATCGCCAGCACGCCATGCGCCTCCGGCTCCATCACGTCGCCGTTGCCGCTGATCATCAGCGTGGTTTCCTTGTCTGCGACCAGCAGCAGGGCTTCAAGCCGCCGCAGATAGCGGTCCGTACGCCAATCCTTGGCCATCTCGACCGCGGCACGTGTCAGCTGACCGGAATGCTTTTCCAGTTTCCCTTCAAAGCGTTCGAACAAGGTAAATGCATCGGCGGTGCCGCCGGCAAAGCCGGCGATCACAGAGTTGTCGTAAAGCCGTCGCACTTTGCGCGCGTTGCCTTTCATGCGGGTGTTGCCGATCGACACCTGCCCGTCGCCGCCAACGGTTACTTGACCGTCACGACGCACCGCAAGAATCGTAGTGCCTTCAAACTGTTCCAAAACTTTTCTCCAAAGCGGAATCGCGGGGAGGCGGAAAGCTTTTATGGGGACATTCCGACCCGGTTCAAGTTCCGGCCAATCCAGCCGCTAGCAGAGCAGAACCTTCTTGCAGCGCACCAATTTTCGCCCGGCGTTTCGTGATGGATGAAGTGACCATGCAATCCACTGACCCGCAGTCCGATGATGGACCGCGGGCCAATGTCATCCAGCAGGAACCGGTGGCGCAGCGCGAGCAGGTCCTTAAGGACAGTGTCAACGAGACCGACATCCGTTGGCAGCTGGCGACGGAAAGCTCGGGACTCGGCCTCTGGGATTGGAACCTCCAGACCAATGCCGCGTTCTTTTCCGATACTTGGACCAGCGTCGTTCTCGGTTACGCATGCGGCGAACTCCAGTCCGACATCAGCGAATGGGAAAAGCGCGTGCATCCCGAAGATGCGACGCGGGTAAGAGCCGATATCAAAAGGCATCTGGAAGGCCACACACCGGTCTATTCAAACGAACACCGATTGCTCCACAAAGATGGCAGTTACCGCTGGATCGCCGCTCGCGGCAAAGTGGCGGAATGGACCGCGGATGGCATGCCATTGCGTATGCTGGGCACGCACACCGACATTCATCAGAAGAAGCTCTCGGAGCAGGCGCTCGCAGAGTCCGAGGCACGTTTTCGTCAGACGCTCAGCGAAGCCCCGATCGGCATGGCCATCATCGGCGTCGACGGGCACGCGCTAACCGTCAACGACGCGTTCTGCGAGATCATCGGCTATTCATCCGAAGAAGTGCAGAACCGCAGCTTTATCGAATTCACGCATCCCGACGATCTTGCGGCTTATCTCACACATTTCCAGCAACTGCTGGATGGCACGCGCGCGCGCTATTCGTTGGAGATGCGCTACGTCCGTCGCGACGGCGAAATCGTCAATTGCCAGATCGATGTGTCGGCATTGCGCGACGAGAGCGGAAAGCCCAAGCACTGCATCGCGCAAATTCAGGACATCAGTGCGCGCAAGCGCTATGAATCTTCACTGCACGAAGCCAAGGAGCTCGCGCAGGTCACACTGTCATCGATCGGCGAAGGCGTGATTCGCACCGACGCTGCGGGCGTTATCACGCTCTGCAACCCGACTGCCGAAGCGTTGTTGGGTCGTTCCGCACAGAGCATTATCGGCGCCACTTTCGACGACGTGGTGTCGCTGCTCGACTGGGATGGCGCGTCGGTACAGGCCTCACTGCACGCTGCATTGGATACCGGTTCGGCGCAGCGGCTGCCGATGTTCACGCGCCTGCGCGCCGCCGACGGCGCGATGACACCAGTCTCGATTTCGGTATCGCCGGTCCGCGGTGTCAACGGCGCCATCCTCGGCGCGGTCACTGTGTTCCAGGACGTCAGTGCGGCATTGAATTTCACGGAGAAGCTCGCATTTCAGGCGCGCCACGATGCGCTGACCGACCTGCCGAACCGCCGTTCGTTGGAAGAATATCTCGGTACGCGACTGCGAGAAGCGGTGGAAGCGCCGCCGACACGTTTCCTGATGTTTATCGATCTCGATCATTTCAAGGTCATCAACGATACCTGCGGTCATACCGCCGGTGATCGTCTGCTGCGCGAAGTCGCCAACCTGCTGCGTGCACTGCTGCGGCCGGAAGATTTCATTGCTCGGCTCGGTGGCGACGAGTTCGCGATTGTCGTTTGTGGAGTCACCGAAGCGGTCGCCAAACGCATCGGCGAAAAGCTTATCGCCGCCGCAGACGACTTCCGCTTTCTGCACGAAGGCACGACCTTCACGGTCGGACTGAGTGTCGGCATGGTTGCGCTCGACGACGCGCGGCGCGAGGTGTCCGACGTACTCGCGCATGCGGACATGGCCTGCTATGCGGCGAAGAACGCCGGCCGCGGCCGCATCTATCAATATCGCCAGGACGACTCGCAAATCGTACAGGCCCGCCGCACGATGGACTGGTCGCAGCGCATCCGCCGCGCGATCGAGGACAACCGTTTCCGACTCTATCTGCAACAGGTGGTCGACGACAACGGCCGCCCGGAAGGTTACGAATCGCTGATCCGCTTTGAAGATGACGCCGGCAAAATCATCGCTCCTGGCAGCTTCCTGCCGGCGGCAAAGCGCCTCGGTATGATGACATCCATCGACCGCTGGGTTTGCCAGCGCGTCTTCACGATGCTGTCACACGTCACGCCGCCGCCGGGCTACATCTCGGTCAACCTCGTTCCAAGCAGCATCTCCGATCCGCAATTCGTTTCCTGGCTCCTGACAGAACTGCGCCGCCGCCCCGCGCTTGCTGGTCGGCTGCGTTTCGAAATCACCGAAACCGAACGGTTGCAGGTCAACGAAGCCGAACTCGAAGTATTCCGCTCACTGCGAGAGCTGGGTTTCGGAATCTTCCTCGACGACTTCGGTTCCGGCTACAATTCCTTCGAACTGCTCAAGCGTCTGCCCGTGGACGGCATCAAGCTCGACGGCGGTGTCGTCCGCGATTACTTGACCGATCCGGTCGATCAGGCCCTAGTGCAAGCTGCAGTGTCCATCGCACGCAATATGCAGTTGAAACTGATCGCCGAAGGCATCGAGAACGTAGCCATTCTGGAAGCCTTGAAAGCGATTGGGGTCCGCTGCTTTCAGGGTTATCTATTTCACGTTCCGGATGCGTTCGAAACGCAGCTGGCCGCCTAGCGATCCACGCTTCACCTTCCCCCGAGTAGATGTAATCATGCGCCCGTGCTTATCGGGAACGGGGCGTGAAAAAAAATCTGATCATCTTTGCCATCGTGGGTCTGGCGATTCTCGCTGGCGCTGGCAGCGCGATGGTGCGTCTTCTGGTTTTTCCCGATTCTTCGTCGATAAGAGTCGGTCCCTGGCGCACGTCGCCGGCGACGGGCAGCGAAAACGCGGGTCCGACGCTGCGAGCGATCATTGCGGCCAACGGCTTGCTGGCGCTGACTCACAAGGAGGCAATCTATTTCGTCGCGGCGACGGATTCGTCGGGATCGTTCCTGTCCGGCAGTTGCCGTTACCGCGTTGAAGGCCGCGATCCGGATGCGCGCTGGTGGAGTCTGACGGTGTATGGGCTCGACCGCTTTCTGATTCCGAATCCGGCAAAACGCTATTCGGCGAGCGGCGCAAATGTAACGCGCGATGCGCAGGGACGCTTTACGATCCGGCTCGCGAGCGCGGCGCAGGCGGGTAATTGGATTTTTGTGGTACCCGGCCATCAGTTTTTGCTGAATCTTCGCGCTTACAATCCGTCACCAGCGATGCTGGCCAATCCGGGTGGAGCTGAATTGCCGTCGATCATCCGCGAGGGCTGCGCATGAAGCCGGGGCTGAAACGCGGGCTGTTCTTCGTGCTGCTGTTCATGGGCGTAGGGGCGGCGGTGCACGAGGCGACGATTCTGCTAGCGCCGCGAATACTGATGGAACTGGCGATGCGCAGGCTCGAACACATCGCGCATGGAATCAATCGAATCGCGCACGGGCCGCGTGTGGACGAGAAGCGCCGCGAGATCGTGATGCCGAGTCCCGATCTGCTTTATTCGCAATGTGTCTACGACTTGCGCGATGGGCCGCTGCGCATCAGCGCGGAAGTTCCGCAGGGAACCTATTGGTCGCTGTCCGCTTATGACGAGCGCACGGATAATTTTTATGTGGTCAACGATCGTACTGCTGGCGGCAAGGGGATCGCGCTGGTGCTCGCCGCCGAAGGGCAGACTGTATCCGCCGCGGCTGCCGGACTGCCGGTGGTGCGCTCGCCAAGCCGCCGCGGTGTGCTGCTGTTTCGCACGCTGATCGACGGCGAGGCGCGGTTCGCAGAGGTCGATGCGGCACGCCGACATGCGGATTGCACGCCGCTCGAACTGACCGCTTCGCCATCTACTCGATGAAATAGGCCTCGGCCAGCGCCTTGTGCAGATCGCCGAGGCCGATCTGGATTTCGTCCATGACCTGCGGCAGCGCGCCGTCGGTCGCCAGCAACGCTTCGAGGTTGGCATCGCGCACCAGCGCCCGCGTGCGCTCGATCGCGCGCTCGATGCCGCGATTGCCCGGCAGCTGCGGCACCATCTCCGCGACATCGGAGAGACAAAACATCACGCTGCGCGGGAATTCGCGGTTCTGCAGTAGGAAGCGCAGCACGCGCGGACCGGTGACGCGCTCGCGCATGTGGCGGCGATACATCTGGTACGCGGTCAACGAGCGCAGCACGCTCATCCACTGTATGTTCTGGAATGGTGTCAGGCTCGATTGGTCGCGCAGCAGCGGCACCGAGCGCACATCGAGGATGCGCGTCGTCATGTCGGCCTGCTCGAGGCTGGCGCCGATGCGCATGAACAGATAGCCGACGTCGTGGCTCATCGTTGTCATCAGCACGCCATAGACGAGTAGTGTGCCGCTGATGACTTGGCCGAGAAAGTTGATGCGCTGGGCGCGACTGATGTCGGTTTCGCTGCGCTCGGTCACGAACAGGTGCAGGTCGTTGAGGCGCTCCCAGACTTCGCGCGGCACGGTGTCGCGCGATACGCGCAGGATTTCGCGCGCGCTGTTCAGCGACGATTTGATCGAACCCGGATTGCGTTCGTCGATGGTCAGGAAGCGGACGACGTTTTCCTCATTCGCCTGCTCGTGGAGTGACTTGAACAGCGTATCCGCGCCGACGATCTCGATTAGCGGTGCCCAGCCTAGTGTGACGCGGCGCGGCAGATCGAGCAGCAGGTTCGCGTTGACGTTGATCAGTCGCGCGGTGTTTTCGGCGCGTTGGACGTAGCGGCCGAACCAGTAGAGGTTTTCTGCGACGCGGGAAAGCATGTTTAGTGAAGGGTGAGAAGTGAGGGGTGAGGGGGAAAAGCGGAGCGCCGGAAATTCACATCTTCGAATAAGTGGTGCAGCCTTTTTGTTCTCCTGACAGGCGGCATCGCCGCCGACCTCACAGCGAGCGTGGCGAGCGACCTCACGCCTCACCTTCGGAGTCGACGATCCACGTATCCTTGCTGCCTCCGCCCTGCGAGCTGTTGACGACCAGCGAACCTTTCACCAGCGCGACGCGCGTGAGTCCGCCGGTGGTGACGTAAGTGCTTTCGCCGCGCGACAGGATGAACGGGCGCAGATCGAGATGGCGTGGCTCGACCCCTTCGTCGGTGATTGTGGGACCAGTGGATAGCGACAGTGTAGGCTGGGCGATGTAGTTGCGCGGATTTTTCTGAATCAGCTCGCGGAAGCGCTCATGCTCAGCCTTGCTCGCGCGCGGGCCGATCAGCATGCCGTAGCCGCCGGATTCGTTGGCTGGCTTTACGACTAGCTTTTCAATGTTGGCGAGTACGTGCTTGCGTTGCTTGGTATCCATGCACAGATAGGTCGGCACATTCGGCAGGATCGGTTCCTCGCCGAGGTAATACTTGATCATCTGCGGCACGAAGGCGTAGACCGCCTTGTCGTCGGCGACGCCAGCGCCCGGCGCGTTGGCGAGCGCGACATTGCCGCGAATCCATGCGCGCATCACGCCTTTGACGCCGAGAATCGAGTCGGGCCGGAATGCTTCCGGGTCGATGAACAGATCGTCGATGCGGCGATAGATCACATCGACGCGCTTGGGCCCATAGATCGTGCGCATATAGACGCAGTCGTCGTTGTCGACGAACAGATCGGTGCCTTCGACCAGCTCGATGCCCATCTGTTGCGCGAGATAAGCGTGCTCGAAATACGCGGAATTGAAGATGCCGGGCGTGAGCAGCACCATCGTCGGCGTCTCGCCGGGACGTGGAGATAGCGAGGCGAGCGTGTCGTAAAGCTGCGCCGGGTAATCGTCCACCGGCAGGATCGTCGCTGTCTCGAACAATTCCGGCCACACACGTTTGATGACGGCGCGGTTTTCGAGCATGTAGGACACGCCGGACGGTACGCGCAGGTTGTCTTCCAGCACGTACATGGTGCCGTCGCGGTCACGCACCAGATCGCTGCCGCAGATGTGCGCCCAGACGCCGTGCTTGGGGGTGACGCCGACACACTGCTTGCGGAAATTCACCGATTCGGCGAGCAGCTCCGCGGGGAAGATCTTGTCGCGGATGATCTTCTGCTCGCCGTACAGATCCTGGATGAAGTGGTTGAGCGCATTGACTCTTTGCTTGAGTCCGCGCTCGGTGCGCTCCCATTCCGTGCGCGGAATGACCCGCGGCAGGATGTCAAACGGCCACGCGCGATCGAGCGTCTTGCCTTCCGAATAGACCGTGAAGGTGATGCCCATGACCTTGATCGCCAGATCGGCCGCGAGGCGGCGGTCGGCCAGATCCTTGGCGCTGAGCCCCTGAAGGTAATTGAACAACTGGCGCGCAGCGGGGCGCGGCTCGCTGGCCGCAACGAAAGTCTCGTCGTAAACGTCCCCGCAACGATATTCCCGCCAATCCAAGCGCATGCGAGTGTCCGGCTCCTGATTGCGGGCGATTATCGTCTGCTCGTTCTGGCTTTGCATTGATCTCAGGGGCGGGGCTCACTAACCTAGCGGGATTCTTCGCAAAACTCAGGCCATCCGGCGGTAATGAACGCCGGCAACGAAGACCAGCAACATCGGTAACATATAGCCCCGTGCCCGCCCCGACCCGTACTCGTAAAATCGCCGCCGAACTCAAAGGCCGCATGCTGTCCGTCACGCGCCTGCGCGTGCTGGAACCTGATCTCGACGGCATCGGCGGCCAGATCGATGCGCTGGCCGTGCAGATTCCGCAGGCAGTGAAGGGCATGGCGGTCGTCATTGAATCCGACATCGAAGTCGATCTGCCCGCGTTGCTGAAGCGCCTGCGGCAGGTGGGCATGCAGCCGCTCGGAGTCATCGATGGCGCGCTCAATGCCGCCGCGCAGGACTGCGGACTGCCGGTGTTGTCCAAGGAAGTCGGCCGCACCAGCGCGCCGCGCGATATGCCTGCTGCGACGGCGGAGCCCGAATCCGAGCCGGCGCCCCCGAAAGCCGCTGCGGCGCCGCCACCGGAACCCGCCGCGGCAGCGGGTGTCACTAAACGGCGGGCGGCACGCATCATCAGCGAGCCGGTGCGTTCGGGTCAGCAGATTTACGCCGAAGGCGGCGACCTGATCGTCTTGAATACCGTCAGCCCCGGCGCGGAAGTAATTGCCGATGGCTGTATCCACATCTACGGCAAGCTCGGCGGTCGCGCGATCGCGGGCGCACGCGGCGACGAAACCGCGCGTATCTTTTGTCGCAAGCTGGAAGCTGAGCTGCTGGCCATCGCCGGCTTTTATATGGTCGCAGAACAGCTCAAGGACGCGCCGCGCGGGCAGCCGGCGCAAGTATGTTTAGAAAACGGACGGCTCAAGATCGAGCCGCACACCGTGTAACCGCTCAGTATTGGGGAAGACCTTGGCAAAGATCATCGTTGTGACATCCGGAAAGGGCGGCGTCGGCAAAACGACGACCAGTGCTTCATTTGCCTCCGGGCTGGCCATGCGCGGGCATAAGACCGCGGTCATCGATTTCGATGTCGGCTTACGCAATCTCGACCTCATCATGGGTTGCGAACGCCGCGTCGTGTTCGACTTCATTAACGTCATCAACGGCGAAGCGACGTTGAAACAGGCGCTGATCAAGGACAAGCACATCGACAAGCTGTACATCCTCGCGGCCAGTCAGACGCGCGATAAGGACGCGCTGTCGGAGGAAGGTGTCGAGCGCGTGCTCAAGGAGCTGTCGAAGGACTTCGAATACATCATCTGCGATTCGCCGGCCGGTATCGAGAAGGGTGCCTTCCTGGCGATGTACTTCGCCGACGAGGCACTGGTCGTCACCAACCCAGAAGTGTCATCGGTGCGCGATTCCGACCGCGTGCTGGGCATCCTCTCGAGTAAGTCGTACCGGGCGGAAAAGGGTGAAGGCAAGGTCAAGGAACATCTTGTTCTTACGCGCTACAACGCGACGCGCGTGGCTAAGGGTGAAATGCTTTCGATCGATGACGTCAAGGACATCCTGGCAATCCCGCTGCTCGGCGTGATTCCCGAATCGCCGACCGTGCTGACCAGCTCCAACAGTGGTGTACCGGTGATCCAAGACAAGGAAAGTGAGGCCGGCCAGGCGTATCACGATCTGGTTGCCCGATTCCTTGGCGACGAAAAGCCGCATCGCTTTATTACCGAGCAGAAGAAGGGCTTGCTCAGCAAGCTGTTCGGAGGCTGATATGGATTGGTTGAAAGTTTTCCGCGCCGACAAGAAGAACACTGCTCAGACCGCGAAGGAGCGGCTGATGATCGCCGTCGCGCACCAACGTGCCGGCACCGAACACGGGCCGATGTATCTGCCGAGGATGCGCGAGGAACTGCTCGCCGTCGTCCGCAAGTATGTGCAAGTGCCGGACAATGCCGTGCAGTTCAACGTGCAGCGAGAGGATGGGCTCGAGGTATTGGAGATGAACATCACGCTGCCGGAGGCGGTGAGTTAGTAGTATCGGCGGCGTCGCCCCTGGGCGCGGTTCAGGATTCGAGGTGGCGCCGCATGAACTCGGCCGCTTCCGTCACGGCATCCTCGCCGGCCTGGAATATCGGCCAGTAGAGATGCCAGACGTGGAACATGTCTTTCCACACGTTCAACTGCGACGGCGTACCTGCCGCCAGTAGCTTTTCGTGCATCGCCTGATTGTCCGACAGAAACACTTCGTCCCCGCCGACCTGGATCAGCGTCGGCGGCAGCTTGCGGAGATCGCCGAACAGCGGTGAGACGGTGGGTAGCCGCTGCTGCTCTTCGCGTGCGTACTGCGCGGAATACAGATCCACGGCCGCCTGCGAAACAATTAAGTCCTTCTCGGCGAGCGTTTTATAGCTGGCGCCATCGTTCAGCAGGTTGACCCAGGGGCTGATCGTCGCCATGCAAGCGGGCATCGGCAAACCCTGGTCTCTGGCGCTCATCAGCATCGCGAACGCGAGCCCTCCGCCGGCGGAATCGCCGGCTACCGCCAGGCGTTGCGGCGTCTGCCCCAGGTTGAGAAGCGCACGGTACGCCGCGAACGCATCGTCCAGTGCAGCGGGATAGGGATGCTCCGGTGCCAGCCGGTAATCGACTATCAGGGCACGTCCCTGAATCTGCTGTGCCAACAGAGCGACTAGATGCCGATAGGCTTTCGGCGAGCCGATCGCATAGCCGCCGCCATGCAGGTAAAGCAGCGTGGGTCCGTCTGCGTGCGCGACCACCCACTCAGCGGGAACGCCGCCGATCTCGGTCGCTTCGATCCGGACGCCGGCGGGGACTCTGAATTTGTCGCCGAAGCGATCGATCGTTCCGCGCATCATCGCCAGCGGAACGGTGGTTGCGGAAGGAAGACACGCCAGCATCTCGCGTATCTGATTGAGTTCTACTTTTGCCATCGTCTCCATCCATCTGTTATTGAGTATTGGCAGCCGGAATATCGGTTCGATACCGACATCTATATCCGCAAGCTTACATGCTCGTGCAGCACTTTAAGGCCGCGAGCCCAAATGAAAGCCATCGCCGGACCGGTGGGATCAAATCCTCAGCAAATTGGAGGAGGACAATTTTGGCGCGTTAAGTTATCCAGTGGGGAATCGGCAGCGGGGAACGATTCACTCTGGGCGAGATACAGGGCAATCCGGAATTCCAATTGACCAAGCGCAAGGTCTGTGGCGCGGACGAAATCGGAACGGATGGCGGCCTCACGGTACGGCTTATTCCGCACTGAAATGGTCGCTTCCGACGGCCTCAGCGCAGCACCCCGCAGGAAACCGGTTACGTTCTCTACGCCTCAAACGAGGGCCGGCTACGGGCAGATCGTATCGCTGTTGAAGCCCGGTATGGAGGGGAGGTCGTCTCCGCCCGATATCTATTCGCGGTTCCACGGTCCGGCCTCTACGGCAAGCTCCAGCAGACTGCAGTCAGTGGAGACCGTTCGTTTCACGGCTCCGAAATCAACCCGGCGTTCGTGTTGGCGATCTCCGAGGCATCGGTCCCGCAACACTCTATATGCCCTCCGCTGGAGGTGCTTATGCACTTGGCGCAATTCTCAATATCGACGGCGGTCTGCAGGACACCAATCGGCCGTTCTGACTTCCGCGTGTACGGGGTCGCGCATGCTCCAGTGCATCCCTAATCGAGGGGCAATTCCCACCCATTGGCTTCTTCCAGGGAACGGCGGCGCGATGCCCTCCGCTGATATTTTCTCTAATAGAGCTACAATAATTTCTCCATTCACGCCATAATGAACGCTTGTCCACCCATTCGTAGAGGTTTTTCAAACGACATGCCCATCAAGAAAGCCCCAGGCAAACCCGCCACCGCAAGGAAAGCTCCCGCCAACCGTCAGCCGCAAGGTAGCGTCAGACCGCGCATCCTTGAACTGTTAGCGGCGGGTCCAATAACCCGCGGCGAACTCCTGAAGCGCGGCAAGTTCTCTCAGGCCTCTCTGTACCTGCATCTGAAAGCGCTGCGTAAAGCGGGCACCGTTATTCCAAATGCGGATAATCGCAAGCTGATGCTGGCCAAGAACAAGGGAGCGATCGAGGAAGTTTCTGTTTCCGAAGTCGTCGAATCTCCGCGCGCTTCGAAAGCCTCCGCCTCGACATCTTCGGCACTGGTTCCCGCAACTACCGCGCGCGCGCTGCACGAAGCGCTCGACTCGGTGCTTTCCAGACTGTCGCCGATCGCACGGCCGACGGAAAAGCTGCTGGTTCTGGAGCAACTGGCAAGCACGACACCGGGACCGGTCTCGGAAGTGCTGCAACTTCTGATCGACGACGTACGCCGGCTGTCAGCGCTCTAGCACCCCGCAAAAAGAACGCCGGATTCGTCCGGCGTTCTTTTTGTTTTTCGGAATTGATGAAGGTTTCGCGGTGCCGGCGTGACGGATATACGCCCGATCAATCCGGCCGCCGACGGTGGCCACAATCATTGCTTTCTCTATCACGAGGTCCGCGAACTCAGCGCGCGGCTCTGAGTGAAGGCAGGATGTGCTGCGGGAAAGCTATCCATTCTATTGCCGCCGTCAGCATTAGCGGCACACTGGAGCGCAGCTGATGTGGACGATGTCGGTTCCGTGGTGGGAATTGGTGCTGCGTGGACTCATCGTCTACGTGTTTCTGCTGATCCTGCTACGTGTCACCGGCAAGCGGCAGGTCGGGCAGCTCGCACCCTTCGATCTGGTGCTGCTGCTGGTGCTATCGAACGCGGTGCAGAACGCGATGAACGCCGGCGACAATTCGCTGGTCGGCGGACTGATATCAGCGGTGACGCTGGTTGCGATCAATTACTTGATCAGCGTGGCGACATTCCGCAGCAAGAAGCTGGAAGCAATCGTCGAGGGTCGTCCGCAGGTGCTGATCCACAACGGCCGCCTGTTTGAAGACGTGCTGCGGAGCGCTCAGCTGACTCAGCATGAGCTGCACGCCGCACTGCGCCAGGGCGGCTGCAGCTGCGTCGACGAGGTACAAACCGCGGTCCTCGAAAACAACGGCTCGATCAGCGTGATCCGCCGCAATTCCAATAGCGGCAAATAACCCGCAGCCGTCAGGCCGCTTTCACCGCACTGACCGCGATCACCACCGGTCCGGTTGGCTTGCCGGTTGGGGAACCGCCTGCCGGCTCGATACTCACCGCAAGTTTGATTTCGCCGCCGCTGCCGATTTCCTTGGGCAGCTGCATGGCGCCGCCGCCGGTGACGGGTAGCACACCGATCGCGACCGGACCCTGTGGAGACAACCACCACAGTTCCGGTGAATGGCCTTCCAGCGGCGGCGGTTCACCGCCGGCCGCGGCGGTCATTTCGCCATGCTCAGGTGAGATGCTGACGGTCCAGTGCATGGTCGAGTTCGGCATCTGCAACAACGCGACGTAAGAGGCCATGGCGCGCGCCGCGACCGGGGCAGGTGCGACGGGAACGGGCGTCGGCGCACGCATCAGCAGCACCAGCGCGAAGCCGGCAGCGATGGCCGTCGCGAAGCCGGCCCAGGCGCGCCAGAAGCGGCTGTCGTTCGCCGCCGGTAGCGACGATGGCCCTACATTTCCAACCACGGAATTGGGATTAACGGATTTGTTCGCCAGCCGCAGCTGGATTTCCTGCCACACCTGCGCGCGCGGACGCACTGGCGCAATGTTGCCGTGCAGTGCGTGTAGACGGCCTTCCCACCATGCGACGTCGCTGCGTAGTGCAGGGTCACTCGCAAGCAGGCGTTGAAAGCGGCGCCGCGCGGCGCCGGCCAGCGTCCCGAGCGCGTACTCCGCCGCTAGCATCTGACGCAATTGCGGTTTGTTGTAGTTCATCCTACGCCGGTCGCGGGACTGATGATTCGAGACATTCGCGCAGCCGCTGCAGGCCGCGCCGTACCCAGCTTTTGACAGTGCCGAGCGGCGCTTTCATCGCCTGCGCCAGCTCGTCATGTGTATAGCCCTCGTAATACGCGAGCAGCACGCTGCGTTGCTGCTCAGTCTGCAGGGTTTTCAGGCAGCCCTGCAGCTGGCTTACGCCCTCGCTTTCGACCGCACGGCTCAGCGGGTCCTGACTCGGATCCGCCCAAAACATGCTGGGCTCTTCACCTTCTTCCGGCATCTCGACCTCCGGGCGCTTCATCCGCAGCAGATCGAGCGCCCGGTAGCGCGCGATGCTGCTGAGCCAGGCGAGCGGGCTGCCCTTGTCCGGCGCGTAAGTTTCGGATTTCCGCCACACGCGCAGGAAAGAGTCCTGTAAGGCCTCTTCCGCCCAGTCCTGTCGTTTCAATATACGCAGCAGCACGGCATATAGATGCGAGGCGCAGCTGTCGTAGAGCTTCTGAAACGCACGCTGATCGCCTTGGGCGGTCGCGGCGAGCCACACGGAGAGTTGTTCTGAGTCGGCCATGATGTTGTTTCCGCTTTTGGGCGATGATAAATGAGGCGGGTAGCCGCACGCGAGGTCTTATAATTCCGCTATCACCTGTCCCGGTTGAATAACTTGACCCTCGGCCATTACCCCAGCACACGCCTGCGGCGCACGCGCCGCGCCCCATTCATACGCGATCTCGTGCGCGAAACGCGTCTGGTGCCGGCGCAGCTGATCGCGCCGCTGTTCATTGCCGAAAGCGCGCAGGCCGGGCCGGTTGCCTCGATGCCGGGCATCGCGCGACTGACTGTCGACGCGCTCGTCGCCGAATGCGGAGAACTGCGCAAGCTTGGGATCGGCGTCGTCGCCCTGTTTCCGGCGCTGGCGCCCGAGCTCAAGGACGAGCAGGGCACCCAGGCGCTGAATCCGGATGGATTGGTACCGCGCACGATCCGCGCCGTGAAACAAGCCTGTCCCGATCTCGGTGTGATGGTCGATATCGCATTGGATCCTTACACGAGCCATGGCCACGACGGCGTGCTCGACGTCGACGGTTACGTTGAAAACGATCCTACCGTCGAAATCTTCACACGTCAGGCGAAGCTCTATGCACGTGCGGGCGCCGACATCCTGGCCCCGTCCGACATGATGGATGGCCGCATTGGCCGCATCCGCGATGCCTTGGAGCGCGACGGTCAGAAGAACACATTGCTGCTGTCGTATGCCGCAAAGTATGCGAGCAGCTTCTATGGGCCGTTTCGCGATGCTGTCGGCTCGAAATCACAACTAGGCAAGCGCGACAAGCGCGGCTACCAGATGGATCCGGCCAATACCGACGAGGCGCTGCGCGAAGTCGGTTTGGATCTCGATGAGGGCGCCGATCTGGTGATGGTAAAGCCGGGCCTGCCGTACCTCGACATTATCCGTCGCGTGAAAGACGAGTTCGGCGTGCCGACGGTGGCGTATCAGGTCAGCGGCGAATACGCGATGCTGAAAGCCGCCGCGCAGAACGGTTGGCTTGATGAGCGCGCCTGCGTACTCGAATCGCTGCTATGTCTGCGCCGCGCGGGTGCCGATGCGATACTCAGCTATTACGCGAAGCAGGCTGCGCAGTGGTTGCTCGAAGATCGCGCCTGAATACCTCGCGCCACTCACAGGATCCCACTCCGTGACCGACCGTTACGCCGTCATCGGCCAACCCATCGCCCACAGTCTTTCGCCGCGCATTCACAGCATGTTCGCGCAACAGGTTGGCGCGAAGATTTGCTATGAAGCTGTGGAAATTTCGCCGGACCGGCTCGCCGTGATGCTGCCGCGCCTGCACGCCGAGCACTATCTTGGACTCAACGTCACCTTACCGCACAAGACCGCCGTCGCCGCGCTGTGCGAGGAAAGCAGCGAACGCGCCGAAGCTGCGGGCGCCGTCAACACCCTGATCCGCACGCCGACCGGCTGGCGCGGCGACAACACCGACGGCGAAGGCCTGATCCGCGATCTTGCGCGGCTCGGCGTCGCCATCGAAGGAAAGCGCGTGCTCATCCTGGGCGCCGGCGGTGCCGCGCGCGGCATCATCCCGCCACTGCTGGTGCAAAGACCGCTCGAACTCGCGGTATCGAACCGCACGCCGTGGAAGCCAGAAGAATTGATCAAGATTTTCCATGCCCGTGGCCCGATCCGCGCCAGCACGCATTTGGCGCTGAAGGGCGATCGGTTCGATCTGGTCATCAACGCTACATCGGCCGGTCACAAGGGCGAAATGCCACGCATGCCGGAGGGACTGCTCGCTACTGGGGCGGCGGCCTACGACTTGAGCTATGGAAAGGTAGCGGGACCATTCACCGAATGGGCGCGCAATCAGGGCGCCACTCTAATTGCCGACGGGCTGGGCATGCTCGCAGAGCAAGCAGCTGCAGCATTTGCACTGTGGCGGGGCGTGCGCCCGGAAACGATGTCGGTTCTAAAAACCCTTCGCCTCTGACAGTCCACTTAGAGCCGGCCGGCGGAAAGGAAAAAATCCCTTCCGCCGGACTATGCCTCCAGGTTCAGTGGTTGTCGGGTGATGGAATCTCCCGCCAGTTGAGTCGTTGGAAGTTTCCGGGAACCGACGACTGTGTATTGATGTGATGTAACGTCCCGCTATCGGTCAATTCGTATAGCTGCAGCTTGCTATCGACACTCAGGAAGGCGGACTGGGCTTCCAATCCGCTGAGCTGAGCACTCTTCTCCGTGGTCTGGGTTGCATCCGTAGTACTGAGCTGCACGGTCTTTCCGGTGCCCAGAGCCACGACATAGTCATAGTGACTGCCAGTTGGAGAACATGGATCTCCGCTCGGGATATTGCCCGCCCAGAACACATAACCACTGCTGGTCGTGGGATCCACATTGACGCGTTGGCTCGAGCTTGCCCCCACCGCGTTGGCCATATCGTAGTACCAGCCCGTTGTGGGCGTCGTGACGCCAGCCAAACTCGTATTTTGCGTCAGGCAATGCCCAGCGATCGGGAAGGAGCCGGATGTACTGAAGGCACCGCGGTTGCCATCGATGATCGCATAAAACGTCTGCTGCGTAGTATCAGAGATATCCGTTGACGACAGTAATTTCCCGGTACCCACGAGCACATAACGAAGATTCGTGGAATCGACTGCAAGCTGAATATTGGTTGTTACCGGTTGTGCCGTTCCGGATGAGCAGCTCGTGTTTAACTTCGCAAACTGTGTTGGAGCGGGGTAACTACCCGACGTCGCCGTGAGATCGAAGCGCCACACGTTGCCAAGCAAATCGCCAGCATAGACGGCATCTGCGGTCCCATCGGTGTAATCGTTCACGAATGCCGTCGCATGCGCCAGACCAGAGGGTGTGGTGGTCGAACCCACGCCAGTCGAAAGGGTTTCCAGCAGAGCGCCGGTATATGGATTGACGATGTACAGCCGCCCTATCCCGTCGCTGTTGTTGTAACCGGACGTGAACATCGCAACCCAGCCATACTTTTTGGTCTTGGCGACCAAAGGTGTTCCAAACGAATAGCCCATCGAGGAATCCGTGAACTCCCAAAGCACTTTACTGGCCAGAGTTGTTTCATTGGTAATGCTGCTCGGACTTGGGCTGGTGACATCGAGCGCGTAATAGCCTTTTCCGCCCTTGCCGAGACCGCCGATCACGATCGAATGCCAGTTGGGAGAAGTTCCCGATTGACCGTTGGTTTTGTTGAAGTCGATGTCGGCGGCAGTAATCTGGCCGTCGACGTAGAAATGATGATCGAAGTCGGGGCTTGCCAGACCCGCGAGGCCATCCGTCTCAGGCGTGCCATTGGGTCCGCTGAACATGAAGCTGGGGACATAGGCGAATAATTCTTTGCCGGCCGTCGATCCCGAAGATGAGCCGTCGAACGCGTGCATCATGCCATCGTTTGCGCCGACATAGACCACCGCCATGCGCGAAGAATTACTCGAAACAAAACTGGTGTATCCCGGATTGGTGCTGCTCGAAAAGCTAGCGCTCGGGGGTCCCACCACTTTGGGAATGGAGTCCACGATATCGCCGAGCAGATGAGTACGGACATGGTAAGACCCTGTGGTGGTCCCTTCATGTGCGCGCTCGCCGCGCAGATAGTTGACGAGATTCTGCGCCGAGGTCGAAGTTCCATCGACCGTCGAGAGCTGCGAGGAATAGTAAGTGTTGACGTTCGCATACTCGAAGGCAATGCCCTGGCCGCTTGTGTTAGTCGTCCCGGTGCTCGTCGCGATTTTTCTAGTCGGGGCCTGCCAGCCCGTACCCGATGCCTGTGTGTCGAGGTTTGCCTGGGCACTCCAGGTCTGCGTCGCAGTTCCCTGCTGATTACCGGAGGAATCAAAAATGATCGAGAGCGCCTTGAGATCTCCAAACCAGTTTGAGGCGTCGTAGGACGCAGCGTAATAAAGGCTAGAACTGCCCGAGCTGACGTTCGCCGACAGGAAGTTCAATTCAGAGGTGGTCGCTTTGGCGGCGCTGTTGATGCTCGCGAAAGCGCTCTGCAAGCCCGAAACCATCGATGTTGGATCCCCGGCACTGTAGTAATTGGCCGGCTTCTTGTGCGCCGTCGATACACCTGGGAATGTGGAATCCGTACCATTGGACCAAGTGTAGGTGCTTGAATCGGCGGTACCCGTACTATTCGTAAACGTTCCCGATGCCCCTGTTGTCGGATAACTGCACAAGGTTGAAATATATTTCGGGCAGAAGGTGGACGGGTAGGTGAATCCGCCATATTTAGCGGCGAGCCAGAACTGATTCTGGTACATGTAACTCTGATATTCCATGACGTCGAGCCAGTACGTTGAAACCGTCTGAATCTTCAGCTTGTTGTTGTTGGAATCAAGATTCGAAGACGAGCTCGCATAGCCAGACGTCGCGTTGCTGAGCGTGTACTGAAAATCAGTGGGTCGCATATCGTGGGTATGCGCGTCGTAGGCAAGACCGGCCATGAAATAAGTATCACTGCGGCCGCTGGCGCCGCTGATCGGGAACCACGTGGTGCCCAGGCTGCTTAGCCCCTCCAGCGTGCCGACCTCGTCGGTTGCTTTTTTGACATCTATGGAAACATCAGTTGGCTTCGTCGAAGTCTCTGCTGAAGACGTGATCGTACTGCCGGGGATGTTGGCATCGTTCCAGGTATTAATGTCGCCGATGCCAAGAATGAAATTCTTCTGACAGGCATAGAGGATTGGATCATCCCAAGTCGTGATGACGGGAAAACCATCGATCTGCGCTACCGTGGCCCCATTCGTCCAAGTGGACCAGTTGTTTTCTTTCTTGAAGTAGCGAATGCCAGCGTAATACAGCTCGCTGACTGGGTCGTAGCTCTTATAGGACTGAGATGACTCGCCGAATTTATTGAGATAGTTGATGACGCCGCTCTGGGTCACTTTATTGGGAGTTGAGAGGCTGAAGGCACTATTTGTTGCCGAGGCATCGGGTGAAGTTCCCGGGCCAGAGGTGGAGCCCGGATCGACGGCAAAAATCCCTGTACCCGAATCCCATTCAGTGAGCGTATTGGTGATGCTTGTCGATCCGGGAATTGGCTTGATCGGGCCGACATATCGCATTCCGGCACGCAGCACACCGGCATCGCGTCCCGAAGAGCCGTCATTGAGGTAGCCGAAAACGCCGAAGCGGATGCTCTGCGAGTAGCCCTGTAGCAGGCCTTCGGGTTTGTAGTTGCTGCCGTATTGTGTGCAATTTGATTCAAGGAGCGTTCCACTGGAACTGGAGTCACACACCTTGACGCGAATCTTCACTGAATAAACCGAAGTGTTCGTCGAACGGGTGGCGGGATTGGTGTCACTGAGGAGAACGGATGTCGAACCCGAAGTGTCATATGCCGTCGCAGTCGTGCTGACGTCACCTCCACCCGATCCTCCATACGCAAAATTCATTGCATTACCCTGCCCCTCGACGCGCATCTCGAATGAAGAAACAGGGAACGGGGTGACGCCAGTGACCGTGAGCGTTTGGGCACTGACCGTTACGTTTCCACCGCTGGAGTTACAGGATGCCGGTAAAGTGAGAGCGGGACTGATCGTATTGGTGCCGCTCACGGTCCGATCCGGAAAATCTCCGGTTCCGCCCTGACCGGACGCCCAGGCTTTCTCAAGCACCGTCAACGTTGTAGTGTCCACCGCGCGATAGCCGCCGGTTAACGCCCAGCGGAACGGATCGATGGTCTGCATCGTCGCCCAGTTCAGGAAACTACCGCTCCAGAGCAATGTTGAGTTCGTCATATCCACGGTCGCCGCAGTGGCGCTCGTAAATGGCTTTCTGACGCCGCTCGTGGGGCACAGGGCATTGTTTGAAGTACCACTGTAAGTCGCCGTATACGAGTTCACTCTTACCGTGCTGGTGCAGGTATGACTGCTGCTGGCAGCCCCATAGGGTTTGAAGTATGGCGCGTTGGTATCCGAACCGCTGGTGTAGTACGTATAGCACTTGCTCGGGTCGAAATAGCCAAGATTACTCGCTGAACCGGAGTAATCCGAAGTGAACGCGTTGTCGACCGCCGTCGGATATTCGACGGAGAGCAGCAGCAGCAGATTTCCTGGAACTGAGGATGTGCCGAAAATCGGCGAGTCGGCGAGTGTCGTCGTAGAAGCCCGCGCCGGTGGTAGGCACGAGAAAAGTCCCGCTGCCATCAGAACAGCTGCCGCTGTCAGTTTCGCGCGCCGCATATCGGCAATTCCAACCGTGGTTTGCGTGGTTTGAAATGCTCTCGTCATGGCTTCACTCCCGTTTCCCCGCCGCGATCAATCCGCGACGGTCTGCTGCAAAAATGTATGCGTATCATGCGGTCCATCGACGCGAATGGTGATGCGAAATACCGCTTGCACATAACCGCTGACTCTCGATTCCCATAGAGAGCCGCCACCCGGATCCGTCGTGTAAACGTGGAATGCGCAACTATCGATGGATATCGCCCCGGTACCGGTGGCACATTGGCGATCGATCACAAAATAGATTGTGATGCCGCTAAGGGCCGAGGTGGTCGTGAACTTGTAGGCTGAGCCCGGGTTAGTGGTCAGCAGCACGGTGGGAATGCCGTGCTCATCGGATGGGACTATCACCGCTGAATAGTTATAGGCACTGTTGTTGCTTTGCTGGTTTACCAAGCTACCTAGCTTCGCCGAATCGCTGAACCAGATCTTCGCCTGATCGATCACAAGCGAGCCTTCGCTGGTCAGATCGCGCTTGAATGCTAAATTCACGGCATTCACCGTCGAGGTATCGAACGAGCGAATAAGGGCGACGGCGCCGATGCCCAGGATCAATAGGGCCACGAGCGCAAAAATCAGTATCACACCGCGCTGCCGGGATTCCCTGCGCAGCCGTATCGAAAGTGGCGGATTGATACTGCGTTTGGACATATTCCGTGCCTTGGCCATTAATAGAGATTGTTGCGAATCGGAATTGTCGCTTCGAGCACCCGGTACCGGTAATTCTGCTCGCTCGCCGCAAGCGTTCGGGTAATTGTTAGAGATGTGCCAGCAGGATTCGTGACCCCTGAAAACAGGGTGAGCGTCGTCAGACCGGGTGAGCTCTGCTCGTTGAGCGGCGACCGCAGAATCAGGCCGAGACGGATTGCCTTGATGTTATATAAGGCATCTGCAGCCGCAGGGGTGCCTGCCATAAGGTCTGCAGCATCGTATTGAACACCGCCGACCGTGGTAGTGATGGCCAGCTTTGGGGAAACCCAGGCGTCAGCTTTGCCGTCCCCATCTGTATCGACGTAGTAGAGTGCGTGCATCTCGAAGACTTGGTCAGAAATGACAACCGCTGCTCCGGGATTGCTGATGTTCAATAGATCGTAGCTGTACAACGCATAATTGGTTGTAGAACTGCCTTCCTTGACACCGATCAGTTGGAACAGCGGGGGATTATTTCCCACGGCAGGATTGCCGAGATCCATCACTTGGCCATTGATGCTGAAAGCCGTGAGCAGAAGGCTCGTCGGGTCCGTGCCACTAGCGGTGTAATAGTCTCCACTCAACGTCAGTGCCGTGGCACCGGGCGTAGCCGAAAAACCGGCCAGAACCTGCTCGATCATGCAGGGTTGCACATTGCCGCCGGTATTCTGATCGACAACTAGTAGAAGGTCGCCAACTGTGGAGCCGGTGGTAGTAAATCCATAGGTATTCCGCACATTGAGCTGTCCGGACACGGGAACGTTGGCAAAAGTCATTGGCCCTTCCCCATAGCCGGCAGAGCCTGACATCACGATCAATACGTCGGAGTTGCCAGTACCGAAATTCGAGCCGTTATAGTCGATGAGTATCGGGGCGAGCCGGATTTTGCCGCCAATGTCAGCCAGAACATGATCGAATGGAGCGGGCAGAGTAGGGGCAGGCAGAATGGCAGGGGCTGCCGCCGTGGACAGGTTTGCATTAAGTTTGCAGCCAAAATTACTGCCCGTCGCCGTGCTGTGAATGCTGGCAAATCCGGAACCTGCTGCCCGAACAAACTTATCCAGCTGGAACATCGCATAAGCGCCAACTTGATCAATGTCATTGACCGAATTCGAGGTGCGGCGGCGCGTCTCGCTGACCGACAGGACCTGCATCACCGCCAGCGAGAATGCCAGCCCGATCGTCATCGCAATCATCAGCTCGATCAGGCTGAATCCCGTTGACGGCCGGGGAAGGTGAGGCAAGTTTCGCGGTGATGGTTTTAGAGACATCAGAAGGTTTTCGAGACAACGGTGGAGTACGAGTGAGCGCCTGAATAACTGTGGGTACTGGCGTTGCCGGCCGTGGAAACCTGCGCGTCCGTCCACGTTACCGTGATCGTTACAAAGTTGCCGCTGCCATCGACGTTGACGGTGCCCACACCGCCCGGCAATGTCAGATTGGAAGCCGTTGTTCCATTGACCTTGTTTTGCCATGCCGTCACCGTCGCGGTTGGCAGGCTGATGGTCTGTTGATTATTCATTTCCGCCGTCAGTTCGTTAACCAGCAGCGAAGCGCGGGTGCTGTCTTCCGCCGAAGTCGTCAGATTCGTCGCAGTAGCCTGCAGGGCGATGACACCAAGAATGCCAACTGAAAAAAGTACGAGCGCAATCAGCACTTCGATCAAGGAAAACCCTGATTGCCGCCACCCGTTTTGGAAGCGTCTTACGGCGACGTTCTTTTTTTCTGGCATGACCACAGACATTTCTCCACAAGCATTACTGGGCTGGCCTTCAGGGGCAGCCGTCCGCCGAGTTGGACATGCTCCGCGAACTGTCGCACATGCGTATCTGTCCTCCTGGTTCGACGGTCACGCCCAGATAACGGGTCGCCGTACTCTTGAAATCTGCATAAGGATTCGTGAATTTATAGACTTGCCGCGTGGCGACACTCGTACGTCCCAGCGCACTGAAATCGAGCGTCGCAGGTCCGGTAATGGCAACGTTAGGACCAATGTCGCCAAACGTCCCACCTCTCAGATAAGCGGGATTTTCATCGGTAAAAAGAGTGTTGGTCTGGATAAACCAGTATTTGCCATTGGCAACGCAGTTGGAATTTGGAGCTGCCGCCACCAAGCTTGCGGACGGCGTTGAATTGGTCAGGCACAATGTCGTCGAGCGGCTTTGCTGGGTCGCGGTCGACTGTGCAAGCCGCAGAGCATTTTCGATTGTTTCGGCTACTGCATGCGTCTGCCGGTTGTTAATTGCGGTGCGAAACGATGGAACCGAAAATGAAACCAGCAAGGCAACAATCGATACCGTGACGAGCAGTTCGATCATCGTAAAACCCTGCGATGACGAAGGTACATTCATCAGCAAGTCTGCCCTTTCTTGATGACCCAACAACTCTGCGGCGTGCTACCCCAGCCTGAAGGGAGACCAGTTGTGCTTTGCACACCCGCCTGATTGACGGTATAGACGAAGCTCGCAACCTGACCCGAACCGGTCGCCGTAATCGTATAAGTCGTCGTCGACGGTGCTGCCGGACTGGTGCAGGCGATATGGAACGTCGCTCCGGTCGGGCCTACGGTACTGGATGTGCAGGGATAAGTAGACCCGCTACCGCTATATGTGCGGTTGTCCTGATAGTACTGCTCCATCAGTACGCGCTGAGCCGCAAGCGTATTGGTCGCATTGACCAGATAGCCGCGCTTCACGCTGTTTCGATATGAAGGAATCGCGATCCCGGCCAGAATCGACAGGATCAGCAGTGAGATCATCAGATCGATCATGGTAAATCCGCCAAGTGTTTTCTTCATACCTCACCGTCGTCCAACCGCGTTGACTGTGGAAAACCTTCCTCGCACGACCCCTGCACGACCTTATGAAAGCCTTGGGGATATATTTCACCCCATCTTTTAATCCGCCTTCAATAATTCCCCTAGCGGCGCCAGCCTTTATATGTGAACTCGACGGACGGTCGCTTCCCGGGGAGTGAACGGAAAACCGGGCCTGGGCGCGACGGCGGTAGGGAAGCATGAGGACTCGAAGCGGCTCACCCTGCGCACCCCCGCGCCTTTCAGCGCAGTTTTTCCATAGACAAAATGTATCAGATGTTTTCGCTATCGTGCGCTGCCGGAACGGATTTATTGCGAACCAGCCAGCTCGCCCACAGGATGCCGACTTCATAAAGTGCATAAGTCGACAGCGCCAGGGATACCTGCGAGATGACATCCGGCGGCGTCAGGATCGCAGCGACGAAGAACACGCCCACGAGCACATAGTCGCGATGCGAGCGCAGCTGTTGCGGAGTCAGGAAGCCGGTCCAGCACAGCAGCACGATGGCTACCGGCGTTTCGAAGGCCAGACCGAACGCGACAAACAATTTAAGAACGAAATCAAGGTACTTGCTGATATCGGTCATCATCGACACGCCTTCCGGCGTAACGCTCAGAAGGAACTGAAAGATGCGCGGCAGGATGATGAAATAGGCGAACGATACGCCGCCGTAGAACAGCAATGTGCTCGACATGAGCAGCGGAACAACCAGCCGCCGTTCGTTGCGGTACAAGCCCGGCGCGATGAAAGCCCAAAGCTGATAAAGCACCCATGGCAGAGCCAGCGCGAAAGCCAGCAGACCGGCCAGCTTGAACGGTACGAAGAACGGCGAAGCAACCTCAGTGGCGATCATCGCGCTACCGGGCGGCAGCAGGCGCAGCAACGGCTTGGCGAGAAAGTGGTAGATCTTCTGGGCGTAAAACGCCAGCGGCAGGAAAATCAGCAGTACACCAGTCATCGCGCTCAGCAAGCGCTGCCGCAATTCGATCAGGTGTGCGAGCAGCGGCTGTTCGCCACCGCCCGCAGGAAAGTTATCGCCCATGCTCACCGGGTGCGTCGGATGGGTTCGGCAGAGCCTTGGTATCGTTGACGATTGTGCGCGCAGCGGTTTCGGTGTGGCTGGCCTGTTCCTTCAGCACACGCTGGGCATCATCCAGCTGCTGCTTGAGTTCCGAGACCTGAGTCTCGCGTTCCAGTTCGGCTGTGAAGTTGCGCATATAGGTGCGCGCCTTGCCGGTCCAGCGGCCGAGCGCCCGCGCGACACCCGGCAGCCGCTCCGGCCCAAGCACGACCAGTGCTACCAGAAAACAAACCGCCAGCTCCGAGAAGCTGATATCGAGCATGCGTGCGCCCGGTCGTGAAAGTGAGGATCAGACCTTGTCGCGCTGATTCGCCGCTGCCGGGGACGAACCGGCTGGCGGATGCCCATCGGCGCCGATTTCACCCGGGTTTTTCTTCGTCCCTTCGGTCTCGCCTTCGTGCATCGCCTGCTTGAAGTTCTTCACCGCCGCGCCAAGATCGCCACCGGCGCCGCGCAGCCGCTTAGTGCCGAATACAAGTACCGCAATCAACAGAAAAATCAGCCAATGCCAGATACTTAGAGAACCCATCGCAATTCACCTCGAACAAATCCGGTTCTGGACGATCACTATATCAACGCAGGATGCCCTGCGAATGACCGGGACGGTATACGGTGCTTACCGGTCTGGCGCGGAGGGCTGCCCGCGCGAAGCTTTTTCCTCAAGTCCGGAGCGGCCTTGCCGCCGCGCGAGTTCGGCGGTCAGTGCCGACAACGGAACACCGCGCGCCACCATCATTACGAGCGTGTGAAACCACAGATCCGCGACTTCGTGCACGAGTGCCGCGTCGTCCGGATTCTTCGCGGCAATCAGGGTTTCCGCCGCTTCTTCGCCGACTTTTTTGAGAATGCCGTCGATGCCTTTCGCATATAGGGTGGCCACGTATGACTGCGCCGGATCTGCGGCCTTTCGGCTTTCGAGAACGGCGTAAAGCGCGCCGATCACATCAGTTGAATTCATCGGGATTCCGCGAAACAGAAAACGTGCGCGAGGATACCGGACTTGTGCCGTGCCGTCGCTCGCCCTTGCATTGCGGTGCTTATCCGGACCGGGCAAGATTTATCGGACAAAGCGATGGATTGCTCGCAGCAAATCATGGATCGCGCTTTGGCGTGTTCGAGAATCGGCCCTGCGCGGCGAAACAGACTTACCACTGCAGTAACGTCGGATAGGCCATTCAGGAACAGTGAAAATCGGGCATTACAACTCGAAAATGTGGATGCTGGGCGGAATCGTCTCGTATGTCACACGCATCTGCGCCGCCCAGCGTGACGCCGGGAACGAAGTCATTTTGTTCGACAATTGCCCGGCCGCACCTGGCGGCGTTGCCAATCCGGCCATCCGGAAGGTCGATTCGGCCATCGACCTGTTCGCCAAAGCACAATCGCTCAGCATCGACATTCTTCACCTGCACACTCGTGTCGCCTCATCACCTCCGCCGGGCCTGAAGGCGGTGCGCACGATTCACTTCCATGAGCCTTATTGTCCGAGCGGCACGCAATTCCTGTTTCGCCACGAAATAGCCTGTCAGCACACCTACGGCTTTGCCGCCTGCGTGAAAGGCTATCTATATGACCGTTGCGGCAGCCTGCGGCCGCTGAACCTGGTCGAATCAGTTACCCGCTACCGCAACGAGCGACGCACCTTGCCGGGTATTCGTGCATTCGCGGTCAGCAACTTCATGAAACAGCGCCTGATCGATGCCGGTTATGCGGCGCGGGATATCGTCATGCTGCGGCCAACCGCCTGCGAATGCCCGGATTATCAGCTCGCGCCAGCGGCGGAGACACCTCGCTTTGTTTTCCTCGGTCGCCTCATTCCGGAAAAAGGGCTGGGCTGGTTGCTGCGCTCGCTCGCTCGCGTCGACGCGCCATGCCATCTCGATATTGCCGGCGATGGGCATGTGCGGCAGAAGATGCAACGGCTCGCGACCGATCTTGGCATTGCCGATCGGGTCACTTTTCACGGCTGGATCGGGGACAGCGAAGTGCGGTTGCTGCTCAGCAAAGCCACGGCCCTGATCTATCCCTCGATATGGCAGGAACCATCAGGAGTGGCGGTATTCGAAGCCATGGCGCAGGGCCGTACGGTCATTGTCAGCAAGGTTGGTGGCGCTGCTGAGCCGATCGATCATGGCAGTGATGGTCTCTGCGTCGATTCCGGTGACGAAGAGCAGCTTGCGCAGGCGATACAGGTGCTGGCAACCGATGCGGAGTTCGCCCGACGGTTGGGACGCGCGGCCTGGGAGAAAGCGAAGCGTTCACTCAACCTTCAACTGCACATCGGGGAGCTCGAGTCGCAGTACCGGGAAATCATCGGTAGGTGAAGATTTGCCTACCAGATATCTCTAAAGCCTGACGCAAATTCCCTTACTTGCCAGATACCGTTTGGTTTCCGCGATCGAGTAGGTGCCTTGGTGAAAGATGCTGGCTGCCAGGACCGCATCGGCGCTGCCGTCGTGGAATCCTTCATAGAGATGTTCCAGCGTGCCGACGCCGCCGGAGGCGATGATCGGCACCGTCACTGCTTCGGCGATGGTGTGCAGCAGTTCATTGTCGTAACCGGCCTTGGTGCCGTCACGATCCATGCTCGTCACGAGCAACTCGCCAGCGCCTTTTTTGACCATTTTGATCGCCCACTCGACGGCATCGATGCCGGTCGGCCGGCGGCCGCCATGGGTGAACACTTCCCAGCGCGGCGCTTCCTTTTTCTTGTTGACGCGCTTGGCGTCGATGGCGACGACGATGCACTGTACGCCATAGCGATCGCCGGCTTCGGTGACGAAGTCGGGGCTCTGCACGGCGGCGGTGTTGATCGACACTTTGTCGGCGCCGGCCGACAGCAACGAGCGCACATCGGCGCAGCTACGCACGCCGCCGCCGACGGTCAGCGGGATGTAAACCTCGCGTGCGACCGCTTCCACCGTCTTGAACAGGATCGGCCGCGCGTCGGAGCTGGCGGTGATGTCGAGAAACACCAGCTCATCCGCGCCCTGCTGATCGTAGCGGCGCGCAACCTCGACCGGATCACCCGCATCCCGTAATTCTTCGAAGCGCACGCCTTTGACGACGCGGCCAGCATCGATGTCGAGACAGGGAATGACACGCTTGGCGAGCATTGTTAGGTGAGGAGTGAGGGGTGAGAGGTGAGGAGAAACGGCAGGCAAGAATCCAGCGGCACAAGCGGCACAAGCTTTGAGAGCCGCGGTCCTCCAAAGCCTCTCGCAAAGACTTTCGGAGCATATCGCTTTTCCACCTTACTCCTCACCCTTTACTCCTAACTTCAAGACACCGCTTTCAGGCAATCAACCAGTTTGAGCCCGCCTTCGTATAGCGCGCGGCCGATGACGCAGCCGATCACGCCATCGCCTTCCAATTCGCGCAGCTTGCGCAGATCGTCAACGCTGGAAACGCCGCCTGAGGCAATGATCGGGGTGGTGATCGCCTGTGCCATCTCGCGGGTGGAATCGGAATTGAAACCGCTCATCATGCCGTCGCGACCGATGTCGGTATAGATGATCGCTTCGACGCCGTCGCGCTCGCAGTGCTGGGCCATTTCGATGGCGCCGAAATGCGAAAGCTTGGCCCAGCCGTCGACGGCGACACGCCCGTCCTTGGCGTCGATGGCGACGAGAACATGGCGCGGATATTCGATGCAAAGGTCGCGCACGAAGTGCGGCGTGTTGACCGCCTTGGTGCCGATAATCACGAAGCTGACGCCGACATCCAGCAGTTGCTGGACCGTGTCTTCGTCGCGGATGCCGCCGCCGACCTGCACCGGAATGTCACCGGCCGCAGCGACGATCTTTTCGACCGTCTTCAGGTTGACCGGCGCGCCTTTCACCGCGCCATCGAGATCGACGACGTGGAGACGTTGCGCGCCGTCGCCTACGAAACGACGGGCGACTTCCGCGGGTTCGTTGGAAAACACGGTCACGTCATTCATACGGCCTTGGCGGAGACGCACGCACTGGCCGTTTTTGAGGTCGATAGCTGGGATCAGCAGCATGTGGGGGCCGGCATGGGGAGAAACGTCAGTCGGCGACTGGAATCTGATGTGTTATGGAGAGTAGAACTTGTTCCCTAGCCACCACTCTGCCCAAATCGGCGCGACGTGGCAAGCACCGGCTGCCGGCCGACGAACGGAGGCTCAGTCGGCACGTCCGTCCCACACCGCGAAATTCGCCAGCAGCCGCATCCCTGCATCGTGGCTCTTTTCCGGGTGGAACTGGAATCCGACGATGTTGTTGCGCGCGACGGCGGCGGCAAAGCTTTCGCCGTAGTTGGCTTCGCCGAGCGTGTGCTCCGGGCTTTTCGGCGCTGCGTAATAGCTGTGCACGAAGTAAAACCAGCTGGCATCGGGAACGCCCGCGTACACGGGGTGCGGACGTTTCCAGCGCACCTGGTTCCAGCCCATATGCGGGACCTTGAGGCGTTCGGCGGCGCCGCTTTGCGGATCGGGGAAGCGCACGACGCGGCCGGGAATCAGTCCCAGCGCCGGTACGCCACCGTTTTCTTCGCTGAAGTCGAGCAGCACCTGCATGCCGAGGCAAACGCCGAGCAAGGGTACTTCGCGCGCCGCCTCGACGATCATCTGATCGAGTTCGAGCCGGTGCAATTCGCCCATGCATGCGCGCGCGCCGCCGACGCCCGGCAGCACCAGCCGGTCGCATTTGCGCAGCTTTTCGGGGTCGTAACTGACTTCGATGCGCTGGTGGTCTGCCACTCTTTCCAGCGCTTTCGCTAGCGAGTGCAGATTGCCCATGCCGTAATCGATGACGCCTATCGTCGCCGCCATGAAAGGTCTTGACCTGAGTACCTTAAAGAGAACCTTTCGTCGACGGCAGCACATCCTGTGCACGGGGATCCAGCTCGACCGCGGCGCGGAGCGCGCGGCCGAACGCCTTGAATACGGTTTCGGCGATGTGGTGCGCGTTACGGCCGCGCAGTGAGTCGATGTGCATGGTCAGCTTCGCGTGGTTCACGAAGCCTTGGAAGAATTCGCGGAACAGATCCACGTCGAAATCGGCGATGCGCGCACGCGGAAACTCGACGAACCATTCGAGACCGGGGCGGCCGGAGCAGTCCACGACGACGCGCGACAGTGCCTCGTCGAGCGGTACATAGGCATGTCCGTAGCGGCGGATACCCTGCTTGCTGGCGAGCGCCTGGTCGAAAGCCTGCCCGAGCGTGATGCCGATGTCCTCGACGGTGTGATGCGCGTCGATCTCAAGATCCCCGTTGGCTTCCACGACCAGATCGATCAGTCCGTGCCGCGCAACTTGGTCGAGCATGTGATCGAGAAACGGCAGCCCGCTGGCCAGCCGTGCATTGCCGGTGCCATCGAGATCAATCTCGACACTGATTTTCGTCTCGCGGGTAGCGCGGACGATTCGGGCTCGACGGGAATTCATTGGGAGATTTAGCAATTGCCGCGTCGCAGCATACCGCGGAAGGCACGGAATTTCATCTTTGCGGCAGCCGCGCGCTCAGCTCGATCTGCGTAAGTCCCTTTATCGCAACGCGTTTACGGGCGCGGCCATGGCCTGCAACCACTTCGATACATGACACCGGAACATCCAGAGCCGCGGCCAGCAGCGAGGCCACCGCGGCATTGGCGCGTCCGCGTTCCGGGGCGGCGGTGACCGCCACCTTCAGCGCTTCGCCATACCAGCCGAGTACCGCGTCGCGCGAAGATTTCGGACTGACCTTCAGGTCCAGATACCGAATTTCGGGATCGTGATCCCGATCCGTGTCGGTCATGCCATCAATCCGCCGATGATCGCGCCGAGCAGACGCATTCCCGAATCGATAAATGCCAGCATTAAACCGCCGAAGCCGGCCAGCATTCCGACCACGATGAATCCGCTGATCATCGTGCCCAGAGTGGCGAACAGTGCACCGACGAGAATCGACGATACGAGCCACGCCAGCAACGCGCGCCCGACGCCACCGGCGGCTTTACCGCCGACGAGGCCGCCGAGTAGACCACCGATGCCCGGCAGCCAGCACAGCAGAACCGGGATGACGATCATCCACAGCGCGCCCATCAGAATCGTGCCCTCACCACTTTTGGCCACAGCAACCTCTTCGTACATTTGAATCTCCGGAGTTTACCAAGCGAGCGCGCCTACCCTATGGCAAACTGCGCGCTCCTTTGTTCCCTCGGTTCAGTGCCATGGAAATCGCTGATCAGCGCGTTGTTTACATTCACTACATCCTTACCGACGACAGCGGCGAAACGCTGGACCGCTCCGAAAAAGAGTCGCCGCTCGCCTATCTGCACGGTGCCGGCAACATCATTCCCGGCTTGGAAAAGGCGTTGAGTGGACGTTCGCGCGGCGACAAGCTTGCCGTCACCATCACGCCCGAAGATGGCTACGGTGTGCGCGACGACGCTCTGGTGCAGCAGGTGCCGCGGCGGCTGTTCAACGGTATTCCCGATCTGCAGGTCGGCATGCAGCTGCGCGCCGACAGCGATCATGGGCCGCGCGTCGTCACTGTGACCAAGATTCTGGGCGATATGGTCACCATCGACGCCAACCATTCCCTGGCTGGGCAGACCCTGCATTTCGATGTGGAAATCGCTGATGTGCGCGCCGCTACGGAAGAAGAAATGGTGCATGGCCATGTGCACGGCGCCGGCGGCCACCATCATTAAGCGCCTCACCTGAAACCCTACTTATTTATAGGTAAGGCGACAGCAACCAGAACAAGCTGTTGCGCACGCGTGCCAACAGGCGTGTGGCCGCCAGACGCTCCAGCGTGATTCGTTGCGATCGGGTGCGGGCGTCGGTGATGTGCCGCGCGAGCTGCACGCAAAACACGGCATCGTAAATCTCGACCACGATTTCGAAATTCAGCCGCAGGCTGCGCGGATCCATGTTCGCGGAGCCGATCTGCGCGTACTCGCCGTCGATGACGAAGAGCTTGGTGTGCGCGAACGGCGGCGGCTGCAGGAAGACATGCACGCCGCGTTCGAGCAGCGGCGGTAGCCAGCGCCGCGTGGCCCAGTCGACCCAGCGCAGATCGCTGTGCACCGGCAGCACGATCGTCACCTCGACACCGCGCAACGCAGCTGCTTGCAGCACCGCGAGGACGTCCACCGAGGGTATGAAGTACGGCGTCATGATCAGGATTTCACGCCGTGCCAGCGAGATCGCGCCGACGATTGCCAGCAGCAGACGGTTCAAGTCCTCGTCCGGGCCGTCGACGATCACGCGGCACACCGAATCGCCCGCGGGTGGCGGTATCGACGGCAGTTCGAGGTTTTCGCCGGCCACGAAATTCCAATCGGCAGCGAAAGCTTCTGCGAGCTGTGCCAGCACCGGCCCGCGCAGCCGGAAATGCATGTCGGTGACGCGTCGCTTGCCATCGTGGGCGACGTGGCGGGCGCTGAGATTGATGCCGCCGGTGAATCCGATTTCACCGTCGACGAGCAGCAGTTTGCGGTGGTTGCGCAGATTCAGATACAGCTGCGGCGGCAGCAGCTGCGGCGGCAGAAAGCGTTCGGCCGGAACACCTGCGCTTCGCAGCAGCGAAACCGCGCGCGGCCAGCCGTACAGTTCGCCGATGCCATCGGCCATCGCACACACGCGTACACCGCGCCGGTGCGCATCCGCCAATGCGTCGATAAAAAGGTGTCCGACTTCATCGGTATCGAAGATATAGGTCGCCAGCCAGATGCTGTGACGGGCACCTGCGATCGCCTCCAGCATCGCCGGATAGGCCTCTTCGCCGTTGTGCAGAATTTCAAGCTGGTTGCCGGCCAGTCGCGGCCACAGCGTGACGGCATCGCCGATCCGTGCCAGCGCGGTCGCCATTCCATCGTCGCCGGGCGCCACGATTACCGTCGACGCTTGCGGTCCGCTGCCGGTATCGCGCAGGCGTTTGGCGCGCGCCTCGACGCGATTGATGCCGAACATGTAATACAAAAGCGAACCGAAAATCGGAAACAGCCACGCCACTGCGATCCATCCAGAAGCACCGCGTGGGTCGGCCTTGGTCAGCAGCGCATGCGTGGACGTCGTGAGTGCCAGCGCGATGTCCACTAGCAGCACGATTCTTTCCCAATACGGAGCCAGGCTTGCCGCGATCACTGCCGCACCTCGATATCAACAGCCAGAGGTAGATGGTCGGAGTGCAGCGCCGGCAGCGCCTCCATCCGGCAGATGCGCAGATCGGGCGTTACCAGCACATGATCGATCGATCGCGACGGTGCCCAGCTCGGATAGGTGTTTGGCGGTTCCTGCGGCGGGGTGAGTCCGATCTTGCGCAAGGCGCGATGCTCGCGCAGAAAACCGGCAGTGCAGTTCAAATCGCCAATCAGCACGGCGTGGCGGCGTCCATGCAGGCATTCCGCAAGAAAGTGCAGCTGCTGTTCGCAGGTTTTCGCGGTCAGCGACAAATGCGCGATCAGCACCGTGATCGGTCCACCGGCGGATTCAAATTTGATATCCAGTTCGATCGCGCCGCGTCCGGGAATGCGCGACGGCAGGCGGTGCGACACCACGCGCAGCGGCGGGGCCTGCATCATCCAGCCGAGGCAGATGCGCGCGAACGGTGCGAGATCGCGTGTGACCGCGAGGCCGTGATGCTTGTAGCCCGCACGTTCGGCCAGAAATGCCATTTGATTCTGCTGCACGGTGCGCAGGCTGCCGGCATCGGCTTCCTGCACCGCGACCAGATCGTAGCCGCGCATGGTCTCAGCAATGCGCGGTAGATTTTCATCGCGATCGCGCGTCGGCAGGGCATGCCGCCACGCCCCGGTCAGGTAGTGTCCGAAATCCGTGGTGCGCAAACCGGCCTGGATGTTGTATGTCAGCAGCCGCAGGCGCTGCGGCGCTGGGCGCAGCGAAGAATCGTCGGACATCGATGCGGATGCGGACGCCATGGTCCGCATTCTACCTGTCGCCGATCCATCTACCGGGAATCAATCCTCCGGCTCGTAGCCGAGATTCGGCGTCAGCCACTTTTCCGCTTCCGCCAGCGTCCAGCCCTTGCGCGCCGCATAGTCCGCGACTTGATCCTTGGCGATGCGGCCGACCACGAAGTACTGTGACTGCGGATGCGCGAAATACCAGCCGGACACCGCCGCCGCTGGCCACATCGCCATGCTTTCGGTGAGCTGTATGCCGGCGGTGTGCTCGGCGTCGAGCAATTTCCACAGGGTTTTTTTCTCGGTGTGCTCCGGACAGGCTGGATAGCCGGGCGCCGGGCGGATGCCTTTGTACGACTCTGCGATCAACGCCTCGTTGTCGAGATGTTCGTTGGCCACGTAGCCCCAGAATTCCTTGCGCACGCGTTGATGCAGGCGCTCGGCGAATGCTTCGGCGAGACGGTCGGCGAGCGATTCGAGCAGAATCGCGCTGAAATCGTCATTGGCCTTCCTGAACGCGGCGACACGATCGCTGCAGCCGACTCCGGTGGTGACGGCAAATGCGCCGACGTAATCGTGCAGCGCGGTATCTTTCGGCGCGATGAAGTCGGCGAGCGAACGATTCGGCACGCCCTCGCGATGCTCGCTTTGCTGGCGCAGACAGTGAAGGCGCGAGAACTCCGTCGTGCGTGTTTCATCGGTGTAGACGACGATATCGTCGCCGTCCGCGTTCGCCGGGAACAGCCCGAAAACGCCGTTCGCAGTCAGCCATTTTTCGGAGATGACTTTGTCGAGCATCACCTGCGCGTCGTCCCACAGCTTGCGCGCCACCTCGCTGGTCGCCGGATTGTTGAGCAGATCGGGGAAGCGTCCCTTCATTTCCCACGCGATGAAGAACGGCTGCCAATCGATGTAGTCGCGCAATTCGTCGAGCGGGTAGTCACGCAGGGTTTTTACGTGCTGCAAGGACTGTGCGTGCGTATGGTCGCAACCGGTTTCGCAAACTGCGTGGTCCTGCTGCAACAGCAGATGCGGGCGGAACGGCCGGTGCGTTTGCCAGTCGATCGGTGTGCGATTGGCGCGCGCCTGTGCGAGCGGCAGGAATTTTTCCTGCATTTTATTCGCGTGGCGTTCGCGGATCGACGCGTAGTCCGCATTCACTTCAGCGACCAGCTTTTCCTTCTGCGCGGCCGACAGCAGATTCGACACGATCTGCACCGAGCGCGACGCGTCCTTCACCCAGATCACCGGATGCTTGTAGGCCGGTGCGATCTTCACCGCCGTGTGCGCTCGCGACGTTGTCGCGCCGCCGATCAGCAGCGGCAATTCAAAACCCTGGCGCTGCATTTCCTTGGCCAGATGCACCATCTCGTCGAGACTCGGCGTGATCAGTCCGGACAGGCCGATGACGTCAGCTTTGTGCTCGATCGCGGCGTCGAGAATCTTCTGCGGCGGCACCATCACGCCGAGATCGATAACCTCATAGTTGTTGCATTGGAGTACCACGCCGACGATGTTTTTGCCGATGTCGTGAACGTCGCCCTTGACCGTCGCCATCACGATCCTGCCGTTGGCGCGCGCGACCTCGCCCGGCTTCTTCTCGGCTTCGATGAACGGAATCAGATAGGCGACCGCTTTCTTCATTACGCGTGCCGACTTCACCACCTGCGGCAGGAACATCTTGCCGGCGCCGAACAGGTCGCCGACAACGTTCATGCCATCCATCAGCGGACCTTCGATGACTTCGATCGGCCGCTTGCCTTCGGCGGACAGTGCAGCGCGCAGCTCCTCGACATCCGCTTCGACATTCGCATCGAGGCCTTTGACCAGCGCATGCGTAATGCGCTCGCCTGCCGGCAGCGCGCGCCAGGCTTCTTCCGATTCCCGATTCCCGATTCCCGATTCCCGGCCTTTGTGGCGCTCGGCAATCTCAATGAGCCGCTCGGTGCCATCGCCGCGGCGGTTCAAAATCACGTCTTCGATGCGTTCGCGCAACTCCGGATCGATTTCCTCGTACACTGGCAGCACGCCGGCATTGACGATGCCCATGTCCATACCGGCTCTGATGGCATGGAAGAGGAACACGGAATGGATCGCCTCGCGCACCGCGTTGTTGCCGCGGAAGCTGAAGGAGACGTTCGACACGCCGCCGGAAACGCGTGCATACGGCAGGTTTTGCTTGATCCAGCGCGTCGCCTCGATGAAATCCACACCGTAGGCATTGTGCGCATCGATGCCGGTGGCGACGGCAAAGATATTCGGATCGAAGACGATGTCCTCGGCCGGGAAGCCCACTTGCTCCGTGAGGATTTTGTATGCGCGCGTGCAGATTTCCTTGCGCCGCTCCAACGAATCGGCCTGGCCCCGTTCGTCGAATGCCATGACCACTGCGGCCGCGCCGTACTTGCGGCACAGCTTTGCCTGCGCGATGAATTTTTCTTCGCCTTCCTTCATCGAAATCGAGTTGACGATCGGCTTGCCCTGCACGCACTTGAGGCCGGCTTCGATCACTTCCCATTTCGAGGAGTCGATCATGATCGGCACGCGCGAGATATCCGGCTCCGACGCGATGAGCTTCAGGAGGCGGTCCATCGCGGCGACGCCATCGAGCATGCCCTCGTCCATGTTGACGTCGATGATTTGCGCGCCGGCTTCGACCTGCTGGCGCGCGACAGTCAGCCCCGCGTTGTAGTCGCCGGCCTTGATCAGATCGCGGAATTTCGCCGAGCCGGTGACATTAGTGCGCTCGCCAACGTTGACGAAACCGAGCGCCTCAGTCGCGTTCAGCGGTTCGAGGCCGGCCAGCTTCAGTACCGGTGCCTGCGCCTGCGGCACGCGTGGCGCGAGGTTTTTCACGTGCTCGGCGATGTGTCGGATGTGGTCCGGCGTGGTGCCGCAGCAACCGCCGACGATGTTAACCAGCCCGTCGCGCGCGAAGCCTTCGAGAATGCACGCAGTGTCGTGCGGGGTCTCGTCGTACTCGCCGAAGGCGTTGGGCAGGCCGGCATTGGGGTAGCAGGAGATGTGGCAGTCGGCCAGCTGTGCCAGTTCGGCGATGTACGGCCGCATGTCTTTGCCGCCGAGTGCGCAGTTGAGTCCGACCGCGAGCGGACGCGCGTGACGGATCGAGTTCCAGAATGCTTCGCCCAGCTGGCCCGAAAGCGTGCGGCCGGACGCATCGGTGATGGTGCCGGAGATGATGACCGGCCAGCGCTGGCCGCGTTCCTCGAACAGCGTCTCGCAGGCGAAGATCGCGGCCTTGGCGTTGAGCGTGTCGAAAATCGTCTCAATCAGCAGCAGATGGACGCCGCCATCGACGAGCCCGCGCGCCTGTTCCAGGTAGGCCTCGACCAATTCGTCGTAGCTGACGTTGCGCTTGCCCGGATCATTGACGTCCGGCGAGATCGACGCTGTACGATTGGTCGGGCCGAAGGCGCCCGCGACGAAGCGCGGTTTGTCCGGCGTCGACGCCGCGTCGGCTTCGAGCCGCGCCAGCTTCGCTGCTTCGATGTTGAACTCGTAGGCGAGTGCCTCCATGCCGTAGTCAGCCAGCGAAATGCGCTGGGCGTTGAACGTATTGGTCTCGATCAGATCCGCGCCGGCGGCCAGGTATTGGCCGTGGATTTCGCGGACGATCTGCGGCTGGGTCAGCACCAGAAGGTCGTTGTTACCTTTCAAGTCCTTGTGCCAATTGCGAAAACGCTCGCCGCGATAGTCAGATTCGGCCAATCCATAACGCTGGATCATGGTGCCCATGGCGCCATCGAGGACAAGAATGCGTGTACACAAGGCCGAGGCGAGCAAGGCCTCCGTATTGGGTTGTCCGGCGGAAGAGTGACGCGAGTTCATGGCTCATCATATCTCTTTATGCGGATGAGCGGATATAGGTCCGTTTGTGACGCCATTTGTCGGTCGTCGAACGCCCCATGTCGGCGCCGTAGCGGCACTGCGGATACGCTTCGGCTAGTCTCCCTAACCGAAGTCTTGAAGTCCTATGTAGGGGTTTCACTTGTGACCGATCGTTTGCCACATTGCGAAAAACCAGCGTCTTCGCAATTTTCGCGCACGCCGTTCACGCGTGAAGCCGAGGAATAGAAATTATGGCCAGCATTCATCATCTTTTCCCGACCGGCGATGAGGCCGGACGCGATCCAGCTCCAGCCCAACTGCCAGCGCAGAATCCGCTGGTCGGCGACCTGAAGAAGGCGGCGCTCGCCGCGCTCGGCGGCATGGTCGAGAAAATGTTCAGCCGTGCCGACGATACGCTCTTCGAAATGGGCGAACGCGCGCATACGGATACTGAGCGGCGTCGCTACTTCGACGCGATGCGTGTATTGCGCATCGATCAGGCCAAGATCACACGCCGTTTCAACGAGGACATCGAGCGCAGCTTTAACGATTTCGGCAAACCGCGCGCGGACAATCGCAACGCGATGATCAATGTTGATGAGCTGTCGATCCAGCCCACCGAGGAACTGGAGGAGCGCATCGCGGTCACCAATCTGATCGCGCGCGCCGAAGGTTTGCACAAGCAGTTGGTCTGGGATGTCGAGCGTCGCCTTGATTTCGCGATGCGCGAAATCGGCGTGCCAGTTTCGCCGCAGGCGCTGGCGCCGGTACGGATCTGCGAAGCCTTTGGTGCTGCGATCGGTACACTGGATTCCGAATTCCAGGTAAAGCTGGTCATCTACAAGCTGTTCGAGCGCGAAGTTGTGCGCGATTTGCATCGCGTATACGAATCCGCGCTGGATCTGCTTGATCGTGCGGGCATCAATCCGAGTACACAGCGCAAAGCCAAGCGCGAAACGGAATCGAACGAGGCAGCTTTCAATATCAACACCGCCGCCACGCCGGATCCGCGCATTCTGCAGATGCTGCGCAGCCTCGCGGCGCAGGCACCGCGCGCCGATACCGATTCCGAGCTGGCGAACGAACTTGCTGCCGCGCTGCGCGGCGCGATGGACGGTGGCGGCGGCTCCGCGGGAGGCGTGACGCAGGCGCCGCTTCAGCGTCTGTCCCTCGCCAGTCAGTATTTCGACGGCTTGCTGTCAGAACCGTTGCTGCCGGATGCCGCCCGTCCGATGCTGGAGAAGCTGCGCTTCCCGGTCATTAAGACCGCGTTGGCCGATCCGGGCTTTTTCACCAACGGCCAGCATCCGTTACGGCAGCTGCTGAGCGAGCTGGTGGACATCGGCATTTCCGGCTCCATCGGCGATGCCGTGCCGCAGCGCAAGTTCCGCGACTCGATCCGCCAGGTTGCCGAACGCGCCGATGTCGACGCCACGCTGGTGCGCACCGCACTCAATCAGCTCAAGCCGCTCGACGGCCCGCAGATGGATCAGTTCCTTGAGCAGCTGCGCGAACAGGAGCATTCGCGCCGCGATGTGCTGCTGACCAAGGTACGGCGCCTGGTGGCACAGGAGCTTGAAGTGCAGACGGTTGGGCACGAGGTGCCGCCGCCCGCGCAAAACCTTTTACTGTCCGGTATCGGCCCGCTGATGGCAGTGCGTTTGCTACGCCACGGTCGCGGCAGCGCGCCGTACCGTGAGGCGCACGGCCTGCTGGAACGGTTGCTCGACAGCCTCGATCCGGTATTGCCGGACGAGCAGCGCGTGACCGAACGCAAAGCGTTATGCAATGCCATCGCTGGTGCGCTGAGTAGCATCGGCATGAGCAAGGAGCGCGTTGACGATCTGATCAACGGACTCGACCAGGCTTATGAATCGCTCGATCGCAAAGCCTGCGAAGCGGCCGAGCGGCAAGAGCTGGCCACCGAATCCGACATCGACGGAGTCGGCGCGACGACTGCGCAATCGGATCAGGCGCTGCCGACCGTGACCGTAATGGAACTGCTGAGCCGCATCCTTGCGCCGGAAAGCTGGTTCCGCGTATTCGACCCGGACCGTAACCTGACACGTTGGCTGAAACTGGCATCGTTTTATGTCAACCAGGACAGCGTGTCGTTCAGCGGCTTCGACGAAGGCATCAAGCTCAGCCTGCGGGCGACACGTTTCGCGAACGATCTGGTCGAAGGCCGCTCCGAGCCGATCAATCCCGACGCGCGCGCGCGCGAAGCACTCGATCAATTGCGGCGCGCCAAAACCGCAGGCGTTTTCTGATCCGGCAACTCACGGCATAATTTAGCCACGTCCGAAGCGGCGTATCCCTTAGGGGATGCGCCGCTTTCGTTTTTGCCCGCGTTTTTAGAGATTGCCGATGAAGAAGTGGCGCTGCCTGGTCTGTGATTTTGTCTACGACGAAGCCAAGGGCTTACCCGAGGAAGGACTCAAGCCCGGCACCCGCTGGGAAGACGTGCCGGATTCGTGGACTTGCCCGGATTGTGGCGCCTCGAAGAATGATTTCGTGATGGTCGAAGCGGACTAAATTGGCGCCGGCGGGGGCCGGTTCTGCATCGCGCCAGTCGGAAAAAAACCTACGCCGCCACGGCGCTCGTCAGGGGGCATTGTGAGTTTGGTGGACGCTTCCGCTAAACTTGCGCGGCTTTGCGTCCGCGAAATGCTCCGGCCGCGATATCACTCACCCTGAATTCAAGCAAGAAGGTGGAGACGTCCATGACGGTGAAGATCGCCGTTCTCAAAGAAACGCGCGCGAATGAACGACGCGTGGCGCTGGTCCCGGTGGTCGCCGACAAACTGGCGAAACTTGGCTGCGAAGTATCGTTGCAGGAAGGTGCGGGTCTTGCCGTGCGCATTCCCGATTCCGCCTACAAAGGCGTGTCGATCATCGCCAATCCGAAAGGCATGGTCAGCAATGCGGATATCGTGCTGGCAGTCAATCCGCCCTCGCTCGAAATCATCGACTCGATGAAGGAAGGCGCGGTGCTGCTGACCTTCGTCTATGCGCACAAGGAAGTGGAGTTCGTGAAAAAACTCCGCGACCGCAAGATCACCTGCTTCGCGATGGAGCTGGTGCCGCGCATCACGCGCGCGCAGGCGATGGACGCATTATCGTCGCAGGCGGCGCTGGCTGGCTACTACGCCGCACTGCTCGGTGCGACCAACCTCGCGCGCATCCTGCCGATGATGACGACCGCTGTCGGCTCGATCCGTCCGGCCAAGACGCTGGTCATGGGTCTGGGTGTCGCTGGCCTGCAGGCGCTCGCGACTGCGCGCCGCCTCGGCTCGATGACCGAAGGTTACGACGTGCGGCCGGAGACCAAGGAACAGGCCGAGTCGCTCGGCGCCAAGTTCGTCGATACCGGTGTCGATGCGCGCGGGCAGGGCGGTTATGCGCGCGAGTTGACGCCGGAAGAGAAGGACAAGGTCGCCGCGGTCATTACCAAACACATCCAGCAAGCCGACATCGTCATCACCACGGCCTCGATTCCGGGCCGTCCGTCGCCGAAGCTGGTGTCGAAGGCGCAGGTGGATGGCATGAAATCCGGCGCGATCATCATCGACCTTGCGGCGGAAGGCGGTGGTAACTGCGAATACACCAAGCCCGGCGAAACCGTACAAATCGGCCAGGTCACGATCGTCGGCCCGCTCAATGTGCCGTCGATGCTTGGCGAGCACGCCAGCGAACTGTATGCAAAGAACCAGCTCAATCTTGTTGAACTGTTCGTCAAGGACAAGGTGCTCAAGCTCGACTGGGAAGACGAAATTCTCGCCAAGGCGGTATTGACTCACGCCGGCGAGATCAAGAACGAGGCGGCCAAAAAAGCCGTCGAATCGGCTTAAGACTCAGGGGAGCTTCAATGGACGCGCATACCACGCTGACGGGCTTCATCGCCCTCTATATCTTCATGCTCGCCGCCTTCACCGGCTATGAAATCATCGGCCGCGTGCCGGCGATTCTGCATACGCCGCTGATGTCCGGCTCGAACTTCGTCCACGGCATCGTCGTCGTCGGCGCAATGTACGCGCTGCTCAACGCGACGTCCGTGCTCGAACAAGCGATCGGCTTCTTCGGTGTTCTGCTCGGCGCCGGCAATGCGGCCGGCGGTTACGTCGTCACCGAACGCATGCTCGAGATGTTCAAGTCATCCAAAAAATGAACCGTAGGGTGGGTTAGCCGCGCAGCGGCGTAACCCACCGATCGCGGCGCCGGCGGACCCAGTGCCCGCGCGGTGCCAAGCTCACCCTACAAGGGAAACAAAATGAACACACAATTCCTGATCGACGCCAGCTCCATCGCCGCGGCGTTCCTTTTCATCTATGGCCTCAAGCGCATGAGTTCGCCGGTCACGGCGCGCTCCGGCATCGTGGTCGCCGGCGTCGGCATGCTGGTCGCGGTACTGGCGGCCTTCCTGTACTACTTCGGTGTCAGCGAGGCGGTGAAGCCGCACCTGATGGTCAACCTGGTTCTCGCGACCACCGCGCTGGTTATCGGTGTGGGCTGGGCGTGGTGGAGCGGCAAGCGCGTGGCGATGACGGCGATGCCGCAGATGGTCGCGCTCTACAACGGTATGGGCGGCGGTGCCGCGGCATCGATCGCGGCGGTCGAACTATTTGCAGGCAAGGCGGAAGGTACGATCCCGCTGGTCGTGACGGTCATTGGCGCGCTGATCGGCGCAATCTCGTTGTCCGGCTCGCTGATCGCCTGGGCCAAGCTTGACGGCCGCATCAACAAGACCCTGCGCTTTTCAGGTTTGCAGGCTTTCAATGGCACCTTGATGCTGGCGACTCTCGCGGTCGGCGCCTACATCATCTTCGTCCAGAACGGCCATGCTCCGGCGATATATACAGCCGCATTCTTCGTGCTGGCCCTGATCTTCGGCGTGATGATGACCATGCCGATTGGCGGCGCCGATATGCCGGTCGTGATCTCGCTGTACAACGCGTTCACCGGCCTCGCGGTCGGCGCGGAAGGTTACGTGCTGCAAAATCCGTCGCTGATGGTGGCGGGCATGGTCGTCGGCTCCGCCGGCACCTTGCTGACGCTGCTGATGGCGAAGGCGATGAACCGCTCGGTCGCCAACGTGATCTTCAGCAACTTCGGCGCGACCGGCGACGAACAGCAGGGTGAGATCAAGGGCAGTCTCAAGCCGGTGGATGCTGGCGATGCCGGCATCAACATGCGCTATGCATCGAAGGTGATCATCGCGCCGGGCTACGGTCTAGCCGTCGCGCAAGCGCAGCACAAGCTGTACGAGTTCGTGAAGCTGCTCCAGGAAGCCGGCGTGGAAGTGAAGTTCGCCATCCACCCGGTCGCCGGCCGCATGCCCGGCCACATGAATGTGCTGCTCGCCGAAGCCGGCGTGCCCTACGACATCATCTGCGACATGGAAGATATCAACAACGAATTCAAGGAAGCCGACGTCGCCATCGTCATCGGCGCCAACGACACCGTTAACCCGGCGGCGCGCACCAATAAATCCTCGCCGATCTACGGCATGCCAATCCTCAATGTCGACCAGGCCAAGCAGGTCTATGTCGTCAAGCGCGGCCAGGGCAAAGGCTATTCCGGTGTCGAGAACGAATTGTTCTACGCTGACAACTGCAATCTGGTCTACGGCGACGCGCAGAAGGTGATGGTGTCGATGATCCAGGCCGTGAAATCGCTGGAAGGCGGACACTGAAGCAGCGCTGCGTTTCCCTCAGAAAAAGCCGCCTCCGGGCGGCTTTTTCTTTGATCTCCCTCAAAGGTTGAGTATTGACGCGCCGGGGGCCGGACTGCGTCGGCGGACGGTTCGCGATCGCCGCCGTCGTGTAACCTTGCCGGACGCATCAGGGTACGAATGACACATGAGCAGTCCGCAGACGGAATACGAAACGATCGAAGCCACCACCGAAGTACTGACTTCCCCCGCGAATACCGGTCGGCGGCTGGCATCGCTGAAGGCGCTATGGCCGTTTCTGCGGCCCTACCGCGCCCGGGTGATGGCGGCTTTTGTGCTGCTGTGCATCGGCTCGGCGACCATGCTGGTCGTGCCGATGGCGTTCCGCGACCTGATCGATCACGGCTTCGCCGCCGGCAGCGATGTGCAGTGGCGCTTTCTCGCGCTGTTCGGCATTGCCCTGTTCTGGGCAGTGGCCGTTGCCGGACGCTACTACCAAGTCACCTGGATCGGCGAACGCGTTACCGCGGATATACGTGAAGCGATTTACCGGCGCATGCTGGCGCAATCACCGGAGTACTTCGAAACCACGCGTACCGGCGAAGTGCTGTCGCGCCTGACGGGCGATACCACGCTGGTACAGACCGTGGTTGGCTCGTCGTTCTCGATGGGGCTGCGCAGCGCGTTCCAATTCGCCGGTGGTCTGATCATGCTGGCGGTGACGAGTCCGAAGCTGTTCGCGATCACCATTGCGCTGCTGCTGGTCGTGGTGGCGCCGCTGATATGGGGCGGCCGACGCATGCGCAGTCTGTCGCGCGAGTCGCAGGACCGCGTTGCCGACACCTCGGCGGTCGCCGGCGAGGTTCTCAACGCGATGCCGACCGTGCAGGCGTTTACACATGAAGCCTGGGAATCGCGCCGCTATGACGAAGCGGTCGAATCCAGTTTCGATTCCGCGATCCGGCGCACGTGGGTCCGCACGGGACTAACGGGTGGCATCATCGCCGGCGTGTTCGGGGCGATTGTGTTCGTGCTGTGGCTTGGTGCACGCGCGGTTATCGACGGTTCGATGACCGCTGGAGGGCTGACATCTTTCGTTCTCTACGCAGCTTTCACGGCGGGCGGTGTCGGCGTGCTCGCAGAAGTCTGGGGCGACATCATGCGCGCTGCCGGCGCGACCGGCCGACTGATGGAACTGCTTGCTGCCGAACCCACGATCCAAGCACCGCGCGAGCCGGTGCAGCTGCCCGTGACCCGACAGGCGCGGATCAGCTTCGAGCAGGTCGTGTTCCATTATCCCTCGCGTCCGCTGACCGCCGCGCTCGACGAAATTTCGCTCGACATCCGCGAAGGCGAAACCGTTGCACTGGTGGGGCCGAGCGGCGCCGGCAAAACCACCGTGTTCCAGCTCCTGCTGCGCTTCTACGACGTCAAGCGTGGCGTGATCCGCTTCAACGGCATCGATATCCGTACGCTCGATCCGCGCGATTTGCGCGCACACATCGGCATCGTGCCTCAGGAGCCGGTGATTTTTTCGGCGAACGCACTCGAGAATATCCGCTACGGCGACGCTGACGCAGATGACGCGGCGGTCATCGCGGCCGCGAAAACCGGACTTGCCGACGAATTCATCGCACGTCTGCCGGACGGCTATCGTGCCTTCCTCGGCGAGCGCGGCGTGCGCCTGAGCGGCGGTCAGCGCCAGCGTATCGCCATCGCTCGGGCGATCCTCAAGAATCCTCCTCTGCTGCTGCTCGACGAAGCCACCAGCGCACTCGATGCGGAAAGCGAAGTGTTGGTGCAGCGCGGTCTGGAAGCGGCGATGCGCGATCGGACCACGATCATCATCGCGCATCGTCTTTCCACCGTGAAACGGGCCGACCGCATCGTCGTGCTCGAACACGGACGCATCGTCGAAATCGGCACGCCGGCCGAACTGATGCAGCAGGGCGGACTCTATGCGCGACTGGCGAGCTTGCAGCTGGCCGCCTGAATATTTGCCAATCCTTCCACGATTGCCACTGGAGCAGTGGTCAGGCAATGTGGCTGGTACGCCGAATCAGACCCGCCAGGACATCAAGTTTCCAGCTTCGCATCCAGCGTAATTTTCGCCTTGAAGAGCTTGGACACTGGGCAACCGGCCTTTGCTTTATTCGCCAACTCCGCGAACTTTGCTTGATCGATGCCGGCAATCTTCGCAGTCATTGTCAGCGCGCTGGAGGTGATCTCGAAGCCATCACCGATCTTATCCAGCGTGACTTCGGCATGGGTCTCGATTTTCTCCGGTTTGTGGCCCGCCTCGGTGAGCATCAGTGAGAACGCCATCGTGAAACAGCTGGCGTGCGCAGCGCCGATCAGCTCCTCCGGGTTTGTGCCCGGTCCGCTCTCGAAGCGTGACTTGAAGCCATAAGGCACTTCCTTGAGCGCACTGGTCTCGGTGGAGATTGTGCCGCCGCCATCCTTGATTCCGCCTTTCCAGACTGCCCAGGCTTTCTTTTTCATTCCATTCTCCTTTCCATAAGTACCGTCAAACGCGAGCAAATTTCGCGCCCATACAGCAGATCGTTTTCTTACAATGGATGTAACGCATGATCAATGCCGTCTAGACTTCAAAGCGATTTTCGAAGATTTCGCGGGTTCCCGTTGCACAGCGCGCGACTGCGCACGTAGAAAAGCCAATGACAAGCTGTTCTGCTTGAGGCGAAGCACCTGCCCAGCGATCGCCTATCACTCGATGCAGACTGCCGTCGCGCCACGCGGAAAAAACCAGTGGATTGATGTACGACTTGCGGCAGACCTGCGGCGTATTGCGCAGCTCCTCGGCGACGTGTTTCACGGCCGCAAGGATGCACCGGTTGAGGGCCTGTTCGCTCGGGAGTTCGGGCAGCGGCGTGCGCACCATCAGCGCCAGTGCTCGAAGCGTCGCACCCCAGGTGCAGAAATCCTTGGCGGTAAAATTGGCACCCATCGTGGTGCGCAGGTAGTCGTTCACTTGTCCTGAAGAAATCGCGCGACGCCTGCCATCGTCGTCGATGTATTGAAAGAGCAGCTGGCCGGGTAATTCCTGGCAATTGCGAACGATGCGTGCAAGGCGTCGATCATCGATAGCGATTTCATTGCGGATGCCGCCCTTGCCGCGGAACTGGAACAGCGCACGGCCGTCGCGCACGAAGCGGACGTGGCGATTGCGTAGCGTAGTCAGGCCGAAGCTACCGTTCTCGCGGGTGTATTGCGTGTTGCCGACGCGCGCTCGTGTACTGTCGAGCAAGCTGACGACGACTGCCAGCACCTTCTTATATGGCAAACCTTTAAGGGCGAGATCGTTGCGCAGGCGCCGTCGCAGATTTCCGAGCGACTCGCCGAAATCCGCCATGCGTTCGAACTTAGCACCGTCACGCTGGCGGCGCCAATCCGCGTGGTAGCGGTATTGTTTGCGGCCGCGGGCATCGATGCCCGTCGCTTGCAAGTGACCGCGCGGATCGGTGCAGATCCATACGTCTCGGTAAGCCGGCGGAATCGCAAGCTTGCGGATGCGAGCGCTCTCATCTGGAGACAAGCTACGTCCGTGAGGATCGAGATACTCGAACTGCCTGCCGCGCCGCACGCGGCGGATGCCGGGTTCGTCGCTGAACACATAACGCAAACCAGCTCCCCCCGCCGCGATTTTGGCTTCAACAGTCGCTGGCGGTTCCGCGGAGCCTCTGTTCGCACGGGTCGCACAAGGATGTGGTGTCGCGTTATATCCCGAATCTGCCGCAACGCCGTGTGTTGAACGGAAGCTCACGTTTCAAATGACGTGAAACAGATACAGCACGATGATGAGCGGTATCGGTATGCCCAGCAACCACAATAAAATTCCTCGCATATCAATGTCCTTATTGTCGGGTCGGCATCAGTGCCTAGTTTCTATGAGTGCCGGAGAGTGCATTTGGTTCGAATACGCCTTGAGCTTGGTCTGACGGCGGCTGGAAAATATCCCTAAGCGAATGTGGTACACAAAACGAGGACTACCATTTGCTGATGAAGATTTGAATTTGCGCCTAGGAGCAAGGCGAGGTCGCCGAGCGTTGTAACAAGCAGACGTAATAGATATTGCCGATATCGCTTTCTAGGCAGCGGTTGGTAATTGGCGCATTTGCCCTCGCGTCACGTCAGTTTCACTACTTCGAATTTCAGCGTGACTCATTTGACGAGCAAGAAAATCCAAGTTTCCGCGCAGCCGTTAGAATTGGCTTCCGCCATAGCCCTTTCTCCGCAAATTGGCCACCGTCCGCTACACCGTCTTCGCCGATCCCGCCGCGCATTGCTTCCGCATCGTCTGCGAGCTTGAATCCTGGGCGGGCGATCCGGTGTTCCGCCTGCCGAACTGGATCCGCGGCAGTTATCTTGTCCGCGATTTCGCCAAGCATGTCCTTACGATCACCGCGCGCGCGGGTGATGCAGACGCGGTCATCGAGCGCATCGACAAACGTTTGTTCCGCGTCAAGGCGCCGCCCGGGGCGCTGCGGCTGGAATGGCAGGTCTATGCCTACGATGCTTCGGTGCGTAAGGCGTATCTGGATCTGCGTCGCGGTTTCTTCAACGGTAGCTCGCTGTTCTATTGTCCCCAGGGTTTCGCGGATGCGCGCTTTGAAGTTGATCTACGTCGACCGGAGGCTTGGGGCTGCGCCGGCTGGCGTGTGGCAACGGCGCTAGCGCCGGTCAAGGTGGATGCCTACGGCTTTGGCGTCTATACCGCACAGGGCTATGAGGAGTTGATTGACCACCCGGTCGAGATGGCGGCGTTCCAGCATGTCGATTTCGATGTTGATGGCATTCCGCATTCGATCGTGCTGTCCGGTCGCTGTGAAGTGGATGCAGCGCGACTGGCCACCGATATCGGCCGGATCTGTCACGCGCAACGCGAGCTGTTCCGACAGGAACCGAAGCTGGATCGCTATCTGTTCTTGACCCAGGTCACCGGCAATGGCTACGGCGGGCTCGAACATCGCGCGTCGGCCGCGCTGGTGGCGGCGCGCGACTCATTGCCGCGCCCCGGCGAAACCAAATTGCGCAAGGGTTATCGCGGTTTTCTCGGCCTGGTCAGCCACGAGTACTTTCATTTGTGGAACGTCAAACGCATCACCGCGAAGGCGTTCGCGGATTCCGATCTGGCGACGGAAGCCTACACGCGCGATCTGTGGGCCTACGAAGGCGTGACTTCGTATTACGATGACCTCATGCTACTGCGCGCCGGCGTGCTCGATGCACCGGCTTACCTCGATCTGCTTGCCGAAACCGCCACGCGTCTGCAACGCACGCCGGGTCGCAAGCTACAGTCGTTGGCGGAGTCGAGCTTCGAGGCCTGGATCAAGTTTTATCAACCCGACGAAAACACGCCGAATCAGACCGTCAGTTACTACGTGAAAGGTGCGCTGGCGGCGCTGTGTCTCGACCTGCGTCTGCGCCGTGATTCGTCGGTGTCGCTGGATGACGTCATGCGCGCACTGTGGACGCGACACGGCGCCAGTGGCCAGCCAGTGCCGGAAGGCGGACTGGAAAATATCGCATCGGAATTGTCCGGACTCGATCTACGTGCTTTCTTTGACATGCTGCTGCGCTCGACGCAGGAGCTGCCGCTCATGGAGTTGCTCGCCGACTTTGGCGTGCACGCCGTGCAGCGACCGGCAGCTAACCCGGGCGATGAAGGCGGGCGCGCCGATACGAGGGCGCCGCCGCCGGTCAGTCTGGGTCTGCTGCCACGTCCGGGCGAAACGATTGTCGCGCACGTTCGCGCCGAATCGAGCGCCGCTCAGGCTGGATTGGCCGGCGGCGATCAAGTAATCGCGATTGATGGCCTGCGCGTCAGTGCCGGCAACTGGGCAAAGTTTCTGGAAACACTGGTGCCGGGACGTGAAGTGACCGTGCATTTTTTCCGTGGCGACGAACTGTTGACCGCGGCACTGACACCGGTCGTGGCACCGGCGGATACCTGGACCTTTACGCTGACGGAAACCGAAGGCGACGTGTTGGCGCGGCGGCGTGCATGGTTGGGTGACTAGTTGAATATGGATATCCGTGATTGAACTGATCGCCAAGACAGTCGCGGCGTACCTGCTCGGCGGCGTGATGGGCGGGGACGTGATTGGGCGATTGACCGGCGGTATCGATCTGCGCAAGTCCGGTTCCGGCAACGTCGGCGCCACCAATGCGCTGCGCAGCAAAGGCAAGGTATTCGCGCTCGGTGTGTTGTTGATCGATATCGGCAAGGGTGTAGCTGCCGCGCTTCTGATTCCGATGTTGCCGTGGCCGTCGACACAGGCCGACGTGATCTCGCCAGACGTGTCGGGTTTCGCGTGCGGCTTCGCCGCGGCGCTGGGGCATTGCTATCCGCTGTTCGCCGGCTTCAAGGGCGGCAAGGGGGTGTCGACGCTGACGGGCGTATTCGGCGCATTGCTGCCGGCCGCGTTGCCATGGATGTTCGCTGGTTTCGTGCTGGTACTGATGCTGACGGGTTACGTGAGCCTGTCATCGCTAACAGGTGCGGTGGCGGCGACGTTTTGGGTGACCTGTGTGAGTCCTTTCGGCGCGTGGTCCGCTGCGGGTGCTTTCAGCACTGCGATGCTGCTGTTGATCGTATTCAAGCATCGGCAGAATCTTCGGCGCGTGGTTGCCGGAAGCGAAGGCCGGTTCGAGCGCGCGCGCGTGCTCGGCAAGTGGATCGATCAATGGCGCGTACGCTAGGCGAAGCGGAAGTGCTGCATCTGATCGATGCGCTCGCCGCAGGCGAGTGGCAGTCCGGGGAGGCATTGGCAGCGCAGGCGGGTATCACGCGTGCCGCGCTGGCCAAGCGCGTCGAACATCTGCGCGAGTGGGGAATGGTGGTGGAGACGCAACCGGGCCTCGGCTATCGCTTGCAGCGTCCGCTCGATCGGCTTGACGTGGCGCAGCTGCGCGGGATGCTGGCGCCAGCGACGCGCGAGTGCATGCGCGCACTCGATGTGCTGGTGCGCACGGATTCGACCAATCAACGCCTGCTCGATGCCGATCCGGCCAGCGATCCGCAGGCGCTGTTCGCGGAATTGCAAACCTCCGGACGTGGTCGGCGCGGGCGCGTTTGGCGTTCGCCGTTCGGCGCCAACCTCTATTTTTCGCTAGCGTGGACGTTTCCGGCGTGGCCTCCGCAGCTCGGTACGGCGTCGCTTGCGGTCGGCATTGTCTGTGCGAAGGTGCTGCGCGCGCTCGGCGTCGGCGCGGTGATGTTGAAATGGCCGAACGATCTGCGCGTCGGCGATGCCAAGCTCGGCGGCATACTGATCGAACAACGTGGCGAGGCGGGCGGCACTTGCCGCCTGGTGATCGGCATCGGTATCAATGTCGCGATGACGTCGGAACAGGCCGGCGTTCTGGATCAGGCCTGGACTTCGGTCCACCGGGAAATGGTTCGCGTCGGATGCGTGCCGGTTTCGCGCAACGCGCTGGCTGCGGCGCTGCTCGATGCGCTGGTAGCAATGCTGGTGCGGTTTGAGCATGAGGGGTTTGCGCCATTCGTGGCCGATTGGCCCGGCTTCGACGCAACCATGAACCGGCCGGTGCGCATGCTTGGTATCGAACCGTCGCTCGAAGGCATTGCGCGTGGCATCGATGCCAGCGGCGCGCTGATCGTCGAAGCCGACGGGCAGCGTCATCATCTACACGCTGGTGAAGTCAGCCTGAGACTATCCTAGAAACGGCAGTTGGTCGTGAAAGCGGCTCTTTTGAGAAATGACAATGAGCAAATTACTTGACCAGTGCTTCACCAAAAGGTGGGAGGCCGCTTTCGCTGATCGATTTTCGACGGCCCTCGCGGGTCTTGCCTGGGCTTCACTCAACCCATGGAACCACCGTGGGCTTCGCTCCAGGCCAGACAATCCCTCGCTGCGGCCTCGCCGAGAATCGATCCCCAACTGCCGTTTCTAGGATTATTGGAGTCCGGACAGTGAGCATTTTGCTGCTGGACGTCGGCAACAGCCGGCTCAAGTGGGCCTTGGCCAATGGCGGCGGCTTCGGCGCCGGCGGTGCCGCCGAGCATGATGGTAGTCCCGCCGCGCTTATCGCTCACATCCCCGTAACAGCGCTGACGGCGGCATGGGCTGCGAACGTCACCGGCGACGGGCTTGGGGCTGCGCTCGCGGCTGAAGTGCAGTCCCGTTTCGGGGTGCCGCTGCATTTCGCGCAGGTTCAGCAAGAACGTCATGGACTGCGCATCGCCTATGCCGATCCGTCACGACTGGGCGTAGACCGCTGGCTGGCGATGCTGGCGTTGCGGCGCGAACAGCAAGGGCCCTTCGTCGTCGCCAGCGCGGGCACCGCGCTGACCTTCGACGCGGTGGACGGGACGGGTCAGCATCTTGGTGGCGTCATAGCGCCCGGGCTTCTGACCGCGCAACGCGCGGTGCTCGGGGCGACGCGGTTTGCAGCGAATGGGCCTGATGCCATCTATGATTCGGGACTGGGCACCAACACTGACGCCTGTGTGCGGCAAGGGGCGTTCCACGCCTGTGTCGGGCTTCTCGAACGCTTGGCTGAATGCTATGCACCGACTGGCGCGCGACGAGTACTGATCGGCGGCGATGCCACCGTCCTCGTGTCCGAACTCAAAGGAAACTGGGTGCAGCGCCCGGAACTGATTATGGATGGGCTGTTGGTACTAGCCAACAGCGAAGCAGACTAGGCTGCTTTCAGCGTCAGCTTGACCAGCTCGGCGACGTTGCGAGCTCCGAGTTTGTGCATCACCCGCGAGCGATGCAGTTCCACGGTTTTAATGCTGATCCCGAGAATGTCGGCAATCGTCTTGTTGAGCTTGCCATCCACGACGAGATGGAGAACTTCGCGCTCACGAGGCGTGAGGTTTTCCAAGTGCGCGATACGAGCATTCTCGGTGTGCGGCTGGATAGTCGCGGGTGCGGTGATTGCCGCGAGCTGTTCCATCATCGACGTAACGTCATGCGCCATCAGCAGCAGGCCATTCCGAACCACGGGGCCGCGAACGAAACGATAGGAGATCAGATGCCAGCGGTCCCGGGTGTCGCGAAAAATTTTCGCATCCGTGGGCGTATGAACGCGTAAATCTTTCAGGCCAGAAGAACTCAGTATCGACGCCAAACCAGGAGAGTTCGAGAATAACGCATCGAAATCCGGCAGGGCCAGAATGGGATGAAATTGCGAAAAGGCGTCGTGGAAGAAGCTGTTGGCTTCCACCAGCATGCCCGCTGTCTCGCAGTCGAACAACGCCGCTGGGTGAGGCAGCATCTCCAGCAAGTGCCGGCGGCTGGCGACTGCTTGCAGTGTGTTTTCCGGAATCCCCGAAAAAACAGATCGCCGACGATTGCTCAGCCGGGACGATGGCGCCGGACTTAGACCACGTGACATTTCGCCGCTCATGCGCTTAGGGGCCTCCCCCGATCAATGCGCCCTAGTTGTTATATATCGTCTTCCTTGAGGAAAACTTTAGTTAATCTTACCCACGTTAATCTCACCCGCGATCAATGGTATGGGCGTTAAGCGGGACTATCAATGTGGCCAAAGGTCTAATCCGCAATCGGTTGGATTTCAATAAATAATTCAAAAAATTTGATGACGCCGGAAATCGGCCATCCAATGCATTCGTTTAATTTTTACAACGCCATGAATAAAAAGCAGTTCGTTTGGATCCATGACCTCGCTTCCAGTGCACTCGCCGCATTGCGAAAAACGTGAAGACTAGATGCGTATGGCCAACCAGAAGTCCGATTGTCGCCCCATTTATTGCAACAGATTCATTCTCTTGTACCGTACTTGGATATTGAGGATCCCCGCCATGACCGAATCTGAAGCCGCGCCGAAAAACGCCCAAATTTCAAATAAATTCATGACGCTAATAAGTTTCGGGAAAACCCTAGCTATCAGTGTATTTATGAATACATGACAATCGGTGTAAGCAATCCGATCAGCGGGTTGTTGTCCTGGTTTTGAGGAGGCTATTACATGTCGAGTGTACAAATTAAGAAACAGAAGGGTCAGGGGATGGTGGAGTACATCGTGATTGTCGCCATGATTGCACTGGCGGCGATCGGCGCCTATTCCTACTTTGGCGATACTGTCCGCGCCCAGACGGGCCAGATGGCTAATGAGGTTGCGGGTCAGACGACTAACGTTGCGGGTACCACTGCTGCGACTGCGGCAGCGGCAAGCGCTGCAACTGAAGCGGCGGCCAAACCGAACTTGTCGAACTACAACGCGCGCGATACCAACCGGTAAGCGAGTGGCTTTCTGCATCGGCCCATCGGCTCTTGTACGCCGATGGGCCGATGAGTCGAAGGTTTTGGATTGGAGGAACACGCCGCTCCGGAAGGGATTTTTCAAAGAGCCTTCTTAGAATTATCAAAGCTCTCCGGGCGTGCGAAGTCGGTACTTCAGTTGCCGACTAGGGGGAGTTGATGATTGTCGCTAAGGCCGGTTCCGTCGCTGGGTATGGGCATAAGCCTCGTCCCGCCACGAATAAGCTGTTTGTTCGTCAGCAGGGCCAAGTCATGCCCTTCACGGTCCTGTTTCTGGCCGCGCTGATTCTTGCGATCTGGATTCTTTACGATTCCGGACAGATCAACATCCAGAAGATGCAGCTGCAAAACACGGCGGACGATGCTGCCTACAGTTCGTCGGTGCTGATGGCGCGAAATTTCAATTACATTGCTTATACCAACCGCGCCATGGTCGCTAACCAGGTTGCGATAGGCCAGATGGTGGGATTGGCTTCGTGGATTGATTTTGAGCAGCGGGCGGCCGCGAATCGCGGCTTGTCAGCGGCCGCCGGCATCGACGCCGAGACGCTTCAGGCGACACGAAATCTTGATCAGGCACTCGAAAATGTTGTGCTCAGCAAAGCCAGAACCAACGCTGCGGCGGCGAATGGGGCAATAGGCTTTATGATCGCGGTCAACGATGCCGTGGTCGGGGGCCTTTCCAAGGCGCAGTTATTTTTTCATACGACAGCGCTGATTTCGGCATTGCAGATCAGCAGCGATGTTTCCCTGGCCAACGATCCCGACGTCCAGCAGTTCACCGTATTCGATTTCGGTACTGATCCGAATGCGTCGGCGGGCCTCGAGGCACTGATCGGACTCAAACAGGAGCAGCGGCCGGTGGCAGGAGTTCCGTCGCGGGAGCGTCGGCGTTTCAACGAGTTTCGAAATGTAGTATTGACTTCGCGCGACCATTTCACCGCGGAGCGATCGTACGTCTGGCCAATCCCCTTCTCCCGATTTAACCACTGGGTCCACAAGTTTGGTGGCTCAGAACTGATGGAAGGCGTCGATAGAAGCGGCCGCAACAAATGGGAGTGGACCGCGATGGACGATGCAAGCGCCTGGGACTATTCCTGCGGCGGCGGACGCTGCAGTTGGAACGAAGTCGAGGCTGTGGGCGGGGGTGCGGCGCACGCGCTCGATGTCGGCGCGGGCAATACCTACAACTACGCGGCTCATTCCGCTCAATTGCGGCTATGGGGAGCCGGTGCATGGCGCAATCCCACGGCTGCCCGGCAGGCTGTTGCCGATGATGGCTCGAACAAGGTGGGCACACTTCATAATGGAGGGCTGCGTCCTTTCTATGACCTGAGGAGCGAATTGCCGCTCGACGATGGACCGTCCATCGTGATCATGGTGACGAAGGGTGAAAAGTATCTTCAGACTCAAGCTGCATGGGAGCAGACCAAGCCGGGATTTCAGGTATCCCCCCTCACTAACGATCAGGCTGACGGCGGACTACCTAACAATCAGATCGCGGCACTCGCTAAGGCACAGATCTATTTTTATCGGCCTTATGAGGATCAAGACTCCCCCAATCCGAACTGGAATCGCACGTCCTTGCCGACTTGGGAAGGGCTGCGCGGCCTGATCCAGGATCAAAAATACGAGCATGGGAATCTGTATAACCCGTTCTGGCAGACGCATTTGGTCGATACCAACGATGCGGAACGGAGCGTTGCCCTGAAGTTTGATACTCCTCCCGCCTCATAATGGTGAAGACTGTGCGTAGCAATCTATCGTACCTGGGATATCTACTGCGACTTTGGACGCGTGGGCGAAAACCGCACGCATCTTCGTCAATAAATATGGCTCAATGTTTTCCTGGAGCGTGCACATTTTTCACCCCAAGTGCCCGAGTCCTCGCGACGATCTCCCAAACCCGACGGGCTCCTAGAGATCAAAACGGGCAGGCGCTCACGGAATTCGTCATCGTCGCCATTTTTTTCCTCGTCCCGCTAATTTTAATTCTTCCGGTCCTGGCAAAAATGATCTCGCTGCGCCAAGACACGGAAACCGCTGCACGATATGCCGCTTGGGAGCGCACGGTGTGGTACCAGTCAACCCCGTCGCATCCGGATCCGGTGCTCGCGGCGTCTACGGTTAAGTCCGACGACGAAATCGCCCGGGAAGTCGATACGCGGATATTTTCCGACGGCAGAACGCAGGTGTACACGACGCGGAGCAACACGAATGCTCCCGACATCAAGCCCTTCGCGATGGTTAAGCAGAACGATACCGCTGATCTTCAGCCGATGATGTTGCCTCGCGTCGACAGCTCCATAACCAACCTTCGATACACGTCGCAGGGTTCGGTCAGTGGAGATCCGCCGCGACTCGCAAAGACATTGATGCAGGTATTCGTAACCGCAGTTGATTCAGTATTCAGGTTCGACCTGAATGCGAAGGGCTATGTCCAATCGCAGGTCAATGTGAATCTGGTACGGTTCCCGTGGCTCGGTTCACTGTTCGATCTGAACGCTCTGGTTTTTGATCGCGGCAATACCTTGTTCACCGACGCCTGGAATCCCGGCGGACGCGATCACGCGGAATATCTGGTGGCCGGCCTGGTACCGGAGGAGTTACTGCTCGACAACAACGGGGTTCATGCGCTGCAGAATCTCATCGGAGCGTCGCCGATCAGGAAAGAAGTCCGGTATGACTACCTCGATTTCGGTTACGTCAATATCGATCCAGTACCGGTGTCACGGCTGAGCAACCGCTGACAGGCGGAAAAATAAAAATGATGGAGTGCAATATGCCGAACACTGCAATCCGACGGACGGACCGCGAGGCGAGCGCGCTGTTTTGGGCACTGTCCCTGGCTCTGGTGGTGATTCCGGTGCTCTCCTGGGCGGGGACATCTCCAGAAATTCCGACACAGGGCGATATGACGATCACTGTTGTTTCCGACCACATGAATTTCAATGGGATAGAGATGTCCGGCTATGAGTTGCACTCGCAGCGGAGCCTCGACGAGGTCATTGCGTTTTATAAATCAGCGTGGAAAGGACGTGTGGCGGTGTCGCAAATGCAGGCTGGTTTGAACCCTTCGCCGTGGACGGTGTTATCTCATCGAGACGGTGATTATCTGATCACTCTCCAGTTGCAGCCGGATGATCCTTCCGGCTGCTCAGGTTTCGTATCGGTTTCGGATGTGTTTGGCGGCGAGCGAAGCCGCCCTGCGAGCGATTTTCCGATGCCGTCCGGTAGCAAGATCGTCAACGATATCACCGCAAAGGATCCCGGCAAGCGCAGCCGGACGCTGGTACTGCAAAATAGCGACAGCGTTCAATCCAATCTCGATTTTTATCGTGCTCAGCTGCAGCGGCAGGGCTGGTCCGAGGTCAGCGACATGGCAACCGGGGCGTTGCCGCAGCAATGGCAGAATCCGCAGGCTTTTCTGATGAATCGCAACGGTGACGAGCTCAATCTCGCCGTGGATCGGTCCGCCGGCACTTCGACGGTGGTTATCGTTACCGAGAGCCGGTGATTGAACGGGGGCAGCCTATGAAAAAACGCGAGCATGGGTATACGATGACCGAATATCTCGTAGTGACAGCATTGCTGATTGCTGCTCTGCTGACACCATGGGAGCCGACTAACGAAAACGTGATTCAGTTGCTGATGGATGCGATGAAGGCGGAGCATTCCGGATTTTTATACGCCATCGGTTTGCCACCGCTGCCGAAAAACTGATGATGCGAGAGATCGAATTCTGAGAGAGGTCAGGCCGCAGTGGCCAATAAAAAATACTCGAGTGCAATTTTTCTGGGCGCTGCAATCTTCGCGGGCGCAGTCGCCTTCTGGCTGAGCCACGTCTATCTGAAACGGCAGGAGGAGCTCATTCGCAACGAGGCGGTCGGACAGAAGCCGAGTTCCGTCGAGGTGGTCGTTGCCGCGCGTGCACTGGAGGTGGGAGATGTCGTAACTACGGCGACGATGGCAACCAGCCAATTGCCGGCGGCGCACGTGTCTCCGCGTTTTATTACGCCAAGCACCTTCTATTTGTTGCAGGGTCACGTGTTAACCAGGGCAAAAGCGGACGGTGAGCCGCTTCTGGTCGATGACGTGGCTGGCGTCATGGTGCAGCGCTTTTCCGATCTACTGAAGCCCGGGGAACGCGCGGTCACGCTCGACGCAAGCGATGTGGATTCGAATGCTGGACTGCTGTTGCCCGGCGACTACATTGATCTTTTCGTGCTGGTGAAACCGGAAAACGGTTCGTCTGACACTGGTGATCGCCACAATCTCGTGCCGGTCCTTGAGCAGGTGCGCGTTCTTGCCGCGGGCCGGCGTGCGCTGGCGGCCCAGGATCAGAAGTACCAGACGCTGGATGAGAAGTCGTCGCGCTACAGCACAATTTCCGTCGCGGTCCCTGTTGCGGATGCCGAAAAGATTCTTCTGGCCCGAAAAATGGGCGATATGGCTTATCTGCTGCGAAGCAGCGCCGATAACGGGCGTGACGTCGCCACGCTGATGAGTTCCGGCGAACTGAGCGGGGGAGACGCCGAAGGTCTTGGTCGATCCTACCGGTACTTCTCACAAAAGGACCCTACGGGGGTGTTGAGGCAGACCGAGAGCGTTGTGGAAACGGCGCGTAAGCCTAGGGCGGTAGCGGGGCATTCATCTCCCGAGGCGGTTGAAGCGACTCCCGACGCTGCCTCAGATGAAGCTCCCGCGTTGCCTGCTCCAGCATCTTCGGTCGAAGAACCTTTTGCAAAATAAAATAAAATGTCTGGATCGAATCGGGAGCAAATCTTGGAAGTCCTCAAACGCGTGGGAATCTCCACAGCCGGCCTTTTCGTGGTACTGACCCTGGCTGATGTTTGTTCCGCGACCGGGTACGATTCCGTAGCACTGCAGGCTGCCGAGGTGCTCGGCGCGGCCGGGCCCGTGGCTGACAAGACCATGGAGCTCTATGTGGGATCCGTGAAGACACTGAAGCTTGGTACGGTGACGCGGCTGGCGGTCGGCAACGATTCCGTCGTGAGCGCGAGCGTGCTCGATTCTGGCGAAGTGCTCATAATTCCGAAGGCGGAGGGTCTGACTGACTTGCAGGTGTGGTCTAACGGTAACCATCCCAGTGTATTCAGGATCCGGGTCGATGCGGTCCCGCAGGATGATCGGGTGGCAACGGTGAAGGCCGTGATGACATCGTTTCCCGACGTGAACGTTCGCGATGCCAACGGCACGATTGTTCTCAGCGGGTTCGTTGCACCCGACGAATTCGGTCGTTTTGGCGAAATGGTCGGCAAGCTGGACAAAACTGTTTCGACGGTACGCCCACGTCCTGTATCCGGCCTGCATCCCCTAGTGGAGTTCGACGTCAGGATTGTCGAGATCAACAAGAAGTACGAGCGCAATCTCGGTATCCGCTGGGACACGTTGTCGCCGGGACCGGCCTTCGGTACGGTCTCTACCTTGATTCCAAATAGCCACTTCGGGGTTGTTAGCGCAGGAACCCAGAATGTCAACACGAGCGATCTGAAGGACATGCTCGGTTCTATTGGTCCGGGCAACGGCGGTATAAATTCCTATCTGGGCATGACCTCGATCATCGGTTCGCAGCTGAATCTGCTCCAGGAAAATGGCGCGGCACGCGTGCTCGCGGAACCGAGACTGAGCACCCTCAGCGGCGAAACCGCGAAATTTCTGGCGGGCGGTCAGCTCCCCGTTGCCGTGCTTAATGAATTCGGCCAACCAGTCGTGGAATACAAGGATTACGGCATCAAACTCGAAATCAGCCCAACGGTCGATGCGCAGAACAACATCCGCTCGACGATCAAGGCCGAAGTCAGTTCGATCGATAAAGGCACGGTGGTGAACGGCGTGCCCGGCCTGCTTGATCGCTCGACCGAGTCCACGATCAACTCGCGGCCCGGCGATACCATCGCAATATCCGGCCTGGTGAACGTCACTGATAGCCGCACACTCGACAAGATGCCGTACCTGGGATCGATCCCCATTCTTGGTGCCTTGTTCAAGTCAAAGGATTTCCAGGAGCAGCGGACCGATCTCGTCATGCTGGTGACGCCGCGTCTGCAGTCAGCAAACGAACCCGTGCCAGCGAGCATTCAGACCAACGTCGATCAGCTGCACCGCGTGCTCGGTGGCAGCTCAAAGATCGACAGTAAGCTCATCGAGTAGCGGCGCCATGTTTCAGGTCCTGGTCGAGACCAACAAAGGAACGCGAGTATCGGAGATTTACTGCTCGGGCGATAACTGTTCCATCGGCAAGCATCCTGACAATCTGGTTGCGCTGCACGGTTGGAACGTCGATAAGGTCCACGCGAAACTGGTGCGATCGTCCGAGGGATTGTTCGTATATGACCTCGGCAGCCGCATCGGCACGCGCGTCAATGGTGAGCGTGTACGCGAGTATGGACCGCTCAGCGAAAGCGATGTGATCGAAATTCACGACTACCGGATTCGAGTAAAGTCGAACCGGCCGCGCGCGCAGCTTTCGGAAGGGGTGCCGGCCGAAGCCGTATCGGCATTCCCGTCGCCAGATCCGTCCCTGTCGCCGCCGCCAGCGTCGGCGGCGCAACAACCGCTGCAGCGCCTTCCGCCGGTGTCGGCGCTGCCGCCGGTCGTGCACGCCGAAGACAACGGACTGACGTTGTCACCGGATCAGGCTGAGCGCGAGCAGAAAATGCGCGAGGCGCGCGTGCTTATCCGCGAGCGGCTGCTGCAACAGATGGATTTGCGCCGCATCAATGTCACCGGAATGTCGGATACCGAGCTGCGCCGGGTTACCGGTAACGTGGTTCGCGAAATCGTCAGCAATCTTCCGCAGATGTCGCCGCTGGTGGATCGCGAGGAATTGATTGCGCAGGTCATTGCGGAGTCGGTCGGATTGGGCCCGCTGGAAGTGCTCGTGAACCGTGACGACATCAGCGAGATCATGGTCAATTGCGCCCAGGAAATCTTTTACGAGCAGAACGGGCGCATCTACAAGTCATCGGTGACGTTTACCGATGACAAAGCCGTTCAGGCGGCGATCGAACGCATCGTGGTTCCGCTCGGCCGCCGCATCGACGAAAACTCGCCGATGGTCGATGCCCGGCTCAAGGATGGTTCGCGCGTTAACGCGATAATCCCGCCGCTGGCACTGAAGGGATCATGCCTGACCATCCGTAAATTCATGAAGGAGAAGCTGACCGCACAGCATCTCATCAATTTTGGATCGATCAGCGAGGCGATGGTCCGCTTTGTGGAAATGGCGGTGGTGCACAAGCAGAACATTGTGATTTCAGGCGGTACCGGTTCCGGCAAAACCACGCTGCTGAACGTGCTCTCAGGGTTCATTCCAGTGGATGAGCGCATCATCACCGTCGAGGACGCCGCCGAATTGCAGCTTTACCAGCCGAATCTCGTATCGCTGGAAGCACGACCGGCGAACCAGGAAGGCAAAGGCGCGGTCGTGATCCGTGATCTGGTACGCAATTGCCTGCGCATGCGTCCCGACCGCATCGTCGTCGGTGAGTGCCGCGGCGCCGAAGCGCTGGATATGCTCCAGGCGATGAACACAGGTCATGACGGATCGCTGACCACCGCGCACGCCAACAGCCCTCGCGATTGCCTGGCGCGGCTTGAGGTCATGGTCATGATGACGGGTATGGACTTGTCGGTGACCGCGATTCGCGAACAAATCGGTTCGGCGGTGAACATGGTCGTACAGCAGACACGCTTCAGCTGCGGTACCCGAAAGGTCACCAGCATCTGCGAAATCACCGGTATCGAGAATGGCCGTTTGCAGCTTTCGGAAATTTTCCGCTTTCGTCAGCAGGGCTTCGACAATAACGGCCGCGTGCAGGGTGTATTCGAGGCGACCGGTCTCGTGCCGCAATTCTACGAAGACCTCAACCGGCGTGGAATCGACGTCGATACACGCATCTTCACCAAGCCGGGGCCGGCGTAGTGACCGGAGTTCTGCTCAGCGTGCTGCTGGCGGTAATCGCTGCCGGCGCAGCGTGGTTCTTCGTCGATGTTTTCAGCAAGGCCACAGCCGAGTACCGCAAGCATTTCAATGAGAGGGCGAGCCGCAATCTTGCGGCGATGTTTCTCTTCATCGAGACCGACAAGCTGTTCATCATGAACATCGTGCTGATCATCACGGTCTTCCTGTCCGTGGTGATTCTGTTCGGGAATGTCGTAGTGGCCTTGCTGCTGGCGGCCGCGGTCGGAATCTCGCCACCGTGGATTTACCGGTATCTCAAGCGCAAACGTATCGACCGAACGGTCCAGCAACTGCCGGATACCCTGATGTCGGTGGCCTCCGGCATGCGCTCCGGGCAGAGTCTTCAGCAGGCGTTCGAGACGGTCGTTTCTTTTGAAAAAGGCGCAATCGCACAGGAATTCGGCCTGTTCCTGCGTGAACTGCGCGTGGGCGTCGGGTTCAACGAAGCACTGGATAATCTGCATGCGCGAGTTCCCCGCATTGAAATCCAGTTGATGAGCGCCGCGATGAAGATCGCACGCGAAACGGGTAGCAATTTGGCCGAGACGCTGGAGCGCATCGCGACGACCTTGCGCAACAAGTTGCAGATGGAAGGCAAGATCCGCAGCTTGACTGCCCAAGGTAAGTTGCAGGGGTTGGTCATGGCCGCGTTGCCGGCGGTTCTTACACTGGCCCTGTTCAGGCTCGAACCGCAGGAAATGAGTTACCTGTTCACCACTTGGTATGGCTGGCTGGTCGTCGGCGTGATCGTTACCTTCGATGTGGCCGGCTATATGTTCATTCGTAAGATCGTGGACATCGATGTTTAACACGCTCTTTATTATCGGTATCGGCTTGTTGGGTGCGCTGACGGTTGGCTTGCTGATGTATGCGGTATGGCGTGTTTTCGAAGATGCGCCGAAGCCCGACCGCGAATATATGGATCCCTTGCCATTAAGGGTTCAGGTGATCTGGCCGGCGGTGGTTGTTATCGCGCCTTCCGTGGAAAGGGTGCTCAGCACCGAATACACGGAACGCCTTCGTTCGCGGCTCGTGCATTCCGGCCTGCTCTACCTGTACATGCCGCACGAGTTCATCGCGCTGAAGATTGTGACTGGAGCCCTCTTTTTGATAGTGACCGGCGTGGTTCTGGAGTTCATGAACCTGCATCTCCTGCCATGGTTGCCGCTAATGGGCGTGCTCGGTTACATGGCCCCGTCGATTTCAATGGGCGAGCTGGGCCGCAAGCGCGAGAAAGAGATCGTCCGCATGCTGCCGATCTATCTCGACTTCATCACGATGACGGTCGAAGCGGGTCTGAGCCTCGGCGGTGCGCTCGCGCAAGCCGTCAGCAAAGGACCGCCGGGTCTGTTCAGAGCGGAACTTGAACGCGTCAATCGCGACGTCAAGGCCGGTGCCGGACGCATCGAAGCGCTGCAGGCGATGGCCGAGCGCCTCGATATCCGCGAGGTGACCACGCTAGTCAACGCGATCGCGCTTGCCGAACGCACCGGCGGCAGCGTCGGCAATGTGCTGCGTGCGCAGGCGGATCAGCGTCTGACGGAACGTTTCCAGCGCGCGGAAAAGCTGGCGATGGAAGCACCGGTGAAACTGGTATTTCCGCTGGTCGCGTTCATTTTCCCCAGCACCTTCGTGGTGATTGGTTTCCCGATCGCGATGAAGTTCATTCACTCCGGCGCGCTGGCGATACTCCATCATGGACACTGAATACGCTCTAAAAGTGCGCCGCTGCGGAGAGACGCTGTTTTCACGGGTCAAGCGGCCGCGAACTTTCTGGAGCCGCGCGCGCGGTCTTATTGGACACGCCCCGCTCGATAACAACGAGGCTTGGTGGTTCGAGCGCTGCAACTCGATTCACATGTTCGGCATGTTGCAGAGCATCGATGTGATCTTCCTCGACACGCGCGGCACTATATTGAAACTGAGCGAGCGCCTGCCGCCGTTCTGTTTCTCGTTCTGCCTGCGTGCCAGCAGCGTGCTGGAGATTGCCGCAGGAGCGATCAGGGGCAAGGCGATCGCCACCGGCCAGCAGCTGGAGATCGGGCCGTGATCCGCACTTTTCTTCTGGCCGGCGTGCTTGCGTTGATGGCGGGCTGTGCAACGCGTGGCGACAGCAAAATCAACTATTCACTGGATGATCAGCTCAAACGGGGCGACGCGGCTTACCGCGAAGCGCGTTTGGAAGACGCCGAGCGGATTTATCTGCGGGTGGTCGACGACCATCCAGATCTGTCCGATATCTGGTTCAGGCTTGGCAACATTTATATGCGCGAGGGGCAGTTCGACGCAGCGGTAAGAGCCTATTCGACGACTTTGCGACTCGATTCCGGCAATGGCCCCGCGTGGTACAACCTGTCGCTCGTTCACATGAAGCGCGCTGTCAGCACGCTGGAAGATGCCAGTCGTGCGCTGCCGGCCGATTCGCCATATCGCGAGAATATCGCTGCGCTTCACGATGCCTTGCTTGCGCGCCTCAATGCCCCTTCGGAGGAATCACGATGAAGCTAATCAAGAATCCGATCGACAACCGGACGTGGTGGCGTGCGCAATCCGGACAGGGCATGACCGAGTTCATCATCGTCGCGATGCTGTTCCTGTCCCTGATGGCCGGAGTTGTCGAAATGACCTACGTCTATCGTGCCAAGCATTTGTTCAACACAGCGACGTTCGATGCCGCGCGCACAGGCTCGCTGCACAATGCCGAGCTGGCGCCGATGCTGGATACGCTGACGCGCGACATGGCGCCGCTGTACATGCAGACCAATCGTACGCTCGACGCGGTCTCACAGGCGGTTATTCAGGCGCAGGGCGTACTCGCGGCGATGCAGACGGTGGGTGTCCCGCTAGTGATCGTCAGCCCGACCAAGGAAACGTTCGACAAGCTTAGCGAGCCGCAAAACATCAAGCTCGCCGATCAGACTACAGCGGCGATCCAGCAGGTTATTCCCAACGACAATCTGCAGTGGCGCAACCGTGATGCGCAGCCGATTACGGTCGACGGCGGCCCGGGGACGATCAATGTGCAGGATGCCAACCTGCTGAGAATCCGCGCCTACTGGTGCCAGCGTCTGGTGGTGCCAGCACTGGACCAGATCATCCACGGGTTGACCTATCCGTCACCCCAGCAAACGATGTGTGACGCGGTGGGACAGCAGGATCAACATTACTATCTCGCGATCGAATCGGACGCCCTCATCCGCATGCAGACACCGGTCGCTTACGTGGACGGCAATCTCCAGTAAACTCTACGGCCGCTGGCGGTGTGACGGATTTGCCCCGGTTCCTGTCTTGGCTGAAGCAGTGAACTAGCCGCTGTAGCGATTACCGCGATCGTGAGCGGGCTATCCCGGAAGCAGAACCTCGATTCATCTCCCGGTCCCGACGGTGACGGCCTGTTATTTGCTTTCAAAGGGCAGGCCGTAGTTCCGGAGTTTGAGAACAAAGAATCGGCCTTTGGGTTCGGAAAGGACAATGCGCATCAAAAAAATACTGGTAGCCAACCGCGGCGAAATCGCGATCCGTGTCATGCGCGCGGCAGCGGAAATGGGTATTCGCACCGTCGCGATCTACGCGCAGGAAGATCGTTTTGCGCTGCATCGCTTCAAGGCCGACGAAAGCTATCTCGTTGGTTCCGGCCAGAAGCCGATCGCGGCCTATCTGGATATCGCGGACATCATCCGCATTGCGGTGCAGGCTAAGGTGGACGCAATCCATCCGGGGTACGGCTTTTTGTCGGAGAACCCCGGCTTCGCCGAGGCTTGCGCCGAGGCGGACATCCTGTTCATCGGACCGAAGCCGAAGGTACTGCGTACGCTCGGCGATAAGGTCGCTGCACGCAAGGCTGCCGAAGAGGCGAAAGTACCCGTACTGCGCGCATCGAAGGCGTTGCCGTATGACCTCGAAGCCTGCAAGAAGCTCGTTGCGGACGTCGGCTATCCGGTGATGATGAAGGCGAGCTGGGGCGGCGGCGGGCGCGGCATGCGCGTCATCGAGAATGAAGCCGAACTGCCGGTGCAGATGGAAACCGCGCGCCGCGAGGCCAAGACCGCGTTCGGTAACGATGAGGTCTACGTCGAAAAACTGGTGCGGCGCGCGCGTCACGTCGAAGTGCAGGTGCTCGGTGATCAGCATGGCAATGTCATTCACCTGTTCGAGCGCGACTGCTCGGTGCAGCGGCGTAATCAGAAGGTTGTCGAGCGCGCGCCAGCGCCGTATCTAACCGAGGCCCAGCGCCAGGGCCTTTGTGAAGCCGCGCTGCGCCTATGCCGGCAGGTGCATTACTCGCACGCCGGCACCGTCGAATTCCTGATGGATGCGGATACCAGCGAGTTCTGTTTCATCGAGGTCAACCCGCGCATCCAGGTCGAGCACACGGTCACTGAGGAAGTCACCGGTGTCGATCTGATCAAAGCGCAAATCCGCGTATCGGAAGGCATGCGCATCGGCGATCCCGAGCACGGCTGGCTCAAGGGTGGGTTGCCTACGCAGGCGGATATCACGCTCAACGGTCACGCCATGCAGTGCCGTGTCACTACCGAAGATCCCGAGAACGGCTTCACGCCGGATTATGGCCGTCTACTCGCGTATCGCAGCCCATCCGGTTTCGGAATCCGTCTCGACGGTGGCACGGCTTACGGCGGCGCCGTGGTCACACCGTATTACGATTCACTGCTGGTCAAGGTCACATCGTGGGCGCCGACCACAGATGAGGCGATCAGCCGCATGCACCGCGCGCTTGGCGAGTTTCGCATTCGTGGTCTGTCCACCAACCTTCAGTTCCTCGAAAACGTCATTACGCATCCGATGTTCCGCTCGGGCGAATGCACGACGCGCTTCATCGACACCACGCCGGAATTGTTCCACTTTAAGAAGCGTCGCGACCGCGCGACCAAAATCCTGCGCTTCATCGGCGATGTGATCGTCAACGGTAATCCGGAAATGAAGGGTCGCAAAGCACCACCGGAGGGCACCTTGTCGCTGCCCGTCATGCCGAAGGTCGACCTTACCGCCCCGATCCCGCGCGGTTCGCGTGATGAGTTGATGGCGCGCGGCGTTGCCGGTTACATGCAATGGGTCAAGGAGCAGAAAAAAGTTCTGCTCACCGATACCACCTTGCGCGATGCCCATCAGTCGCTATTCGCCACGCGCATGCGCACACGCGACATGGTCGATATCGCACCGTATTACGCGCACCTGCTGCCGAACCTGTTTTCGCTGGAATGCTGGGGTGGCGCCACTTTCGACGTCGCCATGCGCTTCCTCAAGGAAGATCCATGGGAACGTCTCACGCTGCTGCGCGACGCGATTCCGAATATCCCGCTGCAGATGTTGCTGCGCTCCGCCAACGCGGTCGGCTACACCAACTACGCCGACAACGTCGTCAAATATTTCGTCAAGCAGGCCGCCGACAACGGCATCGATATCTTCCGCGTGTTCGACTCGCTGAACTGGGTCGATAACATGCGCGTGGCGATGGACGCGGTACTCGAATCCGACGCGATCTGCGAAGGCACGATCTGTTATACCGGCGATCTGTTCGATGCATCGCGGCCGAAGTACAACCTGCAGTACTACGTACGCATGGCCAAGCAGCTCGAGAAAGCCGGCGCGCATATCCTCGGCATCAAGGACATGGCCGGTGTCTGCAAGCCCCGCGCGGCGCGCGAGCTGGTCAAGTCGCTGAAGCAGGAAATCGGCATTCCCATCCACTTTCACACGCACGATACCAGCGGTATCGCTGCCGCCAGCGTACTCGCCGCGATCGATGCCGGTTGTGACGCAGTCGATGGCGCGCTCGACGCGATGAGCGGCCTCACGTCGCAGCCAAATCTCGGCTCCATTGCCGCCGCGCTCGCCGGTTCCGAACGTGATCCCGGAGTTGATTTCGATGCGATGCAGTCGCTGTCGCACTACTGGGAAGGTGTGCGCCGCTACTACGCGCCATTCGAGGCCGACATTCGTTCCGGCACCGCCGACGTTTACAAGCACGAAATGCCGGGCGGGCAGTACACCAACCTGCGCGAACAAGCACGTGCGCTGGGGCTCGAATCGCGCTGGCCGGAAGTCTCGAAAGCCTACGCCGACGTAAACAAGATGTTCGGCGACATCGTCAAAGTCACCCCCACGTCGAAAGTCGTCGGCGACATGGCGCTATTCATGGTCGCCAACGACCTCACGCCGGACGAAGTGATGAACCCGGAGCGCGAGATCGACTTTCCAGAATCGGTCATCTCGCTGTTCAAAGGCGAACTTGGCCGTCCGGCGGACGGCTGGCCCGCCGCGATCCAGCAGCGCGTGCTCAAGGGCAAGCCGGCGCTGACCACGCGTCCCGGCGAAAGCATTTCCCCGGTCGATCTCGAAGCCGCGCGCGCCGAAGCCGAAAAGACCATCGGCCATAAACTCTCGGACACCGATCTCGCGTCGTACCTGATGTACCCGAAAGTGTTCCGCGACTACTCCGAGCACCGCAAGACCTACGGTGATGTCAGCGTGCTGCCGACGCCCGCGTTTTTTTACGGCCTGCACGAATCCGAGGAAGTATCCGTCGATCTCGAAGCCGGCAAGACACTGATCATCCGCATGCAGGCCCGTACCGACATCAAGGAAGAAGCGCAGACCAAGCTGTTCTACGAACTCAATGGCCAGCCGCGCATGATCCGCGTGCCGCACGCGGGCGCTGTCAAAACGGCCGCGGAGCACCCGAAGGCCGATGAAAAGAACCCGGACCAGATCGGTGCCCCGATGCCCGGCATGGTCGCCCGTGTCGCCGTCAAGGCCGGCCAGCCGGTCAAGAAGGGTGATCCATTGCTCGCACTCGAAGCGATGAAAATGGAAACCGTCATCGCCGCCCCGCGCGACGCCAAGATCAAGAATGTTGAAATCAAGCCCGGAAGCGTCGTCAACACCAAAGACCTGCTGGTCGTGCTCGAACCGGCCTAAAATGCCTCTCCCCTCGCGGGAGAGGGTGGCCCGCAGGGCCGGGAGAGGGGGAGGTCAATCCCGCCGCAAAAATACCGGTTAAACTTGCGCCCTAAATATCCGTCGCGCCGGCTTAGCTCAGTTGGTAGAGCACCTGATTTGTAATCAGGGGGTCACAGGT
>CAZOOK010000024.1:0-96897 GCA_964581385.1 uncultured Salinisphaerales bacterium
AACAACGAATCCGCCGTTTCTATTTCAGCGTCCGCTGGTGACGTATCCGGGCTAAGGGACGAGGTGGACGGTACGGCAACCGGTCTACCCGCGCGTACTCCATTGGGCTATCTATGGCGATCTTGTCACCAATTCTTCATGGCCAAGTCACATTGCTGCGGCAATCTGGTCGAACTGGCAAAATTGCTGATAAATACCGATGGGTAGTCAGCTGGGAATCGAGAAAAGACTGGGCGGCCTTCTAACTAACCTGCGCACCAACAGGCAATCCTTTCCTAGTGATTGCAGGAAGCTCAGAGCATTGGTGTTCGCTCCCTTGTTCAAACTCGCGGAAACAGATTGCTTCGGCGACGTGCAGGACGCCGATCTCGTCGGCGTTGCTCTCAATATGAAAGTGCAGCTCGGCAAGTCTTTTGAATCATAGCCATGTGATTCTGCCTGATTATCTACATGTGATATGGATGCCGTCCCCGTAGACGCAGATTACTCGGTGCGCTGGCATCCGCCTCGTATCCTATACTTCGATAAACAGCCCGGACGATGCCAGTTCGCAGTCGTCCGTCGCGGATACAACGGGGATGGGGTGCGGTTATGCGTAATTTTGGGTTATGGGCCTCAGCGTTCATGCTGGGCGCCGCGGTGACGTTGGCGTATGCGGATCAGCCGCAACAGGCATCCAACGATTATCTGAAGAGCTCGGGCACTAAGCCGATGTTCGAAAGGCTCAGCCTGTTGTCGGACGAAGATCAAACGGCGCTGCGCAACGCGACCGCAGTGACCGTGCCGCATTTTTCCGGAAAATTCAACTACGAAGGCAGGACCCATCGCTACACCATCGCCGGCGGTTCGCCGCAACACGGCGGCACGACGACCATTCCCACGGCCATCGTGCCTTTGCGTCTGGTCTTCGAGGGCTACACCGATGCCAATGGCCGGACGATCGTGCTGGACGGCAGTTCGCATGTCGCGGACGTGAAACACTCGCCGAATTTCGCTACTGCCGACTACAGTGTCGGCGACCATCTCCAGTTTGCCGACGCGGTGCAGATCGCTCAGTTCTACAACGTTCGACGTGCGAGCTGGCACACCAAGCTCGGCGAGCCACGCGTGCTCAGGCCACTGACGATCCACGTGCCCAAGTATGCCGCGCAGGTGAGTCAGGCTACTGACGGCAGTTATTCCGCGATGATGAATTACTATTCCTTCGCGCCCAAGCTGCTGAGCGCGATCACCCGGTCGGGCGTTGCTCCAAGCGAGCTGGCAATCTTCCTCGCCGATAACGTTTACATGTACGAAGGCAAGACCGATCGCTGCTGCGTGCTCGGCTTCCACATCGCCATTCCCGTCACCACTGCCACGCAGAAGCGTGCGACGCAGGCGCTGGCCTATGCGACCTGGGTGCCGCCGGGCGAATTCAGCAACGCCGATATCGCCGACGTGATGCCGCTGAGCCATGAGATCTCCGAATTCGTGAACGATCCGTTCATTAACAACTGGGTACCGGCATGGGAGTATCCGGACGGCAGCCACTGCGGTCCGAATCTCGAAACCGGCGATCCGATCGAAGTACTCGACAATCCGGTCTATCCGGTCATGATCGGCACTACCACTTATCACCCGCAGACCGAGGCACTGCTGCAGTGGTTCACTCGCACCACACCATCGGACGCGTTCGATGGCGCTTACAGCTACCCTGACATGACAGCCCTCACTGCACCGGCGCAGGATTGTCAGTAAATATCTCCCGGCAAAGCTGGAGATTTCTTAGAATTCGCTTAGTAGTAGTTGCTCGCCGTTCACGCAGGTCTCAGGACAAAAGCCTATGTCCAGACTCGCCAGCAACCGCCCTGCACAAAGACGGTACGTCGTACTGAGTCGATTGCACTGCACATGAGGAATGGCTGATGAACATGGAAGCGCCCGCGATCGAGCGCTCCAACGCGCCGGCAGAAGCGCTGCGGCGCTGGTTCGGTTACGAGAGCTTCCGGCCGGGCCAGGAAGCGGTGATTGGCGATGCGCTGGCCGGACGCGATCTGCTGGCGGTGATGCCGACCGGCGGTGGCAAGTCATTGTGCTTCCAGCTGCCGGCGCTGTTGCGGCGCGGCGTGATGATTGTGGTATCGCCGCTGATCGCGCTGATGCAGGATCAGGTGCGGCTGCTGCGCGACAATGGCGTGCCGGCGACGTTCGTCAATTCCACGCTGGGCGCGCGCGAAGCCGGTGAACGATTGGATGCGACACTGCGTGGCGAATACCGGCTGTTGTATCTCGCACCCGAGCGTCTGATGATGCCGGAATTCCTCGATGGCTTTCTGCCGCGCCTGCGCGACGAACAGGGTCTGTCCGGCTTCACCGTCGATGAGGCGCATTGCGTATCGGAATGGGGACATGACTTTCGTCCCGAATACCGGCAGCTCGGCAGCTTACGCGCGCATTTTCCCGAAGTACCGGTGTTCGCGTTCACCGCCACCGCCACCGCACGCGTGCGCGATGACATCGTGGCGCAACTGCGGCTACGCGAGGCGAAAATTCATGTCGCCAGCTTTAATCGCGCGAATCTGTATTACGCGGTGCGGCCGAAGGATAAGAACACCTATCCGGAGCTGCGCGCACTCGCGCGCGCGGGTGGCGCCGGCATCGTTTACTGCCTATCACGCAAACGCGTCGACGAACTGGCGGCGAAGCTCGCGCATGATGGCGTGCGCGCGCTGCCGTATCACGCCGGACTCGACGCGGAGACACGGCGCAGCAACCAGGAGGCATTCATCCGCGACGACGCGCAGGTTGTCGTCGCCACCATCGCCTTCGGCATGGGCATCAACAAGCCGGACGTGCGCTGGGTCGTGCACTACGACCTGCCGAAGACGATGGAAGGTTATTACCAGGAAGCCGGCCGCGCCGGCCGCGACAGCGAACCCGCGCGCTGTCTGTTGTATTTCGGTGTTGGCGATATTCGCACGACGGAATTTCTGATCTCGCAGAAAATCGATCCGCAGAGCGGCGAGCCGCTGGAGCACGAGCAACGCATTGCCCGCCAACAACTACGGCAAGTGCTCGATTATGCCGAGTCGAATGATTGCCGGCGCGCGATCCAGCTGCGCTATTTCGGCGAAGCGTTCAAACCGCCATGCGGTGCCTGCGACAATTGTCTGGAGCCGAAGCCGGTCGAAGACTGGACGCGCGAGACGCAACAGTTTCTGTCTTGCGTTGCGCGGCTCGCACAGCGGCGGCAGCAGTTCGGCGCGGCTTACATCATCGACATCCTGCGTGGCGCGGACACCGACAAGATCGATCGCAACGGCCATGCGGAGCTGAGCACCTACGGCATTGGTACGCAACGCGGACAGGACGAATGGCGACAACTGGCGCGCGCTCTACTGCATCAAGGCCTTGTCGACGAAACCAGCGACGGTTATCCGGTGCTGCGGCTCAATGCAACGAGTTGGGAGGTGTTGAAAGGATTGCGCAGCGTGCGCATCGCGGTGACACCGAAGCGTGAACGGGTGCGTGATCGCAAGGCGGCGAAAACAGTGTCACAGGCCGCCGCCGAGTTGACGTCCGAGGCGCTTGAGCTGTTCGAGCGCTTGCGTGCTCTGCGCAAGCGGCTTGCGGATGCGCAGGGCGTACCACCGTACGTGGTATTCAGCGATGCAAGTCTGCGCCAGATGGCGGAACACCGGCCACGTAACGAAAGCGAATTCGCGCGCATCAGTGGTGTCGGCGCGTACAAGCAGTCGCAATACGGCGAGGTGTTTACCGCACTGATCCGGGAGTTTCCAGCCAGCGGATGAAAACGCTTTGCCAGCCGCGGCTTAGCCAAAAGTCGAGTTGACATGCGGGATCCAGAGCGTTATGGTGCAACGCACAAATGTTGCGATGCAGCAAGTGGGTCTATCGAGCAGGACGCTTTTGATTTCTTTGGAGATATAAAATGAGCTTTCAGTCAGTTGTGAGTGACCTCAAGAGCCGCGTGGATAGTTTCGCCTCGCAAGGTCAGGAAGTGGTCAAGGTGTTGCCCGATACGCTCAAACAAGCGAATGAAGTGGTTGTCAGTGGTTTCGAGTCACTGGTGAAATCGGAAACCGCGGGCGCCAAGGATCTGTTTGAGTCGGCGATGGCGGGCTTCGAGAAAGCGCGCACCGACGGCCTCATGGCCGTTGTTGCCAGCCCGATCGAATATCTGCCGCCGAAGGACAAGCTGATCGCGGTGTTCAACGACACTGTTGAAATCGTCAGCAAAACCGGCGACGAGCTGTACAAGACGTTCAAAACGGGGCTCATGCCGGGCAAGAGAGCGACGGCGGGATCGACGATGAAGAGAGGCAAGCGTGCGGTGAAAAAAGCTGCCGCGCCGACGGTGAAGAAAGCTACGCGTACGGTGAAGAAAGCCGCGACCAAGGTCGAGCACGCCGTTTCGCAGTAAAACCGGGCGGGACGTCCGCCTAGCTTATAGCGGTATGGGTATCGGGAAGGGACGGTCTATCCGTCCCTTTCCAGCTTTTTGCGGGCACGCTTCTTCGTCGAAGCCTGACCGGATGCCTTGCGTGGCCCAGCCCCCTGTTTGGGGGACAAAGGTGCCGGTTTCGAGATCGGTGCGGCGCGCTTACGGCGCGTGACCTTTTCTTTCACGGGAGTTTCCGGGGCCACAGACTCCACTGGCGTCGCATCGTCAGCGGTCGCGGCCGGCTTCCCCTCTGCGGGATTGTGGGCCGAAGCCAGCAGTTTCAGCAGCGATGAGCCACGGCCGAAGGTTTTCAGATTGTCGCGAATAAAGCCGACCGGATCGAAATGTTCTGTCGCCTGCTCCAGCTTCACGCGCAGAAACTGGATGAAATCCTCCTGAAGTCCAGCGACATCGGGCAGACCGAGGAAGCGCCGCAGCTCTTCCGGCCGGACATCAACTTCGATTTTGATCCGCATCGGATTACCGCGGCGTCAGGCGCCGCTCGCGAACAAGCCGACGATGCAGCCGACGCTCGCGAACCAGACGATGGAGCGCAGGGTCGAGAAGTTCGCGATGTAGAGCGCCAGATAAACCAGGCGCAGGATGATGTACGCGATTGCGAGCTGATCGATGCGGGCCTGTGGCGCATGCACAATCTGCGAGATGATCACACCGGCGGCGAATGGCGGGAATCCTTCGAAAGCGTTGAGCTGCGCCCAATTCGCACGTTTGGGCCAGCCTTCCAGTCTGTCGAGCCATTCGCGTGGATGCGCATTGGCTTTGAGCGGCATGCGTCCGCCGGCTTTCGCGACGAATGTGGAAAGCAACGGCAGTCCTGCCGCGATCAGCACACACCACAATGCAGTTGTCATTGATTTAATTCCCTAGAATTTGATCCGGTCAGCATAGCAAACACAGTCATTCGCACGCCGCCTGACGACTCATCAGTGATGCAACGCAAGATAGCGTGTGACGCCGGTCATCAGCATTTCAACCGCGATCGTGACCAGCACCAGTCCCATCAATCGCTCAATCGCGATCAGACCGCGATTGCCGAGCACGCCGCGCAAGGCGCTACCGGCGACGATGATCGGCACGCTCGCGCCCCAGGCCAGCAATACCGCCGCCAGCCACTCCGGCCAGCGTTGTGGCTCGCGACTCATCAGCAGCATTACGGTCGCCATCGACGACGGGCCGGCGACGTAGGGAATCGCCAGCGGCACGATGAACGGTTCGGAGCTGATCTCCTCCTCCAGCGTATGCTCGCGCGACGGGAAAATCATACGCAGCGCGATCAACAATAGAATCACGCCGCCGGCGATTCCAAGCGCCGGCTCCGACAGTCCGAGCACGGACATCGCATAACGGCCGAGGAACATGAAAACCAGCAGCGCGATCAGTGCGAACAGCAACTCGCGCAGGATCACGTGGCGCTGGCGTTCCTGCGGAACCTGTCGCAGCGCGGACAGGAAGAAAGCGACGTTGCCAAGCGGATCCATCACCAGAAACAGCAGGATGGCCGCCGACGTCACCGTCACGGGATCAGGCTCCGGTCAGCAACCGCTGTGCTTCGCGGTACTTTTCCGCGGTCCTGGCGATGATCTCCTCGGGTAGATGCGGGCCTGGCGCGCGCTTGTCCCAGTCCAGCGTTTCCAAATAGTCGCGCACGAACTGCTTGTCGAAGCTCGGCGGACTGATGCCCGGACGATAGCCGTCGGCCGGCCAGAATCGCGACGAATCCGGCGTCAGCACTTCGTCGATGAGGTGCAGCTTGCCGGCGGCGTCGACGCCGAATTCGAATTTGGTATCAGCGATGATGATGCCGCGGCCGGCCGCGTACTCAGCGGCCTCGCGGTATAGCGCGAGTGTGGTATCGCGCACCTGCGCGGCAAGTTGTGGGCCAACCAAGCGTTCGACCTCGGCGTAGCTGATGTTAGCGTCGTGCTCACCCTTCGGGGCCTTGAATGCGGGGGTAAAAATGGGCTCCGGCAATTGGTCGGCAAGTCGCAGCCCCGCCGGCAAGGCGATGCCGCAGACAGCCCCGGTCGTCTGGTAATCCTTCCAGCCGGAGCCGATCAGATATCCGCGCGCGACCGCTTCCACGGGCAGTGCGTTGAGCTTGCGCGCGACGACGGCGCGACCCGCGCACTGACGCAGTTCGTCCGCTTTGAGATGGCGTGCGAGATCGAATTCGGGCGCCAGATGGTTCGGTATACGTGCCGCGAAGCGCGCCATCCAGAAATCCGTCAGCGTGGTCAGCACCGCGCCCTTGCCGGGGATTGGCTGCGGCAGCACCACGTCGAACGCCGACAGACGGTCGGTGGTCACGATCAACAAATGCGTCGTGCCCAGCGCGTAAAGGTCGCGAACCTTGCCGCGGTGAATCAGCGGCAGGCTGTCGATGCGGGATTCGAAGAGTCCGGTATTCATCTATTCAAGTAGTACTTGCCGCAGGTTGCGATGACGGTGACGATCAGGCCGATGTAGAGATTGGTGCCCACAAAAGCACGAATCTGGTTGACCTGCTCCGCCGCCGCGCTGAATTCCTGCCGCGCCACCGCGCGCTTCAGGCGGCCGAACGGCGCGAAATACACGTGCAGAAAGATCAGCGTCATGACCAGGCCGAAGCCAAGCATCAGGTGCACGTAAAGTCCGACCGCGTGCATGCCGCCCAGTGCATAAATCATGTACAGACCGGACGCGAGAATCGCCGCGATCGCCGCGAACACGACACGGAAAAAACGCGTCAGCACGCTAACCCAAAGGGTCGTTTTAGTCTTCGCGTCGGCGTCGCACAGCGATGGTCGCAGACAGAAATAAGCAAAAAACATCCCGCCGACCCAGACGACAACGGACAGAACATGAAAGGCGAGCGCGATGCCCATGAATTTCCACAGACGGGTGATGCGCGCACTCTATGCAAAGCGGCGCGGCCGTGCAAAGCGGCCGCCGGTTTTGATCCCAGCTTTACCCTGTGGTGGCATGATCTGGAATAATGCGGTGCTCCCTTCAGCACCCGGAATCTCATGTCGCGCCAGTCGCCCGTTATTGCCCCGTCGATTCTGTCCGCCAATTTTGCGCGTCTCGGCGAAGACACCCAGCGTGTGCTTGCCGCCGGCGCCGACTGGGTACATTTCGACGTGATGGACAACCACTATGTGCCGAACCTGACGATGGGCCCGATGGTCTGCGAAGCACTGCGGAAATTCGGGGTCACGGCGCCGATTGACGTTCATCTGATGGTCGAACCAGTGGACGCGCTCGCGCAGAGTTTCGCCAAAGCTGGTGCCACCTACATCAGCTTTCACCCGGAAGCCACACGACATATCGACCGTAGCTTGCAGGCGATCCGCGACACTGGCTGCAAATCCGGCCTCGTCTTCAATCCGGCCACGCCATTGGAAGCGCTGCGCTATGTGCTGGACAAGGTCGATATGGTGTTGCTGATGTCGGTCAATCCGGGCTTCGGCGGCCAAAGCTTTATTCCATCGGCGCTGACCAAATTGCGCCAGGCGCGCGAGCTGATCGACCACTATTGTGCCGACCACCCCAGCCGCGAAATCCGACTCGAAATCGATGGCGGCGTGAAGGTCGATAACATCGGCGAAATCGCGGCAGCGGGCGCCGATACCTTCGTCGCCGGCTCGGCGATTTTCAGCACTCATGACTACGCGGCAACGGTCAAAGCCATGCGCGCGGCGATCGCGGCCGCGATATAGCAGCCAGCCGGCCCGGGCTGGGGCTGTACCGCAACGGCCCGTTCGCCGTATAGTTGCGCCTCGCGATTCCTCATTCAGTGAGCTTCACAATGGCCTCTCGGAAATCGACAACGCAGACGCTTTGGTGGCGATGGCGCTGATGCCGCGCCCGCGGCCTGTGCTGCCGCCCTTCCACCCGTTGCCGCTGTTCCGATTTCCGTATCCGCCATGACTGCATACACCCATGTCGCGCTGACGCGCGAACTTCCCGGCGATCTCGACACACCCGTCGGCGCCTATCTCAAGCTCGGCAATCGCCCGTATTCGTTCCTGCTCGAATCGATGCAGGGCGGCGAGCGTTGGGGCCGGTACTCGTTCATCGGTCTGCCCTGCCGCGAAATCGTGCGCGTGCGCGGCAGAAATATTGAGCGTCTAGTCGACGGTGCTGTCGTCGAAACCGCCGCCGCCGCCAATCCACTACCCTGGATCAAGGACTACGCCGCACGTTTCAGCGTGCGCGAGGCGCCGGGACTGCCGCGTTTCACCGGCGGCCTGGTCGGTTATTTCGGCTATGACTGCGTGCGCTACTTCGAGCCACGCATCAACCGCCCGCATCCGGACCCGATCGGTACGCCGGACGTGCTGTTGATGCGGGCCGACGAGCTCGTCGTGTTCGACGCAGTGCGCGCGACGCTGACGCTGATCGTACATGCGCAAACGGACAACGCTGCAGACCTGGCACGCGCAACTAAACGTCTCGATGAAATCGAGGCGCAACTCGCGGCGCCGCTCACAGCGCCGCGGCCGACGCCACAACATCGCATCAAGCCTGACGATTTCATATCGGGTTTCACGCCGCAGACCTACGCGCAGGCTATCGCGCGCATCAAGGATTACATCGCTGCCGGCGACGCCATGCAGGTGGTGCCGTCGCAGCGGCTGACCGCGCAGTTCGATGGCGACCCGGTCGCGCTGTACCGCGCGCTGCGGCGGTTGAACCCCTCGCCGTATCTGTACTGCATGCACCTTGGCGATCACCAGGTCGTCGGCTCATCCCCGGAAATTCTGGTACGTGTCGAAGACGGCGAAATGACGGTGCGACCGATCGCCGGCACGCGCCGCCGCGGTGGTACGCCGGAAGAGGATCGCGCGCTGGAACAGGAGCTGCTCGCGGATCCGAAAGAACTCGCCGAGCACCTGATGCTGATCGATCTCGGTCGCAACGACGTCGGCCGCGTCGCACAGACCGGCACGGTGCGGCTCACCGAGAAGATGATCGTGGAGCGCTACAGTCACGTCATGCACATCGTCTCCAACGTCGGCGGCAAGCTGAAGCCGGGGCTGCACGCGCTCGATGCGCTGGCTGCCGCGTTTCCCGCCGGCACGCTGTCCGGCGCGCCGAAAGTACGCGCGATGGAAATCATCGACGAGCTGGAGCCGGTCAAGCGCGGCGTCTATGGCGGCGCGGTTGGCTATCTTGCCTGGTCCGGCAACATGGACATGGCGATCGCGATCCGTACCGCAGTCATCAAGGATGGCAAGCTCTACGTGCAGGCCGGCGGCGGCATCGTCGCCGACTCCGACGCCAAGTCCGAATGGGAAGAAACCATGAACAAGGCGCGCGCAATGATTCGCGCCGCGGCTGCGTTGTGAGGGCACGGCCATGATCGTCATGATCGATAACTATGACTCCTTCACCTACAACCTCGTGCAGTACTTTGGCGAACTGGGTGCGGACGTGCGCGTGTATCGCAACGACGCGATCACCGTCGATGAAGTCGAAAAGCTGGCGCCGAGCCACATCGTGCTGTCGCCGGGCCCATGCACGCCAAATGAAGCCGGCATCTGTCTCGAACTCATCGACCGGCTCAAGGGCCGCTTTCCGATCCTCGGTGTGTGCCTCGGCCATCAGGCGATCGGCCAGGCGTTCGGCGGCAAGGTGGTGCGTGCGCGACAGGTCATGCACGGCAAGACCAGTCTCATTTATCACCGCCAGGAGAGTGTGTTCTTCAGCTTGCCTTCGCCGCTGACAGCGACGCGCTATCACTCGCTGATCGTTGAGCGCGAATCGCTGCCGCCGGAATTCGGAATCACCGCCTGGACCCAGCGCGATGACGGTTCGATCGATGAAATCATGGGGCTTCAGCACAAATCATTGCCGATCGAGGGCGTGCAATTCCATCCGGAATCGATTCTCACCGAGCACGGTCACGCGATGCTGAAGAATTTTCTGGAAGCGCACTAGTGTCGATCACACCGCAACAGGCACTCGCACGCGTCATCGACCACCGCGAGATCTTCCACGACGAGATGGTGGATCTGATGCGGCAGATCATGCGCGGCGAAGTGTCGGCGCCGCTGATCGCGGGGTTGCTGACTGGGCTACGCGTGAAGAAGGAAACGATCGGCGAGATCGCGGCGGCGGCGCAAGTGATGCGCGAGTTCGCGCGCAAAGTCGACGGCGTTGCGTATCCAAACTTGATCGATATCGTCGGTACCGGTGGCGATGGTTCGCACACATTCAATATCTCGACCTGTTCGATGTTCGTTGCCGCCGCGTGTGGTGCGCGCGTGGCCAAGCACGGCAATCGCGGCGTGTCGTCGAATTCCGGCAGCGCCGACGTGCTGGAAGCGCTCGGTGCCGCCATCGAATTGCCGCCGGATGCGGTCGCGCGCTGTATCGCGGACACCGGTATCGGCTTCATGTACGCACCGCTGCATCATCCGGCGATGAAGGCGGTTGCGCCGGTGCGCCGCGAACTCGGCGTGCGCACGATCTTCAATATCCTCGGACCGCTCACCAATCCGGCGTCTGCACCCAATGTGCTGATGGGCGTATTCCATCCGGACCTCGTTGGCATCCAGGTGCGCGTGCTGCAGCGCCTAGGCACGCAGCGCGCGCTGGTGGTCTGGGGCAAGGACGGTATGGACGAGATCACGCTCGGCGGCGCCACGCTGGTCGGCGAGCTGCGCGATGGCCAGGTGCGCGAATACGAAATCCATCCCGAGGATTACGGCTTGGCGATGTCCGCCAGCCGCAACCTGCGTGTCGCCGACGCGGAACAATCGAAAGCGCGTGTGCTGGAAGTGCTGGATGCCCAACAGGGGCCAGCGCTGGATATTGTCTGCCTCAACGCCGGCGCGGCACTGTTCGTGGCCGGCGTGGTGCCGTCGATTGCCGACGGCGTGGAGCGCGCGCGCGCTGCGATCGCGAGCGGGCGCGGGCGGACGAAGTTGGATGATTTTCTCATTGCCACCCAGCGGCTGGCTCCAGCGTAGGGTATTCCATGGCCGCCGACATCCTCGAAAAAATCCTTGCAGTAAAGCATGACGAAATTGCGTGTCTGCGTACACGTTTTTCACCAGCGGCATTGCGCGATCAGGCCACGGCCGCCGGTGCGCCGCGCGGTTTTACCGATGCCTTACGCCGCACGGTCGGCGGCGGCAACGCCGCCGTTATCGCCGAGATCAAGAAAGCCTCCCCGAGCAAGGGGCTGATCCGCGCTGATTTCGATCCGCAGTGGATTGCGCGCGAATATGAATCCGGCGGCGCGGCGTGCTTGTCGGTGCTGACCGACGAGCAGTTTTTCCAGGGCGCGAACGACTATCTGATCGCCGCGCGCGCGGCCTGCACATTGCCGGTGATCCGCAAGGATTTTCTGATCGACCCGCTGCAGATTATTGAGGCACGCGCGATCGGTGCCGACTGCGTGTTGCTGATCGCCGCGGCGCTATCGGTGACGCAGCTGAGCGAGCTGGCGGTCTGCGCCTGGGAACTGGGCCTGGACGTGCTCGTCGAAATTCACGACAACGGCGAACTGGAAGATGTCGTGCGCAGCGGTGTCCTGCCGCGCGCGCTGCTCGGCATCAACAATCGCAATCTGCGCACCTTCGAGACGAAACTGGCGACGACACTCGATTTGCTGCCGGCATTGCCAGCCGGCTGCGAAGTCGTCACTGAAAGTGGCATCGCAACTGTGACGGACGTCACACTTCTGCGCACTGCAGGCGTGCACCGCTTCCTGATCGGCGAGTCGCTGATGCGGCAGGCGCACCCGGGCGCGGCGCTAAGGCGGCTGATGGGGAACGAATAGTTTCTCGCCGTCACCGTATACCAGCACGCTACGCCCCTGGCAGGTGATCACGCCGTCATCTTCGAGACGCTTGAGCACGCGGCCGGCCATTTCGCGCGAACAGCCGACGATGCGCGCCAGTTCCTGGCGGCTGACACGGACGGTGGTGCCGCGCGGAGACGTCTTTGAGTCCGGCATGCGCATCAGACGATGCAGGGCGTGGGAGACGCGGCCGGCGACGTCGAGAAACGCGAGGTCGCTGAGACGCCGGCTGGTTTCGCGCAGACGCATGGCGAGCTGCCCGGCGACGTCGAACATGATCTCCGGATACTCATTATTGAAGGCGCGGAAGGCGAGATAGCCCATTTCCGCAAGCAGCGTGGCCGTGCGGGAACGCACGCCGGCGGTGCGGGTTTTCTGGTCCGGAAACAGGCACATTTCACCAAAAAAATCGCCCGGACTCAGATAGGCAAGGACGATCTCGCGACCGTCGGTGTCTTCGATAACGACGCTGACCGACCCTTCCAGAATGAGATAAAGCGCATTCGGTTCGTCGCCAGCACGCACGATAGCGTATTTGGGTCCCAATGTGCGCTTATGCGCCCGCGCTATGAAAGCCTGCAAGGCGGGACTGTTCAGGTCAGCCTTTCCCATTCACCCATTCCCATAGATTTCATAGTTATCTTACGACCCCATATTATCCTTGCGGGCGAGATCGCGCAGCCCGTCCGGTAAAGGAGAAGAAATGAAAGCAAAAGTGCAGTGGATTGAAAATGCCCAGTTTGTTGGAGAAACCGGCACCGGGCACAGTATTGTCATCGATGGGCCCGAAGAGATTGGCGGCCGCAACCTCGGGCCGCGGCCGATGGAATTGATGCTTCTCAGCGTCGGTTCGTGCTCAGCGGTCGATATCGTCCATATTCTTAAAAAGGCGCGTCAGCCGGTGTCGGGTTGCGTAGTCGAAGTCAGTGGCGCGCGCGCCGAGACCGATCCGAAGGTGTTCACGGCGATTCACCTGCATTTCATCGTCAGTGGTAACGGTCTGGGGAGCAACCACGTCGAGCGGGCGGTCAAGCTTTCAGCTGAAAAGTACTGCTCGGCGTCGATTATGCTGAGCAAGGCGGCGCGGATCACCCATGATTTTGAGATTCGTGGAACCTGATCTGAAAACTGATCCGGGCCAAGCTTTATAATTCCAGCGGTAACACTTGGTCGCGTAAGTAGCCCGCGTGCTGAAAACCGCAACGCTTGCTCTTTACCCTAACGGGGTTGATGGCTGCATACGCTGAAAACTCGGCTGATTTTTGGAGATTCACGATGTCCGACGCCACCGCGATCAATCAGGCTGATTGGGCCATGCGCAACTGGTCGGGCCCCGAACCCGGCAAGGTCAAACTCGGGTCGGAGCAACACAAGCGGCTGTTTTGTCAGATGCTGCTCGACACGCACAACCCGTATAAACCGGCCGTCATCGAATGGCCGAAATTGACGCCGGACGCGATGAAGCGCGTGGCTTCTCTACCGATCTGGGACATCGCGGTTCAGACCGAAGGACGCGCGTCGATCCGTGTGAAAACCTTCGCCGAACGCGTGGGCGATCCGCTGCTGCGGCAGGCGCTCGACATGGACGCAGGCGAGGAAGCACGCCACAAGATCGTGCTCAGCAAACTCGTCCAAGCCTATGACATCGGCCTGGAGCCCGAACCCAGCTACGATGCGCCGAAGGATGTGGAGTGGGCTTGGCTCGTCACCGGCTACAGCGAGTGCATCGACAGCTTCTTCGCGTTCGGGCTGTTCGATGTGGCGAAACGTTCGGGTTATTTCCCAGCCGAGCTGGTCGAAACGTTCGAACCCGTGATGCAGGAAGAGGCGCGACACATCATCTTCTTCGTCAACTGGGCGGCGTGGTATCGCCGCAATCTGCCGCTGTGGCGGCGTCCGCTGTTTTTCCTGCGCACGCTGGCCGTATGGGTCTTCCTGTTCTGGGAGCGCATCGGCATCGCGCGCGGCGTCGACAAGGAGGGCGTCATGCAGGATGCCAACTTTGCCGTCACGGGCAGCGAGCATATTGGTATCGATATCACCGCCGGCGAGTTGTTCAATGTTTGCCTCGCGGAGAACGATCGCCGCATGGTCGGTTACGACCAGCGCCTGCTGCGGCCCGACGTGATGCCGAGCATGATCCGTTTCCTATTGCGCTTTCTGCCAAAAAAAAAATAAGGGCCCTATAAAAGCCTTTGGGTCCGTCATCCGGCGCGCCGCCGCAGCCATTTCGCGCCTTCGCCGACGGCCAGCGCAAAGAACAGCACGAACAGCCACAGCGCCGGCAGTGACGCGAAGAATTTCACATCGCGGCCGTCGCGGATCGCCAGGACCAGAAATAGCGTGGCGAGAAACGACGTCAGCACGATCGCCTCGGCGAGATAGACCCGTTCCCTGATCCAGTACACGAACGGCGCCGCGAGAGCCGTCGCGAATGTCAGCGCGAAGATCACGTCCGAAAACAGGATGACGCTGGGGCCTTTGAGGTGCAGATCCTCGTAGACGAAAGCGAATACTTGGTAGCTGCCGAACTCGGACCACCACGTAAATGGAATCGGCCACAGCGTACCAACGAGCGCGCTGATGCCGACGAGTGTCGCGATCCGGCGTGCGGAGATTGGTGTCGTGCCCGTCTTGGCGCGGTTCAATGAATCAATCCGCCCGGCCCGAACACCCCGAGCAAGATCAGATAGATCGCCACAATGTAGTTGAGCAACTTCGGCTGCACGATGATCAGCACGCCGGCAAGGATCGACAGAATCGGCCACAGATGAAGATGCAAAGTCATTACGTTTTGTCCTTCAGGGGTGTGCGGCGGCAAGAATTTCCTCTGCCAGCCGGTCATAGTCGCCACCGAAGTGGTGACCGCCGCTGAGTTTCACTACTTTGACCGCGGTCGGATCGAGCTTCGGGCAGATGGTGTCGTCTTCCTGCGCGCCGTAAATACACAGCAGCGGTGTACCGGAGATTTTCTTCACCTCAGGGAGTGTCGGCAAGCCGGCGTTGCTGTCGGACTGCACCCAGTTGGCGAGATGGAATTCGAATGCGGCGTGCTCCGACAATCCCATCACCGCGCCCAGCGCGATTTGCGCGCGGGTTGCCTGCGGCAGCCGGTTGAGAATGAACGGCAGCACATCCGCACCCTGCGAATAGCCGATGAGCAGTGCACGCTTCTTGCCCCAATGCGCAAGGTAGTAGCGGATCAGTTTGTCGACGTCTGCGGCGGCTCCGTCGGGCGTGCGCGGCGTCCAGTAGTAGCGCAGCGAATCGAGTCCGACGACCGGGATTCCTTGGTCTGCAAGTGCGTGCGCGATGTCCTGATCGAGACCGGCCCAGCCGCCGTCGCCGCTCATGAGAACGCCGAATAGATCGCTTCGCGCGTGACCGCCGCTGGCAGGCACTTCGACGACCGGCAAATTGCCGAGTTCGGCCGGCGGCGGTGGCGGCGCTTCCTTTTCCTCGGACGCGGCAAGCTTCGTGAACGCGGCCTGGAACTGCGGCAGCCAGTGCGGCGGCACCGAATAGCCGTGACCCACCTTCGGCAGCATCACCACCTCGGCGCCGGGCACGCGCGCAACGAACTGCTGCGTGCTGGCGGGTGAACAGACCTGGTCGATCTCACCCTGCAATGCGATCCACGGACTCTCCAGTGTTTTCGTCGGCAGGAAGTTCACGCCCTTGCCATCGGGACGCTTCTCGAATTCGATGCCGGAACCTTTGCACATCGGTTTGTGCAATTGGAGGTCGGGGCAGAAGCCAAGCGATAGCGCGCCCGCGAAAGTGCCTTTCGGCGCTTGCACGAGGTTCGCGTACGCGAAAGTGGCGCCGGACGAGTACCCGACGATGATTGGCTTGAGGTAATCCGGCAAGTGGTAATAGGCCTGTACGAAGTGGCTTAGATTTTCGAGATCACCATCCGGAAATGCGCATTCGCCGCCGTCCTTGTCGAAATCGGCAAGCAATTTCGGCGTGTTGATGCCGGCCACCATCGCCCCTTGATTGACCAGTGCCTGCGCCATGTCGATGACACCGAGATTCCAGCCACCGTCGCCGGACAGGAACAGCACGAAGCTTTTGGGAGTCCCCTCGGGCCGATACACGACGATGTCGCTGAACCGGCCGTGGCTCAGATGCTGGGCATTCTTCGCTTCTTCGGCCGGCACGGCTTCTTGTACCTGGAGGACCGCCGGCTTCGAGGGCGGAATCCGCGTGCTCTTTGTCGTGCTGCCGGCGGCACTGATGCTGAACGAGCCGATCAGGATCATTCCCAACGCGAGTGCCCAAGCTCTGAATTTCATCACTTTGAAACGACCTCCCGAATGCCACCCGCGATCAGCGCAGCAGCGTCCAATGCTACGCGCGGCAACGCCAACCCGCCCGGCGACGCCAGATAGCGAGAGCGCCAGTGCGGTCCGAATTTTTCCTTGTACCGGCGCAATCCCTCGAAGTTGTAGAAGGTCTGGCCATAGCGGCGTACCAGCACGCCGAGCTTGTGCCAGAACGGCGCCAGTGGATGCTTTTCCAGTCCGGACAGCGGCGCCATACCGAGATTGAACCAGCGATAACCCTGTTCCTTGGCCCACAGCATCAGCTCGATGAACAGGAAATCCATTACGCCTTTGGGTGCGTCATCGCCGTAGCGCATCAGATCGACCGACACCTCTTCGAGATTCTTCGCGCGCCATAGTGTGGCGAAGGCGACGATGCGATCGCCGAGAAAAATGCAGCCGTGCGTAAAGCGACCGACATAGTCCGGATCGAAGCGGCCGACAGAAAACCCTTTTTCCGCCGCCGATTTCGCCAACAGCCACTGATCCGAAACTTCCTGCAGGCGCGCCATATTCGCCACTGCTTCCTCCGGACTCAGCACCGCGAACCGCACGCCCGCCTTGGCCGCGCGCCGGTGCTCGTTGCGCAGATCACCGCGCTTCGGTGCCTGCAGCGAGAAATTCGGCAGATAGACACGCGCATCCTCGCCGAGCTTGGCGAGCGCCAGGCCGGAGTCCAGATACAGCGGCAGATATTCCGGCGAAACCTGGTAGAACACCGGCCAGCGCCCGCTGCGGTCGCACAGTTCACGGAAACGCCACACCAGATCCGGAAAGCGCTGCGCGTTGCCGACCGGGTCGCCCATCGTGATCATCGAGCGGCCGGATTGCTGGTACATGATGAAGGCGTCGCCGGCATCCGCGAACATCAACTTCTTGTCGCCGAGCAGGGCCAGATTCGGCAAGGTATCCGGCGAACGCTCGATGACCACCGCCGCACGCGCGATCTCTTCGGCCGTCGGCGGCGTCGGATCCTCCTCCGCCGGCGACAGCAGCGCCCACAGCGCGTACATCGACGCAATCAGCACCGCCAGCAGTCCCGCACGCATCACGCGCGGCGCCTGGTTATCGAACGCGAACTGCCACCACAGATCGCGCTCGTAGGGCACATCGCTATAGGAGATGATCGACAACCACACCGCGAGCGCGACGACGATGAGGACACCGATGATCCACAACGGCGAGAGCGGCTGCTTCAGCAACGGTGCGCGGCGATAAAAGCGGTTGCCGGACATACCCAGCAGCACCAACAGGATTCCGAGCAGCGTCGCCTCTTCGTAATCAATGCCCTTCAGCAGCGAAGCGGCAATACCAGCAACGAGCAGCATCATCGTCAGCCACCAGGCTGCATCGATACGCCGGTATAGACCGCGCGCCAGAATCAGCAGGCCGACGCCGATGGCGCTGCCAGCGATGTGCGAAACCTCGAGCACGCCGAGCGGCACGATGTCGCGCAGCCACTCAAGGCGCGCATCGATCTCGGGCGTCGCGCCGGAGAAAAGCAGTACCGCTCCGGCCGCGAACACCGCGATCGACAATACTTGCGGCGCAACCAATTCCAGCCAGCGTCGTACGGTGCCGGTGACGCGTCGCAGCGCGTGACGGCTGGCGAAAGCTTCGCGTGCGGCGAGCAGCGCTAGTGCGAGCAGGAACGGTAGGAAGTAATAGATGATCCGGTAAATCAGCACCGCCCCGACCACGCCCGCACTCTGCCCGCCGGGCAGCATCAGCATCAGCACGGATTCGAACACGCCGACGCCGCCCGGCACATTGCTGAGTACGCCGGCCTGGATCGCTAGCACGTAGAGCCCGACGAACACCGGGTAGTTCACCGGTGAATGGCTGCGCACCAGGACGTACAGCGAACCCGCCGCCAGGCACAGATCGATGCTGCCGACGGCAATTTGCGCTAATGCGATGCGTGGCGACGGCAATTGCAGACTTTTACCCGAGATACGGATCGGCTTGTGCCAGATCGCGCCGAGCAAGGCGTAGGACGCGACCAGCGTGAGGATCAGAACCCCCAGCGCATGAATATGCACAAGCGGCAGATGCAAGATCGCGCTCGCATGCCCGGAAAGCGTGAACAACGAAACGCCGAGCAGCGTACCGACGCCGAGCGCGAAAGTAAGCGTGCACAGCGCGACGATTCCGGCGATCTCCAGCGCACTGAGACCGAGCAACGAGAAGTTGCGATAGCGGATCGAACCGCCGGACAGGTAGGTGAGGCCGACGCTGTGACTGATGCCGAACGCCATGAACGAGATCGGCGCCACCTGCCGCCATGGCAGCGGCTTGCCGACGCCGCGCACGGCGACATAATCGTAGAGCGTCAGCATGTTGTAGCTGCCAACCGTGCACAACACGCAGGCAAGCACCGCGCTCAGCGGTGTCTGACGCAGCTGCGCAACGATCGTCGACCAGCGCATTTCCGCGAGCGTATGCCGAAGCACGACGACCGCAAATGCGAAGACCAACGCTGTGACGCAGAAGACGAGTAAGGACTTGTAGTTGCGGATGACCTGGGTCTCGCGACGTTCGGAAGCGCGCTATTTTACCCGTCGCCGCGGGCAAACCCCCGAACGAGTGTGAAGTTGAGGCGCGCGCCCTACTGTGCGAGCCTCGGCTGGACCTGTGCCGACCCTGGCGCCGGTGATTGCGTTTGGCCCTGCACTTGGCCGAAACCGGCCCCCGCCGCGAACTGTGATGACGGCTGCGATTGGGTCGCACCGCTGCTTTCCCAGTCGAACTTGGGCAGGCTGCGCACCGCGTTGTCGAGCTGCCGCTGCCAGGTTTCGCGCAGTTGCGCGTAATACGGCGTGTCGGTGTCGAGCCGAAGCTTCTGCGTGACCCGCAGGGCGTCGCGCGGCAGCAGCGCAACATCCACGGGCGGTCCGCAGGAAATATTCGAGCGCATGGTCGAATCGAGCGATACCAACGCGCAGCGCGCCGCGTCCTCGAGCGGCACGCCGGGCCGCACGAAACGGTCGAGAATCGGCTTGCCGTACTTGATCTCGCCGATCTGCAGGAACGGCATTTCCGGCGACGCCGCGATACAGTTGCCGACCGGATAAATCAGATAAATCGCCGGTTCTTCGCCGCGAATCTGGCCACCGAGGATCAGCGTGGTTTCGACATTGATCCCCGAATAGCTGTTGTCGGGCGCCACCTGCTTTTGCGCACGCACCGAAAGCTGGCCGACATACTCGGCCGCGTCGAACATGTGCCGGACCGTACGCAGGCTGACCGCGATGTTCGGGTCTTCCATATCGCGCTGGGCATGCGCCAGCACGGCCTGCGTCGTCGCCAGATTGCCGGCCGACAGAATCACGAACGAGCGATCACCCGGAATCTCGAAGACGTGCAGCTTGTTGTAGGTACGCACGTCGTCCACGCCCGCGCTGGTGCGCGTGTCGGCGGCGAAGACGAGTCCACTGTTGACCTTGATGGCGACGCAATAAGTCATGGTGATAAAGATTATCGGCGGATGAACAGCATACTTGCGCGGAACGACCGCGACTTCCGGCACCCATCCACGACGGACCCAAAGCACCGGGCAAGCCACATGACGTTCAGCATGGGCGTGGCGGCGATGGGGCATTGTACTGGCGCGCGGTAGCGGAAAGCGCCGCGCGGCCAATCGCACGCATAACTTATGCCGTTCATGGCGGCGCCAGTAAGTATTTGCTGACAGGTTTTGGCGCGCGTGTCAGACTCGTTGCGCTCGGGCACAGGCCCTAAAACTAACAGGATATCGAGCGTGGCGACCATAGAGTTTTTCTGGGATGCCGTGAGTCCCTACAGCTATCTCGCGTCCACGCGCATTGATGCTCTGGCGGAACGTACGGGTGCGACGATCGCGTGGCGACCGTTCTTGCTTGGCGGCGTCTTCGAGGCGACCGGCAACCCCGGCAATCGGGCCAGCTTCGGCAATCCCGCGAAGCTGCGTTTCATGATGGCGGATCTGAAATTGTGGGCGCGTTCTTATGGCGTGCCGCTGACGCAGCCACAGCCATTTCCGACCAACAGCATGCTTGCCGGCCGCGCCGCGCTGGCGGCGCCGGCGGAAAAACTCGTCGACTTCTCGCGCCGCGTGATTCGTGCCTACTGGGGCGAAGGCCGCGACGTCTCCAAACCCGAAGAGATTGTCCGCGTCGCAACTGACGTCGGGCTCGATGGCGCGGCGCTGATCGAGCGCACCCAGGATCCGGCGATCAAGGACCAGCTGCGCAAGAACACCGAGGAAGCCGTGCAGCGCGGCGCGTTCGGTGCACCGACCTTTTTCGTCGGCCAGCAAATGTTCTGGGGCAATGATCGCCTGCCGCTGCTGGAAGAATTCATCACCGGCAAGCTGTCTGGCTGAGAACCTGTCCAAAAACTGTAGCGAGCGAAGGCCGTTTGCGTTCCGCCGGAGCACAGAAACCGGAGTTTACTAGTGGTAAATGAGGATTTTGAGCACCGCCGGAACGCAATAGTGCCGAGCGCAGTAAGTTTTTGTACAGGTTCTGAGAGCGTGTTCTGAAACCAATAGGGGACGTCTTGTCACGCTCTGAGTTCGTGCGCGTGCGCGGACTGCGCTATCACGTGCGCCGCTGGGGCGATGACGCCTTGCCGAAGCTGGTGCTGCTGCATGGTTGGCTCGACGTTTCCGAGACTTTTCACTTTTTCGCGCAGCCGCTGCTGGACCGCTGGCAGATTCTGGCTCCGGACTTACGCGGCTTCGGTTACACACAATGGCAACCTGCCGATGGCTACTGGTTTCCAGACTACGTTGCTGATGTCGATGCTTTGTTCGATCAATACGTCACCGATGGGCCGGCTGTCGTCATCGGCCACAGCATGGGCGCGCAAGTCGCCGCGCTATACGCGGGTGCGCGACCACAGCGCGTCAACCGGCTGGTCTGCTTGGATGGCCCATTCGTGCGCGAAACTCCAGCCGAGCGGATACAGCCGAATTTCGTCAACTGGCTAGACGAATTGCGCGACCTGAGCCCGCCGAATACCTACGACTCCTTCGAGCAGCTGGCCAAACAGGTCCGGCGCATGCACAGCAAACTCCCTGAGCACCGTGCGGACTTCATCGCGCGCTGTTGGGGACGGGAGGATGGCCGCGGCCGCATCACCTTGCGCGCCGATCCATTGCACAAGCTGCACGGCCCGACACCTTTCCGTTTTGAACAGTCCGCGCAGCTTTTCAGCCACATCACCGCACCGACGCTGTTTGTGGATGCCGAGCTTTCCGGCCTGCGCAAAAATCTCGGCGAGGCCGAAACCGTGCGGCGGCGCGCCTATATCCGCGACCAGCGCGCAGTGACCATCGCCAACGCCGGCCACATGCTGCATTTCGATCAGCCGGAAGCGACCGCCGCTGCGGTGCGCGCATTTCTGCTCCACGCTTGAACCTATGCGCTTGACCCCATGCGCCTGAACCCATCGCAACTGCCCGCACAGCTGGCCCGCGGCCTCGCCAGCAGTTACGCCATTGCCGGCGAAGAACCGCTGCTGATCACCGAAGCGCTCGACGCGATCCGCGCCGCCGCGCGCAAGGCCGGCTATAGCGAGCGCGAAACGCTCGACGCCGACAAACAGTTCGAATGGCAGCGGCTCGCTGAAAGCTGCGCGACCGGCTCGCTGTTCGCCGAGCGCCGCGTCGTTGAAGTGCGGCTCGAAGGTGCGCCCGGCGAAGAAGGCGGCTCAGTCCTTGTGGAACTCGCCTCCAAACCCCCGCCGGACGTGCTGCTGATTCTCGTCACCGGCCGGCTCGATGCGCGCGCGCGCGGCGCCAAGTGGTGGAATGCATTCGAGAATCACGGCGCCACGATATATGCGTGGCCGGTCCGGCCCGATGAATTTCCGCAGTGGCTCGCGGCCCGCCTGCACGCGGCAGGCTTCCAGCCGACGCCGGAGGCGCTGGCGCTGCTGGCGATGCGCACCGAGGGCAATATGCTGGCCGCTGCCCAGGAAATCACCAAACTCGCGCTGTTGCATAAGCCTGGGGCGCTGGATGACGCTGCCGTCGCGGCCGCGGTTGCCGACAGTGCCCATATGGAGGTGTTCAGCTGGCTCGATCGTGTGCTCGCCGGCGACGGGGCCGGCGCCGTACGCGGCTTGCAGCTGCTGCGGGCGGAGGGCGAGGACCTGCTGCCGATGCTCGGCGCGCTGGCTTTCGATCTGCGCAAACTTTTCGTTGCCGCGCAAGCAGTTGCGCGCGGACAAGCGCCTGCGGCGGCGGCCGAATCCAGCGGTGTGTTCAAGCAGCGCCAGACGGTATTCGCACGCGCCGCCGGCCGCACGCGCCCGCCGCAGGTACTGGGCTGGTTGCGGCAGTGCAACATTATCGACGGCCTGGTCAAAACCGGCGGACAAGCCGCCGCCTGGGAAGACTTGCTAACATTGACCTTGGCGGTCAGTGGGACCGTAAAAGGTGGATTCGCAGCCGCGCGACGATGACAGCAGCAGCAACAGTCAAGGACAGCAACAAGAAAGGCCGGAGTGCCGCCGTGGAAAGCTATATGCGTGGTGTCGGCGAAAAGGCACGCACCGCTTCGCGCGCCATCGCCAAAGCGACCGCCGGCGAGAAGAACGCCGCACTGTTCGCGCTCGCCCAAATTATCGAAGAGGAATCGGCGGCGATTATCGAGGCCAACCGGACCGACTTGCGCGGCGCGCGGGATTCCGGATTGGAGGCCGCGATGGTCGATCGCCTCGAACTCAACCCGAGCCGCGTCGCCGCCATGGCCGATGGTGTGCGCCAGGTCGCCAATCTGCCCGATCCGATCGGCGAGATGTTCGATCTCAAGATGCGGCCGTCCGGCATCCAGGTCGGCCGCATGCGCGTGCCGCTCGGCGTAGTCGGCATCATTTACGAATCGCGACCAAACGTCACCGCCGACGCGGCGGCGCTGAGTCTCAAGTCCGGCAACGCCTGCATCTTGCGCGGCGGCTCGGAATCGCTGCACTCCAATCAGGCAATCGCGCGCTGCATCCATCGCGCGTTGCGCAGCGCGGGCCTGCCGGTCGATGCGGTGCAGGTAGTCGAAACCACCGATCGCGCGGCCGTCACCGCGATGCTGACGATGCCGCAGTTCATCGACGTCGTCATCCCGCGCGGCGGCAAGAGCCTGGTGGCGCTCGTCTCCGAGCAGGCGCGCGTACCGGTCATCAAGCACCTCGACGGCAACTGCCACGTCTTCATCGACGCCAGCGCCGATCTGGAGAAAGCGATCGCTGTCGCCGTCAATGCCAAGACCCAGCGTTACGGCACCTGCAACACCATGGAGACGCTGCTCGTCCATGAAGCGATCGCCGAGCGCGTACTGCCGGAACTAGCGAACATTTACGGCGGCCACGGCGTCGAACTGCGCGCTTGTCCGCGCACGCGCAAGCTCGTGCCCGAAGCCAAGCCTGCAACCGCCGAGGATTGGGATACCGAGTTCCTGGCGCCGATTCTCGCCGTCAAGATCGTCGACAACCTCGACGAAGCCATCGATCACATCACGCGCCACGGTTCGGCGCACACGGATTCGATCGTCACCGAGAACTACACCAACGCGCGCCGCTTCCTGCGCGAAGTGGATTCCAGCTCAGTGATGGTCAACGCTTCGACACGTTTCGCCGACGGCTACGAATACGGCCTCGGCGCCGAAATCGGCATCAGCACCGACAAATTCCACGCACGCGGGCCGGTCGGCCTCGAAGGTCTGACGTCGGTGAAATGGGTGGTGCTGGGCGACGGACATGTACGCTGAACGAGCTTCCGCGCGTGGTGGCTGAGGCTTCGACCTCGTGCCCGCTCCCATCATTCGGGGGCATCCCTGTATGAACGATACGCAGCCAGGCTCCACGGCTGCGCCGACGGCCGCATGACGGCGACGGCGATCGGCCTGTTCGGCGGCACCTTTACGCCGATCCATAACGGTCATCTGCGGCTGGCGCTCGAACTTCGCGAGCGGCTCAAGCTCGATCGCGTACACATCGTGCCGAGCGCGCGACCGCCGCATCGCGCCGCGCCGGAAGTATCGCCGCAGCGGCGGCTCGAATGGGCGCGACTGGCCTGTGCGGGAGAACCGTCACTGATCGTCGACGATCGCGAAATCCGTCGTGACGGCCCGTCCTATACCTATGACACGGTCGCCGAAGTTCACGCGGAGCAGGCGGGCGCGACGTTGGTCCTCCTGCTTGGCGACGATGCCGCCAACCAGCTGCACACCTGGCATCGCTGGCGCGAATTGTTCGAGCTAGCCAACCTGATTTTCGTCGAACGCCCATACGAACCGTCGGCACCGTCGCCCGAGCTCGCGCGCTTCCTGCGCGGCCGGCGCGCCGCGAACGCGGCGGAACTGCTGGCGCTTCCGCGTGGCCGCTGGATGTCCGTCAGCATTCCACCGCTGGCGATCTCATCAACCCGAATCCGTGGCCTGCTCGCTGCCGGCCGCAGTATCCGCGGTCTCGTCCCCGAGGCCGTTATCGCTTCCCTGACCACCGAGGACGTACGCGCCCTGACCCAAGATGAAGAACACGCAATCGATTGAACTCAAAGAACTTGCCGTCGCCGCACTTGAAGATCTCAAGGGCCTCGACATCAAAGTGCTGGATGTGCACGAGCTGACGCCGATCACCGACTGGATGGTGATCTGCACCGGCACTTCGAACCGACATGCGAAATCGCTTGCCGAGAATGTGATGGATAAGGCCAAGGAAGCGGGAATGCGGCCGCGTGGCGTCGAAGGCCTTGGTGAAGGCGAATGGGTGCTGGTCGATCTCAACGGTGTGATCGTGCACGTCATGCAGACACAGACGCGCGCGTTTTATCAGCTCGAGAAGTTGTGGGATATGAGCCAGGGAGACAGTGAGTTGAAAGTAAAAGCGCGCTAATACCTACGTGCGAATCTAAATTGATGGCCACGATCATTCCCGATGGATCGGGTAGTCGTGGCGAAGCGGAAGCGGCGGAGCACAGATTTCCTGAACTCTCGCCGCTGCGATCTGTCGGAATTAGTGCCGGGTTCGATGCAACCTGGAAATTCCCCCGCAAATTGGAGATTGTTATGGACGACAATGAGACTATTGCCAAAGCGAAACGCGACCGTGGCGCCACCGATAAGCTCAAAGGTCATACCAAAGAGGTGATCGGCACCGTCAAGGAGAAAATCGGTTCCGCGGTAGGCGATCACGAGCTGGAAGCGAAAGGGAAAGTGCAGCACGCCGAAGGCCGTGAAAATCGGCTCAAGGGCGAAATGAAGGAATCGATCGCCGATGTCGAAAACAAAGTGCGCGAACGCGTCGATAAATTCAAGGCCGGTGCGGAAGTCCTGGCCGAAAAAGTGAAAGAAAAATTGGATCATTGATCGGCGCTGCCTTCTTGAAGAAGGCGCGGTAAAAATCCGCGCCTTCTTTAGGCAGAAACTGATCGACTCGACTGATCAACTCGTTGTTCATTTCGTTTTGATCCCTCAATTGTCGCTTGGTGGGAGCGGTTAAGATCTGACTCACCGATCTGGCTGCGCAAGGGCGCGTTTTCCGATGAACCCCACCGACAAATCCACCGCTTTTCCATCCCCTATCGTTCTCCAGAAACCAAGCGGAGCACGCGCGACGGTCAGTCCGTATGGCGCGCATGTACTGTCGTGGCGACCGGCCGGGGACGAAGAGCGTTTGTTCCTGAGTGAGCGCGCGGAATATCGGTTCGGCACGCCGATCCGTGGTGGCGTGCCGGTGATTTTTCCGCAGTTCGCAGGCGAGGGCACGCTGCCGAAGAAACATGGTTTTGCACGCACCGCACTGTGGAAGATGGTCGAGCAAACGCCAACTCGCGCGCAATTGCATCTGACCGATGCCCAGGCCAGCCATGAGCTGTGGCCGTTCCGCTATCTCGCGGAAATCACCGTGACGCTGGATGACACGTCATTGCGGGTGGAACTCGCAGTGAGCAACCATGATGAGCGGGCGTTCGCGTTTACCGCCGCGTTGCATACCTATATCCGCGTGGCTAATGCCGACAATGCTGTCGTGCATGGCTTGCGCGGATTGCGCTATCGAGACACCGCACATAATGGCGTCGAAGCTGATGAACGTCCCGAGGCTCTGCGTATCGAAGACGAAATCGACCGCATCTATTTCAACGTGCCGACGGAACCGGCGATCGCATTGCGCGAACCCTCACGTCGCACGCGCATCAGCGGCGAGGGCTTCTGCGACGTCGTGGTCTGGAATCCGGGTGCGGACAAGGCCGCGCAGTTCGCCGATCTCGATCCGGAAGGCTGGCGACGCTTCGTCTGTGTCGAGTCGGCGGTCATCGGCAAGACGGTGAAGCTGGCACCGAAACAGCGTTGGAGTGGCGCGCAGATTCTTCATTCGGACTGATCGTCGGTTTTCTCTCTACACTAAACTGGCGGCTTGCCAGCCCGGTTGAACGACTGCGTCACGTCGACCGGATCCAATCAAGAACTATAGAGATGCCACGGCCTCGCGCCCATGAGAGTCCTCTACACCGTCCTCCTCCACATCGCCGCGCCCTTCGTACTGCTGCGGCTGCTGTGGAAGAGCCGCAAGCAAATCGAATACCGGCGCCGGATCGGTGAACGCTTCGGCTTTGTCCGCCGCGCGCGTGATGGAGTCGCCGTGTGGGTGCATGCGGTATCGGTCGGCGAGACGCTGGCGGCGGCGCCGTTCATCGAAGCGCTGATCGCGCGTCATGGCGAAGGTCGCGTGTGGGTGACGACGACGACGCCAACCGGTTCCGAACGCGCGGTCGCCGCATTCGGCCAGCGCGTGCGTCACAGCTACGCGCCCTACGATCTGCCGTTCGCGGTGTGGCTGTTCTTGTGGCTGGTAAAACCGCAGCGCGTTGTCATCATGGAAACGGAGCTGTGGCCGAACCTGTTCCACGCCTGCGCGCGACGCGAACTGCCGCTAGTGATCGCCAACGCGCGGCTGTCGCAGCGCTCGTTTCGAGGCTACAGCTTTCTACACGGATTTTTCGAATCAGTGCTGTGCAACTGCACGGTAATCGCCGCGCAGTCGGCAGCGGACGCGGAGCGCTTCCGCGCGCTCGGCGCGCCAGCGAAGCGCGTGCAGGCGATCGGCAATATCAAGCTCGATATCGAGCCGCCCGCAGCGCAGGTCGAGCAAGGCCAGGCGCTACGGCTGCGGCTCGGGCGTACGCGTCCGGTGTGGATCGCGGCGAGCACGCACGCGGGCGAAGAAGAAGCCGCGCTCGCGGCGCACCGGCGCGTGCTCGCGCGCTATTCGGAAGCGGCGCTGATTCTGGTTCCACGCCATCCGCAGCGTTTCCCGGAGCTGTGGAAGTGGCTGACACTCAGCCGCCTGCGTCTGGCGCCGCGCAGCGCCATCGGCGCCGCCGGCGCGCCGGGCGATCTGCGCGACGTGCAGATCCTGTTCGGCGACAGCATGGGTGAGATGTTCACCTATCTCGCCGCGAGCGATATCGCCTTCGTCGGCGGCAGCCTCGCCGCGATCGGCGGTCACAACGTGCTGGAGCCGGCGGCGCTGAAACTGCCGGTGCTGTTCGGTCCGCATATGTCGAATTTCGTCTCAGCACGCGAGCTGTTGCTGACGGCGAACGCTGCGCTGGAAGTCGCCGACGCGAACGCGCTCGCCGAAGCCGTGATCGCACTGCTCGCCGATCCCGAACGGCGCGCGCGCATGGGCACGGCGGCAGAAGCCGCGATCGCCGCCAATCGCGGTGCGTTGCAACGATTGCTGGCCTTGCTCGACTCACTCACGCCGGCACGCTGATGTCCGTCGAAGAACTGATTCAACTGCGCCGCGAAGGACTCTACTGTCCCGCCGGAGATTTCTACATCGATCCGAGCAAGCGCGTCGCACGTGCCGTCATCACACACGCGCACGGCGATCACGCCAAGTCCGGCTGTGGTCGCTACTGGGCCGCGGCGTCGGGCGCCGGTCTGCTGCGCGAACGCCTCGGCCGCGCCGCGACCATCGAAGCGACACCGTACGGACAGCGCTTCACGCTCGGCGGCACGCAGGTATCACTGCATCCGGCCGGACATATCCTCGGCTCAGCGCAGGTGCGCATCGAACACGAAGGCCGGGTGTGGGTCGTGTCCGGCGACTACAAACGCGATGCCGATCCCTCCTGCGAACCATTCGAAGTCGTCCCTTGCGATGTCTTCGTTACCGAATCCACCTTCGCGATGCCCGCGCACCAATGGCCGCAGCCGGAAACCGTGGCGCAGGAAATCTTCGACTGGTGGCAAGCATGCAAGCACGACGGCCGGACGGCCGTGCTGTTCTGCTACGCGCTCGGCAAAGCACAGCGCGTGCTCGCCGAACTGGCACGCCACACCGACGAAACCGTGTGCCTGCACCCGTCGATGAACGCGCTCGTCCGCATCTATCGCAAAGCCGGCATCAAGCTGCTGCCGACGGTGGCCGTCGGCAATCTACCGAAAGGCACTAACTTCGCGGGCCGTCTCGTCCTCGCACCACCGGGCGCGGGCGGCACCTCATGGATGAAACGCTTCGCACCGTACGTGACCGGCTTTGCCTCCGGCTGGATGGGCGAAAGCGGCAGCCGCCGGCTCGCCGCCTACGATCGCGGCTTCGTGTTGTCCGATCATGCCGATTGGGATGCGCTGCTGCGCACCGTGAATGAAACCGGCGCGCGGCGTGTGTTGACGATGCATGGCGACGCCGACGCATTGCTCGTGGTGCTGCGCGAGCAGGGGATTAATGCCGGCAAGCTTGAAAAACCGCCAGCGGCGATAGCGGCGATTGCCTGAGCGGGGCGATGAATAGATATCGCGTCTAGAATGTAGCCTCGATGGAGCGCAGCGGAATCGAGGACAACCCTACGCTTGCTAAGCTTGCTCGGATCCGGCCGAACAGTTTGAATTATCTATTGCCGCTCTCTTCGGTTGTTGCCTTAACATGTGGCGCAATCACAAACTGAGGAAGTAAGCCATTTATGCACTTCATACGGAAATCAGTCTTTGCATTGACGATCGCTTTGCCGCTGACGTCGCTGGCGATGTCATTTGTCCCTGGAGACTATTACACCTCCGACGGACAATCGGTCAATCATTTCTCTACTGATGGTACGAAGCTTGAAAGTATGAGCGTTGAATCCATTGGGACCGATTCACGCGGCATCGCTTTTGGCCCATTGTCGAAGTTGTACGTTGTAGGCGACAACACATTCACATCAGCTGGTTCTGGCCCGGCGACCGTTAGTGTATTTAACGCCCGAGGAAAGATTGTGCACTCATATACCTTCGATGGGTGGATCGGAGGCTTGGCAACCGCTGGAAATATCCGTTTTAGTCCACACGGGCGTTATTTCTACGTTGGTGCTCAAGACGGCGTATATCGATTCCAAGTTGGAGACACGACGGGAACGAAGTTTATCAGCGTCCAAGCTAACGACATATCGGTACTCGCCAATGGCGACATTCTCGTTGCCAGTGAATATTCGCTGAGTCGGTATGATCGCTCCGGTCGCCTCCTGGCGACAGTTCCTGAGACAATTAATGATCCATTGGGACTGACTGTGGGAATCTCCGCGTTTGGCGTTGATCTGACGGACGTCAGGGGGATTGAGTACGACGCAAACACTGACACGACGTTCGTAACGATGCTCGGCTATTCCGGGTATCAGACCGATATGAATTTTAAGATCCTCGCGCTGCAGGGATTCAGCAACACGTTAAAGGGCATCGGTGACTATTGGTACGGCAGCGAAATGGCCTCTACCGGGAGCGGTCACCTAATCGTTGGAAGTTGGGCGCAAGCACCGGGTATTTTCAGCATAAGTGGTAATAGCCCTATAACGATGATGCAGACGGGGATGTTTGCTGGAGGAAGTGCACCGTTTGTGACTGTAATGGCCCCGAAATCTGGAACGGGTGCGTAAGCTAAGGGTCATCGAATCAGGAGAGTATCGATGACGAGCAGCAAATGGGTACGCAAGCGGCACACACCGGACTTCAAAGTGCCAAGCCGCGACGGCTTCGATTGGTCGTGGAGTCGTAGCGAAGGTGCGATGAGCCTGCGAATGGCATCGGTCTAAGTGGGGTCAGACTCTGAGCAAGCGTGGCCTTGATGAAGCATAGCGGAGTTAAGGGTGAGCCCCGGAGTCCGTGTTGCTCCATCCAAGCTTGCTGTCCCGAAAATCAGATGAGTTGGCTCAACTCGGCGTGCGGAACAGGTTCAAATATTCATCGAAGAGAAAGATGCGATTGCGTTGCCGTGCATCCAGCGGCCGCAGGAGACCGCGGTCGGTGAAGATCTCAATCATCGCGTTCGCCGTCTTCGGCGTGCAGTCGAGCACTTTCTGGACATCCGCCGACGTTACGGCAGGAGACTGGAACAGGTGGCGTAGCAGTTTCATCCCATCCTTGGTGCGGCGGCCCATTTCGAGGACGATGTGGTCGGTACTTTGCCGCAGATCAAGAATCCGCTCGAAAGCCTGACGGCTGCTCGCTGCCGTTTCAGCGACAGCGGTGAGAAATAAGCGTACCTAGTGCAGCAGATCGTTCGACGCTCGCACTACGCTCAGCGCATCGTAATAAGCGCCGCGATGCCGCTCGGGGGAAATGGGGTCAGGGGTCAGACTCGACATAAGAAGGGTTTCCCTACCCACCCCGCTCTTGGTGTGATTTTCCTTTTTTTTTGGCGGATCGCCGCATCGGCGATCGGTTACGACATAGGTAACAAAATCCGGGGCATGGGTAGCGCGGTGGGTTGGGGTGAGCTTGCGAACCCCACCAATCGGCATCTTCAGCACCAGCCTACAAAGTTCAGCTCTGTGAACGACAGCTTTCCGGCGATTCAACTAGACGAGTTAATGGCGCGTTCCGCCACTCTGCGATGATTATCAACAAATGATTTTGCGCATTGGGCGTGCAGAATCTGCAAAAGCCAACCCTACGCCTCAAATTTTTCAGCACGCATAACCCGTTCAATGCGCCGCGTGCGCCACAACCCATCGCCCGCATAAATCACCAACGCCAGCCAGATCGCGCCGAACCCAATCGTCTGCACCCGCGTGAACGGCTCGCCGAACAGGAGAACGCCCGTGGCGAGCTGCAGTGTCGGTCCGATGTACTGAATGATGCCGACCAGCGAATACGGGATGCGGCGCGCGCCGTAGGCGAATCCAATCAGCGGCACAGCGGTGACGGCGCCGCCGGCGACGAGCAGCGCATCCAGCGGCATCGCGATGTGGCCGAAGGCACCTTTACCGGCATATTCTTTGACCACTAGATACACCAGCGCCGGCAACAGCAGATAAGCACTTTCGACGCCGAGCCCTGCAATCGCCTCGACGTGAGCTAGTTTTCGGATCAGGCCATAGGCGCCGAATGACACCGCCAGCGTCAACGCGATCCACGGCAGATGGCCGACCTGCACGGTCAGCCAAGCGACTCCGGCGGCGGCGCAGGCGACGGACAGCCATTGCGCCGGGTTGAGCCGTTCACGCAGGACCAGCACGCCGAGCAACACGTTGATCAGCGGATTGATGAAATAGCCGAGGCTGGATTCGACGATGTGGCTGTTGTTCACCGCCCAGATGTAGAGGCCCCAATTGAGGCTGATCAGCAGGCTGCTGACCGCCAGCATCAGGGGCACGCGCGGCTGCGACAGCGCGGCGCGCAGCCAGCCGGTGCCCTGTTGCAACAGCAAGAAGCCACCGACGAATACCGCGCACCAGACCATGCGGTGCGCCATGATCTGCAATGCGGGAATGTCGCGCAGCTGGTGCCAGTACAGCGGGAACAGGCCCCACATCACGAAGGCGCCGCAGGTGGCCCAGAAGCCGCTCCAGAAATCGCGGTTCATCGTCGTATCCGCGCCGGAACGGCCGGCGTGCAAAGGGCGGCATGATAGCGCAGCAGGCGAATTGCGGCCGCGCTTTCCTTTGGCGCGCTGGTTTTGCACACTCGTCATCGACTCTGACCACGCGAGTTTTCATCGAACACATATGCGCATCCGCCTGATCGCCATCGGTACCCGCATGCCAAGCTGGGTGGAGGACGGCTACGCCGACTACGCGGAACGCCTGCCGCGCGAGGTGAAGCTGGAGTTGGTCGAGATAGCCGTCGAGCATCGCGGCAAGAATGCAGACATTGCGCGGCTGCGCGAGGCCGAAGGCGAGAAGTTGTTGCGCGCGGCAGGTGATGCGCGCGTCATCGCGTTCGACGAGCGCGGCGATGCGCTCGATACGATCGGCTGGTCGAAAGCGCTGAAAGGCTGGCTGCAGGACGGGCGCGACATTGCGCTGCTGGTCGGCGGCCCGGACGGTCATGCGCCGGCGGTGCTGGCGCGAGCGGAGGCGCGCTGGTCGCTATCGAAGCTAACGTTTCCGCACGCGCTGGTGCGTGTGGTCGTCGCCGAGCAGCTCTATCGCGCGTGGAGCTTGTTGAACAACCATCCGTATCACCGCGCCTGAGGCAGGTTCATCTTTTGGAGCCGTTACGTATCTTGCGATTCTGGCTTTAGAGTCCGTCGCGTTTCATTCTCTGATCGCAAGCGATGTTAGTAGAGAAAAAGAAATTATTATTCGTTCTCTATGTGGACATTCAAATACGCAACCGCTGGCTAGGTATTTTCATCCATTGATGTGTGTTTCAATGCACATTTTGAAGCGTATGAGAATGCTCGTTCAGCAAGAGCACTCTAATCTTTCTATTGAGGTGTACGGATAGGAATGCCGGTACCGTCCTTCTTCTAATGTGCGGTAGAGGACGTTGAGCGGCACGCTTGACATCGATACAACTCCGTGCAGTACTATTGAATCTGTCGTGACGGCGACAAGAGCCGAAGCTTGGGAAAGGGCTTTCTCGATCATGCCGCGCCGTCGAATTACTACAAATACTAATTGCGGGTGATCAATCGTGAGCAACAAAATCAGCGGCCTATTGCCGCAGCTGTGCTTTTTTGTTTTTCTGCCATTCCTATCTGCGCATGCTTGGGGAGCCGACGCTGGCGATATCTCGACACAGCAGATGCAATCAGCGAGCGCTTCCAGTACAACACGCACAACACCCATGTTGAAGGCAGGACTCAGCATCGGTGTTTTTTCGGGCGGTTACGATCCGACGACAGCGGCCAAGTTCGAAAAGTGGCTGGGCCGCAAATCCGATTTCAATGTTGATTTTTTCTCCTATACAGAATACACGGGCAGCGATCCGCTCGCGGGTTCCGCAAGCTGGGATGTCGGTGTGTGGGCCGGCGCCAATCGGCCGGATCGGAATATGCTTTTTTCCATACCGCTATCGACGCTGCAGGATCCTTCGCTGAAGAACGTCGCGAAGGGTTTATATGACGCGCAGTACCAGCAGGTCGCGAAATCAATTGCCGCGCACTATCCCAATGCGGTCATCAGGATCGGCTGGGAATTCAATGGCAATTGGTATCCTTGGGCTGCGAAAGGGAAAGGTGGCGATTACATCAACGCTTTCCGTCGTGTCAGCAAGATTTTCACCTCTGTATCTCCGGCTTTCACCATCGACTGGTGTCCTGGCATCGGCAGCCTGGAATTTCCGGCCGAACACGCTTATCCGGGCGATGATGTGGTCGATGTCATTGGACTGGATGCCTACGATAACTGGAACTACAACCCCACCATGACCGATCCGGTGCAAAGATGGAATTACTTCCGGAATCAGGACCACGGCCTCGCCTGGCATAAGCAGTTTGCGGCCCAACACGGCAAGCCGATGAGCTATCCAGAGTGGGCGATAAACTATGACGACTCTTATTTCATGCAGCAGATGTATTCGTGGATCACGACGAATAGAGTGATCTATGTTTCGTATTGGAGTTCCAATTCTGGCTTCGCCGGGAACCTCATGAGCCCCCAGTATCCGGCGGCGTCCACGATGTACAAAAGCCTTTTCAAAACCATCCCTTTGTCACATCACTAGAGCCTCTCGTCAAACTCCTTGGTCATTGCGAGACGACAGACCTTGGCCGGCTACGCGCGGATCAGTGTGCCGATGCCTTCGTCGGTGAACAGTTCCAGCAGTACGGCGTGCTCGATGCGACCGTCGGTGATGACGGCACTCTTCACGCCGCTTTTCACCGCGTCGAGCGCGCATTGCACCTTCGGTAGCATCCCGCCGTGGATGGTGCCGTCGGCGATCAGCGCGTCCACTTGTGGTGCGGTGAGGCCGGTGAGTACATTGCCCTGCTTGTCCATCAGGCCCTGCACGTTGGTCAGCAGCATCAGTTTTTCGGCTTTCAGCACGGAGGCGAGTTTGCCCGCGACGAGGTCGGCGTTGATGTTGTAGGCCTCGCCCTTGGCGCCGACGCCGATTGGCGCGATCACGGGAATGAAGCCGCCGGCTTCGAGGTGATCGACGACGCGCGGATCGATCGCTTCGACTTCGCCGACCTGACCGATGTCCTGGCCCTTGATCAGCAGCTTGCGCGCGCGGATCAGGCCGCCGTCCTTGCCGGTGAGGCCGACCGCGCGGCCGCCTTGTTTCGCGATCGCGTTAACGACAGCTTTGTTGACGAGACCGCCCAGCATCATCTCGACGACATCCATGGTCTCCGCGTCGGTGACGCGCATGCCTTCGACGAATTCGCTTTTCTTGCCGAGCTTTTCCAGATGCTTGCCGATCTGCGGGCCACCGCCGTGCACCACCACCGGATGCATGCCGACCGCTTTCATCAACACGATGTCGCGCGCGAAGCTGTCGATCATGTCGTCGTCGCCCATCGCGTTGCCGCCGTATTTGACGACGATGGTTTTGTCGGCGAAACGGCGGATGTACGGCAGCGCCTCGGTGAGAACGCGGGCGATGTCAGTTGCGTTGGTGATGTCGATCGGCATCGGGGTACGGGAATCGTGTCGGGAGCGTGTTGTCAGTGCCGGCCGGTATGGCCGAAACCACCGGCGCCGCGGGTGCTGCTATCGAACTCGGTGACTACTTCAAAGGCGGCGCGCACCACCGGCACGAACACCAGCTGCGCCACGCGCTCGCCGGGCTCGATGGTGAATGCGCTCCTGCCGCGGTTCCAACACGACACCATCAGCTCGCCCTGGTAATCGGAATCGATCAGACCGACCAGATTGCCGAGCACGATGCCGTGCTTATGGCCCAGCCCCGAACGCGGCAGGATCACCGCCGCCAGCTGCGGATCGGCGATGTGGATCGCGAGGCCGGTTTTGAGCAGCGTGGTGTCGCCGGGCGCCAGGATCAGCGGTGCATCGAGCACGGCGCGCAGGTCGAGACCCGCGCTGCCGGAAGTGGCGTAGGCAGGCAGCGGCAGTTCATTGCCGAGACGGGGATCGAGAATCTTGATCTGGATTTTGTTCACGGGCGATGGCGTTCGAGGTAGCGTTCGGCAATCAGTTGCGCCAGACCACGGGCGACTTCGGTCTTGCTGGCGGGGCCGAGCGTGCGCTGGCCGCCGGGCCATAGCACGAACAGCGTGTTGTCTTCGACATCGAAGCCGTGGCCGGCACCGACCTGGTTGGCGGCGATCAGGTTCAGACGCTTGCGTTCGAGTTTGTCGACGGCATGCTCGCCGATATTGTCGGTTTCGGCAGCGAAGCCGACGATGAACGCATCCGGAAAATTGTGGCGCGCGTCGCCGATGATGTCGGGATTGCGCGCGAGATTCAGCGTCAGCGTATCGCTGGTCTTCTTGATCTTGCGCGGTGCCTGTTCTTTGGCGCGATAGTCGGCGACGGCGGCGGCACCGACGAGCATTTCGGCTGAGGCTAGGGCGGTCATCGTCGCGTCGTGCATTTCCTGCGCGGTTTCGACGTCGACGCGGCGCACGCCGGCCGGCGTGTCGAGATGCACGGGTCCGCTGATCAGCGTGACTTCCGCGCCGAGATCCGACAGCGCCTGCGCCACCGCATAGCCTTGCTTGCCGGACGAGCGATTGGTGATGAAGCGCACCGGATCGAGCGGCTCGCGCGTCGGTCCCGCGGTGACGACCACGCGCGCGCCGGCGAGCGCACCGCTACGCGTCACCAGCGACCATACCTGCGCCGCGATATCGCCGGGTTCGCTCATGCGGCCTTCGCCGACTTCGCCGCAGGCCTGTTCGCCAGCACCGGGACCGATCACGCGCACGCCGCGCGCATGTAGCGTCGCCATGTTTTGACGCGTCGCTGCGTTGGCCCACATCAAGCGGTTCATCGCCGGCGCGACGAGGATCGGACGATCGGTGGCCAGGCATAGGGTGGTCAGCAGATCGTCGGCGATGCCGTGCGCCAGCCGTGCGAGGAAGTCGGCGGTGGCGGGCGCGATGACGATCGCATCCGGCCAGCGCGCCAGTTCGATGTGGCCCATCGCCGCTTCCGCCTGCGCGTCCCACAGCGAATCGCGCACGGGGCGGCCGGTGAGTGCCTGAAATGTCGCAGTTCCGACGAAATGTTTCGCCGATTCCGTCATCGCCACCTGCACCTCGGCGCCGGCCTTGAGCAGTTGGCGCGCGACTTCCGCGGCCTTGTAGGCGGCGATGCCGGCGGTGACGCCAAGCAGAATGCGGGGCGCGGGCGGGGCGGTCGTGACGGGTGTGTTCATGGGGGAATTGTAATGGCTCCGCGCGGCAACGGCCGTTCCGGGCCGGTTAGGAGCTTGCGGATAAGCGGTTTGATGCTAACGTGATCCCCGTTCCCGCGGTCGGAGATTGGCATGGGATGGATTGTTCTAGCGGTTGTCGTCGCCGGGATTTTCTTTGTCATTGCGATCTACAACGGCCTGGTCGGTGGCCGCAACGCCTATAAGAACGCGTTTTCGCAGATCGATGTGCAGCTGCAACGGCGCTACGATCTGATCCCCAATCTCGTCGAAACCGCGAAGGCTTACATGAAGCACGAGCGCGAGACGCTCGAAGCAGTCATCACCGCGCGTAACTCCGCAGTCAGCGGGCTCAAGGCGGCGGCGGCAAATCCCGGCGATGCGCAGGCGATGCAACAGCTGTCCGGCGCGGAAAACGCGCTGACGCAGACGCTGGGCCGCCTGTTCGCACTATCAGAGGCTTATCCCGACCTAAAGGCGAACCAGAACATGATGCAGCTCACGGAAGAGTTGTCGTCCACCGAAAATCGCGTCGCGTTCGCGCGGCAGGCTTATAACGACGCGGTGATGAGCTATAACAATCGCTGCCAGATGTTTCCCGGCAATCTGATTGCCGGCCGGTTCGGTTTCACCGTCGCGCAATCGCTGGAAATCGAGAAAGCGGAGGCGCGCTCGGCGCCCAAAGTCAGCTTCCAGTGAACGATTTCCGGTTCTCAGTCTGAACAGCGGCCGGTTCGGCACGTTCTGGTCGCTGGGCTCTGGAAATGACCATGAATTTCTTCGAGCATCAAGCCCGCGCCCGCGCTCAGTCGCGGCGCATGCTGCTGCTGTTCGCGCTGGCGGTAATTGCAATCGTCGCCGCGATCGATTTCACGGTGCTGATCGCGTTGAGCGGAAGCAGCCGCGGTGCGCCGCCACCGGCCGGTCCGATCCTGGTGTGGACGTCGATCATCGTGCTGGCGACGATCGCAGTCGCCGGCCTGTTCCGCACGGCAAGCTTGTCCTCCGGTGGCGCGGCGGTGGCACGCGCGCTCGGTGCGACGTTGGTATCGCCGGACACCAGCAATCCCAAGCATCGCCGTCTGCGCAATGTCATCGAGGAAATGGCAATCGCGTCCGGCGTGCCGGTGCCGCAGATTTTCGTGCTCGAACAGGAATCCGCGATCAACGCTTTCGCCGCCGGCTATTCGGCTTCGGATGCGGCGGTGACGGTCACACGCGGGGCGCTCGACAAACTGACGCGCGATGAACTGCAAGGCGTCATCGGACACGAGTTCAGCCACGTCCTCAACGGTGATATGCGGCTCAACATCCGGCTGATGGGCTTGCTGTTCGGTATTCTCGTGCTGAGCTTGATCGGCCGCGAAGTGCTGACCTGGGCACCGCGCAGCCGCGATCGCGATTCGCGCGGCGGCGGGATCGTTCTGATCGCGCTCGCGCTGCTGGTGTTCGGCTATATCGGCGTGTTCTTCGGGCGACTCATCAAGGCGAACGTTTCGCGGCAGCGCGAATATCTCGCCGATGCTTCATCGGTGCAGTTCACGCGGCAAACCAGCGGCCTCGCCGGCGCACTGAAAAAGGCAGCCGGCATCACGGCCGGCACGCGGCTGCAAGGCGTCAACGGCGAGGAAGTCGCGCACATGCTGTTCGGCGATGGCGTTGGCTATGCCACGCTGTTCGCCACGCATCCGCCACTGGTCTCGCGGATTCGCCGGCTCGATCCCTCGTTCAATCCCGGCCAGCTCACGGAACTGGGCACGCACTGGAACGCGCTCGATTACCGTCCGGAAGATGAGGAGAGCGCCATCAAGTCGGATTTCGCGGCGACGCCCGCCATGTCCGTGACGCCGGCAGCGATGCTGACGCGCGTGGCCAGTCCTTCGGATGACGATTACACCGTCGCGCGCGATCTGCACCGCAGTCTTCCGGAACACTGGCTCGCTGCCGCGCACGACGAGGGACGTGCACTCGATACGGTGTTCGCCTTGCTGGTCCAGGAGCCGCCGGAATTGCGCGAGCGGCAGTTGCAAAAAATCGCCAGCGACTGGGGCACGCCGCATCGGGCCGGCGTCGAAGCGCTGCTCGCGCTAAAGAATGAATTGCACGCGGTGCAGCGCATGTCCTTGCTAGCGGTGGTCTTGCCAACGTTGCGCCGGCGCCCACGTGAACATCTGCTGCGCTTCATACAAACCATCACCGAGTTGATCCGTGCCGACAGCCGCATCGACGTTTTCGAGTACTGCTTAGGCCGCTTGCTACGCGATCAACTCGATGACGTACTCGCTCCCGCGCACGTACGCAGCATCGGCTCGCGCCGCCTGGATAGCTGCCGCGACGAAGTCATCGGTCTATTTGCTGTACTGGCCGAAAAAGGGAATAGCGATGTTGAAGCCGCGCGTCGTGCTTTTCTTGCCGGCATCAACGGATTGTTTCCGCGCGACGCGATTCAATACACACCGCCCACGGACTGGATCGTATCTCTGAACACCGCGCTCGATGTGCTCGACGAATTGCAGCCGGCCGGCAAGCTGCTGCTGGTCGAGGGATTGGTCAAAGTGCTGGCGGCGGATGGGCGCATCACTCTCGACGAATCGGAACTTCTGCGCGCAGTGTGCGGAGCGCTGCATTGTCCACTGCCGCCGTTGCTCGGTGATGCGATCTGAGTAGCTGCATTAACAATGCGGCTCCCGTTGGGGCAGCTTCCAAGGAACTCCCGTTTCTGCATCTGCCGGGTTTGTGGCGGCGATGGCTATTTAGAGCTCGATACTATAGTTAATAGTTATTTATAGAGTTACTTATAGTTTCTAGTTTCGTCATCGTGCCCTAACACTAAAAACGGTTCTCTACAGAACATGAATGGGTCTGCGCAAGAAATTGCATTGCTCGTTATTGAGCTGATGGGTGCGTTGGCACTGGCGGTATTGTGGCTGGGCGACCGCGAGCGTTCGTATACGTTGTGGTGGGCGATTGCGAGCGCCGCGCAGCCATTCGCGGCGCTGGTGGCCGGCTTAACGCGGACCGATCCGCCCACCACCGACCCAGTGCACTTGTTAATTTGCGCTTTGCTTGCGACCCAGGCGGTTGGCCTGCTGGCCGGAGTGATCAGCTATCGCACGGCACGACTACGACCAACTCACGCCGCCGCGGCTGTGCTCTTGCTCACGGGACTGATCTTCATCCCCATACTGTGGTTCGGCGCGTCGTGGGGGCGCGCCGTCGCAGCGTTGTCGATGGCGTCGGCGCTGATGGCGTCGGCGGCGCTGATGTGGTCGCTGGGGCGATACGAACGGTTCGCCGCCGTCTGCTTCGCGCTGCGCGGGATGCTGAATATGGCGCTGCTGGCGCTGATCGCCGCCGGCCATTCCAACTCGAGTTGGTTCAGCCATTTCGCGGGCTTCAACGCGCCGATGATCATGGGCACCGCTTTGGCGCTTCTGATTGCCGCCTACCAACGCTCCCTCGATCGCCTGCGCGACCAATACCGTATCGTCGAACTTTCCCAACAAATTACCGCGCAACTGCAGGGAGTTTCCGATGAAGCCGAGCTCGCGCAACGAGCGTTGACCGTCATAGCGCTGCGCCTCGGTTGGACACAGGGCCTCTTCCTTCGTCCGACATCGGAGCCGCTGAGCTTTTTCCCCATCGCATCATTTGGGCTCGTACCCGGCCCGATAAACCAGGGGGCCCCGATTAAGACATCACAAGGTGGTTTGATCAGCATGGCCATGTCCACACGGAGCGTCACTTATTCGATAGACGTAGCCGATGATCCACGTGTGTCCGCGATCTATCGCAACCACCCCTCGGTCACAGGCTTTCACAGTCAGGTAGTAATCCCAGTCACGCACGACGGCCAGCCACTCGGCGCCATCATGGTGCGCGACGTGCGGCGGCGCGAGCTGCACGTCGCGGAAATCCGTGCGCTTGAGAGCCTCGGTCAGGTGATCGGCCTCAGCCTCACCAACGCCCACAACCTGCGCGAACTGGCACACCGCGCCAATCACGATGCGCTGACCGGCCTCGGTAATCGCGCCGCGCTGCACGACTACCTGCGCAGCAGGGCCGGTGATCGTTGCGCCGTCCTATTGTTTGATCTCGATCGCTTCAAGCAGGTCAACGACGCGCTCGGCCACGCCGTCGGCGACAAGCTGCTATGCGCGATGGCGGAACAGTTAGAGCAGTACCTGGACGGGCGCCCGGCACAGCTGTTCCGCCTCGGCGGGGACGAGTTCGTCATCATCCATGCGCTCAATGGCGACACTACGCAACGCGAGGTGCTGACGATGGCGCGTGAGTTGGCGGCCGTGATCGCCAAGCCGTTGCAGATCGGCGAATTCAGTCTACGCGCGCCGGCTTCCATCGGCGTCGCGCTGGCGCCCGACCACGGCGACAACAGCCACGAACTGTTGCGTTGCGCCGACGTCGCGATGTACCACGCCAAGAATAATGGCTTGGGTGAAGCGCTCTACGAACGCGAGATCGATGCCTACAAGCTGGAACACCTGACCCTGTTGTCTGCGGTTAACGAGGGACTTGGCAAAGGCCAGTTCGCCTTGTTCTACCAGCCAATCATCAATTTGCGGACCGGCGCCATCGAGGGCTGCGAGGGACTGATCCGCTGGCATCACCCGACGCTCGGATTGATCGGCGCCAGCGAATTCATGCCGCTGGTCGAAGCCACCGACTTGATCCGCGCGTTGACCCATTATGTTATTGACATCGCCATGGCCGATGCCGCCCGCTGGCAGCAGCGCGGCATAGACAGCCGCATCGCGATCAATCTGTCGGCGCGCAATATCCTCGACCCGGAGCTGCCGGACTACTTGCTGAATACGGCCATGCAACACAAAGTCGAGCCGACTCGGATTCAACTGGAGCTCACCGAGACCATTCTGATGAAGGACCCCGCTGCGGCGGGCAAGGTGCTGCAAAAGCTCGCGCAGGCAGGTTTCTCACTGGCGCTGGATGATTTTGGCACCGGCTATTCGTCGCTGGCGTACCTCGCACGCTTCCCGATCCACACCTTGAAGATTGACCGCTCGTTCGTGCGCGAAATGCTTGCCCATGCGCAGAGCCGCGCGATCGTTGAATCGACGATCGCGCTAGCGCGCGGATTAGGTCTGAAGGTGACAGCGGAAGGTGTGGAACTAGAGGCCGAAGCACAACTGCTGCGGGAACTCGGCTGCGACTGCGCGCAGGGTTTCTTGTTCAGTTACCCGATTCCCGAGGCGCAACTGATGGAGGAATGGCAGCGGATCGGTAGCGCCATCACGAAGTGATCGGGGAAACAGCTACTGAAATGGCCTCGCTTCCCACGCAACCCAGTTTCAGTCTTCAAATCTTCGAGGATTTCAGAACGAAATTTCTTCAGAAACAGAGAGTTAGGCCAATTTCCCAGTGACTCTCGTCGCACTCAGAGATCGAAGCTCGGATCCAACGCTTCCAGCTCCATCTTCGGCTGCTGCACGATCGGCAAATCCTGCTCGTCGAGCACCGTGCGATCGATATGGCCTTCGGCAATCTCGCGCAGGGCGAGCACCGTGGATTTGTGATTGCCCCAGGGCAACCGCGCTTCGGCACCGCGTGCGAGCTGGCGCGCGCGTTTGGCGGCGACCAAGGTCAGTTCGAATTGATTCGGAAGCAGTTTCAGACAATCTTCAGCAGTAACACGGGCCATTGCGCAATCCGGATTTCAGACCAGCTTTTTAGTATAGCCGAACCGTCCGGTTAGCGCAGCAGCGACTCGATCAGCGCCACATATCGCCGCGACTGCATGGGCCGCGCGAGCCGGCGCGTCAAGAAAAGCACAGCCAGCTCGTCGAGCGCGCGTTCAAAGTTGTCGTTTACGATCAGGTAGTCGTATTCGTCGTAATGCGCCATTTCCGCCCGCGCCGCCGCCATGCGCGCGTGAACCGTGGCTTCGTCATCCTGCGCGCGCGCGCGCAAGCGGCGCTCCAGTTCTTCGATGGACGGCGGCAGGACGAAAATGCTGATCACGTCAGCGGTCTGCGCGCGCACTTGGCGTGCACCCTGCCAGTCGATATCGAGAATCAGATCGCAGCCGGCAGTCAGCAGATCCTCGGTGCGCTTACGGCCAGTCCCGTAACGGCGGCCAAAAACGTGGGCGTGCTCAAGAAACTCACCGCGCTCGATCATGGCCACGAATTCGGCGTCGTCGATAAAGTGGTAATGCACGCCGTCGTGCTCACCCGCGCGCGGCGCACGCGTCGTGTAAGACACTGAGATTTCCGCATGTACGCCATGCGCCGCGAGGCGACCGAGCACGGCGCGCGTAAGACTGGTCTTACCGCCGCCGCTCGGCGCCGAGACGACGAACAGTGCACCGCGTGCGATGAGTCCGGCGCTACTCAATGTTGCACCTGAATCCGCATCGATCGTTTATCACGCCGTCGTTAAATGTGTCTTTGCACACAGGTACACACATTGGTACACACTTTTCGGGTGACAGGAAGTGCCGTTATTCCACGATGCCCTAAGCAAGCTTACCCAATATGCCATCTCGGGTCATTTGCTGGTTCCGCAGCCGGAGCGCGGTCTCGAATGCGACGAACCATTCCTACCGTGGGAGAGCGAATTGGCCCGCGGACAGGTTCATGATCGATATACGCCTGTCGGCAAGGCAAGGCCATGCCTTCGTTGAGGATGGTGGCACAGCGCGCATTGATGGCAAGAACCTAAATTAGCGGGTTGCGCGATTTTAGGATTTCGCAAATTCCTAAAACAACGAGACAAGCTAATTTTGAATCAGGTTTAGCCGTTTTGGCGGAAAATTTCGCCGAGAGGCCGCGTCATGAAATAAATGGCCTGAAAACGTCACTCAATATTCTGCACCTGCTCGCGCATTTGCTCGATGATGACTTTCATTTCAATGGCGCAGCGTGTCATTTCGGCGTCCTGCGATTTTGAAGACAGCGTGTTCGCTTCACGGTTGAGTTCCTGCATGAGGAAGTCGAGCCGGCGACCGACAGATTCATCGCGCCGCAGCGCTTCGCCCAGTTCCACCAGATGGCTGAGCAGGCGCGACAGTTCTTCATCGACATCCAGCCGTTGCGCCGAGATCGCAGCTTCCTGCGCCAGGCGCGCCGGTTCGATTTCGACGGCCAGTTCGCGCAGCTTCGCCTGCAAGCGATCCAGCCACGCGCTACGAACTTGCGGCGCGCGATCGCGCACGCGTGCAGCGAGCGCTTTCAACGCTTCCGCGCGTTCTTCCAGATAAGCCAGCAGGCGTTCGCCCTCGCGCCCGCGCGCGGCCGAAAAGTCGACGAGCGCCTGATCGAATAATTGCTGTGCCGCCGCGATCATCGGCGTGAAATCCATGCCCTGCTGGCGCACCACGCCCGGCCATGCGAGCAGGCGCAGGGCATCGGCGTTCAGCGGCACGTCAGCGCGCTTCGATATCGTCTGCGCGGCGGAGAGGACGGCTTCCAGACGTTCGGCATCGATTTCGATAACTGGCGACGTGCCAGCCTCGGTCTGATAACGCAGCGAGGCTTCCACCTTGCCGCGGCCGATGCGCGCCTGCGCGCGGGTGCGGAGTTCGTTTTCGAGACCGCGAAACTCCTCGGGCATGCGAAACTGCAACTCGAGGTAGCGATGATTCACCGAGCGCAATTCCCACGCGAGGCGGCCCCAGGGACCTTGTGCTTCGCTACGCGCGTAACCCGTCATGCTGCGGATCATGGAGAATCCAATCGATGGTGAAGACGCTCATTCTAACGATCGCGCTGTGCGCGTGCGCCGTTGTCGATGCGCAGACCCTGGCGACGAGCGCGTCGCTACAGCCATTCCGTGTCGTCGCCGAACATCCACACGATGCGGCGGCCTTTACCGAAGGACTGGTGTACGAAGATGGCCATCTCTACGAAAGCACGGGTCTCGTCGGCCAATCCTCGCTGCGCGAAGTCGATATCACTAGCGGCAAGGTCCTGCGTCTCCGACCAGTGATGCCGCCTTACTACGGCGAGGGACTCGCGCGGATCGCCGGCAAGTGGCTGCAACTGACGTGGACCACGCAAGTCGGATTTATCTACAACAATGCGCTGCAGCCCATCGGCCGCTTTTCCTACCGCGGGGAGGGCTGGGGACTGACCTACGACGGCCAGTCACTGATCCTCAGCGATGGCACGCCAAGCCTGCGCCGCTTCGAAGCAGAGCATTTTACGGAGACCGGGCGGATCAATGTCCATGACGGCGATGAACCGGTGGCAATGCTGAACGAGCTCGAATTCGCCGAGGGGCACATCTATGCGAATGTGTGGATGACCGATCGCATCGCCGAGATCGATCCGGTGTCCGGCACCGTTCTCGCGTGGATCGATCTGGGGCCGCTGTACCAGCGCTTCAGCCGACCGGCCGATTGGAACGGGCGCGAAAACGTGCCGAACGGGATCGCCTACGATCCGCGTTCACATCACTTTTTCGTGACCGGCAAGCGCTGGCCAAAACTGTTCGAGATCACGCTCGGCGACAACAACGGGCATTGAGCCGTAGGCGCCGCCGCTCAGGCCGACTTCGCCAGCGCTGCCTGCCGCTGCGCCACGTGACGTGCGAGGCCGCGTAGTGTTTCCGCGCTGTCCTCCCAGCCGATGCAGGCATCGGTGACGCTCTGGCCGTAGATCATCTTGTCGCGCGGACCGATGTCCTGGCGTCCTTCGACCAGATGCGACTCGATCATCACACCGATGATGCGCCGGTCGCCGCCGGCGATCTGCTCGCCGATGTCCTGTGCGACTACCATCTGGCGCTTGTGCTGTTTCTGGCTGTTGGCGTGCGAGAAATCGATCATCACTTGCGGTTGCAGCCCGGCTTTGGTTAACGCCGCACACGCCGCATCGACGCTCTTCGCATCGTAGTTGGTGCCGATGCTGCCGCCGCGCAGGATGACGTGCGTATCCAGATTGCCGGCCGTTTGAAAAATGCCGACCTGCCCGTTCTGCGTCAGTGATAGGAAGCGGTGCGGATTGCGTGCCGACATCACCGCGTCGACGGCGACCTTAACGCTGCCGTCGGTGCCGTTCTTGAAGCCGACCGGGCAGGACAGCCCGCTCGCCATCTCGCGATGCAGCTGCGATTCGGTGGTGCGCGCGCCGATTGCACCCCAGGCGACGAGGTCGGCCACATACTGCGGAGTCAGAATATCGAGGTACTCGACGCCGGCCGGCATGCCGCGCTCGTTGAGATCCAGCAGCAGCTTGCGCGCGAGCCGCAGCCCGCGGTCGATGTCGTAGCTATCATCCAGGCCGGGGTCGTTGATGAGACCCTTCCAGCCGACGGTGGTGCGCGGCTTCTCGAAATACACGCGCATCACGATCAACAGCTGCTTGGCGAGCTGCTCGCGCAGCGGCTGCAGCTGTGCCGCATAGTCAAGGGCCGCCTGCGTATCATGGATCGAGCATGGACCAACGATGACCAGCAGACGGTCGTCGCGACCGGCGAGAATCTCGCTGATGGCGCGGCGCGCTTCGATCGTCGTCTGTGCGGCGGCCTCACTGAGCGGCAGTTCGGTCTGCACCTGTACCGGCGTGGATACGGGACGGACCGACGCAATGCGCAGGTTTTCGGTGACCAACGTCATGACACGACTCTGAAAAACAGGGAGCGGGATGGTATCAGAGCGTGCTCTGTGGATCACTTTTTGACCACTGTCGGCAGCGGCCGGCATGGTCGCTTATCCTGCGCGACTTTCCAGAAAAGATGATGGTCCCGATGAACCGCAGCCTGATATTCGCAATCGCGCTTGCCGCCGCCGGTGTGGCGCCGGTCCGAGCGGAGACGATACTCCCGGTCACCAATCAGGGCGCGCTGGCGCGTACCTTCGCACTGCCGGAACTGGGGGAGACGCAGGTGCTCGCGCGCGGCGATCACCGTTATCGGATCGCGGTGGACTGGACCAACGAATACTTCGCCGATCAAAACGCGAATGAATCGCTGGTTCTGGACGGAGAAACCACCCGCATCGCCTTCGGCTGGCGCGAGTCCGTCGCACCAAGCATGGAAATCGGGGTACAGCTGCCGGTGCTGGTGACCGGCGGCGGCATTCTCGACGGGGCTATCGAGAACTGGCATGGTCTCTGGGGACTACCCAACGGCGGTCGCGATCAAGCTCCACACAACCGTTACCTATATCGCTATGTGCGCGACGGACATACGGTGCTCGATGTCGATACCGGCACGGTTGCAATTGGCGACGCCGAGCTGAGTGCAGGCTGGCAGGTCTTCGATAGCGTAGCTGTGCGCGGAATGCTGAAGCTGCCGAGCGGCGATGAGAATGAACTGACCGGCGGCAACGCTGGCGGCGCTTTGTGGATCGATTACGACCCATTTCAGGGTGCGCCACGCTGGTCCGGTTTCGTGTCGGCCGGCAGCTCGTTCAATGCGAAGAGCAGCGTGCTACCCGACCAGCAGCAGCAATGGGTTGCATTAGGCGGCGCGGGCGTGGGTTACCGTCTGTGGCGGTCTTTTTCGCTGCTGGGACAGCTATATGCACACTCGCAGCTTTACAGTGATTCCGATCTGAAAGCGTTGCGTCGCGAGGGTGTGCAACTCGCGCTCGGCGGCCGCTACGAGTTCGCACGCGACATCGCCCTGGCGGCGGGATTCCAGGAAGATCTGGTCACGAATTCATCGCCCGATTTCAGCCTCCACTTTGATGTGAGCTTTCGTTGATTGCCAGTAAGACGAAGCGGCGGACGACCAGAAATTGGAATATATTGACTCTATCATTCAAATGAGTTGAACGATGCGCCTCAGTCTCGAAGCGTTGGAGACCCTCGATGCAATCGCGGAACAAGGCAGTTTTGCGCGCGCGGCCGAGGTATTGCACCGCGTTCCGTCAGCGCTCACCTACACGATCAAGAAGCTGGAGGCCGATCTCGGCGTACCGCTCTTCGATCGCGGCGGCAAGCAAGCGAAACTGACGCCGGCCGGCGAGCGCCTGCTGGCTGACGGCAGGCAGCTGCTGCGCCAAGCGGAATTGATCGAGCAACGCGCGCGACGGCTTGCCGACGGCTGGGAAGCCCAGCTGACGATCGCCGTCGATGAGGTCATTGCACTGGAGGTGATGTTCCCGATCATCCGCGAGTTCGATGCGTTGGATGGAGCTACGCAAGTTCGTTTGACCCGCGAAGTGGTTGGCGCCAGCTGGGATGCCCTGATCGATCGCCGCGCCGATCTTGCTGTCGGGGTACCGGGTGATCCACCGGTAGGATACGGACTCGCCAGCCGTTCGCTGGGCACCGCGCGCTATGTGTTCGCGGTCTCACCCGAGCATCCGCTGGCAACAGTCGAAGAACCGGTACCGGTATCCGAACTAACGAGATATCGGGCCGTGGTGGTCGCCGATTCATCGCGGCGCATGCCTCCCCAGGGATCCGGCATTGTTCCTGGTCAGCCGCTGCTGGTGATGCCGTCGGAACTGGCCAAAATCGCAGCGCAGGCGGAGGGGCTTGGAATCGGTTTTGTACCGACGCATCGTGCCGCACCGTGGCTTGCTGACGGCCGTCTGATCGCCAAACGGGTCGATGTCGTGCGCGAGGCCGGCATCAGCCGCCTCGCCTGGCGCACCGGCGAAGAAGGTGCCGCGCTAACGTGGTTCCGCGAACGTCTGCTCAAAGACGATGTTCGCGAACGGTTGTTTGCCGATCTTCCAGTAAGCGGGCTTCCGCTTATGCCAATCCGGGACATGGCATAGGCACGAATCCGGGCAGCGCGGCGAACCGCGCGAGCCATGCGCGCAACGACGGGTAATCGTCGAAACGGTAACCGCCTTCGCCGGCAACGTGGGTGTAGGCAAACAGCGCGACATCCGCCAGCGTCGGCTGATTCCCGACCATGAACGGGGTGCGCTGGAGCTGCTGGTCCATGACGTGCAGCGCCGCATAGCCCTTCGGCATGGTGTCGACGATGCGCTCGCGCCATTCGTCGTGCTTGTGCAGGTAGGCGACCCAGAAACGCACTGTCGCGATATAGGGTTCGTGGCTGTACTGCTCGAAGAACAGCCACTCGTAGACTTTCGCACGTTCGTATGGGTCCGACGGCAGCCAGGAGCTCCCTTCGCCAAGGTGTAACAGCATGGCATTGGACTCCGCCAGATAGCGTCCCTCCGGCAATTGCAGCAGCGGCACGCGCCCGTTCGGATTCATTGCGAGGAACTGCGGGGTGCGCGTTTCGTGCTTGAGGATATCGACCTCGACCCAGCGGAACGGCAGTTTGCGCTGGCGCAGCATGAATGCGGGCTTCCAGCAGTTGCCGGAAATCGAGCTGCCGTAGAGCGTGTACATGGACGGCTCCTGCGTCGGATCCGGGCATTATGCCTCGCTGCCGGCAGAAATAAGGAAGGCGGGAAACACCCGCCTTCCTGGTACTGCTTAAATACCGCCAGCCGTAAAGTTATGGGGTCGGCGAAACCGTCTTCGTGACCACCGGTACACCGCCACCCGCCGGGACCGTTGCCGTGACCGTCTCCGAGCCGGACTGGCCTTGCGCGTTGGTGCCACCCACGGTTGCCGTACTCTGGATGCCTTGACCGATACCGGCCGTGGTCGAACTGCTGCGCTGCCAGTTGCTGGCCGGTGTCGTGCTGGTGGCAGCAACATTGCCGGTCCCAGTGACTGTGCGCGTACCGGACCCGGTGCCGGTCGAGTTCAGATTGACGTTGCGCGTGCCGGTAACTCCGCTTGCGGTCGAATACGTCGTCGCGCGCTGCTCGTTGAGCTTCTGATCGCCGAGCGTGCCGTTGACGTTGGAGGTTACGGTGCTGCCGTTCGCAGCGGTGTGCGTCACCGTTCCAGTCAGCTGGCCATTGGCGTTTTCGGTGTACTGCTTGCTGACGGTGCCACCATTCGCGGTACTCCGCGTCATGTCGTAGTTCTTGTTACCGTCGGTGCTGGTGGCGCTGCGATTCACGTCGCCACCGTTGGCGAAAGTTTTCTGTCCGGTGAAATTAGCGTTGCCGTTGGCATCCTTGTTATAAGACTTGTTCGTCGAGAAACCGTTGGGGCCACTCGCCGTCGCCTGCGCCGTTGCGCTGCCATCGGCGTTGCGGACACCGCTGCCCTGCGCCGTGTAGGCACCGCCGTTGGCACCGGTTGCCGTGCGGTTATGCGAGAACGAACCGCTGCCGTCGGCATTCTGGTGGGCAACCGTGCTGGAAGAACCATGCCCACCGTTCGGCCCGACCCAGTGCGCGCCGGTACCGGCGGCACTGTTGCCAGCCCCGTCCTGCTTCGCACCCCAGGCGCGGGTGTGGCGTCCGCCGTTGGGACCCACCTGCGTGTTGCGCTTCCAACCGCCTTCAGTACCTGCAACCGTCTGAAAAGCGCCCTGGTTTTGCGACGCGAAGCCGCCGTTGGGACCGAAACCAGCCGTGTGCCCCGCAGCAAACGCACCACGAGCGCCGACGCCAGCGGCACCACGATGTACCCATTCGGCGTCCGCCGCAGAGCTGAGTGCGAGCACGCCGAGCGCGATCGCGGATTTCAGAAATATTGTGTTCTTGATCATGTCAATCTCCTTACTGCTTACGCTGCTTATTGCGCTGCGAATGCCACTGGGTTGTTACTGTTGCGCCGGCGCCGGAGCGACGGGCGCTGTCGGCGGCGCGCTGCCCGGATTCTGCTGTTCCTTTTGCTTGATGAAGTCCTGACGGCGCGCCTGCCGTCCGACCAAGCGCGAATTGATACGGGCTTGCGCGTTCTGGCAACCGGTAGGATTCTCCTGACAGGCCGCGCTGACCGCCGCACTGTTCGATTCAACTTTCTGCTTCACCGCCGTGCAGGCTTCCGGGTGGGTGGCACAATCCTGTTGCATTTTCTGCTTGGTCTGCGCGCAACGCTCTGGGTTGTCGGCGCAATTTTGCTCAAACTGTTGGGCGCGCGCGGCACAGCGGTCCGGATGGCGTTGGCAAAAAATCGCCTGGCTTCCTGCCGCAGGGGCGCCGGTGGTTGCGGAACCGGTGCTGGTCTGCGCGGATGCGCTGAAGCCTAGCGCGAATAGCGGGGCCGCGAACATCAGTTTTACGAACTTCATGGGTTATCTCTCCTGAATCTATTTATGGACGTAGCAATGGAATCGCTTTCAAGACGCTTAGATCTCAATCTCCACGGTCAGAAACCGAACAATGTTCAGAGGCGTTCCTGCCGGAGAAGCTTCCCTTATCTAACGACTTTGCCGTCTTCAACGTCATATGTACGAAGCGGTTGACGGTCACGATACGCGCATCCCCTGAATCGATCCTTAATCTGATATCCGATGGTTATACGTTCTTGACCGCGAACGATTATCCTAAAAACAGCAGTTGGGGATTGATTCTCGGCGAGGCCGCAGCGAGGGATTGTCTGGGCTGGAGCGAAACTCTATGGTTGTTCCATGGGTTGAGTGAAGCCCAGGCAAGACCCGCGAGGGCCGGCAGGAATCGATCAGCGAAAGCGGCCTCTCAACCTTTGAGTGAAGCGCGCTGGTCAGGCAACTTGCTCATTCCATTTCTCACATGAGCCGCTTTCGCGACCAACTGCTGTTTTTAGGATTATGGACGGCATCTTGCGCCGAATGATCAGCCAGCCGCGGGCGGGAGAGCAGTGATGACAGCATGGTGGAACCGTTTTGCATGGGGAGGCTTGTCGGTATTCGGCGCTTTCTGCCTGGGCGCGATTGCTTTGCATCGCGGTGAGACGATTAACGCGATGTGGCTGATTGCGGCTGCAGTCAGCGTATTTTTGATCGGCTACCGCTTCTACGCGCGCTTTATCGCCGAACGCGCACTGGGCGTCGATCCGGCACGCGCGACGCCCGCGCACCTGCGCAATGACGGTCTCGACTACGTGCCGACGGATCGTACGGTGCTGTTCGGCCACCATTTCGCCGCGATTGCCGGCGCCGGACCGCTGGTCGGACCGGTGCTCGCGGCGCAGATGGGCTATCTGCCGGGAACGCTGTGGATTCTGTCTGGCGTGATCTTCGCCGGCGCGGTGCAGGATTTCGTGATCCTGTTCCTCAGTACGCGACGCGATGCGCGTTCGCTCGGCGATATGATCCGCACCGAACTCGGCGCCGTCGCCGGCTGGGTCGCGATGATCGGAATCCTGTCGATCATGATCATCCTGCTCGCGGTGCTCGGGCTGGTCGTGGTCAAAGCGCTGACGATCAGTCCATGGGGCAGCTTTACCGTCGTCGCGACGGTACCCATTGCGCTGCTGATGGGCATCTGGCTGCGCTTCATCCGGCCGGGCCGCGTACTAGAAGTGTCAGCGATCGGCTTCGTGCTGCTGCTTGCCTCGATCTGGATCGGTGGCAAGGTCGCCGCCGATCCACAGTGGGCGGCGACGTTCACGCTGACCGGTCCGCAACTGGCGTGGACGCTGATCGGTTACGGTTTCGTCGCCTCCGTGTTGCCGGTGTGGCTGTTGCTGGCACCGCGCGACTATCTCTCGACCTTCCTGAAGATCGGCACCGTGATGCTGCTGGCGGTAGCGATCCTGTTCGCTGCGCCCGCGTTGAAGCTACCGGCGGTGACCCGCTTCATCGACGGCACCGGTCCGGTGTTCGCCGGCTCGCTGTTTCCGTTCCTGTTCATCACCATTGCCTGCGGCGCGGTCAGCGGCTTTCACGCGCTGGTGTCCTCTGGCACCACGCCGAAAATGCTGGCCAGTGAAGGCGATGCACGCTTCATCGGCTACGGCGCCATGCTGATGGAAGCGATGGTGGCGATCATGGCATTGACGGCAGCGGGTGTGCTCGAACCCGGCGTCTATTTCGCGATGAACGCGCCGGCCGGCGTGATCGGCACCACTGCCGAATCCGCTGCGCAGACGATCTCGAACTGGGGCTTCGCGGTCACGCCGGAACTGTTGACGCAGACCGCGAAGGACATCGGCGAAAGCACGCTGCTGTCGCGTGCCGGCGGCGCACCGACATTAGCAGTCGGGATGGCGCGGATTCTCCACGGCCTGGTGCCGGGCGAAGGCATGATGGCGTTCTGGTATCACTACGCGATTCTGTTCGAGGCACTGTTCATCCTCACCACGATTGACGCCGGCACGCGCATCGGCCGCTTCATGATCCAGGATCTCGGCGGCGCGCTGTGGGCACCGTTCCGCAGCACCGAGTCATGGGGCGCAAACGTGCTCGCGACCGCGCTGTGCGTATCAGGCTGGGGTTACTTTCTGTATCAGGGCGTGATCGATCCGCTCGGCGGCATCAACACCTTGTGGCCGCTATTTGGTATTGCCAACCAGATGCTCGCTGGCATGGCGCTGATCTTCGCCAGCGTCGCGCTGATCAAAATGAAGCGCGAGCGTTATGTGTGGATCACGCTGCTGCCGATGACCTGGGTGCTGGTATGTACGCTGACCGCCGGTTGGCAGAAAGTGTTCTCGCCCGATCCAAAGATTGGCTTCCTTGCGCATGCACGCAAATTCGCCGATGCCTCTGCGCAGGGACAGGTGCTGGCGCCGGCAAAGTCGCTGGAGCAGATGGCGCGCGTCGTCACCAATGACTACGTCGATATGACGCTGGCACTGCTGTTTATGAGTGTGGTCGCGACCATCATGCTGCTCGGCCTGCGCGCCGGTCTGCGCGCGTGGCGCGCGCTGGAGCCGAGCGCGATGGAATCGCCGCGCGTGGCACTGGTGGCGAAATGAGGGCGCTCATGGTCCGGTTACAGGGGCTGCTGCGCAAGTTCGCGCAGAGTGCACGGCTCGCGGTCGGCGTGCCCGACTACGCCGGTTATGTCGAACACCGGCACGCCCGTCATCCCGGCGAGCCGGTAATGAGTTACGAAGAATTCTTCAGGGAACGCACCGCGGCTCGGTATCGGCGGGGTGCTTCACGTTGCTGCTAGAGCCTGTCGTCAACGACCCAACCAATCGTGCGGGTTGACAGGGTCGGTGCCCTTGCGGATTTCGAAGTACAGACCGGGCTGTTCGTAGCCGCCGGTGCTGCCGGCCGTGGCGAGCACTTCTCCAGCAGCGACCGCATCGCCAGCTGCAACCTGCACAGTGCCGGTGTGGCCGTAGAGGGAAAAGTAACCGTCCTCGTGCTCGACGACGACGATCAATCCATAGCGCGACATCCAGCCGACATAAGCGACACGGCCACGCGCGCAAGCGCGCACGATGGCGCCATCGTCCGCCGCGATCCACAGGCCTTTCCACTGCAAGCGTCCGCCGGCTTTCGGATCACCATAGTCGGCGAGAATTTTGCCGCGCAACGGCCACGGCAGCCTGCCGCGCATTTTCGGGAATGGCAGGGCCGCACCCGCAGCCACCGGCGGCGCCCCGGTCATCGCTTTCTTCAGCGAATCCAGCAGGTTTTCGATCTGCCGCTCGTTGGCCTGCAGCTGCCGTAATTCCTCGTTTTCGTTGGCGAGATGGCGCTGCAGCGCAACCAGCGCCTGCGCCCGTTCACCACGGCGCTGCTGCAAGCCGTTATATGCGTCGCGGCGCTGGTCCTGAAGCTGTTGCAAGGATTTCTGCTCATCGATGAGCTGCTGCTGAAACTGCGCGACGCGCTGAAGTTCCATATCGATAACATGAATGCGCTGCGCGCGCGCGCGATCGAGGTAGTCGTAGTAACCGACCATCCGCGCAATACGTCCCGGATCGGACTGCCCGAGCGCCAGTTCGGCGGTACCTCCGCTGCCAACGACGTAGGCGGCGCGCAACTGCGCGGCAAGCGCGGCTTTTTCTGTGTCCAACCGACGCTGCGCGGCATCGCGCTGCGCCTGCACATCATGGACTTTCGCCGCCTGGCGCCCGGCTTTGGCGGTGGCTTCCTGCAACTCGACCCGTGCCTGCGCCACTGCGCGTTCGGCCGCTTCGACCTGTGTCTGCAGGTCATCACGGAGATTGCGATCCTCGTCGATGGCACGGCTCAGCTCGGCCATACGCGCGCGCACTCGCGCCAACTGTTCGCCGCTTTGCTGGAGACGCATCTCCGTCGGCGCGGCCGTCGACATCGCAACCGCGCACAAGAGCACGACGAGTCCACCAGAGGTGATTTTTTTCACGGGTCTTTCAGCAACCGTCCTCCAGTGAGATAAACTAGGCATCGACACAGGTTTCGTTATGACGGCCCTCGACATGGCTCAGGCCCTCGAATTCTTTCATCACCACGTTGGATTTTTCGGTGCCTTCGGCATCGTCTTCCTGCTGTTCATCGCCAACGAAATTCACGGCCAGATCAGTGGTGCCAGCCGTATCGCGCCGCTGGACGCGGTACGGCTCATCAACGATCGTAACGCACTGATCGTCGATGTGCGCGTGCATGCGGACTTCAAGAAAAGCCACCTGATGGGTGCGGTGAACCTGCCGCTGGCGAAGCTCGAAGAGCATGTCAGCGAACTGGGCAAGGATAAGGCGCGGCCGATTATCGTGTATTGCGCGCTCGGCGGTCCCAGCGCGGAAGCGGCGCGCAAAATCGGCAAGCACGGCTATGCCGAGGTGTATCCGATCCGCGGCGGCCTCGACAACTGGATGGCCGCCAATCTGCCAGTGACCGCCAAGTGATCGCCTCGTGGAAGGCGATTGCCGTGCCATGAAGCCGGTCGTCGTTTATTCCACACGCTTCTGTGCGTTCTGCACCATGGCCAAGCGCCTGCTGAGCCAGAAAGGTGCGGCATTCGAGGAAATCATGGTGGACGGCGATGACAGGCGCCGCGAAGAAATGATTCGCCGTTCCGGCCGGCGCACGGTGCCGCAGGTTTTCATCGGCGAGAAACATGTCGGTGGCTATGATGATCTGGTCGCGCTCGAACGCAACGGCCAGCTCGGCCCTTTGCTGAAAGACGAATGAAGCTTGTCGCGATCTCCGCCTATTCAAACCTTAGCTCTCTCACTTAATTTCCGGACCTTCCGTCATGACCACCACGCCCGCCGCCGATACGGCACGCCAAGTTCTCGTCCAGCGCATTTACCTCAAGGACACTTCGCTCGAGGTACCGAAGGCGCCGCAGATTTTCGTGCGTCCTTGGACGCCGCAACTCGACGTGCAGCTCAATACGGCCATCAACGCGGTCGAACCGGATATCTACGAAGTCGTGCTGGTGGTGACTGTGACCGCGAAGCTCGGCGACGACATCGCGTTCCTTGTCGAAGTGAAACAGGCCGGCGTGTTCGCGCTGCGCGGTTTCTCGCCGGGTGAAGTGCAGGCCGTGCTCGCCACTTTCGGTCCTACCTCGCTGTTCCCTTACGCGCGCGAAGCGGTTTCGAGCATGGTCATGCGCGCCGGCTTCCCGCCGCTGGTCCTGCAACCGGTGAATTTCGAAGCGCTGTACGCCGAACATTTGATGCGCGCGCGCACCGAAAGCAGCGGCAACGGTGCGGGAATCGTTGTCCAGTAATTCTCCCGATACGCGGCGGTTTGACGCTGAAGCGACAGGCGCAAATGCGGCTTCCAGTGTGGCCGGGCGCGGTCCAATGCCTGCCACTGCGCAATAACACGGAATGACGGCAACTCTCACTCGCCCCATCGCAGTGCTCGGCGCGGGCGCATTCGGCACCGCACTGGCGATCCAACTCGCACGTCGCGGAGCGCGCACGCTGCTGTGGGGTCGTGACACCGAGGCAATGGCGCAGGCGCAGGCTTTGCGCGAAAACCGCCGTTACCTTCCGCGCTGCCCGCTGCCGGCGCCGCTGGAGGTGCGTGGGGATTTTGATGTTACGGTCACCGCGGCCGGGGACTTGCTGATCGCCACGCCGATGTCCGCCTTGCGCGAAACCTGCGACCGGCTGGCGCCGATCGTGCGGCCTGAGCAAGGTGTCGCCTGCGCGTGCAAGGGCTTGGAACCGGGCACCGGCCGGTTCGTTCACGAAATCATTGCCGAAGTGCTCGGTGCCGAACGTGCGCTGGCGGTCGTATCCGGCCCTACGTTCGCACGCGAACTGGCGATGGGCCTGCCGACGGCGGTTACCGTCGCCGCCAACCAGCCTGCCTTTGCCGAACGCATCGCGGCCGCGCTGCACGGCGACGGTTTCCGCGCGTACACCTCGGACGACGTGATCGGCGTGGAGATCGGCGGCGCCACCAAGAATGTGCTGGCGATCGCGGTCGGCATCGCGGACGGGTTGGGGCTCGGCGCCAACACCCGTTCGGCCATGATCACGCGCGGCCTCAACGAAATCGCGCGCCTCGGCACGGCGCTCGGCGCACAGCCGGAAACGGTGATGGGCATGTCCGGACTCGGCGATCTGGTGCTCACCTGCACCGACAACCAGTCCCGTAATCGTCGTTTCGGTCTGCTGCTCGGCCAGGGGCGCACACCGGCGCAGGCAATCGAGGAGATCGCGAGTGTCGTCGAAGGTGCGCGCGCGGCGGCCGAAGTGCGCAAACTTGCCCGTCAGCACGGCATTGAAATGCCGCTATGCGAGCACATCGCAGCGGTGATTGCCGGCGAGATGACGACGATGGAAGCCGTCGGCAGGCTGGCGGCGCGCCCGCCACGCTCGGAAGCGATCTAGGGTCTGTTAGCTCAGGCGATCGCTTCTACCGCCACGTTGGTACGAACGGTACGCTCGCGTTCCCAGGGATAGAGGCGCTCGGCGACGGCATGCGGTTCGATCCCGGTCATGCATGAACATTCTTCGCCGGCGTACCTGTAGGGGCAGCGTCCGGGGCCGGGTTCGCAGACTTCCCTGAAGGAGAAGGTTTCCGCGCGGACGCCGATTGGCCCCCATTTGCGCGCGTTCGCCAAATGCCGGCCGGGAAAAACACCAAGCGTCGGTATGCCGACTGCCGCTGCGATATGCAACGGTCCTGTCGAATTGCCGACCAGGCCGTCCGCCGCTCGCGTGAAAGCAATGAACTGCTCCAGATCCAGCTGCCCCATCAGATCAATGACCCGCGGTCGCTCGATCAGGGCGGGACACTCACGCAGTAATTCCTCCCGCTCGGACGTGACACCGGTGACGAAAATGCGAAAACGATCGACTGGCAGCAAATCGACAAGGCGGTTGAAATACGCGGCAGGCCACTCGCGGCCATTCTTGTTCGATTTTGGATGCAATATGAGGTTGAAGCGGTCGGGCCTTAAATGCACGGCGATATCGTCCCTGAGCGCCACCGTGCGATCGACACCCAACCGCGCGGCGAGCTGTCCCTGCGTCAGCTCCGCATGAATCCCCAGTGGCCGCAGGTGGCGCAGATTCATGTTGGCGATATGCAGCGGATTCTTTTGCGAACCCATGTAGATGAACCGGTTCGCCCACTTCACCGTGCGTGGACGACGCAAGTTGCCGATGCGGATTGGCACATCAGCTGCCTGTGCGGCAAAGCCGATATCGTCCTTCAGGAACGGGTTCACCAACACATCCACCGCCTGTTCTCGCAGCAAGCGGGGATTCGCAACTGCCTCGTGGTACTCGATGAAACCATCGACATGCCGACACGCGTGGATCAGCGCGCACGCATAGTCACGCGCGATGAACAGCACTTTCGCATCTGGGATGTGCTCTTTCACCACGGCCGCCATCGGTAGGCAGGACACGACATCGCCGAGATTGGCGGGCTGGGCGATAGCAACGACTTTGATGGGTTTATTCATGCACGAAAGCAGTCAGTTCGGGCGAGCGCCGACGCAGCTCCGAGGCGCCGGTGAAAACGGGCCGACATCATCTGGAGCTCTTAAAAAGCACGGCGCAGGGTAGCGGGAATGCGTTCCGACGTCATCCGTCGCGGAGGTCACCGCCAGCGATGATCCGTGGTCATGCATGGCAGAATGATCGCCAAGGCATGAGACCGTGCCGATGAACCAAATGTAGTGCAGCGGAGTCTAGGTTATCGGGGCTATCCGACGACAATGCGGTATGCGGTTCCTGCGTTTCCGGAAGTTTCTTAAATGTATTGCTGTCGATTCATGCGCCTGCAAATGCCGATCCTCCGACCTTTCCCCGCTGTTGTCGTCGCCTGTGCTGTGCTCGGCCTGCATGGCTGCGTCACCTACCTGACGCCCGGCGAAGGTGCGCCGATGCGGACGATCGCGGATGCCGCGAGCGATGACGCCGAACGTCTGCCGGAAGCCCCGTTCCCGGCCAGTGTCGCTGTCGTCCGCGTGCAGGCCGCGGACTATCGTTCGTTTGGCGCGGAAGGCATCGGTGACGGTAACTATTCCGTGGTTTATCTGCATGAGGTCGAGACGCCGGGGGATTTCGACGCGATCGACGATTGGCCACAGGTGCTGGGCATCGTGCCGCTGAGCCGACTGACGCTGCCAGCGACGCTGAAAACCTTTCACGATCTGCTGGTGGCCGCCAGCGGCGTGCAGGCCGATATCCTGTTTGCGTATACCTTTGATACGCGTTTCCACATCGAGAACGATACATTCCCGCCGGAGAAGGAAATCACGCTCGGCGTGCTGCCCGGGCGCCAGGCGCACGTCACCTCCACCGCGTCAGCTCTGTTCGCGGATGTGCGCACCGGTTATGTCTACGGACTGGCGGAGGGCAGCGCATCGGAATATTCATCGATGACGAAATGGACCAAGCCTTCGGACGCCGATGCGACCCGGCTCAAAGCCGAGCGCGGAGCTTTCGTGGCGATGATGGGTGACGCCAAGCGCACGTGGGCAAGAATCGCGGCCCAGTACGGCCTCTCCTTGCTCGAAGAAACTCACGAATCGCGGCCAGCGCCGCTGGCCGCAAACCAGCGGTAGGGTCTCCCGGTCCAGCGCCGGACTTTACCCGCTGCCGGGTGCGTGCTACAAGGCAGCGAATCCAGCTAGGGGCACGGACACATGCGCATTCTCGGCGTCGATACCGGGTTTGGTTACACCAAGGCGACCGATGGCCGCCAGTTCCAGATTTTCAAGTCGATCATAGGCGACGCGACGCCGTTGCAGTATTCCGAACCGCTGCTGCCGTCGCAGACGCTGACGCCGCGGCATCTGGAAATCGGCGATGAAGCGGTGTTCGTCGGTGAATACGCCGAGGCACAGTCACGCGGCCGCCAATTCACGCTCGATCCGGCACAGTTCATAGGCAAGTACGCAAAGACGCTGGCGCTAGCCGCGCTGGCGCCGTATGCGCCGCATGGCGAGCCGGTGCGACTGGTCACCGGACTGCCGATCAGCTTCTTCCGCAAGTTCAAAGATCAGCTGACCACGCTGTTGCAGCAGCGCCATTCGATCAAGATCGTACAGGCGAACGGCGAGCGCGAGGAGAAGAGTATCTATATCGAAAGGGTGCGGGTGATTCCGCAGCCGTTCGGTTCGCTGTTCAATCTCATGCTCAACGACGCCGGCAAGCCGGGGAATCCGCGTTTCATCTCGGAGAAGATCGGGGTCATCGACATTGGCTTCCGCACCGCCGATTTCACGATCAGCGATAAGACGCGCTATTCGGAGCGTGGCAGTCTTTCGACCGATTCCGGCATTTCCACCGCCTATTCGGTGCTGGCAGCGATGTTGCATGAAAAAAGCGGTGTGCAGGTCGAACTGTTCCGTCTTTACGACGCGGTGGCGCGCGGCACCATCAAGATCCGCGGTCAGCGCTACGACATCAATCCGCTGGTCAAGCATGCGTTCACGCAGCTTGCGCAGCGCGTTGCTGCCGACGTCAACCGTCTGTGGGCAGACGAGTGGGATGTTGACGCCATCGTGTTGACCGGCGGCGGTGGCGCGGCGCTCGCGCCGTATCTGACGCCGTTGCTGCAAGGCGAAGTGCTCGCGATTCCGGCCGACGAAGATTCCCGTCTCAACAATGTGCGCGGCTACTGGAAGTACGGTATGCACATCTGGGGCGGTGCGCCGAACATGGCGGCGACGGCGACTCCGCCGGCAGCGGCCGCCGTCTGAAGTATTTCCCGCAGCGGCGGGGCAGGAGCTTGTAATGACAAATATGCGTTCAACGGCATCCCCCGGCACTCCCACTCAGCCTCCCTTGCGCGACATTCGCCGGGTGTTTGAACGGCAACGCGAAACAGCGCTGCGCCTGCGCACTTCGACCGCTGCTGAACGTATCGAAAAGATCAAGCGTCTGAAGGAAGCGCTGCAAGCACACACGCCGGATATCTATGCTGCCGGTGCCGCCGATTTCCGCAAGCCGCCGGAAGAGATCGACCTCACTGAAATCATTCCGGTGCTCGGCGAGGCCAACGAAGCGATCCGCAAGCTCAAGCGCTGGATGAAACCGAAGCGCGTGTGGCCTTCGCGCGCGACGTGGGGGCATCGCGGCTGGATCCAGTACGAACCGAAAGGTCGCTGCCTGATCATCTCGCCGTGGAACTATCCGGTGAATCTCACGTTTGGCCCGCTGGTGTCGGCGATCGCCGCCGGCAATGCGGTGATTCTGAAGCCATCAGAGATGACTCCGCATTTGTCGGCACTGATCGTGAAAATCGTGCGCGAAGTGTTCGCCGAAACCGAAGTGGCAATCTTTGAGGGCGACGCGGGCGTGGCGCAGGCATTGCTGGAGATGCCATTCGATCATATTTTCTTCACCGGCTCGCCCGCGGTCGGCAAGATCGTGATGGCGGCGGCGGCGAAGAATCTTGCGAGTGTCACGCTCGAACTCGGTGGCAAAAGCCCGACCATCATCGATGCCAGTGCCAATCTGAAAGAAGCCGCACGCAATACCATGTGGGCCAAGTTCACGAACAACGGACAAACCTGCATTGCTCCCGACTACGTTTACGTGCACAGCTCCGTGCGCGAGAAATTCGTCAACCTGTGCCGCGACACGCTGAAGGATTTTTACGGTCGCGACAGCGAAGCGCAGAAGACGAGCACCGATCTCGCGCGCATCGTCAATGAACGCCACACCTTGCGCGTGAAAGGTTTGCTCGATGATGCGACCGGGCGCGGTGCGCGCGTATTAGTCGGCGGTATCGTCGATGAGTTCACTAACTTCATCGCGCCGACGCTGCTCGACAATATTCCGGGCGACGCGAAAATTATGCAGGAAGAAATTTTTGGGCCGCTGCTGCCGATCGTTCCGTTCGAGCATCTCGACGACGTCATCGCACGCATCAACGCCGCACCCAAGCCACTCGCGCTGTACATGTGGAGTCGCAACAAGGCGAATATCAACAGCGTGCTGAAGAAAACCAGCGCCGGCGGCACTTGCATCAACAACAGCGTCATTCAGTACATCCACGGACACCTGCCGTTTGGCGGCGTCAACAATTCCGGCATTGGCAATTCGCACGGCGTCTACGGCTTCCGTTCGTTTTCGCACGAGCGCGCAGTGCTGAAAACCGTGATTTCCTCGAACTGGCTGTTTTATCCACCAGCACGTTCGCTTGGGCGGATGTTCGTTCGCTGGCTGAAGCTGTTCATCTGAATAGCAGATGATTGGAGTCACTCCACTTCCAGTGGTGCCGGTATCCAAACACTCCTGTCCTCACCGGAAGATCCAGAGAGCTAAAGCTACGGCGCTGTAGGATTGTGATCAGACGCCGCGCCAGCGTCGTGCGCGTCTTCGTGTTCTCCTGCGGGAGTCATCTCCTTATATTGCTCGGGCGTCAGCTGCGGCAGCTTGCGCAGGAATGCAACCATCGCCCAGATCGTGGCATCGTCGTGCGAAGCGCCCCAAGCCGGCATGGCGCTGCCTTTGATCCCGTGCTTGATGACCCAGAATGCTTCGGCGGGACTATCGATTGCGGTATGCACGAGATCGGGCGGCTGCGGATAGAGGCCATTGCGAAACTCGTCACTGGATTTGCCCGGTGCAAGATGGCAGCCGTCGCACATTGCGCCGTAATGTTCGGCACCTTCGGCGATCATCTTCGGATCATCGAGTGGCGGCGTCTGGATGTTCTCCGCGCGCACATCGATTGAGCGTTCGCGCGCGAAGTCGATCAGCGCATAGACGGGCGCCGAATGCGGCGCGTCGGCGGCGAAATCGAGGCCGCCAACGGCAAGCCAGCCGAAGCCGATCGCGGCGACAGCGATTGTGTAAATCAACAGCGTTCTCAGCGTCGTCATTACAAGCTCCAAATCAGGTGATGCGTCGGGCAATCGTGCCGCGTGGGTGACGATACCAGCCGGGATCGCGTGCGTCGCCGGAGGCAAGATCGTCGCGCACCTTGAGTACCGTGAACATGCCGCCCATTTCGACCGTACCGAATGGCCCTTCGCCGGCCATCATCGGCACAGTGTTCTCCGGACCACCCATCGCGTCTGCCATTTCGCCCATGCCGGCCATGCCGTTCTTACCCATCAGCATCGTACCGGGCAGCAGCGCGTTGATTCGTTCCTCCAGTCCGCCAGTGTCGGCACCAGTCATATTGGTGACGCGGTGGCCCATCGCGTTCATCGTATGGTGGCTCATGTGACAGTGCAGTGCCCAGTCGCCGGGATTGTCAGCGACGAATTCGAAATCGCGCGTCTGGCCGACCCCGACGATGTGCGTGACTTCCGGCAGCCATGCACCCCGTGGCCAGCGCCCGCCGTCGCCGCCGGTCACGTAGAAGCGGTGCCCATGCAAATGGATCGGATGATTCCACATCGACAGATTGGCGAAGCGCAGGCGCACGCGCTCGCCGGTGCGCGCGACCAGGGGCGCGGTCGCTGGAAAGATTTTACTGTTGAAGGTCCACAGATCGAATTCCGTCATCACCGCCGGATCAGGCCGATAGGTACCGGGATGCAGTGCCCAGTTGTGCAGCAGGATCGCATAGTCGCGATCCACCGCTTCGATCTCGCCGTCGTGCGGATGGATGATGAAGAATCCCATCATGCCGAACGCGAGTTGTGCCATCTCGTCAGCGTGCGGGTGATACAGGTAGGTGCCGGCCTGTTTCAGCGTGAACTCGTAGGCCCAGGTTTCGCCGGGTTCGATCGGCGGCTGCGTGAGACCGGCGACGCCATCCATGCCGTTCGGCAGCAGAATGCCGTGCCAGTGAATCGACGTGCGCTCCGGCAGACGGTTGTGGACTAGGATGCGTACGCGATCGCCCTCGATCGCTTCGATAGTCGGTCCTGGCGTCGAGCCGCTATAACCCCAACATTTAGCTTTGCAGCCGGGCGCGAATTCGTGCTCGACTTCCTCCGCAACGAGCCGGAACTCCTTCACACCGTCGACGAGCTGGTGCGGCAGCGCGCGTCCATTGGGCGTACTCACGGATCGAAATCCGGTGAGCGCGGGCGACGATGCGCCGCCCGCACCTGACGCCGGTGCTTCCGCGCGCGCGCTGCGCCATGCGGCAAACGTGGGCAGAGCCGAAAGCAGCCCCGCCCCGCGCAGCAGGGAGCGCCGCGACAACATCAGTATTTCCCGCCCGGCATGTCGTCCGCCTTGGAGTTGTCCTTGCCGGAGTTTTGCGGGTCCGTCTGTTTCTTGCACGCCTTCATAATTTTCTTGTGTTCGTCGGCAGTCATTTTCGACGTATCCATGTGTTTCGGATCGCAATCCATCGGCATGTCCGAGCCGTGCATGGGCATGTGTCCATCTTCCGAATTCATCATCGGCGCCGGTGTCTTGTTTGACGATGGTGCCGGCGTCTTTTCATCGGCATTCGCGCCTGTCGCAAGTGCGCCGGCGAACGACAGAGAGAGCAGCAGTTTGTGTGCGAGGTTCATGGATATTCTCCAGTTCAGCGAGGATCGGGCGCGGGTTGAATGTCCGTCGCGGGCGCCGGGGCCGCATCGGACGATGAAGTGGGTGCCATATCGTTCCTTGGAACGATGTCATTCATATCGATGACCTTGCCGCTATCGGCTACAGGAAGATGGCCGCCGGTCGCATGCGCCAGATCGATGCGCGCCAGCCAGTAGTCGCGCGTCGCTTCGATGTAGCGCCGCCATGCATCGAATTCCTGTTGCCTGGCGAGTAGCAGATCGAACGTGTCCACGAGCATGAAGTTCATCTGCTCCTGCGTGCGCGCGACGATCTGTTCGCGCAGGGGCACCAGCCGGTCGCGCAGGACGCGTACGCGCGCGTGTGCTGCCGTGACTTGCCCCGCGGCAAGCTGCACATCGTTCGAGATATCGATCCACAGCGCATCCGCATCCGCACGCGCCTGCTCCAGCTCTGCCTGCGCCGCAAGCATGCGCCCTTGTCCTTGATCGAACAGCGGCAGGCTCAGCGATAGATCCGGACCCGTGATGCGCGAGTTGTCGGTATCGCGTTCGTGTGTCACACCGATACTCGCGGAGTCGACCAGACGCGACTGCCGCGCAATGCCGAGCTGGTCTTCGAGCATGCCAACGCGTCCACGCGCGGCTTGCAGATCGAGACGATCGCGCGCCGCGATGGTCTGCAGCGTGTCGATGTTGTCGCCGACCGCCGGTGGCAGTGGCAGACTCCCCGGCGCTTCCCAGCGTACACGGTCGGCGCTCAAGCCCATCACGCGATTAAGTGCAAACCGCGCAGCGTCGCGCGCGCCGTCCGCGTCGATACGGTCGAGCTGCGCCTGCGCCGCCGCACTTTGCTGGAGCGCCAGATCGAGCCGGCTGATGTTGCCGGCAGCGTGCAAGCGTGCAGCGAGTTCGGCGGAAATCTCTGCCGCGTCCGCGATGGCGGCTCGCAATTCCGCCAGCTGGCGCGCCGCTACATAGCCGTAATAGGCGCGATCGACATCGGCAGCTAGTGACATCGCCGCGCCGGCGGCTTCGAGTTGCGTGCGTGCGAAATCTGCTTTCGCCAGCCGCGTGCGCGCCGGCAGCAGAAGCAGGTTCAGGAAATCCTGCGCGAGTCCGAAACTGAAGCGATCGACCGCGCCAACCGCCGACGTAAACCCGATCGACGCATTCAGCGCCGGATTGCTGAGACGACCTGCCTGCAAAACTTCGGCGCCGGCGCTGCCGAGTTGTGCGTAGATGCTCGTCATGCGTGGATTCGCCAGCAGCGCGATTGCGGTCGCCGCCGCCGGCGTCAACGGCCGGCCAAGCAGTTCATCGATCACGTGTGCGCGATCGTTCGGTGTTGTTTGTGGAATTTGAATGCCGCGCTGCGCCGCCATTGCACGCACCTCGCCGACACCGCGATCCGGCGGCAGGCTGGCGCAGCTGGCCGTGAACAGTGTTGAAAACAGAGCCGGCGCGAGCGCTGGCCTGAAGCGTCTTCGTGAAAACGACATCATCCTTTCCGGGAAATGATCACGGTAGAACGGCACGCGGACAAGAGGTACGCGTGCCACGTGGTCATTGCTTCAGGCGCGGATCGGGGGCCGGAGGCGATCGAGCGTATGCGCGGCCGACAGCCGTGCGAGGGTGAAAACCGGCGAGGAATCCGCCGTTCGCGGAAATGAAAACATCGCGATGTCGATGGGCAGAGCTATCATGAGGCACGCGCCGCCGCAGCTACATTGCGCGTGTCCGCAGCAACCCGCGTGAAGGTGCAAGCGCGCAGCCACGTCGACTGCTCGCGGCGCGGGCTTCGCTGCTGCGAGTCCATGTACGTGAACGTGTCTGTTATGCATGGGACAATCTGCGCGCATCGGCTTGGTTTCGACTCCAGCGGTCACGCCAGATGGCGATGCTGTCGGTCTGTTCTTCTGTGGATCACCGTCACTCGCCCACGTCGCCGACATGATCGGCAGCAGGCTCTGCGTGACGACGATCAGCAGGATCAGAATTAGTCGATGAAAACGCATCGCTTATGAAACGGCAGATGCACAGCCAGCGCAAGTGCGTCGATCAGGCCAGCTGATAGACGGACATGAAGCCGGCACACGGGGCCGTTCGCGATCGCGGCGCGCCGCAGCTTGAAGTCAGTTCAGGATTCGCGGAATCGCCAATCGGAAGGGTTCAATGCGCGCATCGAATGCATCCCCGCTCTCGGTGACCATCTGGAAACTGCCGTGCATGGTGCCGACCGGCGTGTCCAACGGGCAGCCGCTGGTGTACTGGAATTCCTCGCCGGGTTTCAACGTCGGCTGATAGCCCACGACGCCAGGGCCGCGCGCTTCCTCCACGCGTCCCTCGCCATTGGTGATGATCCAGTGTCGCGATAGCAGCTGAACCTGCACTTTGCCCTCATTGCGGATCGTGATGTGGTAGGCGAACAGATATTGATCGCCGGCCGGATCCGATTGTTCGGGAACGAAGCGGGGCTGGACGATGATGCGCACGCCGCGGGTGGTGGTATCGCTCATGGCCACCGTCGCATCAGATGAAGCCGGCTTGCAGCTGCGCGGCTTCGCTCATCATGTCGCGCGTCCACGGTGGATCAAATGTCAGTTCCACGTCAGCCTCGCGCACGCCAGGCACCGTAAGCGCTTTTGCGCGCACATCCGATACCAGCACCTCACCCATACCGCAGCCCGGTGCGGTCAGTGTCATGCGGATGCGCGCACGCTTGCCACCGTCGTCGATTGCTTCCAGCTTGCATTCGTAGATTAGTCCCAGCTCGACGATGTTGATCGGAATTTCCGGATCGTAGCAGGTCGCGAGCTGCGTCCAGACCGCCTTTTCGATTTCGTCCTCGGACGCGTCAGCGGCCAGTGTCGGCGCGGCTGCGGCCTCCTGGCTGATGGCATCACCGTCCTTGCCCTCAATACGGAACAGATGGCCCTCGACCTCAACGGTGTAGCTGCCGCCGAGCGCCTGGGTCACGCGCGCGCTGGCGCCTTCCGGCAGTTCAACCTTGGTACCCGCTGGGATCAATGTGCCGACCACATCACGCTGCAATGTGATCCTCTCAAAAGCGTTCATGTCGTGTGTCAAGACCTAGTATAAAAAGCATTATCCTAGAAACAGTCGTGGGGGGTGGGCTGAGTGACGCTAAAGCAAGCGTTAGGGAGTTCATTGTGCCTTCCAACATGCGCGGGCTACTGATGCGACCAGCGGCCGCTTCGAGGATTATCCGACTTTGCCCCTGCAACAGCCATTCGACGCAATTACAGCGCCATTCGGTCAAATCGCCGGCGTCGGGCGAAGTCCCTCTATTCAGACTTGCGGTTGGAATGACATAATTTCAAGCTTTACTGCGGTTCAGGGCGAATTTAGTGTCGGCGCAAAAGCCGCTGGTCGGCATCATCATGGGCTCCACGTCCGATTGGGAGACGATGGCTGCTGCCGCGCGCACGCTCGATGAACTGGGCGTTGCCTACGAATCGCGCGTGGTCTCCGCGCACCGTACACCGGATCTGCTGTTCGATTACGCAGCCACAGCCGCAGCGCGCGAGCTGCGCGTCATCATCGCCGGTGCCGGCGGCGCGGCGCATCTTCCGGGCATGGTCGCGGCCAAGACGCGGCTACCCGTGCTCGGCGTGCCTGTGCAATCAAAGACGCTGAACGGCTTGGACTCACTGCTTTCCATCGTGCAGATGCCGGCTGGCATCCCGGTCGGCACCCTGGCAATCGGAACCGCCGGCGCAACCAACGCCGCCCTGCTCGCTGCGGCAATCCTTGCGCTCAGCGATACCGGCCTCGCCGCGCGTCTCGATCAGCGTCGCGCCGATCAAACGGCCGTTGTTCTCGCTGCCGCGCTGCCACCGCCGTGAGAATCGGCATCCTCGGCGCCGGGCAGCTCGGCCGCATGCTCGCCCTGGCCGGCTATCCGCTCGGCTTCGAATTCGTTTTTCTCGATCCGTCGGAAGAGGCCTGCGCGGTAAAGCTCGGGACCCACATGCAGGTGGACTATGCGAACGGCGTCGCGCTGCGCGATTTCTGCTCGCGCATCGACGTCGCCACCTACGAATTCGAGAATGTGCCGCTGTCGACAGCTGAGTTCGTAGCCGCGCGTGTACCGCTACGACCAGGCCCGGCGGCGCTCGCGGCAAGCCAGGATCGTCTGGCCGAAAAAAAGTTGTTCGAGGAACTGGCGATTCCGTTGCCGCGTTATGTACTTGTCGATACGCGCGCGGAACTCAGCGATGCACTCGTGCAGCTCGGCCTGCCAGCGGTGCTGAAAACGCGCACGCTTGGCTACGATGGCAAAGGACAGGCTGTCATCAAGAATTCGCGCGACATCGAAATGGCCTGGGCGCGACTCGCCGGCCGGCCGTTGATTCTCGAAGCGTTCGTGCCGTTCGAGCGCGAGGTCTCCTGCATCGCCGCGCGCGGACTCGACAAACGGATTGCTTTTTATCCCCTGATCGAAAACGTTCATCGCAGCGGAATTCTCTACAGCTCGCAGCCGCGGCTCGCGGATCCACTGCAGACACAGGCTGAAGGTTACGTGACACGCCTGCTCGAAAAACTGGAATACATCGGCGTCCTGGCGTTTGAGTTCTTTGTGGTCAACGGTGGATTACTCGCGAACGAAATCGCGCCGCGCGTACACAATTCAGGGCACTGGAGTATCGAAGGCGCCGACTGTTCGCAGTTTGAGAATCACCTGCGTGCAATTTGCGATCTGCCGCTGGGTGCAACAAACCTCCGCAGCGCCAGCATGATGCTCAACTGCGTCGGTTCGGAACCCAAACCCGGCGCCGTATTGCGTCACGCAGGCGTGCATCTCCACCGTTACGGCAAACAGGCAAAACCCCATCGCAAACTGGGCCACATCACGCTGACCGCGCAGAACACAGCGGCGCTGTCGGCGTTGCGGGACAAGATTGAACCGCTGATTCCACAGTTTTGATTTTCAGCTCTGGCTCACATCCACTCAGCGCACCCTTCGATGCAGCGGTGCGTAATCAGATGTCGAGATTTCCCACCAGCAGCGCGTGTCGCTCGATGAATTCGCGGCGAGGTTCGACCTCTTCGCCCATCAGCGTCGTGAAAATCTGGTCGGCAGCGACCGCATCCTCGACATGCACGCGCACCAAGCGGCGGTATTCTGGATCCAGCGTCGTTTCCCACAACTGTCCCGGATTCATTTCGCCGAGACCTTTGTAGCGCTGAATATGCAAACCGCGCTTAGCCTCGCTCATGAACCAAGCATAGGCATCGCTGAAACGTTGAATGGTCTGCTGGCGCTCACCGCGACGCACCGTGATGTCGCGGCCGTCCAGCGCTGCGGTTTGCTGACGCAGTTCGGTGATATGGCGGTAATCGCCACCTGCGAAGAAATCATCGCCGAGCGTCCAAGACTGTGTGTCGCCATGCTGAACTCGCGTCACTGTCAGCCGTGGGTACAGATCACCGACCGCTGCTGAAACCATATAACGCTGCGTCGAAACCGCGAGCCGGTTCAAGGACTGTCCGTAGTTCGATTTCCAGCTTTCGAGCGCGCCGGTCTCGTTTGGTACCGGCACGGTTTCGCGCAACGCATGCCACAGGTTGATATCGCCATGGCGTGCACGACGTTCGATGATGGTATCGACTTCCGCGTGCATCAGCGCCAGCTGGCGCAGACGCGCAGCCGGTAGTGGACCATCCACACTCGATAGCGACGCATCATCGAGCGCTGCCTCAATGAGCCAGCTTTGAAGCTCGCGATCATCCTTAACGTAAGCTTCTGATTTACCTGCCTTTACTTTGTATAAAGGCGGTTGCGCGATATAGATGTGGCCACGCTCGACGAGCGCGTACATATGCCGGTAAAAGAAGGTCAGCAGCAGTGTGCGGATATGCGCGCCATCGACGTCGGCATCGGTCATGATGATGATCCGGTGATAGCGCAGGTTTTCCGCTTTCATATCGTCGCGGCCGATACCGCAGCCGAGCGCAGTAATTAGCGTCCCCACTTCCGCCGACGACAGCATGCGCTCAAGTCGCGCTTTCTCGACGTTCAGAATTTTGCCCTTAAGCGGCAGGATCGCTTGAAAACGGCGGTCGCGGCCCTGCTTCGCCGAACCGCCCGCCGAATCGCCTTCGACGAGGAACAACTCTGATTTCGCAGGATCCTTTTCCTGACAATCCGCGAGCTTGCCGGGCAACCCGGCGACATCGAGCACACTCTTACGGCGATTGAGTTCTTTGGCTTTACGGGCCGCTTCGCGCGCGCGGGCGGCTTCCACAACCTTGGCGGCGATCGCTTTCGCTTCGCGCGGCCGTTCCAGAAGAAATTCGCGCAATTTCTCGTTGATGACTTGCTCGACCGCCGGTTTCACTTCTGACGAAACCAGCTTTTCCTTGGTCTGCGACGAGAATTTCGGATCGCGCACCTTGATTGACAGCACCGCCGTCAGTCCCTCACGTGCATCGTCACCGACTGGCTCGACCTTCTCCTTCTTGGCAATCCCTTCACCTTCCAGATAGTCGTTGATCGAACGTGTCAGTGCGTTGCGGAATCCCGTCAAATGGGCACCACCGTCACGCTGCGGAATATTGTTGGTGAAACACAACACATTTTCCTGATAGCTGTCGTTCCACTGCAACGCAGCTTCCACGGCAACGCCATCCCGTTCTGCCTCGATGTAAATGATGGTTTCGTGCAGTGCGGCCTTGTTACGGTTCAGATATTCGATGAAAGCGCGGATGCCACCCTTGTACTCAAAAACGTCCTCGCGGCCAGTCACTTCTTCGTTAAGCACAATACGCACACCGGAATTCAGGAATGACAGTTCGCGCAGCCGGCGCGCCAGCGTGTCGTAGCTGAACTGGAGGTTCGTGAACACCGTCGGGCTCGGATAGAAACGCACGGTAGTGCCGCGCCGATCTGTCTGGCCAACCGCCGCGAGCGGGGCCTGCGGCACGCCGAGGTGATATTCCTGAAAATGATGCTTGCCGTCACGATAAATATCCAGCAGCAACCGGTCCGATAAAGCATTGACGACGGAAACACCGACACCGTGCAGACCGCCGGACACTTTGTAGCCGTTGCCGCCGAACTTACCGCCGGCATGCAGGATGGTCATGATGACCTCGGCCGCAGAACGCCCTTCTTCAGCATGAATGTCGACCGGAACCCCGCGACCATTATCGACGACGGTTACGCTGCCGTCGGTATGCATTACCACGCGGATTTCGGTGCAGTAACCCGCGAGTGCTTCGTCGATGGAATTATCGACGACCTCGAACACCATGTGATGCAAGCCGGTACCGTCATCGGTATCGCCGATGTACATACCCGGTCTCTGCCGGACGGCTTCGAGGCCTTTAAGAACGCGGATACTGCGAGAGTCGTAGCTATTATCGTCTTCGGACATCGTACGATTCCGTTAATCCATTAGTTTAGCGCGGCTGTGACTTGCCCGTGTTCCACGTGGAACACTTTGAGCGGCTCGTTGTTCCATAATTCCCGATCGTCAAGATGCTGGGTCAGCAACAGTTGGCCTGGATATCGAAGCAGCGCTGCTGCCAGCTTCCTCTTCGCAGCACCCGCCAGTTCAGATTCGAAATCGTCCACCATTAAAATCGGTGCCTGCCCAGTTACTGAAATGATCCGGCGGCAAGCAGCCAATAAGATCGATGCCAACGCCAGTTTCTGCTGTCCCCGGCTTAATGAGCTTGCTTTCTGGTCCCCACTGCATAGCTGCAAATTGGCACGCTGCGGACCATAGCCCGTACGTCCCCGCTGCTGATCCTGTTCAAGCTGTTGCCGCAGCACATCACGATACGAGATTTGTCGGTCCCAGCCCGGATCGAAAGCCAGTTCCAGCGAGACATCTGCAACTGTCACCGATGAATCACTTCCCAAACTGTTTGCCAGAAACTCGACCAACTGCCCGCGCCTCCGGGTTATCGATTCCGCCGCTTCACTCAAGGATTCGTCCCATGCGCTGACCGTTTGTCTGCTCGCCCGTTCCTGAAGTGCGCGATTGCGCTGCCTCAACAACCTGCGCCAACGTACCCATAGTGCGCCGTAATCTTGTTCCACGTGGAACAACGCCCAATCCAGAAAACGTCGCCTGTCATCGGGTCCGTTCGCAATCAGGCCGTGACTGTCCCAATTCAAGCACGCGACCATCAACTCACGACTCATGTCCGCCGCCGTAACTTCTATATCACCGACTCGACGGTCAAGCCCTCGATGCCAACGCGTCTTCAACATCACGGGTGCCATTTCTGCCATATCTGATTTCGTAACAGCCTCGATGTTCCATCCTTCGAGAGCTGGTCCGGTTCGTTCCTGCGGATGACCGCTGACAACGCGTCCCCTTGCCAGTGTAAGTATGGCTTCGAGCACGCTGCTTTTGCCTGCACCATTATCGCCGACGAAAAAGTTGATGCCTGGAGCGAGCGCAATTTCCGTCTGGCGCAGATTACGAAAATTGGTTATTGCGATACGGCTAATCCACACATTACAGCCGCATCGGCATAACGACGTAACGGTTCGGGTTATCACCCTCCTCGCGAATCAGACCGCTGCCGTCAGGTCCACGCATCTCCAAGGCAAAGCGTTCGGTGCCAATCGCGTTTAGCGCATCAAGCAGGTAACCGACGTTGAAGCCGATTTCAATGGGACTGCCGTCGTATTCGATCTCGACTTCATCCTCGGCCTCTTCCTGCTCTGGATTCTGGGTCTGTATCCGCAGCAAGTTCTTCTCAAGTTGCAACCGGACGCCGCGGAACTTCTCGTTCGATAAAATCGCTGCTCGCGATAAGGCAGCCTTGACCAGATCGCAACGTCCATGCGCAATGCGTTCCGGCTTGTCCGGAATCACGCGCTCGTAATCGGGAAAACGGCCATCGATAACCTTGGAACTCAAGCGACCACCATCCAGCCGGATTTCAACCTGGCTTCCCGAAATCAGCACACTGGCGGTCTCACCACCTGACTCCAACGATTTCTGCAACTCGAGCACCGTCTTCCGCGGCAAAATCAGCTGAAACGGCTTTTTCAGTCCCGTAGCCAGATTCATTTGTCCCATCGCGAGCCGATGGCCATCCGTCGCGACAGCACGTATGCGTTGATCATTGGCGTCGATCAGCATGCCATTCAGGTAGTAGCGAACATCCTGTTGCGCCATGGCGAACTGCGTCTTCTGCAGCAGGACGCGCAAATCTTTGGCAGGAAGTTCGAGCCGCGCTTCCTCGGTCATTACCGGAAACGACGGGAACTCTTCGGCCGGCATGGTTCCGAGCGAGAAGCGACTGCGACCGGACTTGACCACGAGTTTCTTCGCCGAATCCTCGAGCGTTATTTCGGCTCCTTCAGGCAAGCTGCGGCAAATGTCGTACAGCTTGCGCGCAGGGGCAGTCACACGCCCGGGCGCGAGATTCTGGATTCTGGTCTCGCTCTGCAGTTGCAGTTCCAGGTCCGTTGCCGTTATCAGAAGCAAGTCATCCGCTGCTTCGATCAAAACATTTGCCAGGATCGGCAGAGATTGTCGTTTGTCCACGACACCGATGACGATTTGTAAAGCTTGAAAGATATCGTTTCGCCGAGTCTGTATTTGCATGGCCTTTCATTAATCAAGACGTGTATTTAAAAGACTCTGTCGTTTATCGTACTAAGCGCTTAACATGGGATAAAACCAGATATCTATTAAATATCAATTAGTTGGATTCATGTTGATGACGGTAAAACCAGGCTCAAAGTCATTGTCGGGTAAGTGGACAACCTGTGTATTAAATTTGCTCCGGTCTTTATACACAAATTGTACACAGGCTTGCAGCCTCTTCGTTCAAAGGTTTCAAACGGATAGCAGGCGCAGGAGATTTTCATAGTCTTCACGCACACGCTCATTTTCACCGCGCAATTCGTCAACTTTGCGGCAAGCATGCAGGACGGTCGTGTGGTCTTTTTCAAAAGCTTCGCCGATTTCCGGATAGCTGTGCTGCGTCAGTTCCTTCGCCAGCGCCATCGCGATCTGGCGGGGTCGTGCAATCGTGCGGGTGCGACGGCCGGAACTGAGGTCGGTGATGCGGATGTTGAAGTAGCCGGCAACCGCACGCTTGATACTGTCCAGTGACACCGCGCGATCGTAGACCGCGAACATATCGCGCAGGCAGCCACGAGCGAATTCAGCATTGATCGGGGAGCCGGTCAGACGCACCGACGCATTCAGACGATTGAGAGCGCCTTCGAGTTCGCGCACGTTCGAGCGGATCCGCTGCGCAACCAGCGCAGCGACGTCCTGCGGCAATTTCATGCCGATTGCATCGGCTTTGCTGAGAAGAATCGCCACGCGCGTCTCGAACTCGGGTGGTTCGATAGCGACCGACAGTCCCCAAGTAAATCTTGATTTCAGACGTTCATCGAGCGCATCCAGTTCACGAGGGTATCGATCGCAAGTCATTACGATCTGCCGACGCGCCTCGATCAGTGCATTGAACGTGTGAAAAAACTCTTCCTGGGTTTGCTGCTTGGCCGCGAAAAACTGGATATCGTCGATCAACAGCGCGTCGACGGAGCGGTAGAAATCCTTGAATTCAACCATGCGGCCATAGCGGATCGCCGACACGAACTGGTGATACCACTGTTCCGCCAGCAAATAAACGACGCGCGCCTGCGGCGAACGCGCCAGAATCGCGTTGCCGATACCGTGCATCAGGTGAGTCTTGCCGAGGCCCGAGTCGCCGTAGATCAGCAAAGGGTTATACAGCGCACCAGGACTGCCGGCCACATGCAGACCGGCGGCGAGCGCCTGTGAATTCGATTTACCCTCGATGAACGTATCGAGGGTGTAGCGAGGGTCTAACTTGCCGCGCAGAAAGGCAAGCGGCTCGTTGTCATTTCTCGGGCTCGCGGTATCAGACTTCTCCGTGTTCGCAGCGATACCATCGCCGATCGCCACGCGCACCGGCAGCGGAATATCCGAGGTCGCCGAAACAGCACGTTCGATCTGAGAAATAAAATCCGTACGCACGCGCTCCATCACCAGCCGGTTCGGCGCATATAACAGCAGTTGTTCCGCTGAAAGGACCGGCCGCAACGGACGAATCCATGTATTCACGTCCCTGTCACTCAGCTCGCCCTCCAGGCGGCGCAGACAACGGTCCCAAAGATTGTCGCTATGCATCGGGAAAGTGACCAGACAGCAGAAAGGACTGAGAGTCTATAGACCTCTTTCGGTGGCGACCACCTTAACCTGCTTGCCGCGAGCGAAGCGGGTCATTAGACTACTCAGCTCTTCGCAAGGGGTTGTTCCATGAAGCGCACATTTCAGCCGCACAATCTGCGGCGCAAGCGTACGCACGGTTTCCGTGCCCGCATGAAGACCAAGGGCGGACGTCTGGTCCTGGCGCGTCGCCGCGCTAAAGGCCGTGCGCGGCTGATTCCGTAAACTTCCCAGCGAAACCCGGCTGACGCGCTTTCCACCCCGGAATCGGCTCCGCAAACCGGCGGAGTTCAAGGCAGTCATGGCGCGTGGGCGCAGGATCCGCGGGCTGTTGTTGACCGCGATCTGGTTGCGCGGCGACGACGAGCATTCACGACTTGGCCTCGCGATCGCAAAAAAGTCGGTGCCCACGTCAGTCCAGCGCAACCTGATCAAGCGACAGGTTCGCGAGTGGTTCCGTCACCACGCTTCGACCGTTGGAGGAATTGACGTGGTTTTCCTCGCACAGCCTGCTGCGGCGTCCGCCAACCGAGCCCGCATCCGCGAAGCCGCCGACGATCTTTGGCGACAGGTGCAGCGATGCGCGCAAGCCTCATCTTCCTGATTACACTTTACCAGCGCCTGATCAGTCCGCTGCTTGGGCCGCGCTGCCGTTTTTATCCGTCCTGTTCCCATTACGCGATCGAAGCGCTGCAAAGGCATGGAATTGCGCGCGGTGGTGCGCTGGCTATCCACCGCATCGCACGCTGCCATCCGCTCAATCCTGGCGGCCCCGACCCGGTACCCGAAAAGTAAAAGAGCCTGAACGATGGAAAATCGTCGAGTGGTACTGCTTGCCCTGATGGGGGTCATCGCATTTTTGCTGTACCAGTCCTGGATCAAGGATTACGGACCGCAGGCTGCCGCATCATCGGCGCCGGCGGCAACCGCAACGGAGACTGCGCTGTCGGCCGGGGCGGGTACCGCGCGCATCCACGTCGTGACCGACAACATGGCGGTGGAGATCGATCCGAATGGCGGTGATCTGCGCCGTGTGGAATTACTCGCCTATCCGGTGAGCAAGGACAAGCCGGATCAGAAACTGCCGCTGCTCAACGATCGCGACGGACATTGGTCGATTTTGCAGTCGGGGCTTGCGGGTACCGATCACAGTTATCTCTCATCGGAAACTCCGCTGGCGGCGGCACAGGCGCACTTCGATCTGAATGTCAGCTCCAACACGCTGGAAGTCCCGCTCGAATATCACGATCCAAGCGGCTTCGATGTGCGCAAGCTTTACCGCTTCCACCGCGACAGCTACATCGTCGATCTCGAGCAGACTCTCGTGAATCATGGCGACCGGCCGTTGACCGTCAGTGCCTATGCACGCTGGATCCGCACACCAACTCCGGCCGCCGACGAGCCGCCGTTCTTTCACAGCTTCATGGGCTATGGTGTGTACGAGCAGAAGCCCGGCATCAACGAGTACCGATTCAAGAAGCTTTCGTTCAAGGACCTTGGCAAGGGCAGCTACGAATCGGTGCAGACCGGCGGCTGGATGGCCATGTTGCAGCACTATTTCGTCGCCGCAATCATCCCGGCACAGGACGACAAGCTCACGTTCTCGGCTAAACCCTCGTCAGTCGTGCCGGGTGCGTTCATCGGTCAATACGTCGATGCGCAGCGCGATGTTGCGCCTGGGGCGACGCAGACTTTCACCACCCGTCTCTACATCGGTCCAACGTCGCACGGTGCACTCGACGCGATCGCGCGCGGCTTCGAATTGACCGAGGACTACGGCGTACTCACGCCCGTCGCCAAGCCGTTGTTCTGGCTGCTGAAGGCATTTCATACCTGGACCGGCAATTGGGGTGCGGCCATCATCCTGCTGACGCTGACGGTGCGCGCCGCGTTTTACAAGCTCACCGAGGCGCAGTATCGGTCGTCCGGAAAAATGCGTCAGTTCGGTCCACGTATCCAGCAGCTCAAGGAGCGCTACACAGACGATCGCGAGGCGCTGAACAAGGCCATGATGGATCTCTACAAGAAAGAGGGATTCAATCCGCTTGCCGGCTGCTGGCCGATGTTCATCCAGCTGCCGGTGTTCATGGCGCTGTACTGGGTGCTCGCCCAGAGCGTCGAGCTGCGGCAGGCACCGTTCGCACTGTGGATCACCGACCTGACAGCGGCCGACCACTACTACGTGCTGCCGGTGCTGTACGGCTTCACGATGTGGGCGATGCAAAAAATATCCGGTCAGACCGCGACGATGGATCCGACCCAGGCGCGCATCATGAATGTGATGCCGATCGCACTCACTGGCATGTTCGTGTTTTTCCCGTCCGGCCTGGTGCTGTATTGGGTCATCAGCAACTCCATCAGCATCGCGCAGCAGTGGTACATCCTGCGCAAGCTGGAGCGCGAAGGCCGCCGCTAGAGCCGGCAGCCACGACGCGCGACGGATCGTGACGACTACGCGGGAAGTCGCGAACGACACCATCGCCGCGGTGGCGACAGCACCGGGCCGCGGCGCAATCGGTGTCCTGCGTATTTCCGGACCGCGTGCAACGGATATCGCCCAGCGTATTGCCGGCTATGTTCCGCCTGCGCGCATGGCAACGCTGCGTGCGCTGCGCGATGCCGGCGGCGCCATTGTCGATCGCGGCCTTGTTCTCCACTTCCCCGCTCCACATTCCTTCACCGGAGAAGACGTTATCGAACTGCAGGCGCATGGCGGCCCGGTCGTGCTCGATCTGCTACTGCAAGCCGCCTGTGCGGCCGGTGCGCGGCCGGCACGCGCAGGTGAGTTTTCCGAGCGCGCATTCCTTAATGGCCGACTCGATCTCGCGCAGGCCGAAGCGATCACCGATCTCATCGATGCCGGGAGCGCCGCCGCCGCGCGCGCCGCCGTGCGCTCGCTCGACGGCGAGTTCTCGCGACGCGCGAACGAACTGGTCGACACTCTGATCGGTTTGCGTGCCGATCTCGAAGCCGCACTCGATTTCGCCGACGAAGACGACGTGCCGTGGTTGTCGCTGCAAAAACTGGTCGAGCGCATCAGACAGCTCGATGCCCAGCTGTCGCAACTGCTGCGCGAGGCCGGTCAGGGCCGGCGGCTGCGCGAAGGCCTGGTGGTCGCCATCGCCGGTCGGCCTAATGTCGGCAAGTCCACGCTGCTGAACCAGCTCGCCGGTGCGGATGTCGCCATCGTTTCCCCGATCGCCGGCACTACGCGCGACGTATTGCGCGAAAACATCATCATCGACGGCATGCCGCTGACCGTGATCGACACCGCCGGACTGCGCGAGACCGACGACCCGATTGAACGCGAAGGCGTCGCGCGCGCGCGACGTGCGCTTAACGTGGCGGAAGTCGCGCTGTTCGTCATCGACGACAGTAGAGATATCGAACCCGCCGACTCCGAATTGCTGGCCACCCTGCCCGCGACTGCGCGACACATTCTTGTTCGCAACAAATGCGATCTCAGCGGACATCCGCCCGGCCGTATCGATGATCCCGCCATGCCGACGATCCGACTGTCCGCCGTGACCGGCGCGGGAGTCGATCTTCTGTGCAAAGCCCTGCTCGAAGTCGCGGGCTTCGCAGCCGGCGCGGAAGCCAGCGTATTCAGTGCGCGCACACGGCACCTAGAAGCGCTTCGCCACGCGCAAACACACATCGTCGCCGCACGGACGCTCACCGGCCAGAAAGCGGCTGCGGAACTCATCGCAGAAGAGCTACGTCTTGCGCAGAACGCCCTTGAAGAGATCACCGGCCGTTTCACGCCCGACGACTTGCTCGGACGCATTTTCTCGACGTTCTGTATTGGGAAGTGATTGAGCGTTTTTAATCTGTAACAATTTGTTAATGCTAGTTTTTTCGTCAGACGACACACGCTCCTCTCGTGGCGACAGGGGGCATCAATCGATACGTCAAGAGCCCCCGATTTATACGCGGACTACCCGAAACGGACTACCCGAAGCGGCAAATTGTTATGCCATCTTTGGCGGAATTTGGCGTTTCGTTGCCCAGGGGCCGTTCTAAAATAGCGGCGGGCGCGCGGGATGTTCCTAACGATGCCTTTGATGAGATCCATGAAATGAACGATGTATCCGAAGCGAAGCGAAGCGCGGAGCCGCGATCCAAGAAAAAAAACGAAGCGGCTGTATCCGCGCCACATTCTCAGGGCTCCTACCGGCCGAAGCATAAGGTCCGGTTCATCAGTGCGGCTTCGCTGTTTGACGGGCACGATGCGGCGATCAACATCATGCGGCGCATTTTGCAGGCGACCGGCGCCGAGGTCATTCATCTGGGCCACAACCGCTCGGTTGGCGAGATCGTCAACGCCGCGCTGCAGGAAGATGTGCAGGGCATCGCGATGACTTCCTACCAGGGCGGCCACGTCGAGTACTTCAAGTACATGATCGATCTGCTGCGGCAGCACGGCGGCGGCAACATCAAGGTATTCGGCGGCGGCGGCGGTGTCATCGTGCCGGCCGAGATCAAGGAATTGCACGATTACGGCGTGACGCGCATTTACTCGCCGGAGGACGGCCAGCGGCTCGGCCTGCAGGGCATGCTCAACGAAGTAGTGCAGATGTCGGACTACGACCTCTCGCCGCTGGCGCCGTCGCCGGCGGAAGCACTCAAAGCGCTTCGCAGCGGCGACCGTCGTGCGCTCGCCCATGTCATCAGCGCGCTCGACAATAATCACTACCCCGACGCGGTGCGCAAGGCGATTACTGAGGCGGCCGACGACCTGACGGTGCCGACGCTGGGTATCACCGGCACCGGCGGCGCCGGCAAGTCCTCGCTGGTCGACGAGATCGTGCGCCGCTTCCGGCTCGATCAGGACGACCAGCTGCGCATTGCCATCATCTCCATTGATCCGTCGCGCAAGCGCACCGGCGGTGCGCTGCTCGGTGACCGCATCCGCATGAATGCGATCGACCACCCCAATATCTTCATGCGCTCGATGGCCACGCGCGATACCGGCTCGGAAGTTTCCGCGGCGCTGCCCGAGGTCATCGCGGCATGCAAGGTGTCGGGCTTCGATCTCATCCTGGTGGAGACCTCCGGCATCGGCCAGGGTGATGCCGCCATCGTCGAGCACGTCGACGTCTCGCTGTATGTGATGACGCCGGAATTCGGCGCCGCCAGCCAGCTCGAAAAGATCGACATGCTGGATTTCGGCGATTTCATTGCCATCAATAAATTCGACCGCAAGGGTGCGGAGGACGCGTTGCGCGACGTGCGCAAGCAGTATCAGCGCAACCGAGAACTATTCAGCACGCCAACCGACCAGATGCCGGTGTTCGGCACCATGGCCTCGCGCTTCAACGACGACGGCGTCACCGCGCTGTACCAGGCAATGCTGCCCCGGCTTGAGTCGCACGGTCTGAAGATCGCCGCGAACCGGCTGCCGGCGGTTGCCGTCCGTCATTCGACGGCGTCGCGCGCCGTGGTGCCGACGGGGCGCGTGCGCTACCTCGCCGAGATCGCGGAGGCCGTGCGCGGTTATCACGGCGAAGTGTTGAAGCAATCGCGCGTGGCACGCGAGCGTCAATCGCTGCGGACGGCGCAGCAGCTGTTCGCCGATAGTGGCAAAGACGTCAAGGATTTCGGCGAGTTGATCCTGCGCAAGGACGGCGAACTGACGCAGCAGGCCAAGCGCTTGATCGACGGCTGGCCGGCGTTGCAGAAGACCTATTCCGGCGACGAGCACGTCGTCAAAATCCGGGACAAGGAAATCCGCACGACATTGACGACGGAATCCCTGTCGGGCACCAAAATCCGCAAGGTGGCGCTGCCACGCTTCGAGGACGATGGCGAAATCCTGCGCTTCCTGATGAAGGAGAACGTGCCGGGCGAATTCCCATACACCGCCGGTGTATTCCCGTTCAAGCGCGAGAACGAGGACCCGACGCGCATGTTCGCGGGCGAGGGCGATGCTTTCCGCACCAACCGTCGCTTCAAGCGCGTCTCGGAAGGCATGCCGGCCAAACGTCTGTCGACCGCGTTCGACTCGGTGACGCTATACGGCGCCGATCCGGACGAGCGACCGGATATCTATGGCAAGGTCGGCAACTCGGGCGTATCCATTGCCACTCTCGATGACATGAAGGTGCTGTACTCCGGCTTCGATCTCTGCGATCCGGCCACCTCGGTGTCGATGACCATCAATGGTCCGGCGCCGATGATCCTGGCGATGTTCATGAACACGGCCATCGACCAGCAGATCGATAAATTCACGACGGAAAAGGGGCGTGCGCCGAACACCGACGAGGCGGCGGTGATCCGCAAGAACGCACTTTCCAGTGTGCGTGGCACGGTGCAGGCCGATATCCTGAAAGAAGATCAAGGCCAGAACACCTGCATCTTCTCGACTGAATTCGCGCTGAAGATGATGGGTGATATCCAGCAGTACTTCGTCCACAACAACGTTCGCAACTTCTACTCGGTATCGATTTCCGGCTACCACATCGCCGAGGCCGGCGCGAACCCGATCTCGCAGCTTGCCTTCACCCTCGCCAATGGTCTCACCTATGTCGAGGCGTATCTCGCGCGTGGCATGAGCATCGACGATTTCGCGCCGAACCTCTCATTCTTCTTCAGCAACGGCATGGACCCGGAATACTCGGTGATCGGCCGCGTCGCCCGCCGTATCTGGGCGGTGGCGATGAAGAATAAGTACGGTGCCAACGATCGCTCGCAGAAACTGAAATATCACGTGCAGACCTCGGGGCGCTCGCTGCACGCGCAGGAAATGGCTTTCAACGACATCCGCACCACGCTGCAGGCACTGATCGCGATCTACGACAATTGCAACTCGCTGCACACCAACGCCTACGATGAGGCCATCACCACCCCGACCGACGAATCGGTGCGCCGGGCCATGGCGATCCAGCTCATCATCAACCGCGAGTGGGGCTTGGCCAAGAACGAGAATCCGAACCAGGGTGCCTACATCATCGACGAGCTGACCGATCTGGTCGAAGAGGCCGTGCTCAAGGAGTTCGAGGCGATCGCCGCGCGTGGCGGCGTGCTGGGTGCGATGGAGACCGGCTACCAGCGCGGTAAGATCCAGGAAGAGTCGCTGTATTACGAGCACAAGAAGCACGATGGCTCGTATCCGATCATCGGCGTCAACACCTTTCGCAATCCACATGGCGATGCGGCGCAGCACGAGATCGAGTTGGCGCGCTCGACCGAAGAGGAGAAGCAGCGTCAGCTCACGCGACTACGCGAGTTCCAGGGCCGCAACGCGGCGGAAAACGGACCGATGCTGGAACGCCTCAAGCGCACCGTCATTGAGGACGGCAACGTTTTCGAGGTGCTGATGGACGCCGTGCGCGTCTGCTCACTGGGACAGATCAGCGGCGCGCTGTTCGAGGTCGGCGGACAGTACCGCAGAAATATGTAGCCCGGACGGCAACGCGTCTCGAAGCACTCCCCAAGTAAAAAGCCGCGTTGCCCAGTCAGGACAACGCGGCTCGATGTTTGCAGCTCAGCGCACTCGTGACGTTTCAGCCCGGCAGCAAAGTCTTCAGAGGTGTTGCTTCATCTCGCAGCCGTCCAGCGTCGACCAGCATGCGCGCCGCGACCATGCGTTTGGCCATCATGAATTCCGCTGGTCTGTTCACCGCATCGGCGGAAATCATGACGCCGTCTTTCAAATAGAAAGCCATGAAGCTGTTGGCGTTCAGGTCGCCGCGTATCACCAGCGTGTCGTAGCCTTGGGAAAGTCCCACCATCTGCAGCTTGAGATCGAACTGATCGGACCAGAACCAGGGTACGGCATCATAAGGGCGCGGATTGCCCAGGATCGTGCTCGCCGCCACTCGCGCTTGCTCCAGGGCGTTAGGCACGGATTCCAGGCGCACACGGCGGCCGAGAAAGACGTTTTCATGATTCGTACAATCGCCGGCTGCAACGATGTTAGGGTCGGAGGTTACGGTGAAGCGATCGACGACGATGCCGTTCGAAACCTCCAGACCTGCGGCATCGGCCAACTCCGTGTTTGGAATCAACCCGACGCCGACGATGACCAGATCGGCCGGCAGTACATTGCCGTCCGCGAGCACGACTTGATTGACTTGCTCTCCACCTTCCAGCGCGTGCACACCGACGCCGGTACGGATGTCGACGCCTTTGGCGCGGTGCATCCGCTCATAGAAAGCGGAAATTTCAGGTGCGGTGACACGCGCCAGCACACGGGGCAGAGCTTCCACTACAGTGACGTGGAGGCCCTTCTTGATACCCACCGAGGCCGCTTCCAGGCCGATATAGCCCCCGCCGATGATGACCAACCGCCGGCCCGCCGTGATCTGTGTCTTGAGCCGGTCGATATCGGTAATGGTGCGCACGTAGTGCACATTGGGTTTGTCAGCGCCGGGGAGTGACAGATGCCGCGGACGCCCGCCGGTGGTTAGCGCGAGCTTCTCGTAGGTCAGCGTAGTCCCATCGTCCAGACGCACGCAACGCGTCGCGCGATCGATAGCTTCGACGCCAATCCCGAAGCTGCATTCGATACCCTTTTTTTCATACGCTTCGCGGGACTTGAAGAACAGCGACTCCACCTTCATATCGCCCGAAAGGTACGCTTTGGAAAGCGGGGGTCGTTGGTACGGTGCGTAGGCTTCGTCGCCAATGAGCACGATGCGGCCGCTATAGCCCTGCTGCCGCAGGGAGCTCGCCAGTTCGCCGCCAGCCTGACCAGCGCCGACAATAATGGTGGTTGCTGACATATTCTCTCTTATCGAACCTCATTGACGCCGCTACCCGCGGCACAGGGTGCAGCCCGGTTTCACCGCTCCGGCATCGCGGCCGGTGAGCGTCAACTTCATTGATCGCTGCCGGGGAAGAACTGACGGCCTGAAGAAGATAGTCGGAGCCAGGCGCTGCGGCAACTGAACCGCAATGTTGTTCATCGCTGTGCTACGCTCAATGCACGTTAGGACTGGTAGGTGACCGGTATACTGAGACGATCGCCTGCCCGCGTTCCTGCGGCATTCACCCATGACCGATCCCAAGACAATCAAGGCCTGGAGCTGGCGCAGCTTCGGCTCCTATGACGGCCTCAGGCTAGAAACGCGACCGTTGCCGCAACCCAGCCGCGACGAAGTGCTTGTGCGGCTGCGTGCCAACTCACTTAACCAACGCGACATCATGGCGGCCCGCGGCACGTTGCCGCGCTCGGGCGAGGCAACGGGCGTTATTCCGCTCTCGGATGGCGCTGGCGAAGTGGTGGCGGTAGGCGAGGACGTGCGCAGCCTCGTGGTGGGCGATCGCGTAATCGGTCTATTCTTCCGACGCTGGCAAGCTGGCCCACTGCGACCGGAGTACGGGCGTGCTACACCGGGCAGCGATATCGACGGCCTATTGACGCAATATGCAGTGCTGCCGGAGGCCGGCGTACTGCGTTTTCCAGGACATCTCAGCCACGCCGAGGCCGCGACTCTACCGTGCGCCGCGGTCACGGCCTGGTCCGCGTTGTTTCCGAAGAGCGGTCTGCTGCCCGGCGAAACGGTACTGGTGCTCGGCAGCGGCGGCGTTTCGCTGTTTACGCTGCAAATGGCCAAAGCCGCCGGCGCGCGCGTGATTGTCACCACGTCGAGCGACGAACGCGGCGAGCGCTTGAAGCAGCTCGGCGCCGACGGCGTGGTTAACTACCGCACGCAGGCCGACTGGCCGCAGCAGGTGCGGGCGCTCACCGGCGGTGGCGGTGCGGATGTCGTGGTCGAAACCGGCGGCGGTGGTACGTATCTGCAGTCGCTGCAGGCGGCCGGATGGAATGCGCGCATTGCGCTCGTGGGCTTGATCACCGGCATCAAGGATCCGGGTGACAGCCTTACCCCGATTCTGTTTCAGAATCTCACCGTGCGCGCGGTGCAGGTCGGCAGCCGCGCCGATGTCGAGGCGATGCTGCGCTTCATCGATACGGTGAAGCTCAAGCCGATCATCGACAGCCGCCACCGCTTCGAGGACGCGCCTGCGGCCTATCGCCGCCTGGAAAGCGGCCAGGCCTTCGGTAAAGTCGTGATCGAACATGAAGCTGCGGCAAGCAATTGAGAATGCAGCGATGGTGAAGAAAGATTGTGTTGGTATGGGCGTAGCAGCAGATGCCTGCGAAGCCTTCGGTTTATCCACCGTGCTGAGGGAGCACTGAAATGAGTAACAACCCCGTTGCGCCGCCGCCATGGCCGGCAGAGGATTTTTCGGTTTACGGACCCGTCGAGACCCGGCCGGTCGGCAAAGTGCAGGCCTACGTCGGACGCGCGATGCATCGCAACTGGGTTTCGATCCCCCATGTCACGCATCACGATGACGCCGACATCACCGATTTCGAGCAGCGCCGCAAGGAATGGAACAGCGCCCATCCCACTCAGAAGCGCTCGTTGCTGTCGGCGCTGGTGAAGGCGTCCGTTGCTGCGCTGCAGCGCTATCCGGCATTCAACGTTTCTCTGAGTGCGGATGGAGCGACGCTGTTTGCCAAGCAGTACTTCCACATCGGCGTCGCCGTCGATGTGCCGAGCGGACTGCTCGTGCCCGTGCTGCGCGATTGCGACAAGAAGAGCATCGACCAGATCACGGATGAAGTCACCCGGATCTCGGAGAAGGCGCGCACCAAGGGACTCGCCTTGGCCGAGATGTCCGGCGGCTGCATTACCTTGTCATCGCTCGGGCATATCGGCGGTACCGGATTCACGCCGATCATCAACGCTCCGGAAGTGGCGATTCTTGGCATATGCCGTACGCGCCAACAATTTGTACCGGATGCGGAAAGTCGTCCGGTTCTGCGGCAACTCCTGCCGCTGTCCCTGAGCTACGATCACCGTGTCATCAATGGCGCGGACGCCGCGCGTTTCACGCGTGCGATCGCGGAGTGGCTCGAACAATACAATTTCACTTAGGGCCTGTTAGCACTAACTCGGATCGCTGCGATCCCCGCACGGATGCGGGCTCGCTGAAGTGACTTATCACCACCGCTGTGCAGCCCTACGCCGGAGACTTCACTGGTAAGGCATCGGTATAACCAACAGCGATGTTGACCAACGACTATGCAGCAGGGTAGGTTTAGAAACGTGTAGCGATCCATGAATCGCTGCCGCGCATTGATGCAGCGCTCGAAATATTCAGTCGACGTGCAAGGGGTCTATAACACTACCAGCACTGCCCGAGCCCGAATTCCTGGGCGAGTCGTGAGTCCCTGCCACCTGGCGAGGCCGACGGGAAGACACGGTTGAGGTAGCAGATGAGCGAAGTGATTTAGTGTTAACAGGCCCTAGTTTCCTGGAGTTGCCTCACCCATGAATTTCGATCTTTCCCAAGATCAGCAAATGATGCGCGATAACTTCGCGCGTTTTCTCGACGAGCAGTGCAGCATGTCGCGAGTGCGTGCCGCGCAGCCGTCAGGTTTTGATCCGGTGCTGTGGACCGGGCTGGCAGAGCTGGGCACCTTTTCATTGCGCGTGCCGGAGGCACCGTGGGCAGGCGTCGAAAAGAAGCCCAAATTTGCCTATGGTCCCATGGCCAAGCTGTTTTCTTCGGAGAAGTTCCTCAAGGACTCGGCCGATCTTTTGAACCTGACCGCGCCCTACTCGCTGTCGAAGCGCAAGGGGCCCGCAGGCTTTCTCAACCAGTGCTATCGCCACGCACAGGGAACGACGATTTACGGCGGCACCAGCGAGATCCATCGCAGCATGATTGCAGAGCGTGCGCTGGGACTACCGCGCACGCGCGCCTGAGAGAAGAGGAGAACGAACGTGTCCGAAGCCCCACATTTGCTGACCGAAGAAGACGGCGCAATCCTGATTGCGACGCTGAACCGGCCCGAAAAACTCAACGCGCTGACCGCGCAGACGATGGCGCTATTTGAGACGGCGGTGCATCACTTTCGTGATACGCCTTCGCTCAAAGTCATGCTGATCCGGGCAACCGGTCGCTATTTCTGTTCCGGCGCGGACCTGCGCGACGGTGCCGGCAATTCCGGCCCGGATAAAACCGGATCGGCTATCCGCGAAAGACACCGGCTCAAGCTGCACGGAATGCAGCGGATCTACGATGAGATGGAGGCGATCGAGAAGCCTTTCGTCGTGGCGCATCAGGCGACCTGTGTGGGCGGTGGCTTGGAACTGTCGCTGTCCTGCGATTTCCGGCTGGCTGCCAAGAGCGCGCGCTATTCCTTTCCGGAAGGCAAGTTCGGCGTGCTGCCCGCTTCGAACGGTGTCAGCCGCCTGGCGCGCATCATCGGTACGCACTGGGCGCGCTACCTCATCATGGCCAACCTCCCCGTTGACGCGGATCGCGCGCTGATCATGGGGTTGGTTCACGAGGTGTTTCCGGACGAGACCTTCGAAGCGGATGTGATGGGTTTCTGTCGTCATCTGGCCGACCAGAATGGCGAACAGATGGGTACAGCCAAGCTTGCCATCGAGCTGGCGCACGACGTCGGTTTGGCACAGGCACGCAATGTCGAACGCATGGCCAACAGTGTGCTGATGCTCAACCCCGATTACCTTGAAGGGATGAAGCGCTACGTTCAAGGAATTGGCAATAAAGGGAAAAGCAGCTGACTTACAGTCGTCGGCGAGGTCGGACGGACCGCGCTATAAAATCTGAAACGCCGAAGCCGGCAATCAGGCAAGCAGCCGATCAGGAGTGCTGCTGGAGCCGACGCACTGCCAGCTCTCGCAGATCAGCCGTCTTGACCTTGTTGGTGCCTGTCAGCGTCAGATCGGATTCTTGCAGAAACAATATGCGGCGCGGAACCTTGTAGCTCGACAACCGGCGGCCGACGAATTCGCGGATGGCCGCTTCCTGAAGCGGGACGCCGGCCTGTGGGACCACGCAGGCGACGACCATCTCTCCCAGCGTTTCATGAGGCACGCCAACGACCTTCGCCACTTTCACGCCGGGATACTCCACCAGCACTGTATCGATCTCCAGCGGCGATACGTTCGCGCCGCCGGTCTTGATGATGTCGTTAAGGCGGCCTTGCCAGTGCAGCCGGCCCTTTTCGTCAATGAAGCCGCCATCGCCTGTTCGGAAGAAGCCGTCCTCATCGAACACCTTTTCGGGAGAGGTCTTCAAGTAACCAAGCATGAGTGTCGGACCCTTGACCGCGATTTCGCCGCTCTGCCCTTGCGGCAATAGCGCGCCGGAAAGCGGATCGAGTATGCGGATCGTATTGCCCGGCAGCGGCGGACCATGGTTGCCTTCGTAGTCCTCCCTTGGAGTTCCGCTGGCATAAGCAGTAACGATGGTCAGGGTCTCGGTGTTGCCGTACACGGCAATGGGTTCGTCCCAGGTTGTCCGCACGGTGGGATGTCCGCGCAGCGGCGAGGTCTCGCTGACATAGCGCAGCGCGCTCAGATCCACCTGTGGGTAGACCAGATCCGAGACGAGGCGCGCCCATTGGTGCGGCCACGCTAAAGGCAGGGTGACTTTCTCTGCAGCCATGAGCCGCAGTGCTTCGCCGGGAACGAAATAGCGCTGCAACACCAGGCAGCCGCCCGCGGCGAAGGTCGCGCCGATCGCCATAGCGAAGTTGCCGGACCAGAAGAAACCGTTGGCCGCCCAGGTCCGCACGTCGCGATCGATACCGAAGATGCGTGCCCAGCGCCAGCACTGGACCGCCGCGGCCCGATGGCTCTGCATCACACCCTTGGGTCGCCCGGTCGAGCCCGACGAAAAGAAAATCATTGCCAGGTCCGCCGATGCGATCTCGCTGCCGATGGCTTCGATCAGCTCATCGCGCACGCCATCGGCGCGCTCGAGGAAGGCCGACCAGGTCGCGATACCCTGCGCGTCGATCAGGTCATCGATGCAAACCACCGAGCGCAGGTAGGGCAGGCGCAACGAGCGCAGCTCGCCGACGATGCAGTTTTTCAGCTCCGGACACAGCGATAGCAGGTCGGCAGCGAAATCGCGGCCTGGTACCGAGCGCTCGAAGAACAACATCGATACATCGGCCAAGCGCAGTTGCTGCTCGAGTTCGCTGACCGTGGCGAACGAACTCAAGGCGACACAGGTTCCGCCCGCCAGCGTGATGCCGAACATCGCCACGATCCACTCCGGGCGGTTCGTCGCCAGCAGACCGATGCGAGCGTCTTTGCCCATTCCGCTGGCAACCAGCGCGCGCGCAATGCGAACCGACTGTTGCCATACCTCGCGATAGCTCATCCGGACCGGTTCGCTATCAGCGGCGCGGAAGTTCAGGGCTTCACGATCGGCGTACGTGCCACTGACTTCGCGGAGAAACCCCGGCAGCGTCAGCGTGCCCAGTCGCGGCTCGGTCTCCAGAGCCGTGCCGCGGACAATGGAAAGGGCTGCAGCATCCGAGTTCATATTTGCTCGCTTATGAACAACTGTGTTGATTTATTATACATGAGCAATCGGAGCAGCCTCCCTCGAGCACGGAGCACCGCGAAAGCCTTCGAACGATGCGAGAGAATCAAAGAATTCCAGCGTTATCCAAGCGAGTTGTGCCGGCGCATGTCCAACCCTGAACTTCCGAAACGTGCCGGCTTCGTCATGGGGACCAACGATCTCGCGAAGGAACTTCGGGCGCAGTTCGATCATTGCGGGTACCACTGGCGATCAAAGTTAGAGTTAACAGGCCCTAGATCAGGCCGATCGCCGTAAGATTCCCAACGAGATCAGCGCGACGGCGGATGCTTTTCGGGGCGCATCGTGCCGTGCAGGCTAAGGCGCAGCAATTCGCGCGAAAAGCGTTTAGCCAACTGCCGTCGCTCCTTCGCATTCCGCGCGTGAACCCTGGCCCACACGGGCCACAGAAAAGTACCGGCAAGTATGAGCACCGATGCTACTTCAACGTCGATACCAGGTACGGCGAGCTCCGTTTTGGCGAACTTTGCAAAGTTCGACCGATACTGCCGCCAGAACTGATCATTGGCAGGTCGCCGCGAGCGCAATAACTCAAATAGCCAGACGCGGCCGAGCTCGGGATTTTCCATAGCAAAGTCAGTGAGACGTTCCGTCAGCGTTTCCGCGCTGATGGTCTCCACCGGCTGATTTGCCGCGAGGGCAGGATCGCCGAAAACTGAGCGATACAGTTTATCGCTCACCCAGGCCGCGGTGGCTTCGATCAACTGCTCGCGCGTCTGGAAATGCTGGTAGGCGGTGCCGCGGTTCACTCCTGCGCGCTGCGCCACTTGGGCGACGCTCAGACCCTCCGAGCCATCTTGGGCGAGCACCAGCCGCGCGGCTTCCAATATCGCCTCGCGCGTCTTTTCCGGATTGCGCTTTCTGCGGGGCGCGTCCCCTTTAGGTCGAGCGGCCATACTGTCCCGATAGTGACGAATTCACCTGAACCTCTCCGCACAAAGTAAAAAATATGAAGCGAAATGCACAGATCTGGCCAGTTTTGATCGCCGTGACGACACGGCGGCTGGCCGAGGTCTCTCCCAAGCCTCGCAGCACAACTACATACTATGCGCCACCATTCACTCTCATTCGGTCGGTTTCTGGGGCCTCATGATCTCAGTAACCGGCTTGCTGTCCGATGGATCGGTCACCGGAACGCTGCGATCCGTCGGTTCGCAATGAAATGTGCGACACCGCTTCGCTCCTTACGGCCCGATCTTAGGCTGGAGTAGGGTGAATTATAAACATCCATCTTGATTAGGCCGGTGCCGAAGGCATGGAGCACGGTTCCCGGATCCTGGAAATGGCCGATCGAAGCTAGACTCAGATTGGCCGGGCAGGGTGCCCGAGCGGGGCGAGCGCATGTCATTGGCTAAGCGGACTAGGCAAGCGCTTCTTCGCCAACCAGAGTCGTACGATGCATCAAACGGCCGCTGTCCAGAGGGTAGGGAAGCACGCGATGCATAGTCCCGGTGTTATCCCACATCAGCAGGTCTCCCGGCGTCCATTGATGCTGGTAGACGAACTGCCGCTGAGTCGCCCACTCCAGCAGCCGGCACAGCAGCGCGCGGCCTTCTTCCAGGCTCATGCCTTCGATATGCGAGGCGGTCGCGCCAAGCACCAGCGACTTGCGACCTGAGCGATGCTTCCACACGAGCGGGTGAGTCTTGGGCGTCTTGAGCTGCCACATCTGCAGCTCGGCGTAGCTCGGTTCCGGATTAACCATACGCTGCGCATTCTCGAAGCAATGAACCACCCGCAGCTTTTCCAGCGACTTTTTCTCCGATTCTGGCAAGTCGGCATATGCAGCATAGGTATTGGCGAATTCGGTTTGACCGCCAGTTGCAGACAGCCGCCGGGCGTTCAGCAGGGCGGCCCGGTTCGGCACGTCATCGGTGGCGCCGTCAATGTGCCAATAAAAAGAGCCTTTCAGGTATTCCGCACCGGCATTTTCATTCTTGTCCAGCGTGATCTTGAAAATGCCCTTCTCGCCCTGCGGCAGCACTTCGCCGAGCGTCTTCGAAAACGCAAGCTGCTCTCCATCGCTGAAGTTGAAGTTGCGAAAGATAAGCACCCCGCGCTCTTCGAGAAGATGACGTATTTCCTTCGCTTCCGAACCGCCCAGCAAGGTTTCACGATCCGCCTTGATTTCGGTGCCAATGCGCGGCGTATGGTTGATTACGGTGAGTTCCATCGTTCCAGCCCCGAATGAGCTTTTGGCGAGCCTATGCATGAGTGCCACGCAGGTTGCAGCGCAAGAGCGCAGACGATTGTTCTTTATATAATCAGCATTGTTGACTACTGAGTCAAGGGATGCGACGCCAGGATAATCGCGTCATCAGCGCGCGTGGCCGGCAAAATGCACGTCGACTTTGGGCGACATGATGAATAGCGTGTAGCACGCACCGATGAGTCTTTTCGACAGCGCGACAATACGCGGCTTAGACGGCGCGCCGGGAGGGCTTGTCCTGCCGCATTGCAACACGCGCCGGATTCCCTGATTTACGCGCCATTGCCGCCCGGTCGCACCGGCGCATACAATAAAATCAACAGTGTTGTCGATGAATGTTCCACCGCATACGTGCGGGGAATCGGATGAACTTCGTGGGGTGAACTTCGTGCTGCATTTGTAGAATCCTTGTGTCGTTCGCCCGGGTACCATGGGCGTCACCGTTGGCAAGGTCTATCCGGTTGGTGCCCTAATTGTGGAGGTCGTATGAACAAGGTCGCTATCCAGGCTTCCAGCGGAAGCCTTCCATCCTCAAGCACGGCGTCATCCGACTGGCCGGCCAGCTGGCAGGTCCTGTCGCATGGCATCCGCGCCGGACGCTATACCGATCCGGCATTCGCGCGCCTGGAATACGAACGGTTATGGAAACGGGCGTGGCAAGCCGCTGCCCGAGTCGACGAAATCCCGGAACCGGGCGATTTCACTACTTACGATATCGGTGACCAGTCGGTCATCATCGTTCGCGTCGACGCCGAAACGCTCAAGGCTTACCACAACGTCTGCCCGCATCGTGGCACTGCGCTATCGCCCGGCGGCTGTGGGCATTTTGCCAACGACAAGATCATCTGTCCGTTCCACGGCTGGCGCTGGGATCTTGCCGGCCGCAACGAATACGTGCTGGAACGTTCGGAATTTCGCGATGGGCAGCTGCGCGACAGCGACGTGGCCCTGCGCGAAGTCAAGCATGTCATCTTCGCCGGATTTGTCTTTATCAATTTCGATCCCAATCCGGAACCCTTCGACGACTTCATCGCCCCAGTGCGGAAAATGGTCGAGGATCTGGCCATCGGTGAGATGCACCACTACTGGTGGAAGGCTTTGCCAGTGGCAGCCAACTGGAAGGTGGCGCAAGAAGCTTTCTTCGAGGGTTACCACGTTCCGGCCACGCATCCACAGCTGGAGCCATCGGCGGCCGAGGTCATTTACAAGGGCCGTCCTGGTCCCGAAGCAGAGGCTGAATTCGCACATCGCAACGTCTTGACCGACGCGTTTCCGCACGGACACGGTCGTTTCTACGGCGGCAAGAAGACGCCGATGGCCGGCCACGTCAAGCGCGTGAACAACGTCGATCCGGTCGACGCCATGGCTGCGCGACTGAATCTGCTGGTCGAAGGCATGGATGCGATGGTGCTCAAGGAAGACGTCGACATCGTCAAATCGCTGAAAGACAAGCCGATTCCGGAGGGATCGAATCTGGGCGCCGAATACGTCAAGGCCCTGTACGGCACCGCTGCGGCGCAGAAACGACCCATGCCTATGCCAACGCCGGAGACTCTGGGCATGTGGGGCGGCGAGGTATTCATCTTCCCCAATCTGCTGATTTTGCCGCAGGCCGGCAACGCCATGATCTACCGGGTACGGCCGGACGGGTTTAATCCTGACCACTGCATCTTCGAGATCTATTCGACCAAGACCTATCCGGCAGCGGTCAAGCCGCCGCGGGCGACGGTGCAGCAGGTCACTGACATTTGGGACCCCGAGCAGGTGCTGCTGATTCCGCGGCAGGATATGAGCAATATTCCACGCATGCAGAAGGGCCTGCACTCAATAGGCTGCAAGCAGATCTGGCTCGCCGTCGAGCAGGAGAAGATGATCCTGAACATGCATCAGGAACTCGATCGGTATCTAAAGTCCTGAGGACAGGAATCACATGTCCGAGTTGCGGGTTACTGTGGTGCCCCGGCAGCTCTCGTAAGCATCGCGCTCAGTTACGCCGGGCTGGGCAGCACCGTCCGCATCAAGACTGCCAGGGTGACGGCAGACCGGGATCGGTCGAGACGATAACGCGGCTCAGGAATTGCCGCAGAAGACGAGACTCGCTCTGATCGAATCCGCTCTCGGCGTCGTCAGTCGCCGCCGTCGCTACGGCAAGCAGTTCCATCAACACGCGTTGTCCGGCTGGCATCAGCGAAAGCTGGCAGTCCGTTGACTCGCCCGTTGCGACGACAAGGCCGAGATCAGCAAGCTTGCGACCGCTTTCATTAGTAATGCGCACACCGGTGTACGAAACCAGGGTATCGAGCTCGGCAAGCGTGCGTCCGTCGCGAATGCCTAACATGCTGAGCGCGAGATACTCTGCGACGCCCAGGCCCCGGCGATCCAGCTCCGGCTGTATGCGCATAAAGATCTGGTGATAGGCGCGACCGAGCTGGTAGATGAGGAAATCCGGTGTGAAGGCACCTGGCGCTACAGGGGCGTCGGCCGGCGCTCCGGCGACCGCACGCTCCGCTGCTTTGGGCACCGCGAAAGCGAAGCGTCCGCCCTTGAATGCCAGCGGTTCGCGATCGCAGTGGTCGAATTCCAGCACTTCCCCGACGAGGATGACGTGGTCTCCGCCCTCGTACTGGAAGGCGGTGCGGCACTGGAACCGCGCAACGCAGCCCTCAAGTAGCGGGATTCCATCCGGCCCACGCCCCAGCGTCAGCCCCGCAAAGCGATCGACACCGCGCTTCGAGAAATGACTGGCCAATTCATCCTGATCGCTGGCCAGCACGTGTACCGCAAAATAACGTGCCGCCAGGAACGTCTTGAGGTTTCGGGACGATCTGCTGATGCTCCACAGCACCATCGGCGGTTCCAGAGAAACCGAGTTGAAACTGTTTGCCGTCACACCGACATCAGCGCCCGCATCATCCGCCGTGGTAACAATGGTGACTCCCGTTGTGAACGTGCCCAGGGCTTGCCGAAAGCGTTTCGGATCAATCGTCTCAGCCATGGGATTTGCTCCTGATCGGCAACGGTCTTAAAGCGGTGTTGTGAGACATGTTCTACGTTTCATAAGTCAACATCGATGTTGACTAGCTATTGAAGCAAGGCTAGTGTTACCAAGCGTTTGCAAGAAGGCGGTATGCGCGCCTGATGGCTCAGAAGCGCTGCTACGCGCACTCTCGATCGGCGTCCACTGATCGTGCAGCATCTATGTCGTGACCGTGTGGCCGAGCGGGGTGAATTAAAGGGGCGATCGTCGGCGAGCATTGTGAAATTAGACTCCCCACCAGAGGTCAGCACGTAAAGTGACTCGCTTATCGAAACATTTCAGCGAGACCCTGCCTCCCTGACAACGCATGGACAGGTTTTCTTGAGGAGCAGTTCATGAACAAACTGTATCCCAGCGCCAAGGCCGCGCTGGACGGTATCTTACGCGACGGCATGACTTTGGCGGTCGGTGGCTTCGGCCTGTGCGGCATCCCGGAAGCGCTAATTGCTGCGCTGCGCGATACCGGCAGGAAGGACCTCACCGTCATCAGCAACAACGCCGGCGTCGACGGTTTCGGCCTGGGCCAGCTGCTAACCACCCGGCAGATCCGCAAGATGATCTCGTCGTACGTTGGTGAGAACAAGGAATTCGAGCGTCAGTACCTGGCCAAAGAGCTGGAACTGGAATTCACCCCTCAAGGTACCCTGGCCGAAAAGCTGCGCGCCGGTGGCGCCGGCATTCCGGCCTTCTTCACCAAAACCGGGTACGGCACCATCGTCGCCGAGGGCAAGGAGACCCGCCAGTTCGACGGCGAGTGGTATGTAATGGAGCGGGCATTGAAGGCCGACGTTTCGCTGGTCAAGGCCTGGAAGGCGGACAAGTCCGGCAACCTGATCTACCGCAAGACCGCGCGCAATTTCAATCCGATGATCGCCGCCGTTGCGCCGTTGTGCGTCGCCGAAGTCGAGATCGTGGTCGAGACCGGCGAGCTGGAACCGGACCAGATTCATACCCCCGGCATCTACGTCAAAAGGCTAGTACACAACCCCCATTCGGAAAAGCGCATTGAGCAGCGCACAGTGAGAAATTGACATGGCTTGGACTCGCGAACAGATGGCGCAGCGCGCCGCCGGTGAGCTGCAGGACGGCTTCTACGTCAACCTCGGAATCGGCTTGCCCACATTGGTGGCCAACTACATCCCGCCGGACATGGACGTGTGGCTGCAATCCGAGAACGGTTTGCTCGGCATCGGTCCTTTCCCGACGGAACAGGAGGTCGACGCCGATCTGATCAACGCGGGCAAGCAAACTATCACCACCGTTCCCGGCAGCGCCTTTTTTTCCAGCGCCGATTCTTTCGCCATGATTCGCGGCGGCCACATCAACCTGTCCATCCTCGGTGCGATGCAGGTGTCCGAAAAGGGCGACCTCGCCAACTGGATGGTGCCCGGCAAGATGGTCAAGGGCATGGGCGGGGCCATGGACC
>CAZOOK010000025.1:0-96109 GCA_964581385.1 uncultured Salinisphaerales bacterium
GCTGCGCAAACACCGTGTCGGCGCCGATAGGACGGGACCGTATGGGCACAGCGCCGCGTCTCTCGCTCCTCATGTACTCCAAGTACATCACGTCGCTCGTTCCTCGCGCTGTGCCCATACGGTCTCCGTCGCAGCGATCAAAGTTGGTGTTAACAGGCCCTAGCCGCGTTCAAACAAGGCCATAGACTCGACATGCGCCGTATGCGGAAACATGTCGAGCACGCCCGCGCGCGTGAACCGGTAGCCGTGCACACGCACCAGTTCGCCGGCGTCGCGCGCCAGGGTACCGGGATGACATGACACGTAAACGATGCGTTTCGGTTTGGCGGCGGCCACGAACGGAAGGATCTCCGCGGCACCGGAGCGTGGTGGGTCGAGCAGCGCCAGGTCATAAGGCTGTGACAGCCACGGCGCGTGAACGTCGGGACTGAACAGATCGGATCTCAGGAAACGTGCATCGAGTCCGTTGCACTGAAGATTCTCGCGACCGCGCCGCACCAACTCTGCGTCACCTTCGATAGCGGTCACACGCGCGCCGGTCGCTGCCAGTGGCGCAGTGAAGTTGCCGAGCCCGGCGAACAGTTCCAGAACGGTGTCGCCGCTCATCGGCCGCAGCCACTCCAACGCTTGCCGTACCATTGCCTGCGCCAGCTCACCGTTGACCTGAATAAAATCGAGTGGACCGAATTCGAGCGCCAGCGAACTGCCGTCGGGCGAATAATGTAGCGGTCGCGCGGCGCCCAATGGCGTAGCGGAATCGGGACCACCGGTCTGCAACCACAAGTCGAAGTCGTGCTCGGCTGCAAAGGCCGCAAGACGCTCGCGATCACCGGCGGTCAGATCATTCAACACGCGCATCACCAACGTCACCGTGTCCGCGCACGCGACCTCGATCTGCGGAATCTGGGCGGCGATCGACAGCTGCCCGATCAGCGCCGCCAATGCTTTCAGCCGGTTGCCGACGCGCGCATCGAGCACCGCGCAGGATTCGATCGCGGCCAACAGCGGCGATTCGCGTTCGCGAAAGCCGACCAGCACGCCACCTTTCTTCGGCACCAGCTTGGCGCCGAGCCGTGCACGCCGACGATACGCCCACACCGGTCCGGTCACCGGTGCCGCGACTTCGTCGGGTCGCACCTGACCGATGCGAGCCAGCGCATCGAGTAACTGCTTCTGTTTGAACGAGACCTGCGCCGACGGAGCGAGGTGTTGCAAGGCGCAGCCGCCGCAAACGCCGAAATGTGGGCAACCGGGTTCGACACGATCCGGCGACGCGCGCTCGACGGCGACGACCTCACCCTCATCGACATCGCGGGACACGCGAGTCAATCGGTAGCGCACCTGCTCACCGGGAAGCGCCCCCGTGATGAAGGTCACTTTGCCGTCAACACGCGCGACACCACGTCCATCCTGCGCGAGATCGATGATGTCGGCGGCGAACTCACCCTGCGGCACCGGCCGCCGTCGCGCACGCGCACCCATCAGCCGGTACTCGCGATGCGGTCGCTGACGGTCGGTGTCCAGGCCTCGCGAAACTCGATCCAGTGCGGTGCGGTGCTCGCCGCCAGCCATTCGCGCGCGCGCTGCAGCTCGCGCTCGTATGCGTCGACTGACAGCAGTCCGCGAATCCGCTGGAAGCGCAGCCACACTAGATACGTGTTCATGACATCCGTTTCGCAATAGGCGCGGATATCGCCGATGCGTCCTTCCGAGTACGCTGCGAACACCTTGGAGCCATCCATGCCGAGCTTGCCCGGCAGCCCGAGTAGCAGGGCGATTTCGTGCAGTGGCGCGTAGGCGCGCGCGTTGTACAGCGCAAGCACATCCATCGCGTCAGTGTGCCGAAACTGGTAGCGACCAAGATAGTTGTCCCATTTTGCATCGCGCTCGAAATGGCCGGTATCCCAATACTTCGGCGCGGCGATGCCGTGGATCAGCGCGCGATAGTGCAGCACCGGCAAATCGAAACCGGAACCGTTCCAGGACACCAGCGTCGGCCGGTATTTTTCGATACCGTCGAAGAAACGCTGCACCAGTTCTGCTTCGGACGCGTCCGGCTCGCCGAGCGACCATACGCGGAAATGATCGCCTTCGCGCAGCGCCACCGAAATCGCGACAACGCGATGCAGATGCAACGGCTGAAAATCGTTGCCTTTCGCCGCGACGCGGATCGCCGCCATGGCTTCCGCCGCCTCGGCATCGGAAAGTCCGTGCAGACCGTGAATTCTGCGACCGCCATCAAGATCCGGAATGGTCTCGATGTCGAAGACAAGGGTGGATTCCTGGCGCATGGCTATACAGCCGGGACTCGGGACTCGGGATTCGGGATTCGTGAAAAACGCGGATCCTTTACGAATCCCGAGTCCCGAGTCCCGAGTCCCGTAGAAAAGAGCGTCATGCCGGATACACTCCAGTGGAGATATACCGATCGCCGCGATCGCAGACGATGGCCGCGATCGTCGCGCCGCGCAGTTCGCGGCACAGTTGCAACGCCGACCATACCGCACCGCCGGACGACACGCCGGCGAAGATGCCTTCGATCGACGCAAGCTTGCGCATCGTCTCTTCTGCCGCCGGCGCAGTGACCTCGATCACGCGATCGACTCGACGACGATCGAAAATGGTCGGCAGGTAGGCCTCCGGCCATTTGCGGATGCCGGGGATCGATGATTCGCCATCGGGCTGTACACCGATAATCTGGATCGCCGGATTCTTTTCCTTGAAGAAGCGCGAGCAGCCCATGATGGTGCCGGTGGTCCCCATCGACGCGACGAAGTGCGTGATGCGGCCGTCGGTATCGCGCCAGATTTCCGGAGCGGTGCCTTCATAGTGCGCGCGCGGATTATCGGGATTGGCGAATTGGTCGAGCACGCGGCCCTTGCCGGCGGCCTGCATCTCCAGCGCCAGATCGCGCGCGTACTCCATGCCCTGTTCCTTGGTGACCAGAACGATCTCGGCACCGAAGGCCTTCATCGCCGCGCGCCGCTCGGCGCTCATATGCTCGGGCATGATCAGTACCATGCGGTAACCTTTCATCGCCGCCGCCATCGCCAGCGCGATGCCGGTATTGCCGGAGGTCGCCTCGATCAGCGTATCGCCGGGTTTGATCTCGCCGCGTTCTTCGGCGCGCCGGATCATTGAATAGGCCGGGCGGTCCTTGACCGAACCGGCGGGATTGTTGCCTTCGAGTTTCAGCAGCAGCGTGTTGTCACCGATGCCGGGTAGCCGCGAAACACGAACGAGCGGAGTATTGCCGACGGTATCGGCGAGGATGCGATAAGTCATGATCTGATTTTATCGGACCGGCGTGATCGCGGCAGCGGCGGCCGTCACGCCGGCCCACTTTCCCCACGCCGCGCCTCGATCATCGCCCGGCGCATCGTAGCGATCGCCGCCGGCAAACCCACGAACAGCGCGTCGGCGATCAGTGCATGGCCGATGTTCAATTCAACGATTTCGGGAATCGCAGCAACCGGGCGGACGTTCTCCAGGTTGAGCCCATGGCCGGCATGCACTTCGAACCCGGCGCGTTGGGCATCACGGGCAAAACGCGCGATCTTGTTGAGCTCGGCTTTGGCCTTCTTCGCATCGGCGGCGTCCGCGTAGCTGCCGGTATGAATTTCCACGTGCGGCGCGCCGATGCCAACGGCCGCTTCGAGCTGGCTCGGCTCCGGATCAATGAATAGGGCGACAGCGATGCCAGCCTCGGCAAGCCGCGCGCAGGCATCGGCCATTTCCTGTCTGCGGCCAACAACGTCGAGCCCGCCCTCGGTGGTCCGTTCCTGCCGCCGTTCCGGCACCAGGCAGACGTACTTCGGGCGTGCGCGGCAAGCGATTCCGATCATCTCGTCCGTTACCGCCATCTCCAGATTGACCGGCACCGGGCAGCGCGGCAGCAGGCGCTTAAGATCGTGATCCTGGATGTGACGGCGGTCCTCGCGCAGATGAATGGTGATGCTGTCGGCACCGGCGGCGGCGACAATTAGCGCCGCTTCCACCGGATCGGGGTATGGCGTACCGCGCGCCTGACGCACTGTGGCGATGTGATCGACATTGACGCCGAGGCGGATCGGTTCAGCCATCTGAATTTTCCGGGTTTTGTGATGGGACCTGATGGGTACGCGGTACGGCACTGGCGCGCAATTCACGCAGCAATCGCGGTGTCTCCAGTTCGCGGCCACCCAGTTGCCGCTGCAGCGCGATACGCAACAGTTTACGCGCCTCGCGGCGCAGGCCGGCATCTGCGGCGGCGAGCTTGCCGTCGCGCAGGGCGATCAGTGCGGCGCCTGAAAAACTGCCGGCTCGGCCCTCAGCTGATTCATGCACACGGCGCGGGCCCGACTCGAAGTCATAACGATAGCTGGCATCAGCTTCAATATCCGCCGGCAGGTCGACGCCATAGCCGGTTTCGCCGAGCAGACACAACTCGAACGCACGCAGCACCGGTTCGGAATCGCCTTCTGCCAAGCGCGGCAAGGCATCGGCATAGGCCGCATACAGGACCGGATGCGCGTCGTGGCGCGTCAGCAGCTTCAGCAGCAGCTCGTTGAGGTACCAGCCGTGAAAAATGCGCTCGCCGGCAAGCGGCACCGGCGGCGCGGCGGCTTCGGAAGCGACCAGCGTGCCGAGATCGCCGGCCTCGTTCCACGACAGCAGCAACGGCAGGAAAACTTGCAGTACCGCGCCGGTTCTCGATTTGGCGCCGCGCGCGCTCCGCGCGACCAGTCCGACCCGGCCGTGATGTTCGCTGAAAACCTCGATCAGCAGGCTGGTTTCGCGATATGGACGCCGCACCAGCACGAAAGCGGATTCGGATTCAATACGCTGGCGCATGAGGGCGGGAGGCTTGGATCGACAATGGTACGGATAAACCAAGTTTGAGGCATTTTGAGCGCTGCTGCGCACGTTTACCTGACCATAATCGTCCGAGCCAAGGGCTGAAATCGCGGCGGTTGACCGATATAGGAAGGGTCAATGCCCCAACGGGTTGTCGCTGCGCATATCCCCACCGCCAGGCTTGCGACCCTTCCCTTCTGTTTGGAGCTGACGCCCATGTCTATGTGCGATCCCGCACAGACCATGGAAGGCTTTGTATGGACACTTCTTGATTGCTGTTTGGAGTGGCAAAACCCAAGTGCTGCGCTGCGTTCACCACCGGCTTTAAAGGCAGTATTCAAAGCATTGCTGGAAAAATCCAAGAGCGCTTTTGGCGATTTGAAGAACGCTCTCAGGAATGGAGGTTAGTGCTTCCCGATTATCAGCTTGCAGAGTCTGGGGGTGCCTGCACTGCCTTTGCAGGTGTTTGAAATATGGAAAGCGAAAGAACGTTCGGACGGAAGCGCCTCTGATGGATCGAATCGGAGCACATGGTATGGAAGCATCGCAAGTCGCCGAAGCTGTTGCGGCAGCTTGGCGTGAGATCGACACGGTCCTGACTCCCATCGTCGGACAGCGGGGTGTCGCCGCGCTCTACAGGCGAAGTCTCCACCTCACCAGCGCGGTCCATCCATGGCTCGCGGGCACGCACGACAGCGTTCGTACGACCATCGATCCCGAGGCACTGAAGTCTGTGGTCGCACAGCAGAGCAACATGGAAGCTGCTGCCGGCGGCACTGACCTTTTGCGGACATTCCACGAGTTGCTCAGCACACTGATCGGATCCCGACTTACGGAGCGATTGCTTCGTTCCGTGTGGGCAGGTTCTTTGAGTTCTTTGAGTTCTTTGAGTTCTTTGAGTTCTTTGAGTTCTTTGAGCAGTTTGCCGGTACAGGACACTTCGCCATGACTCCCAAAGTGACTATCAATCGACTGTTGAGCGGTGTGCCCGGCCTGGATGAAGTGCTTGGTGGTGGCTTGCCGGAGTTCTCGTTCAACCTCATCGTGGGGCCGCCCGGCTGCGGCAAGACCACGCTGGCGCACCAGATCATGTTTGCGCTGGCGACGCCGGAGCGCCCCGCGCTTTATTTCACGGTGCTGGGCGAGCCGCCTCTGAAGATGCTGCGCTACCAGCAGCAGTTCGATTTCTTCGACGGCGAGTCGATCAACCGCTCAATCCGTTTCATCAACCTGTCGGACGAAATCGTCCTGGGCAATTTCGACGAGGTACTGCGCGGCATCGTAACCGCAGTGGAAACGCACAATCCGGGGCTGGTCTTCGTGGACTCGTTTTATTCCATGGTGCTGGCAGGCATCGCTCAGGACAACCCGAACAAAAGCCTGCTGCAGTTCGTGCAGCAACTCAGCATGCTGATGACGACCTGGCAGGCCACCACCTTCCTGATCGCCGAGTACTTCAAGATGACCGATGCCAACCCGGTGTTCACGGTCGCAGACGGGCTGATCTGGCTGAACCAGAGCGTGCAGCGCAACTCCATGGTCCGCAAGATGGAGATCATGAAGATGCGCGGCCAGCCGACGGCGCCGGGCCTGCACACTTTCCGCATCAGCGCGGTGGGTATTGAGGTATTCCCGCCCGCACACTTTTTGAGTCCGGAGGACAGCGACCGGCGACCGGCGCCGCCTACCTTCCGTCTGCGGATGGGTGTGCCGTACCTGGACGATATGCTGGGTGGCGGCTTGCCGCGCGGTTACTCGCTGCTCGTTGCCGGCCCTTCGGGATCGGGCAAGAGCATCCTGGCGGCGGCCTTCCTGGCCGAGGGCGTGCGCGGCGGCGAGACCGGCGTCATTGCGGCCTTCGAGCAGCGCCCTAACAAATCGCGCAATCATCGGCTCGACGACCTGATCAAAAGCGGCCGCATCGGCTTGGTGGACAGCCGTGCGCCCGATCTCTCGATCGATGAGATCGTACTGCTGATCATAAGAGAGATCCGCCGCCTCAACGCGAGCCGCGTCGTCATCGATTCGCTTTCGGGCTTCGAGCTCGCCCTGGCACCGACTTTCCGCGACGACTTCCGGGAATCGTTGTCACGCCTGGTCGTCGCTTTGGCGAGCACCGGCGCGACGGTGCTGATGACCTCCGAGCTCGAGGACCGTTACACCGATCTGCGCTTCAGCCCGTATGGCACGGCCTTCCTGACGGACGCGATCATCCTGCAGCGCTACATCGAGGTCGAGAGCCGGCTGCGGCGCGTGATGGCGGTGGTCAAGGTGCGCTCGAGCGCCCATTCGGATGAGTTGCGCGAGTTCACCATCGACGACAACGGCATCTGCATCGGCGACATCCTCCCCGCCCAGGAAGGACTGCTCGGCGGCAGGCCGACGCGAAAGCCAGGCTGGCAACCGTCCGCACTCGTCACCAATAGCTGATGCGGGTTGAGAGTCCTGATGCGGCGGCGCGGCCATGAACGAAATCCCTGATGGAAAAGAGAGCGCAACGGCGAAGGTTGCGCGCGAGCTCGCCCAGCTGCAGGCGCAAGCCGAGGAAGAGCGTGCGACGCTAACGCGGTTGCAGCAGGCTGTAGTCGAAGCAAAGAACCGTCCAGACAGCAACCAAGAGACCCAGCTTGTCGAGGCTAATGAGCGGTTGGTGCTCGCGGCGCTGCTCGCACAGACCGACGCCGAGGCCGCCACGAGAACTCTGAACGAAGTGTCGCGAGCTGCGGAACTCGACACACTGACCGGACTGCCGAATCGCGTGCTGCTGCTCGACCGGTTCGCGCGCGCCATCGCCAGTGCCAAACGCCGTGGCTCACGCCTGGCGCTGATGTTCCTGGACCTGAACGACTTCAAGCAGATCAACGACACCCTCGGCCATGCGGCCGGCGATGAAGTACTTAAGCTGGTGGCGCATCGCCTCGCGTCTGCGGTTCGCGAAGCAGACACTGTAAGCCGTCACGGCGGCGACGAATTTGTGATCCTGCTCACTGACGTGCCGCAGGCGTCCGTTGCAGGTCGTATCGCCGGCAAGGTCATTGCGGCACTCGGTGCTCCCGGCCGCGTGGGCGATCATGAACTTCACCTCGCGGCGAGCATCGGCATCAGTATCTACCCCGATGATGGAGAAGATATTGACGAGCTCATGATTCGAGCGGACGCCGCAATGTACCGCGCCAAGAGGCGAGGGTTCGGCGGTTTCGTTTTCCACGGCGAGGAGCCCCGTGGCGAGAGGATCCTGAAATCACCGGCGCCCGCATCGACACAAGGTCCCTTGACCCGCGAGCTGACGTTGGCCGAGCACGAGCGTCGGCACGCGCAGCTGCGAGAAGCGAACGAGCAGCTGGTACTGGCCGCCGTCAGTGCCCAAGAATTGAAATCCGCCGTGGAACTGTCGCAACAGCGGCAGACCGAGTTCCTGGCCACGCTGGCGCGCGAATTGAGCAGCCCGCTGGCACCCATCCGCGATGCAGCGGAAATGCTGGGGCGGGTTCATCTGGACGCAGTGCGGGTATCTGAGGTGCGAGCGGTCATCGAGCAACAAGTGACGCACATGTCGCGCCTGGTGGGCGAGCTGCTCGATGTATAGCGAGCGAGCGCCGGCGAGCTGAGGCTCGAACATTGGTATTGATGCGGCGGTCGATAGAGACCATCGATAGAAACCCGATGGACACTATTTCCCAGCAGCGCCCCAACGTTACCTGTACAGATCCCCCTATACAGATCCCATTGTCCTTAAAGCGAATCCGGCGCCGCGGCCGCCGCACTTTATTGGCCTTCGTACCCAAACCGTCGCAGCGCGGCCGGATCGTCGGACCAGTTCTCGCGCACACGCACCCACAGCTTCAGAAACACTTTGCCGCCGGTCAGGAATTCGAGTTCGCGGCGCGCGGCAGTGCCAACGTTCTTGAGCATGGCGCCGCCTTCGCCGATGACGATTTTCTTCTGCCCTTCGCGCTCGACCCAGATCACCGCCGATACGCGCAGCAGCGCACCGTCGCGCTCCAGTTTTTCGGTTTCGACCGTGAGCGAGTACGGCAGCTCCTGCGCAAGTGATCGCATAAGCTTTTCACGCACCGTCTCGGAGACGGTGAACGCCAGATCGTGACCGACAACCTGTCCTTCCGGATACAACGGCGGACCATCCGGCACGCGCTTGAACAATTCGGCCACCAGCGGATCGAGATTCTCGCGCTTGGTCGCCGACAGCGGCACGATGAATGCGAACTCGCGTCGTGCCGACAGCATCTCGATCGCCGGCAGCAGCTCGCCCTTGTCCGCGATCTTGTCGACCTTGTTGATGATCAATCCAACCGGCGTCGCGATGCCGTGCAGGCGCTCGATAACAGCGTCGTCCTCATCCGTCCAGCGGCCGGCTTCGACGACGAATAACACCACATCGACATCGGCCAGGGCGGCAATTGCGGCCTCGTTCATGAAACGATTCAGTGCACGTGTCGCCTTGCGGTGCAGGCCCGGAGTATCGATGAACACAATCTGGCCCTGCTCCGCATGCAGCACGCCCTGAATCCGGTGGCGCGTGGTCTGCGGCTTGGGCGCCACAATGCTGACCTTGTGGCCGACCAAGGCATTGACAAGAGAGGATTTGCCGACGTTAGGCCGGCCAACCACTGCCACCATGCCGCTAAGCACAGGGAGACTCCCCCGCGGACGCCAGCAGCACCAGCATGCGTTCGGCAGCGCGCTGTTCGGCGAGCTTGCGGCCGGCACCTTCTGCTTCGGTTTCGCGACCGTCGTCGATCAAACGGCAGCGCACGAGGAAACGACGCTGGTGCGCCGGACCTGATTCTTCCAGCAAGATGTACTCCGGTAATGGCCGGCCTTCGGCCTGCAGGGCTTCCTGCAAACGCGTCTTTGCGTCCTTTTCGGCTACGGCATCTGGCAGTGATTCCAGTTCGGGCGCGAACAAATGCAAACAGACCGCGCGCGCCGCTTCAAAACCGCCATCGAGGTAAACGGCCGCCAGCAAAGCTTCGACCGCATCACCCAGAATGGAATCGCGGCGAAAACCGCCGCTCTTCAACTCGCCTGAGCCCAGCCGTAGCGATTCGCCGAGTTCCAGCCGCCGCGCGACCACCGCGAGCGCGTCGCCGCGCACAAGGCTGGCACGCAAACGTGACAGTTCGCCTTCATTCTCGCGAGCACGCGTGGCGAACACAGCTTCACCGATAACGAAATTGAGCAAGCCATCACCGAGAAATTCGAGCCGCTCGTTATGCGGAGCGCCGCAACTGCGGTGCGTTAGCGCCTGCGTCAACCGGCCTGGATCGCGAAACCGATAACCCACCGCTTCCTGCAGCCGCTCCAGCGGATCGCTCAACCGTCACCGCCGCCGCCACCCGGAAGCGGCACCTTGTCCTCGAAATGGATGAGGATGAAGATGTTGTAGAAAAGGTGCTCGCGCGCCTCGTAGTCATAGGCCATCACGCGGCCGCGATTGGTATTGACGGCGCGGACATCGCGCCAATCGAGATAGTTCACATCTTCGATGTCCCAACGCTTTTCCAGTGAACGCTGCATCTCGGCGATATTGAGCTGGCCACCGCCGGCATCGGCCTTGGCTTCTTTGACGACGGCCTTGACCGCGTTATCGATCTTCATCTGGTTCAGATAGATCGGAAGCACTTTCATGGTGATGATGGCCGCGAAAGCAAGCGTGCCGAAAACGAACAGCATTCCCCAGAACGTCAATCCGCGCTGCTTCGCCAGCGAGATTCTGCGAGCCGTCATCAGTAATTCTCCTCCATCCGTTTGCGACGGATTCTAGCGGATGCGGAGGCCGATGCGGGATAGGTCGGGCCGGAAGCGGTCCGAATTCCAGCTCATCCAGATCAGAATCGCGCGGCCCTTGAGGTTGGCCTCCGGCACCGTGCCCCAATACCGGCTGTCATAGGAACCGTCGCGGTTGTCACCCATCATGAAGTACTGGCCGGGCGGCACTTCGAAGTCGAACGGTTCCGCGGAACGATCCGGATCGAGAATGATGTCGTGATGCACGCCGGCGAAATCCTCATGAAAGAGCTCGCGCACGCCTTCGCCGATATAAACACCGTCGGCCTCGAGTTTCACGGTTTCACCGTTGACGGTCAGAGCCTTGTTCTCGTAATGAATATGGTCACCCGGTACACCGATCAGGCGTTTGATGAAATCCGTGTCCGGATCGCGTGGATACTTGAATACGACGACATCGCCGCGATGGGGCTCGCCAATTTCCACGAACTTGCAGTAACCGACCGGGCAGCGCAGTCCATAAACGAACTTGTTAACGAGAATGAAGTCGCCGATATGCAGGGTCGGAATCATTGAACCGGAGGGAATCCTGAACGGCTCGACGACGAACGAGCGGATCAGAAATACCGCGAAGATCACCGGGAAAAAACTGACGCAGAAGTCAACAATCATCCCGGGCTGGTCTTCGCCACCCGGTGGGAGCTTCGCGCGGCGACGCGGGCCGAGCAGAAGCTTATTGAGCAGCCAGACAGCGCCGGTAACAGCGGACAATATCGTCAGTATCAACGCGAACATGGCGTAAGGCCCTAGCTTTTGAAAATCAGTTTTTACGATCGACGCCGAGCACCGCGAGGAAGGCCTCCTGCGGAATCTCGACCGAACCTACCTGCTTCATGCGCTTCTTGCCTTCCTTCTGCTTTTCCAGCAACTTGCGCTTGCGTGAGACGTCGCCGCCGTAACATTTCGCCGTCACGTCCTTGCGCAGCGCCTTGACCGTCGAGCGCGCGATGATTTTGGCACCGATCGCAGCCTGAATGGCAATGTCGAACATCTGGCGGTGAATCACTTCCTGCATGCGCTCGCACAGGTCGCGACCCCGCGGATACGCGGTGTCGCGGTGCACGATCGTCGCCAACGCATCGACCTTGTCGCCGTTGACGAGTACGTCGAGCTTGACCAGATCCCCGACCTGGAAACGTGCGAACTCATATTCAAACGAGGCAAAGCCACGCGACACCGACTTCAGCCGGTCGAAGAAATCGAGGACGACTTCAGCGAGCGGCATCTCGACTTCCATCTGCACCTGACTGCCGAGGTAACGCAGATTCTTCTGTACGCCGCGCTTCTCCATGCATAGCTGCATCACCGGACCGACGTAACTCTGCGGCATCAGGATGCGCGCCGTGATGATCGGCTCGCGGACCTCGTTGTACGAGCCGGGATCGGGCAGATCGGCCGGATTGTCGATGCGGCGTACCTCGCCGTCGATCATTTCGATCTCGTAGACCACCGACGGCGCGGTGGTGATGAGATTCAGGTCGTACTCGCGCTCAAGGCGCTCCTGCACGATTTCCATGTGCAACATGCCAAGAAAGCCGATGCGGAACCCGAAACCGAGCGCAGTCGAATTTTCAGGCTCGAACTGCAGAGCGGAGTCGTTGAGCCGCAGTTTCTGCAGCGACTCGCGGAAATCCTCGAAATCCTCGGCATCGACCGGGAACAGGCCGGCGAACACGCGCGGCTGCACCTGGCGGAAACCCGGCAGCGGCCGCTCGCAGGGTTTAGCCGCTTCGGTGAGGGTGTCGCCAACCGGTGCGCCGAAAATATCCTTGATGCCGGCGATCAGGAAGCCGACTTCGCCGGATTCGAGCGCGTCCTTGAATACGCGCTTGGGGGTATGCACCCCAAGCATCGTGACTTCATGGTCCTTGCCGGTCGACATCACGCGGATCTTCTGACCTTTGGTCACCCGGCCATTGACGATCCGGACCAGTGACACCACGCCCAGGTAGTTATCGAACCAGGAGTCCACGATCAGCGCCGACAGGCGGGCCGCCGGGTCGCCATGCGGCGGCGGCAGCTTGTATATGACGGCTTCCAGCACCTCCGGAACGTTCTGGCCGGTCTTCGCCGAAATGCGCAGCGCATCCAGCGCGCTGACGCCGATGATCTCCTCGATTTCGGCGGCGACCCGGTCTGGCTCCGCGTTCTGCAGGTCCACCTTGTTCAATACCGTCAGCACTTCGAGGTTCTGCTCGATCGCCGTATAACAATTGGCGACTGATTGCGCTTCGACGCCTTGTGAAGCATCGACCACCAGCAAAGCCCCTTCGCAGGCCGCGAGCGAGCGGCTGACTTCGTAGGAAAAATCCACGTGTCCAGGTGTATCGATCAGATTGAGCTGATACATCTCGCCATTGCGCGCCTTGTAGTCCAGCGATACCGCCTGCGCCTTGATGGTGATACCGCGTTCACGCTCAATTGGATTGCTGTCGAGCACCTGCTCGGTCATCTCGCGTGCTTCGAGACCCCCGCAGAGCTGAATGAAGCGGTCCGCCAGCGTCGACTTGCCGTGATCGATGTGCGCGATGATCGCGAAATTGCGGATGTTGGACTGCTTCATGGAACGACAGCGTGGAAAGGCCGGCAAGTATACCGGTTCACCACTGGGCCGGCGGCAGGAACGCTTCCGCCCCCAAAACGGGCCCAACGCTCAATCCCGCTCCGAAAAGCGCTCCGGATCGAAAACACCTTCGCAGATCACCGCGCCACTGCCATCCACCAGCACGGGAATACGCCGGCCGAAACGCTCCCGCCAAGTCTTATGCTCGTCGACATCGACGATCCTGACGCGTGCCGCCAGCGCCGGAAAGGCGTCGGCGAATACTTCCAGAAATTCCTCGCAAAGGTGACAACCAGGGCGCGACAACAACCAATATTCAGCCATTGCCTGGACCCGGGCGCGGCGGCGCCTGCACTTGCAGGAACAGCGGTTCGCCGTGGCGCTGCACCAGCATCGGCACCGGCACGCCGGGTGTCATTCGCCCCACCACTTCGGCGAAACGGTCCGGACTATCGACTTCCTGCTTGGCGATCGACAGGATCACATCGCCGACCTGCACGCCGGCGAGGCGGCCAGGCCCGGTATCGACGGCGGACACCAGTACGCCACCCGAAATGACCTTCGCCGAACGACGCTGATCCTCGTTCAGCGGCTGCACGGTCAAGCCCAGCGGCGACGTCGATGGGCGCTCCGGCTCGGTAGCGGGTGGCACGTCCTGCACATCGTCGAGGGTGCCGACTTCCACCTTGATCTTGATCTGCCTGCGCTCACGCAGCATATCGAGCATGACGCCCTGTCCCGGATCGCTGCTGCCGACCATCGCCGGTAGATCGTGCGAGCTAGGCAGTTCAACACCGTCGTATTTCAGAATGACATCGCCGCTGCGCAGGCCTGCCTGCTCTGCCGGGCTGTTGGCGATAATCTTGGCGATCAGTGCACCCTCGGGCTTGTCCAGACCCAGCTTTCCCGCCTGCGCGCGGTCGATTTCCTGCACCACGACGCCGAGCCAGCCGCGCGTCACTTTACCGTGAGCCTTCAACTGGTTGACGACCTTGGCGGTCACGTCGATCGGAATCGAAAACGCCACGCCCATGAAACCGCCGGTCTGGCTGTAAATCTGTGAATTGACGCCGACCACTTCGCCACGCAGGTTGAACAGTGGTCCGCCGGAGTTGCCTGGGTTGATCGCGGCGTCGGTCTGGATGAAAGGTACATATTGCTCGGAATCGAGGCTGCGACCTTTCGCTGAAACGATGCCCGCGGTCACGGTGTAGTCGAAGCCGAACGGCGACCCGATGGCCAGCACCCACTCGCCGACGCGCAGCTTGCGCACATCGCCGAGCTTCGCCGCGGGCAGATCGCTGGCATCGATTTTCAGCAGCGCGAGATCGCTGCGCTCATCGCTGCCAACCAGCTTTGCTGGAAGTTCACGATGATCCGATAGCCGCACGATGATTTCCTTTGCATCTTTGACGACGTGCTGGTTGGTGACGATGTAGCCGTCGGATGACAGGATGAAACCCGATCCCAGCGATTGCGGCTCGTCAGCCTCGTCGCCGGCACCGCTCTTCGGCGGCGGACCACTCGGTCCCTCGTCTGAACCGCCGTTGTTCCCAGGTTGATCGAGAAAGCGCTTCAGCCACTCCGGCGTCTGCTGCTCACCGCCACCGCTTTCACCATCGCTGCGCGCAAGGTCGTCGGCGGTCAGCGCGTCGGCAGGAACCACCGCACTGATGTTGACGACGGAAGGACTGACGCGCTCGACCAAATCGGCGAAGTTCGGCAACGATGATTGCGAATGATCGCAGCCGCCCAATGCCACCGCGCCGAGCAACAGCGGAACCAGCCGGCGGCGTATGTCGTCCATCATGTATGGATTATCCCTGAATCCGAAGGCGGCTGGCACGACAATCTTATGACAGATTATGCTGCGAGTTGACGGCGCGGGCTACTACGAAGTTTGTATTTAAAGATTCGCACTTAAGGCCGATCGGGACGGCTCTTATCGTCAACCAACGTCCGTGCCGGCTGCACGCCATCCCCGATCATTTTCAGTGTCGCCGCCGGCGCTTCGCCGACCACGGTGACATGCAATGATCCGATCAAGCGGTCGTAGGCTTCCACCGAACCCATATGCGAGGCACCTACAAATCCATAGTGTATGTTGCCCTGATTGGTGTGGCTGAATATGGAAATCGCCGACAGGCCGTCGGTAATCAGGGTGTGCTGCACTTCCACCGATCCACCGGGCAGATGTCCCTGATCGTGAATGACCGGGCGAAAACCCGGTGGCATGGCGCCGAAGATCAGGTTGGGGTCTCCCCCGGCAACAGGCTCCATCGGCAGTAGGCTTTCCGGCTCATCGCGCGTCACCACTTGGTATTTTGCAGTGTTGACCTCGGTTTTGAATGCATCATCCGGAATGTTCGCAGGAAAATCGACCTCGGTGAACATGACCTGTTCGCGAACGCGCCCCGCCGAATCCACCAAGCTGAATTTCAATGGGATATGGGTCTGAACATCGGACCATACTTCGTAGCCGAAACGGTAGCCGTCCCTGGGGACCACCGCGACCCCCACACAGCTGCGCGCTGCCACGCGTTGCATCCCGAGGGATTTGAAGTCGTACCAGGCTGACAGTTCGCGCACCCGATCCGGCGTAAGCTGGTTCAGGAATCCTTTCAGTGGCGGACGCTGCAATCGCATCATGCGGTCCTTGGGCAGGATGCAGTAGACGCGATCATTCACGCGGAATACCTCACGTGGCTCGCCATTCAGCGACGTAACGCGCTCGCTTTCATTGCCATCCTTGTAACGGTGCACGACACGCAAGGCCTCCAGCCGCTCACTATCGCGATAAATCAGCACGCCCTGGAAGTTCTGCATGTGAGCGGCGTTGGCGGTATCGACCAGCACGTCCGCCGGTTCGGCACACACCGCCGCCTGGGATAGCAAACCGACCGCCACGCCGCCGACGCCGCACCCGAAGATCCAGCGTGTGATCCAGCGCTGACGCATCAGGGCTGGCCGTCGTTTGGACGAAACTCGGCGGTGTGGGCGGCGAAACGTGCGTAGCTCAATGAACTACCCATTTGCACAACCCGGTAATTGCTGTGTTCGATGACAAAGTCGTCGAGCATGCTCTGTGAATCCGGATCAATCTCGGCAGCGATGGGCGCAGCGGCGGTAACCGGAACTGCGACGGGCACCGCCTGTGCGACAACAGCCGCCGGCGCGGCAGCGGCGACCTGCTGCGGTGCAGCCTGGTGAAGACGGATCGAGGTGACGGTGGCCACTGCGGCGATCGAAGCAGCGGCGGCGATACCGATGGTTCGCGGCTGAACCCAGCTGCGCCGGCGCGGCAACAGTGGCACGACCTTCTCGGACATTCCGGATTCGCGCACCGCCGCCATGACGCCATCACAGATATCGACGTGCGTGGAGACGTCAATCCCCTCGATCGCAGCACGCGATCGGCAAAGTCGATCCCAATCAGCACGCGATCGCGGCTTTTCGTCAAACTCGCGCAAGATCTGATCCAGATCGGAATCGGCCACTTCGCCGTCAAGCAGCGCGGACAAACGTTCGCGGGACTCAATTTCAGAAGACATTATCCAGTAACCTCGCACCAACCCGACCTAATTACGCCCTGCCCCGTACTAATTACCGCGGATTCGGGAAAAAGTTCCCACTTTCGGCAAGCCCATTCACAGGCCCATTCTAATGTCGGCATCGACAATCATTCCATTAGTGGCTTGACCACCGCGTCAATCGCCTCGCGCGCACGAAAAATCCGCGACCGCACGGTTCCGATCGGACAATCCATCATTTGCGCAATTTCCTCGTAACTGAGCCCTTCCAGCTCGCGCAGTGTGATCGCCTGCCGCAGATCGGCGGGCAGTTTCTGAATCACTTCAGCGATCTTTTGGCGGATTTCCTCTGACAGCACGACCGACTCGGGCGTGTCCACGTCGCTCAGATGCTCCGTGTGCCCGTACTGTTCCGCATCCGCGACATCAATGTCCTGCCCCGATGGGCGCCGACGGCGCGCGACCAGGTGATTTTTCGCGGTGTTGATGCCGATCCGATAAAGCCAGGTGTAGAACGCGCTTTGGCCGCGAAAACCGTGCAGCGCGCGATAAGCTTTGATGAAGGTTTCTTGCGCTACATCAGGCGCATCGCCGTCGCCCACCAGCCGTCCGACCAGCTGGAGAATCTTGTATTGATACTTGCGCACGAGCAATTCGAAGGCGCGCTGATCGCCTTTCTGCGCACGAACGACCAGCTGTTCATCGACTTGTTCTTCGCTCATGCGGCGGGAGGATGGTTTGGAATGGGAGACTGGTGGATACGAATCCGGCTAGACTTCCATTTTGAAAATCTTTCAAGAATCAATGCCACAGTAATAGTGGCATCATTTTATACGACCTGCGCGTCATGCCATCGCAACCTGTCACCGATGTACTGATTCTCGGCAGCGGCGCCGCCGGACTTTCCGCTGCGCTGAGGCTTGCCCACGCCGGCCGCAAAGTCACGGTCGTGTCGAAGGGAACACTGACCGGCGGCGCAACCCTGTGGGCGCAAGGTGGCATCTCGGCAGTGTTCGACGAGAATGATTCACTCGAATCCCATGTGCGCGACACGCTGATCGCCGGCGCCGGCCTGTGCGACGAAAAGGCCGTGCGCTTCACCGTCGAGCATGGACCGGCCAGCATCCGCTGGCTGATCGATCAGGGGGTGGCCTTCACCACCGACGATGGCGATCCACGCGGGGAGCGACTGCATCTGACACGCGAAGGCGGTCACAGCCATCGCCGCATCGTGCACGTCGCCGACGCCACCGGCCGTGCGGTGGAAACCACACTGGCTGGACTTGTCGCCACGCATCCGAATATCACGGCCATCGAACGTAGTGTCGCGATCGATCTCATCGTCGATCGCGACGCACAACGCGTGCACGGCGCTTATTTGTACGACCGCTCGCAGGGACGCGTGCACGCGGTGCCCGCGCGCGCGGTGATCCTGGCCACCGGCGGCGCGAATCAGGTTTATCTGTATTCGAGCAATCCGCTCGGCGCCTCCGGCGACGGCATTGCGATGGCCTGGCGCGTCGGCTGCCGGGTCGCGAACATGGAATTCATGCAATTTCATCCGACCTGCCTGTACCATCCGGAATCGCGTTCGTTCCTCATCAGCGAAGCACTGCGCGGCGAAGGCGCGCTGCTGAAACTGCCCGATGTCGACGGCAAGCCCGGTGAACGCTTCATGCCGCGCTTCGACGAGCGCGCAGAACTGGCGCCACGCGACATTGTCGCGCGCGCGATCGACCACGAGATAAAGCGGCTGGGCGTCAAGCATGTCTGGCTCGATATCTCGCACAAGCCGGCGGAATTCGTGAAATCGCATTTTCCGTCGATCCACGAACATTGCCTGAAGCTCGGCATCGACATCACGCGTCAGGCCATACCGGTGGTACCGGCGGCGCACTACACCTGCGGCGGCGTACTCACCGACCTGCGCGCACGCACCGACGTTACCGGACTGTATGCGGCGGGCGAAGCCGCTTGCACGGGGTTGCACGGCGCCAACCGCATGGCCAGTAACTCGCTGTTGGAGTGCCTGGTGTTCGCGCAAGCCGCCGCCGAGGATCTGATTCGCGAGCTGGCAAACCTGCCCGAACCGCCGCCGCTGAAACCCTGGGACGAAAGCCGCGTCTCCAACTCGGACGAAGACATCGTCGTCTCGCACAACTGGCTTGAGCTGCGCACGTTCATGTGGGACTACGTCGGCATCGTGCGCACGACCAAGCGGCTGCTGCGCGCACAGAACCGCGTCGGCCTGCTGAAGCGGGAAATCCAGGAGTTCTATAGTAATTATCGCGTCACCCATCACTTGATCGAGCTGCGCAACCTCGTCACTGTCGCCGACATCATCGTGCGCTCGGCGCTATCGCGCCACGAAAGCCGCGGACTGCACTACACGCTGGACTATCCACGCACAGACCCTGACGCTGGCCCGACGGTGCTCGCCGCTGCAGAGAATCAGTTGCTCGCCTTACCCTGACAGCAAATCACGTGCCGCGCGGTACTGCTACCACCGAAATGAAGAGCCCCAGCTTGCGGATGGTCTCGACAAAGTCCTCGTACTGCACTGGTTTGGTCAAATAGAAGTTGCAACCCAACGCATAGCATTTCTCCATCTCAGGCTCCGCGTCTGTGGTCGTCAGCACGATCACGGGAATATGCTGCGTGCGTTCGTCACCCTTGATGCGCGCCAGCACCTGCTGGCCACTCATGCCCGGCATATTGAGATCGAGCAACAGCAGCAGCGGCGGGCGTTGCACACCCTCTTCGCCCAGCAGATAGTCGAGCACTTCGACACCGCTGTGAAAAACCCGGATCTCGTTGCAGATGCAACTGCGTCGCAGGTTGCGCTCAATCAACCGCGCGTGACCCTTATCGTCATCAATAACGAGGATATCCACCATTGCCGGAACCATGTGACTCCTCCTCTGAGTTCATGACCTGCTCGATCTGTCTGCCGTGACTTTGAGCACCCGGACTGCGCCAATCAAGCAGACAGCGGACGAACGCCGGGCAAAAAGACGCTGAACGTCGTGCCTACACCAAGTGCAGATTCGCAGATGATGTGTCCGTCGTAGCGACGAACGAGAGTTTGCACGTACGCAAGCCCCATGCCTTCGCCAACGGTATCCTGGGCGCCGATGCGCCTGAACAGATCGAAGGCGCGAGGAATATCCTCAGCAGCCATGCCACGTCCGTTGTCGCGGACCTCCAGCGTCAATCCGTATGCCTGCGTTACGGAAGCAAGTACCGCGATCCGCAATGGACGTCCCGATACACGATACTTCACTGCATTGGACAGCAGATTGCCGAGAATTTGTTCCATCGCACTGCGATCCGCCAATACCACGGGCATCGGCGATAGCGATATCTCGCCCTCAGCGCGTTCGATATCGTGATGCAGCGATTTCAGGATCGTTCGTGTCAAGTCGTCCAGATCGACCGCCTCCATCTGCATCTGCTGCTGGCCCAGCCGCGACAGGCGCAGAATCGCTTCGATCAACCCGCCCATGCGTCCAACGGAGCTGTCGATGAAATCGAGCGCCTCGTTGATGTCACCGTCGATCAGACGCGAGAGACGCTCCTGAAATTGCGGACAACCTTCCGCATCGGATCCAGCGAGTGCCTTGCGGATGTCATCGAAGGAATAGCGCAGTTCGCCGGCGAAACCGCGGATGTTCACCAGCGGCGCGCGCAGATCGTGCGAAACGATATACGCGAAGTTGCGTATTTCGTGATTCGCCGCCGCGACCTCTTCGTTGCTCCGGCGCAAGCGTTCATTGGCTTGTCGCAGCGACTCCTCGGCCAGCACGGTGTCCGAAATATCCCAGTTGCAGCCGACCACACGCACCACACGACCGTCGGCACCACGGATGACATTGCCGAGCACCTTGAGATGCCGCACCGAGCCTCCCGGCAACACGATCTTGTACATCGAATCGAAGGACATCTCGCCACGGAGTGCCAGCCGGATGATCTCCTGCGTACGCTCGGCATCGTTCGGATGGATGCGGCCGGTCCAGGTCGCTGGACGCGTCGCATCCTCGTACTTGCCGATACCGTATATCTCGTACATGCGCTCATCGCACAGCATGTTGCCGCCGAGCAGGCTCCATTCGAAAACGCCGATCCGGGCGGCCTGCATTGCCAGCGTCATGCGTTCGATCAGACGACTGCGTTCGGCTACCGCTTCACGTTCGCGCGTGACGTTGGTATGCGTACCGATCATGCGGCGCGGCGAACCGTCCGCGTTCCATTCGATCGCTTTACCGCGTACAAGGATCCATTTGTAGCTGCCATCCTTGCAGCGCAAGCGTTGCTCGAAATAATAAGTGCCGGCCTTGTGCTCGAAACAACTGCGCAACGCTTCGAGCCCGCGCGGCAGATCGTCAGGATGCACAAGCGTGGCCCAGCCATCAAAACTGTCGGGAATTTCATTTTCCTCGTAGCCGAACATCGCCTTCCAACGCTTCGAGAAAAACATGGAACCTTCGACGACATTCCAGTCCCACACGCCGAATTCCGCACCTTCGAGCGCCATTTTCCAGCGCGCTTCGCTGAGCGCCAGCGCCCGGCGTTCGCGGTCACGGTCGCGCGCGCGGACGTTCTGCACGGTACCGAGCACGAAGGCCGGGATAACCGTGGATATCACTGGCAGGTAACCCAACAGAGGTTCGTCTCCGATATTGAGCAGCCTCAGCGGAAAGCAGTCGGCGCCGACCAGCCATACCAGCACCACCGTATTCAGCAAATTGATGAGGAGACTCTGAAACAGTGGCAATCTCAGCGCGGCGAGCAGCAGCGGCAGCCCGATGAAGACGAACGGCGTGGCGACATTGCGCATCAGCAGCGTCATGCTCACCGCGAACAACGTCCACAACAGAAATTCCCCGGCGCGCGCCGGCGTCTTCACCAATCGCCGCCATTCGACACCGGAACTGGAGAGCATTACCGGTAGCAGAGTCAATTGTCCGACCGCGGATCCTCCAAACCAAGTCTCGGCGACGCGCGTAAATGGTGCCTGCCGGAATACGTGCAGCACTCCTGCTCCGATGACCGCACTGATCGCCGGCGCCGCGATCCCTGCCGAAACAATCAACACCAGCGGCGTACCGATACGTTCGAAGGTACCGCCATCCTGCTGATATCGGCGCAGCAGCGCCGCCGCAATCAGCGCCTCTGCCGAATTCGGCAGCACCAATGCGCCGCTGAGTGGCAGGTCTTTGCCATACAGCATGTTGGCGCCCGCGGTACCGATAGCCGCGAGCAGGCACCACGCTACCCATTGCCGGACGGGACTACGGATCAGCGCGGCGGCCAGCAACGCGTTCGGAAACCAGATGTCGGTCGCGGACAGCTGTTCCTGGGAAACGTAGATGGACCAAGCCGCGACCACTGGGACGATGACTGTGAACAACGCCGCGGAACCCGCGTTCGGCAACCACGTCTTGATGCGCGCGGGTGTCATCGAACGGCGCTCGTCCATACCGCCATCGGCGTCCTGTTCATTCGATAGATAGAGCGCTCGCAATCCCGAGGCTTCTTCCCTGTTCCGACAATCTATGCGATGAAAGGCAGCAGCATCGCCACTTCCGCTCGATAGCGCTTGTAGGCACCACCGAACAGTTCTCCAAGCCAGCGCTCTTCCAGATGCGCCTTACGCCATAGTGCCGGAACCGCAATCGCGAAGCCGACAACGCCGCGCCATTGGCTGAACGCGATTGTCGCGCCAGCCAGCACGGCCAGCAACCCGGTATAGATCGGGTGCCGCACCCACCGGTACGGACCGCTGCGGATCAATTCATGTCCGGTTTTCAGCGTCACCGTGCCGCTCCAGTTACCCGCAAGGTGCACGCGTGCCCAGACGGCAAAGCCAAAGCCGAGCACGACGATCACCGTGCCGACGGCAAACATCGGAATCCGGTAGGGTTCGGGAGCAAAGTACCCGCTAAGAAAGCCGCCCCACAGGCGCGGCACGGCGGTCAAGTAGACCGCCAGTATCAGCGGCGCAAAATGCGCGACTTGCGAACCGATGTTCTCCCTTCGCCTGACCGTTTTGTTACCGCGCGCCGCCATCCCCCAGTACACACTGAATACAATCCACATTCCGGAGATGAGCCAGTCATGGATTATGTTATTCATATCACTCCCCTCGCCGGAGTTTTGTCGGACATCATGCACCATTTCATGCACCAGTTCCGGCGCAGACGCGAAGCTCAGGGGCGACTGTGCGCGGTGTGACGGCGGTCCTGTTATGCGGCGGTGGCGGTGAACGACTCGGCGGTATCGACAAGCCTTTGCGCACGCTCGCCGGACGGCCGCTGGTCGAACGCGTGATCGAACGTGTCGCGCCGCAGGCAGAATCTCTGATCATCAGTGCGAATCGCAATGCCGAGATCTATTCGCGGTACGGTTATCCAGTGGTCGCCGACGGCGCCTACGCCGGCAGCGGTCCGCTCGGCGGACTCGCCGCTGGGCTTGCAGCTGCGGTGTCCGACGACGTGCTCTGTGCGCCTGGCGACGCGCCGTTACTGCCGATCGATTTGACGTCGCGCCTCGACGATGCGCGCCACGCGGCGCAAAGCGCTGTTGCCGTCGTTGACGATGGCAGCGGAATACAACCGCTATGCATCCTGCTTCCACGCACGCTGGAAGCGAATCTGCGTGCCTTTCTCGCCAGCGGCGGTCGCGCAGCGCATCTTTGGCTCGAATCGCTGCGTCCGGCGCGAGCCGATTTTAGCCACTGGCCACGCTGGACCTGGAGCATCAATACACCGGCAGAGTGGGACGCCGCTGAACATCATCTCGCTGCCATCGTCGCACCATGATCTCAATCGAAGAAGCACTTGCCACCTATCCCCGTTTTCTCGATCCGTTGCCGGTCGAAGCCGTTGCCACGGTCGACGCGCTCGACCGTGTCCTGGCCAGCCCCGTGGATGCGCGCACCGATCTGCCGCGCTTTGATCAGAGCGCAATGGATGGCTATGCATTCAACGCCGCCGACATCGCCGCAGCGGGCACCGATGCGGCGGTGCATCTATCCATCACCCAGCAAATCGCCGCGGGAGCGCATCGCGTCCTGATCCCACTGCGGTCCGGCGGCGCCGCACGCATTCTGACCGGAGCACCGGTTCCGCCTGGCGCCGACACGGTGATTCCGCAGGAAAACACCGTCCGCGATGGCGATGGCCTGATCTTCACCACACCTTATCCGGCGCGCAGCAACATCCGCTGGCGCGGCGAGGAACTGAGCAGCGGAACGCGCGTCGCCGATATGGGGCACCGCATCGATCCGGGCACACTGGCTTCACTGATCAACGCTGGCATCGAATCGGTGGCAGTCCATCGGCGGCCTCGTATCCGCCTGCTGGTGACCGGCGATGAAGTGCGCCCCGCCGGAACGCCGCTGGAGGCGGGCCAGATCCCCGACAGCAATGGCCCGTTCGTGCGTGCTGTGCTGAGACGTTGGGGTTTCGAACCACCGGCGATCGAATATGTCGCCGACACCGCCGACGCCGTTCGCGATGCACTATCGCGCGCGCTCGACGAAGCCGATCTGGTGTTGTCATCTGGCGGCGCCTCGGTCGGTGACCGCGATTTCCTGCCCACGATAGCGGAACAGCTTGGTATCGAACGCGTGTTCTGGAAGGTCGCACAGAAACCGGGCAAGCCACTCTACTTCGGCATCCATAAGGGTGCGCGACGCCGTACGCTACTGGCGATGCCGGGCAATCCCGGCGCGGTCCTCGTCAGCCTCTGCCTGCATGTGCGCAGCGCAATCGACTGTCTCGAAGGTGCGCGTGCGCCGGGGCCGGTCTGGCATCGTGCGCGTGCAGCCGGCGCGATCGAACGCGACAGCAAGCGTGCGCGGCTGCTGCGCATGCGGCTGGAATCCGACGCGACGGGAATCGGACAACTGATTCCGCTGCCGCACCAGGATTCACACATGCTCAGCAATCTTTCCGCCGCCGATGTGCTGGTCTGGGCGCCTTCCGGAACTGCGCCCGTCGCAGCTGGGGACACGCTTCTTTGGACTCCACTTCCGTGAATTGCAGCGGCGGATGCCAAATTCGGCATGCTTGTTGCTTGGTGTTATTTGCAAAGGATCAACGGGGATCCTGACCAATTTAGTTGCGGACCATGCAGGTCCGCGAGGGCAACGAAGCCCTGCCGTTCATGACGAGCGGCGGGGCTTTTTGCTGATGCAGACAAACATGGTCCATTCCGACTGGGTTCGCGTGATCGATTTTCGCCGCACCAACTTGTTTCCGCGCACGATCGCAGTGCGCTCGCATGGGACCACCGCCCGCGCATGACGACCGCGATCTTGAGCTCGCGCCGGGGCATGCTTCTTGCCGGTTCAAGAGCGGACACCATGAGTGAAGTTGCCACCCAACGCCGCGGTGCTGAGGCCACGATGCGCATCATGCTGGTCGATGACGACCCGGCCCGCACTGCAATCGTCGAGGCCGCCCTGGTCAGTGCCGGCTACGAAGTGATCGTACGGCTCGATACCAGCGCTGATCTGATGACCGCTGTACAACGCCATTCGCCGGACGTGATTCTCATCGATGTCGATGCGCCAGGACGCGACACACTGGAATCACTGAATCGAATCTCCAGCGACTGCCCGCGTCCGATCGTGATGTTCGCCGATGACGGCGATGGCGACACTATTCGCCGCGCCGTCCGCGCCGGCGTCAGCGCCTACGTCGTCGATGGTCTCAGTCCACAGCGGCTGAAGCCGATCGTCGAAGTCGCAATCGCGCGCTTTCACGAGCACCAAGCGCTCAAGCGCGAGCTCGACGAGGCGAAAACGCGGCTCGCCGACCGCCGCGACATCGAGCGCGCGAAAGGATTGCTAATGGAGCGCCGCAAACTCAACGAAACGCAGGCTTATGAACTGCTACGCAAAATGGCGATGGATCGCAGCCTGAAGATCGGCGACGCCGCGCGTGCGCTGATTGCCGCCGCTGATTTGCTCTGAATCCATCCATGTCTATCACCCTCGAAAAAACATTTCTGCGTATCGGTATCGTGCCGCTTGCCGATGCCGCACCGATTGTCGTCGCGCAGGCCAAAGGCTTCTTCACGCGCTACGGGCTGGAGGTGGAGATTGCGCTGGAACGCGCGTGGGCCGCGGTCCGCGATAAGGTCGCCGCGGACCGTCTCGACGCCGCGCAGATGCTGGCACCGATGCCGATTGCGGCGACGCTCGGCCTCGATGCGGTGCAGGTACCGATGCTTACGGCGCTGACGCTGAATCTCAACGGCAACGCGATCGTCGTATCCAATTCGCTGCATTCGCGCCTGCTGACGATGCAGCGCCCGAACGAAATCGGCGCACTCGGCTGGGCACAAGCACTAAAGCGCGTAATTGAAGCCGATCGCGCCACTGGTCGGCCGTTGCCCGTATTCGCGCATGTTTATCCGTTTTCCGCGCACCACTATGAATTGCGCTACTGGCTTGCCGCCGCCGGCATCCGTCCGGATCATGATCTGAATCTGATCGTGGTCCCGCCGCCACAAGCGGTTGCGCAACTGGAGGCCGGTCGTATCGACGGCTTCTGCGTCGGCGCGCCATGGGGCGAGGTCGCGGAAAGCATTGGCGTCGGCCGTCGCATCGTCAGCAAATTCCAGATCTGGAACAACAGTCCGGAAAAGGTGCTCGGCGTGACGCGCGAGTGGGCAGAAACGCATCCGAACACGCACCTGGCGATGATTGCCGCGATCATCGATGCCGGCCGCTGGCTGGATCAACCCGAAAACCGCGCCGAGGCCGCGCGCCTGCTCAGCGATGGCCGCTACCTCGATGCGTCACCGGATTGTGTGGTCAGCGCACTGACCATCAGGCCGCAGGAAAACGATTTTGGCCCCGGCCTCGTTTTTCATACCGGTGCCGCCGGTTTCCCGTGGGTTTCGCAAGCGCAGTGGTTTATCCAGCAAATGCGCCGCTGGCAACCACTGCCGAAGGATATCGATGCCGGGCGCATCGCTGCCGAGGTTTATCGCCCCGATCTGTATCGCGCCGCCGCCGAGCGCGCGGGGGTCGCATTCCCGCTCATCGACGCGAAAACCGAAGGCACTCACGCCGCCGCATGGACGCTGGAAAGCACACGCGGAACGATCGTGATGGGACCGGACCGCTTCTTCGACGGAGCGGTTTTTCCGGGTCGTTAATCGGTTGTCGAAATGGATGCTTTTGGTCGTTACAAGCCGGAGGGAAATGCCCCTTCGGTGCAGACACCGCTCCGCATGCGCCGACGGCGTCGGCGCATGCGGGTGCTCATGTCCGAAAACGGCCTGGGGGTGGAATGCACCCCAACACGCTTTGTCTTAAGCGCCGCGAATTTTCGAAGCCTGCGGACCTTTCTTGCCCTGCGTGACCTCGTATTCAACCTTCTGGCCTTCCTTCAAGGGGGTGCCTCCTTGCACTTCATTGATGTGCGCGAAAAGATCCTTGCCGCCGTCAGAAGGCGTGATAAATCCAAAACCTTTGGCTTCGTTAAACCACTTGACCGTTCCAGTGCCGTTGTTCGCCATATCGTCGTGTCCTCGGTAAAGGGAGCATCGCAGCCATTGTAGACCTAAATGGCCATCGACTTGCCCCAGTATAGTAGCCATTCGCGGCGAACTAGGAGTGAACGGTAATTCTGCAGCGAGCGCTCTAAGGGAGACAGGCCTCAACTCCCTGTCGTTCGTACCAATATCCACGCGGGCACCGCGGGTAAGTCACGCCACCGGCGTGACTTACCCATCCGGCATATTTTTCGTGAAGCTGCGATCAATGCTCCACGCGAATCATCAGTTTCCCGAAGTTCTCGCCGGTGAACAATTTGAGCAGCGTCTCCGGGAATTTCTCGATGCCGTCAACGATGTCTTCTTTCGATTTCAGACGTCCTTCCGCGACCCACTGCGCCATCTGCTGCACGGCTTCGCCGTAGCGGGCGGCCCAGTCAAACACGACCATGCCTTCCATACGCGCGCGATTGACGAGTAGCGACATATAGTTGGCGGGGCCCTTTACCGGGGTCGTGTTGTTGTACTGCGAAATCGCGCCGCAGATGACGATGCGCGCACGCAGACGGATGCGTGTCAGCACCGTATCGAGAATTTCGCCGCCGACGTTGTCGAAGAAAACATCGACGCCTTCCGGGCAGAATTTTTCGAGGCCGGGCTGGATCGGGCCCTGCTTGTAATCAATGCAACCGTCGTAACCGAGATCCTTCACGGCGTATTCGCACTTGGTTTCGCCGCCGGCGATGCCGATCACTTTACAGCCCTTGATCTTGGCGATCTGGCCGACGACAGCACCGACCGCGCCGGTCGCCGCCGATACCAGAACCATCTCACCGGCCTTCGGATGTCCGACTTCGAGCAGGCCGAAATAGGCGGTGATTCCCGGCATGCCGAGCACCGACAGAAATTTCGGCAGCGGCGCCAGAACCGGGCTGATCTTCTGCAGATCGGTTCCTTTCGACAAGGCATATGACTGCACGCCCAGAACGCCGACGACGGAATCGCCGACCGCGAACTGTGGATTGCGCGAGGCGACGACTTCGCCGACGGTGCCGGCACGCATAACCTCGCCGATCTCCACCGGACGGATGTAGGAACGGCCGGCGTTCATCCACCCGCGCATCGCAGGATCTAACGAAATATAAAGAATTTTCACCAGCACTTCGCCTTCCTTCGGCTGCGGCACCGGCGTTTCCTCGAAAGTCCAATCGCTGCGCTTGGGCAGGCCAACGGGACGGACGGCAAGCTTGAACTGTCTGTTGATCATGGTTTTTCCAATTGAGAGGCGAAAACGGTTTGAAAATGGCTGGCGCGAATCATCGCATAGGCGAAAGAAGGATGGCTTCATCTTGCAGGTCTCTAGCGGTCGGACTCGGGATGATCTGTTGCGACTAGTCAACCCGGATTTCCCCACGTGCGTTGTATGCTGATGATCACAGGCACCCCACGCGGACCGCATTACCCGATGGCGAATCCTACACAAGCATTACTGAAACAGTGGCGACTATGGATACCCGCATTTATTGCGATTGGCTTGTCACCCACTGTTTCGCGATGCGAAACAATATCCGCTGAAAATAGCGACCCTGAATACCGCTCGGTCACCATCCAGAACAGCGCGCGCGATTATTACGTGCATGTTCCGTCTACCGCGAAACCCGTCACCGGATGGCCGCTGGTGCTGGTTTTGCACGGCGCCGGCGGCGACGGCCGTATCGCTCTGAAGCTGTATCAATGGCCACAAAAAGCGGACGAGAAACACTTCATCGTCGCCGGCCTCAATGCGCTGCCCACGCGCACCTGGATGCCATCCAGCTTTCTATTCAATCCGCGCGTCTGGAATAACGACGATCCGGCCAACGGATATGGCTCAACCTCGCAGCACGACGATGTCGGCTATGTGCGCGCAGTACTTGACGATTTGGAGAATCGCTACCCGATTGATCTTTCGCGCGTGTATGCCGCCGGCTTCTCCAGTGGTGCCGGCATGACGCACCGGCTCGGTGTGGAACTCAGCGATCGTCTGGTCGCCATCGCACCGGTTGGCGGCATTCGCCTGCAAACGCCGCCACCGCAGATCCCGCTGTCCGTGATGATGATTTTCGGGCGCGTCGATCCGCTCGTTCCATACACGGGCGGCACCCGATCAACGCCATGGGGCATTACTCGGGGTCTGCCGCCAGTGTCAGCCAGTGTTGCCGCGTGGACACGTGACCTGCACTGCGCGACCGATCCCGAAATCGAGCATCCGAACGCCGACGTTGAGCGAAGCGTCTGGAAATCCTGCGGCGGCCATGTCGAAGTGCAGTCGATCACGATCGAAGGCCTCGGTCATCACTGGGCGGGCGGAAAATCCGATCATCTGCCGGCGATGGCCACCGGTCCCGAACATGACGTATTCGATGACACCAGCGAAATCTGGAACTTCTTCGCCGCCCATCCGCGACCACCGCCAGCGACGTCCGCGGCGACCCGACAACCCGTATCCTATTAAAAGTACGAACGGATATTGGTAACGGCACCCCGAGGCACCGTGAAAACACTGACCGAAAAACAAGAGTTGGAAGCATACCTGGGCGACAGTCCGCACCAGCCGCCGATAAGCTCGCAGATCCATGCTCAGGAGGCACCGACCGCCGCAAACACCGAAAGCATGGATGTGGCACGCCCTCCCACGCCACCGTCGAGCGGGTTGAACCGCGTGCTGGCCGCGTTGATACTGGGGTTCATCGCGGGACTGGGCGTTTATGGCGTGGAAACCCACCGCCACGCGATGGGCAGAGATGCGTTTCTCGCCAGCCAGTCACAGCTGTGGGACCACCGTTATACAGAGACGCACGCGGCCATCATCTTCGGCATCATCCTGGCCATCGGCGCCGGCGTAGGACTTTACGAATTTCTCGCATTTGCTATCGATAAAGCGCTGAACAGAACAAGGCGCGGCGGCGCCAACCGATAAAATGGCACCGAGTGGTGTCAACCGATTCCGGCAACAGCCGTTGCTCTGCGGACCTTATGGGCTACTTGACCTTTACTGAGCCCGCCAGCGGCCATAATAGAGGGGAGCTTTATCGGTCCCAGGTCGGGGCGCCAAACGTCGAAAGCATGTGGTTTTCCGCTTGCTCCGGTCGCTCACAACTTCACCGCGGAATTTCAGCATGATTCAAGCTCAAGCGATCGAGGGTCAGCTTCACCTTGACGCGGAGCCGCGGACGGCCGCGATCCCGTCAACTGCGAGCCGCTTTTACCGACCCGAACTTGATGGTCTGCGCTTCCTCGCTTTTCTCGCCGTCTATATCAACCACACCCTATCGTTCGGCGACGAAACGCAACACCACCATCTGCCGGCCCTTTTCGCCAACGCGCTCGGAACCGCCGGTATCGCCGGAGCGTTCGGCGTGGATCTGTTCTTTGTGCTGAGTGCCTATCTCATCACCGAATTACTGCTCCGCGAATACACGACCTCCGGTCATCTGAACGTCAAGAATTTCTACATCCGGCGAATGCTGCGCATCTGGCCACTGTACTTTCTGTTCATCACCTTTGCCTATGCGCTGACCTTTTTCGTGCCGACCGAGCAGATGCGCTGGTACCACCTCGTCGGCTTCGTGCTATTCAGCGGAAATTGGGTTTACATCGCCAAGCCCGTAACCACCGTCGCCGCGCCGCTCTGGAGTATTTCGCTGGAGGAGCAGTTCTACCTGGTGTGGCCTTGGATAGTGCGGAAGGGAAATACCAAGCGGATCGCGGTACTCGCACTCGGTGTTGTCGCCGCGGGCATGCTGCTGCGACTTGCATTGAGCAGCGCCGACTTCCACGGCGAATGGATAACGAAAAACTCGTTCACGCGCATCGATGGAATCGCCGGTGGTGTGTTGTTGTGCCTGTTCCTGCGCAATCGATCGCATACGCTGTCACCCATCGCACGCGCATGCCTGCTCGCCGGAAGCCTGCTCGCACTGATGTGGATCGCGCACAGCTTTCATCTGTTTCATCAAGACGTGTCCACCAGCTGCGTCGTCTTCGGATGGCCGCTGGTGGCGCTGGCGTGTACCGGTATCGTCGCATCCGTTCTCGACAGTCATGACCCGCTGACGGGCCTGCTACGCAGCCGTCCTTTCGTTTACCTGGGCCGGCTCTCGTACGGGCTATACGTTTTTCACGAGCTTGCTCTGCTGATCGCGGACGACGCCTTCGCAAAATATAACTCAACGATCCTGCAATTCATCGCTCACTGGTGCCTCGGCCTGCTACTGACGTTCACCTTCGCCGCGCTCTCATATCGATGGATCGAACAACCCTTTCTGAAGCTCAAGGAACGCCGGTTCACCGTGGTGGCATCGCGTCCGGAAGCCGGTTCATCGGCGGCGCCGGTTCCATCGAGCTAATCTGCGCAATTCCATCGCGGCGCACGCGATCGTGCACGCCCTCTCAGGGCAGGTGAATCGGCGTATCGGAAACGACGATGCCATCCGCGTCGGCGTACAGCCACGCACCGGATCTGAAGCTTATACCGGCGAACGTCACCACCTTGTCGGCATGTGCGGAATGCAACCCCTTTTCGCTCTTGCGCGGATGCGTGCCCAGCGCCTTGACACCGATGTCCTGCGCGGCGATTTCCTCTGAATCGCGGATGTAGCCATAAACCACCATCCCGGCCCAGTTGTTCTTGACGCCAAGCTGACCGAGATTACCGCCCACCAGCGCGCAGCGCATGGAACCGCCGCCATCGACGACGAGCACGCGACCTTCGCCCGGCGTTTCGAGCGTACTGCGCACCAGCGCATTGTCCTCGAATACCTTGAGCGTCTTGATCGGACCATGGAATGCGAGACGGCCGCCGAAATCGCCGAAGATCGGTTCCGCAACCTGCGCTTCGGGATGGGCGTCGGAAAGGTCAGTGGTCGCAAAAGACATCAGCATCTCCTCAGAAGAAGTGCGGTTGCCGGCGCGCGAGAATCGGACTGGCCAGCGCGAACAGGAAAAAACCGGCAAATGCGATCAGCGTCCAACCCGGTATCGTGATGCCGAGCCACACACCTTCGATCTTGGCACAGCTGCCGTCACCCTTCAGAACAAGAGTAATGACCTTCGCCACCGGCAGCATGTGCAACAGATAATCCAGTGTCGGTCCGCAGGCTGGCACCTGATCGGCGGGCAGCGATTGCAACCATACCTGGCGGCCCGCGATGGCCGCGCCGACGCCGGAGGTCAGCGCGGCCAGCGCGGCATATACCCAGCGTCCGCCCGCGCTCGGAGCGTGCAGTGCCGCGAGCAGAAAGATCAGGCCGGTTCCGATCATCGCGATGCGCTGGAAGATGCACATCGGACAGGGTTCGAGTCCCCGCGAATACTGGAGGTAAAGCGCGAACGCGATGCCGGCGGCACAGGCCAGAAAGCCGAGCGCCGAGAGTGTGCGGAAACTGAGTCGGGACATGATCGGGTTTATCAGGAGATTGGAATGCATAGCGGACGAGCAGCGTAGCCGCACCTCATTGTCGCTGCAATCAGACGAACGCTTCGTTGCCAGGGGCCCGCGGACTCGGGATGATCTACTGCGGCGGCGGCAGGTGACAGATTTTCCGCAGCTTCATTAGACTTGGTACGGTCCGGAGAATTCACCAACACGGAGCGGCACATGACACTGAACGTCAGAATTGACCGGCACGGCGGCCCGGAGGTCATGCAGCTCATCGATCTTCCGGTCGGCAATCCCGGCGATGGCGAGATCCGCATCCGCCATTCCGCGATTGGTCTCAACTTCATCGACACCTATCACCGCAGCGGCAGCTATCCGCTACCGCTGCCCAGTGGGCTCGGGCTGGAAGCGGCTGGCGTGGTCACTGCCGTCGGCGCGGGAGTGCGGCATCTGCACGTCGGCGATCATGTCGCTTATGCGAACGGCCCCATCGGTGCGTATTGTGAAGAGCGCGTCATGCCGGCTACCAAAATCGTCAAGCTTCCGGACGGGATCAGTGACGAAACCGCGGCCGCACTGATGCTCAAGGGCATGACTGCGTATTACCTTCTACACCAGACCTTCGCCGTGCGCACAGGACACTGGGTGCTCGTCCATGCGGCAGCGGGCGGCGTCGGCAGCCTGCTGGTGCCATGGGCGCGGCATTTGGGTGCGACCGTTATCGGCACTGCCGGATCACCGGACAAAGCCGCCCTTGCGCAGAGCTATGGCTGCCATCACGTGATCGTTTACCGCGAGCAGAATTTCGCCGCCGAAGTGCGGCGGCTGACAAGCGGTCGTGGCGTCGACGTCGTTTACGATTCCGTCGGCAAGGACACGTTCGAGGGTTCACTCAACAGCCTCTGCAAACGCGGATTGCTGGTTTCTTTCGGCAACGCTTCCGGCAAACCGGAGCCGATCGAACCGGCCACGCTTGCCGCCAAAGGCTCGCTGTTCATGACGCGACCGGTGCTTGGCGACTACACCAGCACCTTGACTGAACTGGACCAAGCCGCGTCGGGATTATTTGACGCACTCACTCGCGGCATCATCAAAGCTGATATCCGCCAACGCTACCCATTGCGCGACGCCGCGCGTGCGCATACGGACCTGGAAATGCGACGGACGACAGGCGCTTCGTTGTTGATTCCATAAATCAGCGATCGGTTTGATGAATGCCGCTTAGAGCGTGCTGTGCGCTTATTGAATTGCAGCGATTCAATAAGTTCATAGCACGCTCTAGTAAATACTCCACTCGAAAGAAAAGTGAGTAGAGCTGGCGAAGCCAGCAATGCCACCTGTTGAATATTTTGGATACTGTGAACTAGTTCACGGAACCACAGCTTCATATACCGTAGTATCGTCAATAAGCGTCTCAGTTCGGGCAACAACCGCGCAGCAATGCACGCTGACGCGATGGGCCAGCCGACTCTTGAAGATCGGCGATTGAGACGATGATTAGACAGGGGAAGCCGGTGGACAACCGCAACAGAAGTTTGACGGACTCATTGCGTCCGATCTTCGTCGTGTCTGCTATCCGGACCTCACGCGGAACCTCGGATTCGGCGTTGATGCATCATATGAGACTGTCGATAAGGCGCCACGTTGCCAAGATACTCGCGTGCGCCTTCGCAGCGATTGCGGCCTCCATTGCCAGCGTAGCCACAGCCGATGAGACGCAGATATCCCCGGACCCGATCGCCGACTACGAATTCGATCACGAAAACAATTTGCTGACTTGGTCGGATAAAAGCAACAACCTCTGGGTCGCCAATATCGATCCGGTCACCGGTGCTTTTCAGCCCGTGAATGGACAAGGAATTCTTGCGGACACCGGCGCGGCGTTCACAACCGATTTCGGAAATGGCCCGGAGTGGGTGTATACCTCGGCAGGAAACCAGATTGTTTATACGAAGTACATGCCGGGCCAACCTCACGATGGAGCGCACGCCGGCATCGCCAGAGCGCAGCTTAAGAATGGAATCTGGTCGGGCGATTTTCTTCCCAACGGCATGGGTCTTATTGAACCAATGGGAAGTCTAGATTCAGGCGATCCCGATCCACGGATTGCTTATAGAGTCGGGACCGGAGGCTGGCAGATGTACACCCGCCAGCTCAACGCGTCGACTCAGCAAATGGTGCCGAATTCGGCAATCTCCAAAGGCTCCGAACGTTGGGTACCCGGCAACAGGAGTCTCATCTTTACCCAGAGCTTCGTTGACGGTAAGGGTGCTCAGCAGCGACAGGTTTTCCTCTACAACTTCGATTCACAGGTGACGGAACAGCTCACTTTCGATCAAGGGAATAAAGGCGCCAGCTTCATGTGGCAGGCACCGGAATTCGGTGGCGCCTATGTATTCTTCACCGTCGTCAACTCGACCACGCTCCGGATGTATCGTCAGATCTACAACGCCGCGGACCACCAGTACGAATGGACCGTGATTGGGAAGGTTTCCAATCTACCGGGAGCATCTCAATACATCTCGTCGCCGGAACCGTTCATATACAAGGGTAAGTCTTATATCTTCTATGTCAGAAGCTCGTCAGCGGCGACATCCAATGTGACGGTGCCAACTCAAATCTGGCTGGCCTCCCTAAGCGGCGCGGTCGACAAAGAAATCACGGATCCCGCGATCACGGATCGGGTACGCATCGATCCGGAATACTTTATTACGACTCAAGGTCCTTACATCTATTACAACCGCTACACACTGGCTACCCCGGAAATGCCCGCGGCATCGGAAGGCATCTATCGTTCGAGCACGGGAATTACTCCGTAGTGGAGCAGCCGGTTAGCGATGATGCGCGACTGCGGGACGTCAAAAATCAATCAACTACCTGACACCCGCTGAATCCTGCCACCGAGCGCACGCAGTTTTCCCTCGATGTGCTCGTAACCGCGATCGATGTGGTAGATGCGATCCACCGTCGTAGTCCCATCGGCAGCGAGCGCGGCAATGACCAATGACGCCGATGCGCGCAGGTCGGTAGCCATGACCGGCGCGCCGATCAGACGCTCCTTACCGGTGACGACCGCGGTATTGCCCTCGATGCGAATGTCGGCACCCAGGCGCTGCAATTCCGATGCGTGCATGAAGCGGTTTTCAAAGATCGTTTCGATGACGACGCCCGCGCCTTGCGCGATGCAATTCAGCGCCATGAATTGCGCCTGCATATCGGTCGGAAAACCAGGATGCGGGGTGGTATGAATATCGACCGCGCGCGGACGCTTGCCCTGCATATCGAGCGCGATCCAATCGGGACCTGTTTCGATCCTGGCACCGGCCTGCTGGAGCTTGTGCAGCACGGCATCGAGCTGGGCCGGATCGGCGTCGCGGATGCGCACGCGTCCACGCGTAATGGCAGCGGCACAGAGGTAAGTACCGGTTTCGATACGGTCGGGAATCACGCGGTGTTCCGCGGCATGCAGGCGCTCGACACCACGCACGCGGATGGTCGGCGTGCCGGCGCCTTCGATCTGTGCGCCCATCGCGATCAGGCAGCGCGCGAGATCGGCGACTTCCGGTTCGCGCGCTGCGTTTTCGAGCACCGTTTCCCCGTCAGCGAGCGTCGCCGCCATCAGCAGATTTTCGGTGCCGGTGACGGTGACGGTATCGAAGACGATGCGTGCGCCCTTCAGGCGGCTCGCACGCGCCTTGACGAAACCGCCTTCGAGACGAATCTCCGCACCCATCGCTTCCAGTCCCATCAGATGCAGGTTCACTGGACGCGCGCCGATCGCGCACCCACCGGGCAGCGAAACCTCCGCGTGTCCACGCTTGGCCAGTAGCGGACCGAGCACGAGAATCGACGCGCGCATGGTCTTGACCAGCTCGTACGGCGCGACGCAGGTGGTGATGCTATGGGCGTCGACTTCGACATGCCCATCGCCGGCGATGGTGACTTTCACGCCCATCTGGCCGAGCAGACGATTGGTGGTTGAGACGTCCCACAAATGCGGAACATTGCTGATTGACAGCGGCTCATCCGACAGCAGTCCCGCGCACAGAATCGGCAGCGTCGCGTTCTTGGCACCCGAGGCGCGGATTTCGCCGTCGAGCGGGCCATTGCCTTCGATAAGGAACTTGTCCAAGTGTCAGCTCGCGCGCGTCTTCAGCTTGAGCGCGTGAATCTCGCGTCCCATGCGCCCGCCAAGCGCCGCATACACCTCTTGATGCTGCGCGACCGGCGACTTGCCGGCGAAACCGTTCCATACGATTTCCGCCTCGAAATGCTGGCCGTCGTCGCCATCGACCTTGACCGCGGCGCCGGGCAGACCCGCCTCGATAAGCTGCTGAATTGCGTGCTTGTCCATTCTGATTGCTCCAACTTACTTGCGCAGTTTGTAGCCTGTGAACAGCATCCACAGGCACAACGAAGATATGAAAACGAAACAGCCCGCTGCCCAGGCAAGGCTCTGGGTGATTGCCACATCGGCCTGGCCGAAGAAGCCGTAGCGGAAGCTGTCGATCATGTAGAAAAACGGATTCAGGTGCGAGGCCGCAAACCAGAAGTGCGGCAGCGCGTGCACCGAATAGAACACGCCGGACAGGAACGACATCGGCGTAATGATGAAATTGGTGAAAGCGGCGATGTGATCGAACTTCTGTGAGACGATACCGGCAATGATGCCGAGCGCCGACAAACTTCCAGCGGCGAGCAGAAACGAGGCCAGCAACGCGAGCGGCGCGTGCACGCGCAGATGCACGAACGGCGACACCACCGCCACCATCACCGACGCCACGATCAAAGTGCGCAACAACGACGCCAGCACGTAGGCGGCGAACCATTGCAGCGGCCCGAGCGGCGCCATCTGCAGAAACACCAGGCTACCCATCACCTTCGACTGAACCAGGCTCGAAGAGCTGTTCGCGAATCCGTTCTGGATCACCGTCATCATCACCAGGCCGGGGATCAGGAATTCGGTGTAGGTGACTCCCGGATATACCGGCGCCCGCCCCTGCATCGCTTGTGCAAACACCAACAGGTACAGCAACGCCGTGATGATCGGCGCGGTCACGGTCTGGCCGAGCACTGCCCAGAAGCGCAGCACTTCCTTTTTAAGCAGCGTAAAGAACGCGCGCCGGATGTTCATGCGGCGGCTCCATGGCCGGTCAGCTCCACAAAGATGTCCTCAAGATCCGGCTCGCGCGTGTGCACATCCTCGATATCGATGCCGGCGTTGCGCAGCGCGGCGAACACACTGCCGATTGGATGACGGCTGCGTTCCAGTCGCAATTCGAACGCACCATTGGTACGCCCGGTCACCAGCGGCTGCAGCGCATCCGGCAGCGACACGCCCTCCGCCAGCTTCAGCCGCAAGAAGCGGAACGGATGCCGCGCCAGCAACTGTTCGGTGGTCTCGATGAGTCGTACGCGGCCCTTATCGATGATCGCAATGCGCTCGCACAGATCCTGCGCTTCTTCGAGATAGTGCGTGGTCAACACGATGGTGGTGCCCTTGCTGTGCAGATCGCGTACAAAGCGCCACAGTGTTCGACGCAGTTCGACATCGACGCCGGCAGTCGGCTCATCGAGGATCACCACCGGCGGCTTGTGCACCAGCGCCTGCGCGATCAGCACGCGGCGCTTCATGCCACCGGAGAGCGCACGCATCATCGATGTGCGCTTGTCGGCAAGATCGAGCCGCTCCAGCATTTCATCGATCCACGGCCACGATTCGGGTCCACAGCCGTAGTAGCCGGCCTGGATGCGCAGCATGTCCACCACCTTGAAGAATGGATCGAACACCAGTTCCTGCGGCACCACGCCGATGCTGCAGCGCGCGGCGCGCCAGTCGTGCACCGTGTCGTGGCCAAGCACCGCGATGCGGCCTTCGTCCGCGCGCACCAGTCCGGCGATGGTGCTGATCAGCGTGGATTTGCCCGCCCCGTTCGGCCCGAGCAGCCCGAAAAACTCACCGCGGCGAATGGTGAAATCGATGCCGTCGAGCGCCTGCACGTCGCCATAGCGCTTGCGGATGCCCGCGATCTCGATGGCGGCGGCGGAGTCGTTCGATGTGGAATTCATAGGGTGCGCGATTATACCGTCACGCCCTGGCGTTAATGTTCAAACTAGCGGCCTGTCAGGTTTGGGTGATCGATTCTCAGTGAGCCCGCAGCAGCATCGGACGTCGAGTTGGAGCGAAACCCATAATTGGGTGGCGACCGAAGGCCTGCTGGCTGTCTCAGGTGTGCCAATAGCGATCAATCAATTGCCGGATCGGGATGCCGGAGAACGGACATTCAATGTTTCTGAGGGCGTGATGAGGCTTAGCCGAGTCGCACCATTCGAGAGAATCGCTGCATCCTACTCGCGCTGGCCGACATTCAGGAATTTTATTTCAAATCACGTACAAGTTCCGGCTCTACAAGAGCGGCAAGAACCAGCTTCTTCGTCAAATTCCTCACCCAGTCATGCACCCAAAGATGGTCTTTTTTAGAAGCGCCAGCGGTAATTTTGGCGATGTCCGCGAGAGCCCCCTCCACTGTACCGCCATGCGCGACTGCGCTTCTGTATTCGTAAAGATTTCCGAGGACTTTTTCGATCTTCGCTTCTCCGAACGCGGTAAAATCAATCGCGCGGCCAATCTTCTTCAGCCTGTTGTTCAAAAGCTTTATGTTTCTAATTAGCTGCCGCTGTATCGAGTCAACTCGGTCTTGCGGTTGAGGGGAGTGTGACAAGAGTCCCTCAATAACAGAAAAGTACCCGAGGATTTTTAGGGGAGCCGAATCGAGGAGGTTATCCAAAGACAAAAATATCTGAATAAAACCTGCAACCTCGGAAGAAATGCCCGCCGATACATGCCCAAGCACCAGAGACAGATTTTCGCGGACTTCAGTCAAATCATCGATGCTTGGAAGTTTGTAATCTACAAACATTCCCCCAAGAGGGTTGCGCACATTTAGCATGGGGAATTCGACAAAGGAGGTGCTGACACTGCCATCGGCCGAGGACACTAGCCCCATCCGTAAATCGGCTGTTGATATTGCGAAAGCAACGTTTACCCACCAGAACAAGACATTTCCTTCTGGACACTCGATAACAGCATGGCGCCACTCCACAGGATTCGGCAAAAGGCTGCCGAAAACTCCCCCTCCATCTTCGAATGGCATTCTTTGGTTCAGAAAGATCGAGCTTCCGCGACGCTCCGACCACATTCGGAACGCATGTTCTACGTGATTTTGGTTTAGCTCTGGAACGGTCGCTTTTCTAAGAATTAGCCCATGGCCGAGATCATGCGTCTTTTCGAGGAGATTGCTATTAACGTCCGGAAAAACAAATCCCGTCCAAGGCCTGTTTATCATAAATGCTTCACTATGGAACGCTAGTCTGAATCAATTGTGACCGGCATCAACTGACTTCGTACAGCGCGCCATTCTTGTCTGCGTTTGACTTGCGCATAGCTGTCGTTTGCGGCTGGCCGGAATGGGCTGAAAGTACTGGGGGCGTCGTCTTGCTATCCTAGATCCGACACTTCCTTGGCGAGCCATGAAAATGGCATGCAAAAGCTAAGGGGGTTTCATCGCCTACTTATCTACAGCTGCGGCACTTGAAGCAGCGCGCGAGGGCAGCTTAGTCGGATCCACCAAGCCCGATGGCGTCAACGGTATCGGCCTAAGCAACCACACGACCTGGAAGGTTCCCCAGCCATCGGTCGGAACGCCGTCTTTTCTCCCAGACGTCATTCGGCAAGTGCTTACGCCCCGAATTGCTTCATCGTCAAGAAGCAGATAACCGCTCGATGAGTTAACTCGTGCCTCTAGAACGTGACCATCGGCATTGATGTGAAGTAAAAGTACGACTACGCCCTCTTGCTTAGCGGCTCGTGCGGCAGACGGATAGACCGGCGGTGAGGTGCAAAGGCCAGGTTTCATTTTCTGCAGCTGATACGGAACAGGATGTGAGTCATTGACCGCAGAAGTCGGCGCGGCACTTTGCTTGTTATTGACGCTCGAGCAACCACTTGCGCAGGCTATCGCCAGCAACAAGGGGATTGCCTTAGTTATGGTGTTCACGGGATACCGCTCCGCAGATTGTTTAAACTCAAATGTATCCTCTCGAAAAGAGCATAAGCGCCGGCCCGAAACACGGGCGCATTTAACTCAATATTCTGGACCCGGCTTTACCCGTCCCTGGCGAACTTCTGTATAAAACGGCTCAACGATCTCGCATTGGTGCCGCGCAATCAGCATTCCCGAGATCTGCCGTTCGCCAACGGCCGGAATGGGGTGGCTGCATGAATCTCAGTCGACAGCAACAGTTTCAGATAGCCGGTATATAACCTTGATCTGCTCGTCGCTATCGATAACGTAGCCACTCAAAGCCTCGAAGCCGCGCTTGCGATTGCGCTCATATGCGAACTTGCCACCCGAGCGCTCGGCAACTTGGCGCAGGTTGTTCGGCCGATCGCCGTCATGCTTCGTGATTTCCCAGAGCGATTCACCAACCTGCTTCAGGATCAGGCGGTTGATTGTCTGGCGTTTCTGAAAAATTTCGCCGACTGTGGCGAGGGAGGTAATACGGATAGGTTCGCTCATTTGCAACTCCTTGCAACGTGATCGACCGCGACTCCTCGCGGTCTAGGCGCTAGATCATCCGATTCAGCAAGCAAATTTTATCTCGACCCGACAGGTCGCGCAAATTCCGACCAAGGGGGCAATGGGGATAGTAGAAAGCTCCGGCTCCGGCGTGGCCGATGCATAATTAGCTCACGTGATAGCGGTCACTCGGCAAGGACCGCTTCAGGCTGGCCACGTGAGGTTCAGAAGTTTTAAATCTTGTTCACCTACACAAACAACCTTGGCAAGGCGGTACTAGCCGGTTCCCGCGCATGCAGACCGAACCAGCCCGACGCCTCCGTTTCCTCCGGATTGATTTCGACCATGCGCGCACCCGACTCCTGTGCCAGGCGTACAAAGCCCGCCGCCGGCCATACCACTGCGGACGTGCCAACCGCGACGAACAGGTCGGCCGTGCGCACCAGTTTGCCTGCACGCGCGAACACGGCCTCATCGACGGCATCCTCGAACCAAGTGATATCCGGTCGCAGCCAGACCGTGCGCGCGGGTGTGCACTGCGGACAGGTGCGCGATGCGAACCTGTCTTCCGCCGCATCCTCGTGCACGCCATGAACCGCGCAGCGCAGGCGCCACAGCGAGCCGTGCAGCTCGGCCGCCACCGCGACGCCGGCACGCTGCAACAGGCCGTCAATGTTCTGCGTGATGACCGAAATATTCCAGTGTGCCTTCTGCAATGCGGCCAGATGGCGGTGACCCGCGTGCGGCTCGCAGGCAAGCACCTTGCCGCGCCTTACCTCGTGGAAATCCAGCACCTTCTGCGGATCGCGGTCGAACGCGCGCTGGCAGGCGTAATCCTCGTAGTTGTACTGGCTCCAGATGCCGCCGCGGCCGCGATAGGTAGGAACGCCGGATTCGGCGGACAGGCCCGCACCGGTGAAAAACACCACGTGCTTGAACGCGGATATATCCAGCGGCTGCATACGCGCCTTCCCGAAACCGATGGGGCAAAGTGGCGGCTATTATCACCGTGACCGGACCGCGCGTCGCGGGCAGCCGCCGGCATCCGTTAAACTGGGCTTCTCGATTGCCCTGCTCTTCCCTTCTTGAACGACTATTCCTCCCGTACCGACACCGCCACGCTGCAAGTGGTCGGGCGCCGCGTCATTGAAATCGAGCGCGATGCGCTCGGTGCACTGGTTCAGCGCGTCAACGCGACGTTCGCGCGCGCCTGCCGGCTGTTGCTCGACTGCAAAGGGCGGGTCGTCGTCACCGGGATGGGCAAGAGCGGACACATCGGCGGCAAAATCGCGGCGACGCTGGCCTCCACCGGCACGCCCGCGTTTTTCGTGCATCCCGGCGAAGCCAGCCATGGCGACCTCGGCATGATCACCCGCGACGATGTCGTGCTGGCGCTCAGTTACTCTGGCGAGACCAATGAGATACTGACCATTCTGCCGCTGATCAAGCGCATGTCGGTACCGCTGATCGCGATGACCGGCAAGCCGGCCTCGACGCTCGCCACCACCGCTGACGTGCACATCGACATATCGGTTGGCCAGGAAGCCTGCCCGCTGAACCTCGCACCAACTGCCAGCACCACAGCAACGCTGGCGATGGGTGACGCACTCGCAGTGGCGCTGCTCGAGGCGCGCGGTTTCACCCCGGAGGATTTTGCGATGTCGCATCCGGGCGGAACGCTCGGCCGGCGGCTGCTGCTGAAGATCGGGGATCTGATGCACACCGGCGAGCGCGTGCCCAAAGTCGCAGCGGACGTGATGCTGACTGAAGCGCTGATGGAAATGACGCGCAAGGGGCTCGGGCTGACTGCGATTGTCGATGGCGACAACCGCGTACTCGGCGTGTTCACCGACGGCGATCTGCGCCGCGTACTCGACGCCAACGTCGACGTGCGCCGCGCCAAAATCTCCGAGGTGATGACGCGCGGCGGCAAGGTCGCGCATCCCGACCAGCTCGCGGCCGAAGCGGTGGCGTTGATGGAAAAGAGCAAAATCACTGCACTGCTGGTGACCGACGATGCCGGCCACCTGCTCGGTGTGATCCACATGCACGACTTGCTGCGTGCCGGAGTCGTATGAGATGACGCTTGCATTCAGCCAGCGCGCCCGCAATGTCCGCTGCGTCGTCTTCGATATCGACGGCGTACTCACCGACTGCAAGCTCTATCTCGCACCGGACGGCACCGAACTGAAAGCGGTCAACGTCCGCGACGGGCTCGGTATCAAGTTATTGCTCAAGGCCGGCATCGAGGTGGCGATCATTTCCGGCCGTCCCTCGGCTGCGATGCAGCGCCGCTTCGAAGGACTCGGCGTGCGTCATATCTGGCTCGACGTCGATGAAAAAATTCCGGCATTCGAAACGCTGCTGAAAAAGCTCGGCATCGACGAAAGTCAGTGCGCGGTCATGGGCGACGACATTCCCGATCTGCCGCTGATGCGCCGCGCCGGACTTGCATTGACCGTCGCCGATGCCCATCCGGCTGCGCTCGCCGCCGCACACTGGGCAAGCCGTCTGACTGGCGGCAACGGCGCCGTGCGCGAAGCCTGCGATATGATCCTCGCGGCCAAAGCCGCCGCGCCCGCAGCAGGCGCCGACGCATGAACGTGCGGCCCGTGTTGCTTCCGCTGCTAGCGCTGCCGGTGCTCGGCGCGTTGTTCTATACGTTCCATCGCATCGACGACAATCAATCCTTTACGCCGCAGGAACTGGCCGCGCCGCCGCGCTATACGCTGACCGATGCCGACATCCTGCGCTACGACACCGATGGGACACCGACGATGCGTGGGCAGGCGCATACGGTCGAGTATTTCGATGACGACAGCGGGCACGCCACACAGGTTCAAGTCGATTTGCTGGCCGACGACGAAGTCACCTGGCATCTGACCTCGGCGACGGCGATGCAGCCGGCGCACGAGCGGCGGATACTTCTCGACAGTCCGGTCATCGCCACCGGCACCTGGCCCGACAACGGCGAAGCGGTGACGATAACGACCGCAGAGGTCTGGATCGATCCCAACAGCCACACGTTCCAGAGCGACCAAGCGGTGGCCGCGCGAAGCGCTTCGCGCGATGCCGACGCGATCGGCATGAACGCTGAATGGCAGGAAAAGCGACTGCGGTTGCTACGCGACGTGAAGATGACGTATGTCGCGCACCAGTAGGCTGGTTCTCGCTGCAATCCTGCTGCTCGCCCCGATGAGTCGGCTTGCGGCTCAAACGGCTGCGCCTGCGGCGCCTATCCCACCGGCACAGACGACGACCCCCGCAAAACCCGCAGCGGCGACGCAACCATCGACGTCACCACCGCCAGTGCCGGCCCCAGCCGCAAAAGGCGCCACCCCGGAAAATTCGGTCGAAAGCAGAAACGATCTCGGAGCGCTACCGAGCGCTGCCGACCTGCGCCCAACCGGACCGGTCACAGTGACGGCGAAACACGCCGAGCTGGTACAGGGTAGTTTTGCGATCTATACCGGCAACGTGGTGATGGATTCAGACACGCTGAAGCTCGACGGGGACCGTCTGGAACTGCACCAGGACGCTGACGGCCAATATCTGGCGAAGGTTACCGGCATGCCGGGCCACATGGCGCATGCGGGCGCGGGCCCCGAAAATCCGCCGGTGTCCGCACATGCGCGCACGCTCAACTACAGCTCACGCACCGGTGTCGTCGATCTGGTCGGCGAGGCGCTGTTCCGGCGCGGCACCGACGAAATTACGGGCGACGTCATCCACTACAACGTCGTCGAGCGGCATGTCGACGCCTCGGGCGGTGATGGCGGCCAAGTCCGGATCGTCATCCAGGCCCCGCCACCCGCACCCGCCGCGGGCAGCGGGGCTCCGGCAACCACGACCGCGCCCCCCGGCGGCGGTCAGAACCCCCAGAACTCTGTAACACCCCCGAAAGCGGCGCCCGCCAGTCCATCTGCGCCGGCAGGCGCTACTGGTACTTCACCGCAGGGTGCCGCGCCAAAGCCCGCGACATCAGCGCCGGAAAGCCATCCATGACGGGCTCAATGGATCTGTCAGCGCTCGACCGTGCATTCGCCGAATCGAAGCGCGAACCGGCATCGAACGACGTATCTGCCGACGGCAAGGCGAAGGCCCGTCTCGCTGCCGAAGGACTCGTCAAGCGTTACAAGAAGCGGACGGTGGTCAACGGCGTCTCGATCAATGTTGCCGCTGGAGAAATTGTCGGCCTGCTGGGCCCGAACGGCGCCGGCAAGACGACTTCCTTCTATATGACCGTGGGACTGATTAGCGCCGATGCGGGCAAGATTCTGCTCGACGGCAAGGACATCACGCGGCTGCCGATGCACGCGCGCGCACGGCTCGGCGTCGGCTATCTGCCACAGGAAGCCTCGGTGTTCCGAAAGTTATCGGTGGCAGACAACATCATGGCCATTCTCGAAGTGCGCGAAGACCTTACCCCGGCCGCGCGTGCAAGCGAATTGGAACGCCTGCTGCGGGAATTGCACATCGGCCATGTCCGCGACGGTCTTGGCATGAGCCTGTCGGGTGGCGAGCGGCGACGCACCGAAATCGCGCGCGCGCTAGCCGCAAATCCCCGTTTTATGCTGCTTGATGAACCATTTGCGGGCGTCGATCCGATCGCGCTGCTGGATATCCAGCACATCGTCAGCCATCTGGCGACACGGGGCATCGGCGTGCTCATAACCGACCATAACGTGCGTGAAACATTGGGAATTTGCAATCGGGCCTACATCCTCGCCGAAGGCGAGGTGATCGCCGAAGGCGCACCGGCCGCCCTGCTCGAAAACGAGACCGTCCGTCGGGTATACCTCGGCGAGCAGTTCCGGTTATAGCTAGCCTGTTTTCAAGAGCCGGCAATAAATTTTTTGAATAGTAGCGCAACCGGCCCGGTTTTTGTGTGATAACAATAAAACCTATGAAGAACGGGTCCGTTCGAGCATGAAGCAGTCTCTGTCACTTCGCACCGGCCTTGCGCTGACGATGACGCCGGCCCTGCAGCAAGCGATCCGTTTGCTGCAACTGTCGAGTCTCGATCTGCAGATTGAGATCCGGCAGGCGCTCGACTCCAACGTCATGCTCGAAGTCGAGGACGACGAGGTACCGGCGGCGGAAGCACTCGCCGAAGCCGCGGCTGAAGCCGTCGAAAGCGATGCGAGCGCGGCTGCCGATCGCGGGTCCGAATCCGCGCTCGAAATGCGCGACGATGACACCATCCCCGAAAACATGCCGGTGGACGCCGAATGGGGCGATATCTACGACGGCAGCGAGTCGCGCGCGGCGAGTGGCGAAGATGAAGAGGATCTGCGCGATTTTCTGCAATCGAATCTGCGCACCAGTGAAAGTCTGCGCGAACATCTGCTGTGGCAGTTGAGCGTCGCCACCTTCACGCCGCGCGAGCGTGAGATGGCCCTGCACATCATCGATGCCATCAACGATGACGGCTATCTCGAGGATTGGGACGGCATCGTCGCGCGCCTCACGGATGGAACGGGAGCGAACTCGGCGGACGTCGAACGGGTGCTGACGATCGTGCAGGACTTCGATCCGGCCGGCGTCGCCGCGCGCAATCTCGGCGAATGCCTGCGGTTGCAGCTGGAGCAGCTATCGCCAGTGCCGCCGGAAGCGGAAGCGGCGCTGAAGCTGGTGGCATCGCCAAAAGGCGTTCTCACCTCGCGCGATGTCACGCATCTGGCACGCGAAACCGGCCTCTCCGCCGACGAAGTTCGTGCTGGGCTGGCGCTGGTGCAGACACTGCAACCGCGTCCGGGGCGTCCGTTCCAGGCACATGAAGCGGATTACATCGCGCCGGACGTTCACGTCAGCAAGAAGAATGGCCGCTGGCGCGTGACGCTGAACGCGGAACACGCGCCCCGCCTGCGCGTGAATCCCTATTACCAGCGACTGATCCGCCGCGCGGACACGTCGCAAGAACAGCTCACGCTCAAACAACATCTGCAGGAAGCCCGCTATTTCATCAATAGTCTCGAAGCGCGCAATGAGACCCTGCTCAGAGTCGCCCAGTGCATCATCGAGGAACAGCGCGCATTTCTGGAATACGGCGAGGAAGCGATGCGTCCGCTAGTCCTCCGCGATGTCGCCGAGAAACTCGGCATCCACGAATCGACCGTGTCGCGCGCCACCGCGAACAAATACATGCTCACGCCGCGCGGCCTGTACGAACTCAAGTACTTCTTTTCCAGCCACGTCCAGACAACTGAAGGAGGAACCTGCTCAGCAACAGCCATTCAGGCCATGATCAAGCGTTTGATCGGAACGGAAAATCCAGCCAAGCCGCTGTCCGACAGCACGCTCGCCGACCTATTGCTCAAGGAGGGCATCCAGGTCGCACGACGCACTGTCGCGAAATATCGCGAGGCTTTGGATATTCCGCCATCCCACGAGCGCAAGACCACTGCCTGAAAATTTCCGAGGGTTCGTCAAACCCCAAACATCCGCGCAGCGGATCAATCGGCGGCCAGCATGGCCGCAAGTAGCAGAAGGAGTCTTCGCATGAATCTGAATATCTCCGGTCATCATGTCAGCGTCAGCCCCGCCATGCGGGACTACGTTATCGAAAAGCTCAAGCGGGTCGAGCGGCATTTCGACAACCTGATCAACGCCGACATCATTCTCTCGGTGGAAAAGCTGCGACATAAGGCAGAAGCGACGATTCACACGCGAGGCATGGATTTTCACGCGGAGCAGATCTGTGAAGACATGTATGCAGCAATTGACGGACTGATAGATAAATTGGATCAACAGACACGCAAATTCAAGGAAAAGGTTCGCGACCATCACGCCAGGGAAGCCGGTAAAAGGCAGATCAACTGACGAAAACAGCCGTGGGCTGCGGGATGCCAGCCTGCTATAGGCTTGTGATATAAAGCCCCCCAATTGTAATTCCGGCCCGGCCGGCAACCGGGCCGGATCTCTGTTGAATTTAGCGGGGAATACGAATCATGAAAATCGCCGAACTCCTCAACGGCGGCCGCGTTGCCGTCGATGTCGTCACGACGAGTAAGAAACGCGCGTTGGAGGAAGTCGCAAAATTTCTCGGGCTCGGCGCCACGAGCGTGGCGTCGACCGACATTCTCACTAGTCTCGTTGGTCGCGAAAAACTCGGTAGCACGGCACTCGGTCACGGTGTGGCGATTCCACATGGCCGTCTGCCAGGCATCAATACCAGCGTCGGCGCATTCCTGCGCCTCAAACATCCAGTTGAGTTCGAAGCGCACGACGGCCGCCCGGTTGATCTTGTATTCGGCCTCATCGTGCCGCAGCAGGCGACCAGCGAACATTTGCAGCACCTCGCGGCAATTGCCGAGAAGTTTTCTGATGAAGCGTTCTGCGAGCAGGTGCGCTCCGCTACCGACAGCGCGGCCATCCACGCTTTGCTGACACGCTGAACTTTCATTGCCGTGAACGGCGGGACATTCGACAAAGTCCTGCTTGCGGCTGGTCTCAAGCGAATCCTCGCCTTTCCCACCGCGATCGATGCGGCTCCGAGAGCCGGCTTCTATCATCCGCTGCTTCCCACCGCGGTGCAGGTCATCGGCGGCGCTGCGGAAGCGGCACGCGCTGCGGGCGCTCCGCTATGGCTGAACGCGCCGCCGGAGGCTATCGTCGTTCCCGTCGCTGTCGATGCGGAATGCTGGCTTGCTATCGCGGCATCTCATGCTATCGGTTGTTACACCAGCCCATGGCCGGCATCGCGTACGGTTGACACTCTGCGCGCCGCGTTCGCGATGTATTGCGAGCCGCGAGAAATCCTGCATGCGACACTGATCGAAGTATGCGGCCTCGGCGTACTGCTGCTCGGTGCCAGCGGCGCCGGCAAGAGCGAACTGGCACTGGAACTGGTGGCACGCGGCCATCGCCTTGTCGCCGATGATGCCGTCGAACTGTTTCAGTACGCTCCGGATTGCATCGCCGGTTCCTGCCCGGACACCCTCTTTGGCTTCATCGAGCTGCGCGGGCTCGGCATCATCGATCTGCGTGCAGCCTACGGCGCTGCAGCCGTGACACCGCAAACGCGCGTGGATCTGGCCGCACGGCTCGATCCCAACGCCAGCACCCTCACTCCGGACCAGCGCCTGCACGGACGGCGCCACACGCTGCGGATACTGAACGCTACGCTGCCCGAAATCGTACTGCCGGCACGGCTTGGGCATAATGCCGTCATGGTGGAAACAGCCTGCCGGGATCATTGGTTGCGACTGCGCGGCTATGTCGCGTCGGAAGCCTTCGCCAACGCGCAAACCCGTCGTGCGGCCGGAGAACAGGCGTGAGCGCCAAGATGCAGCTTGCGATCATCAGTGGTCTGTCCGGTGCCGGCAAAACCGTGGCGCTGAAACAGTACGAGGATCTTGGTTACTACTGCATCGACAACATTCCGATTGATCTCGTCGAACCGTTGATCGCACACGTGATTCAAAAGGGCGATCCACGCTACCGCAAGCTGGCGGTCGGTATTGACGCGCGCGCCAATCCGACAGATATCGAGCAATTCCCACGTTATCTCGATTCGCTGAATGATCACAGCATCGAGGCGCAAATCGTGTTTCTGTCGGCGTCCGATGAAGCATTGCTGCGCCGTTATCACGAAACGCGGCGCAAGCATCCGCTGTCCGGCCACGATCTGTCGCTGCTCGAGGCGATCCGCTGCGAGAGACAGCTGCTAGCGCCGATCGCCAATCTTGCCGATCTGCAAATCGATACCACGCACATGAACCTGCACGAGCTGCGCGTGGAGATTCACACGCGGCTGCACGCAAGCGCGGCCGGCAAGCTGGAGTTGTTGATCCTTTCGTTCGGCTACAAGAACGGCCTTCCGGATGGCGCCGATTTCGTTTTCGATGCACGCTGTCTCGCCAATCCGCACTGGGTACCGGAGCTGCGTCCACTGACTGGACTTGCGCCCGCCGTCGCGCGCTATCTCGAAGCACGTCCGGAAACCGCGGAGTGGCTGAACGACGTATGTAACTATCTCGCGCGCTGGCTGCCGCACTTCCAGGCGCAGGATCGCGCCTATGTCACCGTCGCACTTGGATGTACTGGTGGCCAGCACCGATCGGTCTATCTCGCCGAGCGCCTCGGAGCGGAATTCCGCGATCGCTTCGACGCGGTCGTCGTCAAACACCGCGAGCTGGGATAGTGGGCGCTCGGAAAATACGTTTATGAGCGTCGGCATTCTACTCGTCACGCACGGCAAGCTTGGCCACCTGCTGATCGATACGATTACCGAGATGATCGGTCCACTGCCGCTGGCAAGCGACGTGCTCGAAGTCCGGCGCGTGCAGGCCACCGACGTGCTGCTGCGTCAGGGCGAACGCATGATCGAGCGACTCAACTCCGGGGACGGCGTGCTGATGCTGACCGATGCCTACGGGTCGACGCCAAGCAATATCGCCAACCGTCTTGCCTCATCGCCACGGACCGAAGTCGTCGCCGGTGTCAATCTGCCGATGCTGGTGCGCATCTACAATTATCCGCAGCTCGATCTGGCCACAATGACGCAAACCGCCGTCGAAGGTGGTCAGCGCGGCGTTGTCATCTGTTCTCGCAAAAACTGAACCCATGTCCAAAGCCATCGAGCGCTCGGTACAAATCATCAATCGACTCGGTGTACACGCGCGCGCCGCCGCCAAGTTCGTCACGCTCGCGGCGAAATACAAGGCCGAGGTGCGCGTGCGCAAAGACGGACGCGAGGTCAGCGGCAAAAGCATCATGGGCGTCATGATGCTCGCTGCGGCTCAGGGTTCCGTCATCACCCTGATTTCCGAAGGCGAGGACGCTCTCGCGGCGGTCGATGCGCTCGCGGCGCTGATCGCGAACCGGTTTGATGAGGAAGCGTGAGAAAAGAGACGTGACCCTGAAAGCGATCAAATTAATAGAGCTGAACGACGGTCGACGGTCGCCGTCCTTCCCCTCACCTCTCACCCCCCACCCCTCACTCTCATGAGCGTCTGGCTCTCCGGCATCGGCGTTTCACGCGGCATTGGTATCGGCCGCGTGCTGCGGCTGCACGGTGATCTCGATATCCCCGAATTGACGCTCGCCGACGCCGACGTGGAGTCGGAGATCGCGCGCTTCCATGCGGCGCGCAATCGCGCGAAAGAACAGCTGCGAAACATCCGCGCACAGATTCCCGGCGGCGCATCGCCGGATGTTGCAGCGTTCATCGATACCCATCTATTGATGCTCGACGACGGCTCGCTGTCGGATTCGGTGGTGGCGATGATCCGCGCTCAGAGGATCAATGCCGAAGCCGCGCTGAAGCGGCAGCGTGACGCGCTGACTGCCGTGTTCGATCAAATGGACGATCCTTACCTGCGCACGCGCAAGGACGATGTCCAGCATGTCGCCGCACGTATCCTGCGCATCCTGCTCAAGCAGGAGCGCAACGTCGCCGCCAAGAGCGACGGCGCCACGGAACCCGCCATCATCATCGCCGACGACATTACACCGGCGGACATCATCCTGCTCTCGCAACAAGGCGTCGCCGGCTTTATCACCGAATACGGCGGACCGCTGTCACACACCGCGATTCTGGCACGCAGTCTCGGCATTCCGGCGATCGTCGGCTTACATGGCGCGCGCCGTCTGTTACGCGAAAATGAACTGCTGATCATCGATGGTGAGCTCGGCCATGTCTTCGCCGATCCCGATTCGCAAGCTCTGGATTTCTTCCAGAAAAAGCGTGAGCGCCAGCGCACCGACCGTGCCGCACTCGCCGGCCTGCGTGACCGCCCCGCAATTTCGCGCGATGGGGTCAAGATCCGCCTGCTCGCGAACATCGAGATGCAAGAAGACGCCGCGCACGCCGCCGAACTCGGTGCCGAGGGTGTCGGTCTGTATCGCACCGAATTTCTGTACATGAACCGCAAGGATTTGCCCGGCGAAGAGGAGCAGTACAACGCCTATGCGCGCGTGGTCGCCTCGGTAAAGGGGCCGATCACCATCCGCACGCTCGATCTTGGCGCCGACAAACAGGTCGACTCCGGCAACCGCCAGGGACCGACACCAAACAATCCCGCACTCGGCTTGCGCGCAATTCGCCTGTGCCTGAAGGAACAGGATTTGTTTCGCACGCAGGTACGTGCGCTGCTGCGCGCATCGGCGCACGGCGATGTACACATCATGCTGCCGATGATCTCGAACGTGCAGGAATTCCGCCAGGCTCAGCAGTTGATCGCGCTGGTACGCGATCAACTGATCGCCGAGGGTTGCAAGCTCGCAGACCATGTACCGCTCGGCGCGATGATTGAAGTTCCCGCCGCTGCGCTCTCAGCACCGCTGCTGGCGCGTCACGCGGAATTCTTCTCAATCGGCACCAACGACCTGATCCAATACACACTCGCGATCGATCGCGTCGATGATGAAGTGAACTATCTCTACGATCCTCTGCACCCCGCCGTACTGCGACTGATCCGTATGACGATCGAGGCTGGCGAACAGGCCGGACGTGCAGTGGCGATGTGCGGTGAAATGGCTGGCGACCCGAAATATACGCGGTTGCTGCTCGGCCTCGGCCTGACGGAATTCTCGATGCATCCGGCCAGCGTACTTGAGATCAAACGCATCATTATCGAATCCAACGTGGCCGATCTGCGCATACAGGCGCAGAAACTGTTAAACGCCAGTGATCCGCGCGAAATGCAGGACTTGATTGCCGAGTTCGCTCGAGTCACATAGGGCCTGTTAACACCCCATCAGCGGTTCTCGCGCAGTTCCGGCTGCCCAGTCAACTCGGTTCGAATCTCGCGCAGTTTTGCCTTGAGAACGGTGGCGTTCCCGCTACCGGCGCGGATCAGGATCTTTTGCCCCGCCGACCGCGCTTCGAGCTCGGGATCAGCGAACTGATACATCAGCTGCGGCTGCACCAGTCTCACCGGACCCGGCACGTCGGGAGCGGCGAGGAGATTATCGATCACCGCGATGAGCCTGTCGTTGAAGTAACCATGCGGGTAACCGAGGTCCTGGTAGGCCTGCTGAAACAGCGGATAAAACTGCACATAGATCGCTACCAACTTTTTCGCATCGAAGGCCGCAGCGAACGTCACGAACGGCGAGTAGCGCGAGTAGTTGTCCGCGGCGATCGTCAAATCGGTGGGCTCACCGGCCGTCACGAATCGACCGGATATTGGTCTCGCGATCATCAGACGCGGCGCCACGCTCTCGCGTGGCAAGTTGTCGATCGTGGCAACAGCACGGCGGACGAGGTCTTTCAGGTTGAAAAATACGTCGAGCTGTCCTGTCCCAAAGAGTTCGGCAAGCGCACTTTGCAATGACGAATCGCTGGCATCGAGCGCTGGCAGCGGGGCCGTCTCCTTAACGGCGGGTTGCGGCGCTGCCTTTTCGATCGGATAACGAATAGGCGGTTCCGCCGCAGTTGCTGCTGGGACAGTTTCAGGGTACCCCCCAGAGAGTGTCGGCGGTGCGGGCTGCCGTGAATGCAGGTAATAGACACCAGCCATCACAAAACCCATGACGGCGAGCGCAATCGCGATAACTCCAGTAGTGATTTTCATATTCAAAACTCTCATTTTTTACTAAAAATGGGGCAAAACTGAAAAATCGGGCTAAATCGTATCACTCGACATGGATTGGATTTGCGACGAACGCAAAATAATAAATTTTTTCAGGAACCAATATTCCGGACCGCCGCTCAATGGAGGAGTGCCGGAAGTAAATGCTGTCGCCCGGCGACAACGTTTGGCAGTTATTCAGTGAGGGTTCAGCGGTCAGACCCAAGTATGTACTCGGTTGCAGGTAGAGTCGTCCGAACTTTGCGAGCATCGGTGTCTATAGCCGAATGCGGTTGAAGCAAGGTTTGGTGAAGATTCTCATTTGTTACCAACTGACATACTGGTGTTCAGGCACCGACATTGATTTTCCGCGCCCAATGCGTCCGGGCGCATGAGGGTTGCGCGCCAAGGAGGTGCAGTTGTGGAGTCGGATCTCAACCTCGATACACCGCTCAATCCAGCCGTGCCCCCGCGCAAGCGCATACAGCGCCGCCGTCCGCGACTTAACTCCACGTGGTCTGGGGAAGCGATCGTCGTAGCACTGGCGGCGATCGATATGGCGTGTGTCGTCGCGGCGGGTCTTGTGTCGCATGCGTTGTTTGCCACGGCACGAGATACATTCCGGAATCACGGCACGATTTCCATCGTCTGCGGCCTTGTACTGATCCATTTCGGATCGCGCTTCAAGCTTTACGACCTGACGCTCCCCAAACAGCCGCTGGTGGTGGTCGAACGCGCGACGATGTCGGCTGTCGTCGCATTCGGAATGCTGGCGCTGGTCACCTATGTCATCGACGATTCGTTCGCGCGCATGTCAGCCTGGAAGGTGGGGACGTTCGCACTTTCCGTGGTGTTCATCTCAACGACGCGCGTACTAGTCGACAAAGTGATTGCCAAACTCGGCGAATACAAAATGCTGTCGCGCAATGTGGTGATCTTCGGGGCCGGGAAACAGGGTGAAATGCTCGTCGACCAGCTCGTGCGCAGCGGACGTCCGTGGACGCGAATACTGTGCATGTTCGACGATCGCGCCCGCGACCCATCGCATCGCACGCCAAAACATGTCAGCCGCTACCCCGTTTTAGGTACGACTGAAGACCTTATTGCCTTCTCGCGACGGATCCGCATCGACGAAATATTTATCGCGCTGCCATGGGCTGCGGAAGAGCGCATCCACGACATTCTGAGCGCGATCCGGGTCATTCCGGCCAATATTCATCTTTGCCCAAATCTGCTGCACCAATCGCCTACCGATAACAGCTATCTGTCCGCGCTGGACGGCCTGCCGGTGGTAACGATGACCAATAAACCGGTGTCGGGTTGGGGCTATCTGGCTAAGTCGATCTTGGACAAGACGCTCGCGCTATTCTGCCTGCTTCTGTTTTCGCCTTTGCTCATCTGCGTCGCCATCGCTATCAAGCTCGACAGCCCAGGACCCGTGCTGTTCCACCAACGGCGTCTCGGCTTCAACAGCAAACCGTTCAACGTCTACAAGTTCCGTAGCATGTATCACGATCAATGCGACAGCCTTGCGGCGAAGATGGTGACGCGCGGAGACCGGCGCGTCACCCACTTAGGGCGCATTCTTCGCCGGACCAGCATCGACGAATTGCCGCAACTGATCAACGTGCTGAGGGGCGAGATGTCGTTGGTAGGGCCGCGGCCACATGCGCTCAAAGCCAGGGCCGCCGGGCATCTTTACGAAGAAGTCGTCGCCGGTTACGCGCTCCGCCACCGGATCAAACCCGGCATCACCGGCTGGGCGCAGGTCAACGGCTGGCGTGGCGAGACCGACACCGAGGACAAAATTGTCCAACGCGTCGAACACGATCTCTACTACATCAACAACTGGTCAATCCTGCTTGACCTACACATTCTCGCACTTACCGCATTCAGCTTGCCGTTTGATAAAAACGCGTATTAACAATGAAAACGAGAGTCCGATGACCGTTCAACTCACCACCTGTGCCACCCCTTTTCTTCGCGCGCGATCACAACACGGGGGAAACTGGATGCTGCTCACACGCTCGTTCACCATCCTGATTTGTCTGCTCACCGGATGCACGGCGGTTTCAGTCGATGTGGTAAAGCCCACGCCGCTGCATACGCTGATCGAAACCACTCAGAACTATGCCGCGTCGGAGTACGTCATTGCACCCGGCGACGATCTCACCGTTCGCCTCTACTACAATCCGCAGCTTGATGAAGACGTACGCGTTCGCCCTGACGGCAGGATTTCGCTGTCACTGATCGGCGAAGTACCCGCTGCCGGCCGCACACCAACGCAGCTATCGGCCCTCATTACTGGTGGCTATGCGCAGTATTTTCTGAAATCAAGTTCCGTGGTGATCGTACGCAAACCCGCCAGTGAGCGCATCTTCACCGCCGGCGAAGTACGCAACCCGGGCCAGCTCGATCTGGCACAAGGCGCACAGACTGTGCTTCAGAGCATCTCCGCATCGGGCGGAGTCACCGATAACGCCACGCTGTCCAGCGTCATTCTGGTGCGGCGGCTGCCCGGTCAAAGTCATCCAATGGTGATCGAACTGAATCTCGCTCGTGCACTGAGCGGACGGGAACCGCAACAGGATCTCGCGTTGATGCCCAACGATCTGGTTTACGTTCCGAAATCGGGAAGCGCCGACGTCAATCTGGCGATTCACCTTTTCCTGCTTAACAACCTGAACCTTTCGACCGGCGTCAGCGCCGGCCACACCTTCTGAGCAGTCGCGAATGAAAAAGGACCTCGGACAATGATGACCCAATTAACGCCGCGCACACTCGCTCACGCGCTGTTCAAGCGCAAGGGGATTTTTCTCGGCTCGCTGTTGACGATCGTCACTAGCGGGTTGCTATATGCGTTTCTCGGCAAACCGGTTTATGAAAGCGACGCCGCCCTTCTAATGAAAGCTAGCAATCAGGACATGGCGGCGCCCGACATGCTGGCAAATCAGGAAGCAAGAAGTCCTGTTTCGTCCGCCGGCCAGTCGGAGCAGATCATCAATTCCGAACGTCTATTGCTGGTAAGCGAGGATGTACTCAAAACCTCTCTGGAAAAGCTCGATCCGGCCTATGTATATCCAGACATTCCGCGAAGTACAAGCGCGGAAGATGCACCGCTCATCAATGTCGCGGTAAAAAAGCTGGCGAAGAATTTCGACGTCAAGGTCAACCAGAACAGCAATGTACTTCTGTTGAAGCTGGAAAATCACAACCCGGCAATCGCCCGGAAGGTGCTACAGACGATCATCGCCACTTTCCTCGACAGGCAGGCCGCACTCACGCGTGATCCACGCCTGGGTTTCATCGAAGAAACGCGAGAAGCTTTGCAAAAGAAAGTGACTGAAACACAGGCGGCACTTCTGGATTTCAAAAGGGAAAAAGGGATCACATCCCTGGATGCGGAACGTGATCTGCTTCTCAAGCAACGAGACTCGGTCCAGCTCAGCCTGAACGAGTCATCTGCATCCATGAAATCGGATCAGGAGCGATTAGTGGCGTTGCGGAGAAGCTTGGCAGGCACGCCGGAAGAAATTCCTCTGACCGATGAGAACGACAGCGCAAAAACGCAGATCGATCAAGCGCGCTCGCGACTCGTCAGTGCCGAGGTACGTTACGACGAGGCGCGTCTCAATTTCGCCGAGGGCAATCCGGAACTGCTTGATGCCAAAGCACAACTGGAGGGAGCCCGCCGCAGCTTCAGTGAAGCCGCCGCCATTCCAACTACGCGTGTACGCACGGGCGTGAATCAGGTCTATCAAAACGTGACGTTCAGCATTGCCAGCACGCAGTCGGAAATGGGGGGCCTGGCAGCCACCGTCGACGAAAAAAAGCGACAGCTCGAACAAATAAATCAGCGACTCGCGTTCCTCGACTCCAACGAATCGGAGCTCATGGATTTACAACATCGTCAGGACATCGCGACCCAGGATTTCAAATCGTATCTCGATCGCACCGAAACCGCGAAAATCGTGGACGATTTGAATCATGCGGGCATTACCAGCCTGAGCATTCTTCAGTCGCCGACGTTTCCTTACGAGCCAGCCAGACCTAAAAAAGTCCTGGTCATAGTGCTGAGCATTTTCATTGGCCTGCTGGCAGGGTTGGGACTGTGCCTCTCGGCCGAAGCGCTCGACGGGACCATCAGCCTTCCGGAGCAAGTCGAAACTTCGCTCGGCCTCCCACTGCTTTTGATACTCGAATATGAAACCGGTGCAACAGGCAGGAGAAGCCTTGAACACAACCCTGCATAGGAGCACCCGATGGACGTTCGCCCCGCAATATCGTCACTGGTTGAAGCACCCGCTCGGAAGCGCCAGAGCGGCCGCCTGCCACCCGGCAGTCCCGTACATGCCGCAAACATGCTGCCTCTCCTGCACACGCTCTATAACGGCACGGCGGTGAAGGAGGGGCGTGTAATCCAAGTCGTCGGCTCGCGGCCCGGCGAGGGTGTATCGACCATCGTGCGCGGACTCGCCGGCGCCGCCGCTGAAAGCGCAGGTCTACGTGTACTGATCTGTGATATCTCGCCGGCACGGAACGCGCTGAAGGAATTGGCACTGCCAACGCTTCCAATTTCTCTCTGCGATGCAGCCGCGAAGGGCCTCAATCTATCCGAAGCGATCGTTTGGCTCCAAGGCACCGCCGCAGCCGCATGCACGCTCGCGGATGAAAGCTGGGACAAGCGGATTGCGGTGAATCTCGACACTTGCCATAACATCCTATCGCTGCTGAGATCGTCATTCGATCTGGTGCTGCTCGACGCGCCACCGATCGCCAAAAATGCTCTCGGACTTGCGATCACCCGCATTACTGACGGCGTAGTGATCGTCGTCGAATCCGAGCGCACTCGCGTTCACTCGGTATTGGCGACACGCAGGGTGATTGAAGCGGCCGGAGGGCGTGTCGTCGGCGTCGTCCTTAATAAGCGTCGGCAGCACATACCTGCCGGCGTATATCGTCGCCTCTAGAGCCCCGCCCACGGAAAATTCGAGGCACGAGGCCGCATGCAATTCCGATCCGAAAGCGCAATGGACTCCGGTCGCATGAACAGTCCGGGCGGGCGTTGGCGACGGGGCGCAATTTGGCTCCGATCCGTTTTTGAGCTGGGCGACTATGCTGCGCGGCACAACAGAGCAATGGAAGGACTCCGCGGCCTGGCCATATTATTGGTGTTCGCCGTGCACTATTTCACGCTTGCGCGCGAACATGTATCTCCAGAGTCCGTCTCGGCACGACTGGCGACGGCACTGTCATCGATCGGCAATATCGGCGTTGATCTGTTCTTCATTCTCAGCGGATTCCTGATTTACGGTTCGCTGATCCGTCGACAGATCCCGTTTCGTCACTATCTGCAGCGGCGCGTACAACGAATCTATCCAGTATTCCTGGCCGTGTTCGCGTTGTATCTTGCGCTGAGCGCGCTGGTGCCCGCGGAAAGCAAGCTTCCGGACACGGCATGGCACACTCTCGCCTACATCGGCGCAAATCTTCTACTGCTGCCGGGAGTGTTCAGTATCCGGCCGATGATCACCGTCGCCTGGTCGCTGAGCTACGAAGTCTGCTTCTATCTATTGATGCCGCTCGCCATCGGCATGCTCGGATTACGCAACTGGCGTCCCGCATCGCGTATCGCACTGCTATCGCTGACGTGCACGCTGTTGCTGGCCTGTTCGTCGGCGGGGATCTTTCCGCACGTGCGCATGTTGGGCTTCCTGGCCGGCATGATTTTGTGGGAAGCGCTCGAGCCTCTCGCTCTCGGCAACTCAGCGGCTGACCGCTGGGCCGATCGGACCGCACTTCCGCTGCTCGTCGGGCTGATGTTTACCTTTCCACACCTCGCCTTCGCGCCAATCAGAACGGTATTAACCGTCTTCTCATTTTCCGTCCTGAGCTGGGCCTGTCTCGCCGGTACGGGCTCATGCGCGCAACTGTTTCGCTGGAGTCCCCTGCGCTGGCTGGGCAACATGAGCTACTCATACTATCTGGTGCACGGACTCGCATTGAAAGCCTTGTTCTTTGCGTTGTCACACTACGAAGTGCCGCAATCCCTCGGTAGCAGCTCTGTCTGGTTGCTATGTCCGCTAGCACTCTGCTGGACACTGGCGCTTTCGTTTCCCATGTTCCTGTTCGTGGAACGGCCATTCTCGCTCGTGCGCGACTATCCCAAACCAGAATCCCCCATCGCAGCGGGCGCTTCCCTACAACAAGGAGCATGAGATGCGCAGCCGTCTCCGCATCATATCAATCCGAGCAACACGATGAAGCGCTCGTACAATCACTACGTGCACGGCTTTCGCGGATTTGCCGCGTTCGCCGTGCTCGTGTTCCACATCTTCGCGGCCAAGGTACTGCCTCATTTTGATTTCATCCTGCCATGGCAAGGTTGGGCGTTTCTGACCGCATCGCTGAAGTACGGCGTGGAGCTGTTTTTCATGATCAGCGGTTACGTGATTCTTGGCAGCCTGTATCGCCACGCCGCCGTCGGCGAATTCTTCAAGGACCGCTTGCTGCGCATTTATCCAGCGTTCGTCCCGGTGCACATTCTGGTCTTCATTGCCGGACCTTTCGTAGGATGGGGGCTGTTTCGCGGAATCAACGTCAACGATTACATCACCGATTTCTTCGCCAACCTGCTTTTTCTGCCAACGATCTTTCCGCTACCCCTCGCTCATTGGGCGGCATGGTCGCTAAGTTACGAGTGGGTGTTCTACTTCCTGTGCGCGATCACACTGGTAACGCTTCGGAAAACATCGACGAAGGCACCCGCCATCCTGGCGATCACAGCAGTCGTTGCAGTGTTACTGAATTTCTATCCGCGCGGATTGTTTTTCGTTCCCGGTGTCGTTGCCTTCGTGTGCGAAGGCTGGATTCTCGATCATCGCCGCTGGTTCGGCTTTCCGCTTGCTGCGCTCGCCGTATTCCTCTGTGCGTGGAGTCTGACCGGCGTGGATCTCAGTCAGCCGTCGTCGCAAATTGTTCACTGGCTGACGGATAGGCGCATCGTGATGCTGGTCATTGCGTTCGCCGCCGGCCTCCATCTGATTGCCGCAGTGATGTGCGGACGCGGCGCACTGGGCTATTTGTTGGCCACGGGCCCGATGCAATTTCTCGGAACGATCAGCTACAGTTTTTACCTGTGGCACCCGGTGGTAGTAGTGGTCGCCAAGCGGCTGATCACCCACTATCTTCCGGCTGCGCAATGGCCCGTGCTCGGAGCGCTCGTCTTCACGGTGGTTTGTGTCACCGGATCGATCGCCGCCGGCTGGTTAAGCTGGCGATTATTCGAAGTTGGCTTCTCACGCTGGCTGCGCGGATTGTCGTGGCCCAGAACTTACGATCGGCAGGCGCTGCTGAAGGGTGCTCTCAAACCGGAGAACGGTTGATGAATGTCACCGGAATTTCGCGACGGCCCGGCGGCCAGACGAAAGCCTCTTCGCGACCAGCTACGGACGCTGTCGGCGACGTGGATGTGATTATCCTGTCCTGGAATCGTATCGACGATACGCTCGCCGCAATCGACAGCGCAGTCGAGCAAGAAGGCGTATCGCAACGTATTCTGATCGTTGATCAAGGTAGCGATGCGGAAAACATCGAGCGCCTTGAACGATATGTGCACGATATTCCGCGCGTGCAGCTGCGCAAACTGGACCACAATGCCGGCGTCGCCGGCGGACGCAATCTCGCCACTGCAATGGGGCAAGCCCCGTATATCGTGGCACTCGACAGCGATGCCGTTTTCGCCCGCCGAGACGTGCTGGCCCGCGTAGTACGACATATGAATGCATATCCGAATCTGTGCGCGCTGGCATTCCGCATCACCAATTTCTTCACTGGCGAAAATGACGTGACGTCATGGGACTATCCGTCCAACCGGCGGCCCGACACCCGCTTTCCGGCGACGCGGTTCATCGGCGCCGGTCACGCCATCCGCCGCGAAGTGTTCGAAGCAGTGAGCGGCTATGATCCGGCCCTGTTTTTCTGCGGCGAGGAAGTCGATCTGTGCTACCGCATGCTCAATACCGGCGCCCGCATCGAGTATTTCGCCGATGCCGAAATCCGGCATAAAATCTCGCCCGAGCATCGGGTGCATTGGGGCAAGGGACGTTTTTTCCACACGGTTCGCAACGCGCTGTACACGATGTACAAATTCAACATGCCCGCGCGGCGCCTATTAACCGCTGCTACTGCATTCATGGCCAAGGGCATTGCCAACGGCATTCCGCTGGAAGCCGCGCATGGGATCCGCGAAGCACTGCGCATGTGCGCGACTTTCGACCGTGACACGCGCGACAAGAGTGCATATCAACTCAGTACAGAGACCTGGGAACACATTTACGCGCTCGAATCGAACCGGCGCGAAAGCATTCGGGCAAAGATCATCCGTCAGCTACGACCGCTGCCACATCAGCGCGAGGCGGCCACGCGCCGCGTCAGCGCGCGGTCACAACATTAGCGGCTTTTCCCGCATGCGTCGCAGCATTCGGAACACTTCGCGTAGCTGCCGTTTCGCGAAAATCATCATGAAGCCTGAATAAAGGACAATTCCGATCGGGATATTCACAAGCAGAATGCGCATTGCACTGCTTCCGTTAGGAATGCCGCGATTCAGCAGATATAGCGACCCTGCCATGCAAATGGCGGCCAGTGTCGGTGGCAATAGCCGCTGAAGCACGACGCGCGCGTCGATGCCAACATGTCTGGATGTAAGGAGCAAAGCGTAGGGCAGCACTGAGAATGCGCGCACGACTTGCGCGATCGCCACCGCCGCCGCACCGAACGGTGCCGCAACGAGAGAGAAAGCGACGCTGGTAACGAGTTGCACAACGCTGAAGCGGAAGACCTCGCCGGCCGCTCCCCGCGCAACCAGCGCCGGCCAGACGAAGACGTTCACGCACACCGGCACGCCGAGCAGACATAGAATCGAGAGGATTGGAGCACTCGCCGCCCAGTCCACACCAAAGATGACACGGATCGCAGGTGCGGCAAGGACGGCTAAGCCAAAGAACGCAGCGATCGCCACCACCGACACCATGCTGGTCATGCGCGCGTATAGCGTAGTGAAGCGCAGACGATCGGTCTGCACTGCGGAAAGGCCGGCAAGGGCAACCTGCGAAAGCGGCGATACCAGAAACTGGTTGACGACGTCATAGAGCCGATAGGCAACCCGATAATACCCGACAGCGGCACTACTCATAGCCGCGCCGATGATAAGCAGCGATACCGACGAAGTCAGTTGCAACAGCAGATTGCCGACACTCAGTTTGGCGCCGAAACCAAGCAGCGCACGCATTTCGGTACGATCAATGCTGATCCCCGGCACCCAGCGCGTCGCCATCCAAAGCGATATCGTCGACACCGCGAGGGCCACCAGTCTTTGCGCAACCAGCGCCCAGATACCATGACCTGATTCGGACAGCGCCAATGCCGCGCCGCCGCCGATCAGCGTAGCCGCCATCGAGCGCGCGGACAGCGCACGGAAGCGCAATCCACGATTCAGGCGCGCCTGATGGACAGCGCCCAGTGCAGTCAACAAAAAGCTGCCGGACAGCACGCACAGTACGGGAACCAGCACGGGTGCCGCATATATCGCTGCTATCGGCACGGATAGAAGGCATAGACCTGTCGTCATCGCCGTCGCGATGGCAATATTGACCCAGAAAGCCGTATTGAATGTCTCCGGCCGTGGCGACGGATGACGCACGATCGCTTCCGGCAACCCGCCCTGCGTGAGAATCAGCGTCAGATCGACAAATACACCGGCAAGTGTCACCACACCGACATCGGACGGCGCCAGGTGGCGAACGACGAGAACAAATACGGCAAAAGCCACCAGTCGTTCCGCGAGAACGGCGAGGAAGGCCCACGCCGCGCCGGACGCAATTTTGCGCTCAAGGCCGGCGACCACCGGCTCCGGAATCGGCGCAGGGGCGAGTTCGGGAATCGCGGTCGAACTCACATAGCCGCCGCGATCTCGGCAAGCGAGCCGGCCTTATCGACGTTGAATTGATCGCGCCACTGCTCGATTGCCTGCCATGGCAGATGAACTTCTGTGATCTCCTCGCCTTCTATCCAGCTTTCCACCGCGGTGAGTTCTGCACGTGGCAGCATCGGCAATCCGGTGTCACGATGGATTTCCACGCCGCGATTGTCCACGCCAAGCACCAGCGTGCGCCGCCCCATCTGCAGCGCGCGAATACCGCCGTGAAGACGCGTTCCAACGTAATCGATGTCACCGTCGGCGAGCAGAGAGGTATAGCCTTGCAAGGTCGGTTTGACGACATCGATTCCAGAACAATCGAATTGCCGAAAGTAATCGTAGTCCTCGCGCATTTGTGCAAAGAAATGAACGCGCCGGTAATGTTTCTTCAACACATCGATCAGTTCGCGGTCGGCGCGCGGATCGGGGCGCCACGCGGTAAGTGTAAACACCGCCGCCCCAGCCCGTCGGCTCGGAATACCCAGGCAATGCGGCCGCGTCAGATTCCACATCGTAGGGCACGCGGTGTTGATACAGCGGATGCCAATCTGCGACAGCCTGCGCTCGGTATAAGTGTCCCGCACCGAATGGACAACACTACTGTCGAGCATCGTCCGCAACAGTAGTCGGGTGGGGAGATTGGCGGCGCGCGAATAGTCGTTCCATCCCACGCCGAGACAGATCGCGCGATTCAGCGCCAACGTGTCGAGCCATCGCATACGCCACTGCGAATTCCTGCCGATCTGCGACGACAACAAATTTGAACCGCCCACGAAGCAGTAGTCGCTGCGCTTTAGAAACGCGCGAGTGCGATATGAAAGCAGTTCGTGACTGGGCACGTGGTAGTAATAAGCGTCAGGGAATAGAGAGAAGACAATATTCTTGACGGCATCCATGATGACTTCGTCACCGAGGTTGTCGGAGCTGAGGCTGGTATCTATGAGCGTGATGGTTTGCATGCGTTCAATCTCAGGAAAGAGCGGCGATCTGCCGCTGATGGCGCACATACGCGCGCATACCGAGGCTCGCCCAGCGTGGACTGACGCGCGCCGACGTTCTCAACATCAAACGCGACAGCTTTGCGGAGATATTATCGCCTTTCGCCCAGGTGTTGTCCCAATGATGAATCGCATAGGTATCCGGAGTGACGCATCGCTCCGAAAACGGCTCAGACCACGTATATGGATAGAACCAGCGTGTCGGATACAGCGTCACATCGTGGATCTTCTGTGGCGACTCGCTGTATGTAGATAATCCCTCAGCGATGAGCATCCGAGTGATCAGGCCCGGCCCGGAAAACGAACCAACATTTTTCCAACCCCTCATCTTTTCGACGAAGTATCGGTGCAAACACTCGATGAACCAATGGCCAGGCTCGGCACCCAGAACCGCGCCATTGACCCAGTCTGGATTCCGTTCGCGTACCTGGAATCCTGCGAAACAGCTGTTTTCGAGCAGGCCATCAAGGGGCTGCCGCAGCTCTACATCGGTGTCGAGATATATCCCCCCCTGCTGTAGCAGTACCCACATGCGCACGAAATCGGAAATGCGATTCCATGCCTTCATGCAGTAGGCCGATTGTACGAACTCAAAAGAGAAGTCGATATTGTCCTCGTTCCACAACACAATGTCATAACTGGGATTGAGGCGTCGCCAGCCATCCACCAGGCGCTGGACCCGATCAGGAATCGCTTTAGGCCCCACCCAAACGTAATGTAGTTTCCTCGGGATCACGACGCAGCTCCTTCTTTGGAGAGGCCGGCGGCGCGCATCGATAGCACACCCATCGCCGCGCGGTATAAAGACGGACGCAGGATTTCCCGATAAAGCGCAAATACCGAAAATGCGGAAATTGCCATCCATCGCGGCGCCAACAAGCCGATACGTGCGGCGTACTGCCGATAAAATTTTGCGAAGAAATAATTCGTGTAGTAAATCGACCAGTAGATGCGCTTAAATCGCTGCGTGCGCTGTCCCCCGGTGCGCACTTGCGACAATGGCAGATGAAAGCTGTGACAGGCATTCGTCATATAGATATCGAATCCGTTGACGAACAGATTCATTTGATAATCGGTTTCCTCACGATACCCATTACCGCGCGCATAGTGCGCGTCGAAGGGGTACCGCAAAAGCAGTTCGCGACGCGTCAGAATGATCGCGTTGGTAATTGGAATGCCAAGATCGCCTTCGAATTTCGCACCGTTGATGTACTCGCAGATGAGCGGACGAAACGGGCGCGCGGCGCGCAAACCGCTGCCAAAGCGCTGCAGCGCCTGCACCGGGGTCTCACCGGCCATTAGATAGATACGTCGGCCTGAGATGGCTCCAGCCTCAAGGTGCCGAAGCTTATCCAGCAAAATGCGGGCATACCCGGCTTCTAGGTACTCGTCGTCGTCGCAAAACAGAATGAAATCATTTGTACTTTCCGCGACACCGATGTTGCGCGACTGGGAAGCTCCCAGCCGCTTGCTATTGCGAAGGAATCGCACAATTTTCTGTGGGTAGCGGCGGGCCAATTCGTTAATAACGGCGTGAGTGTCGTCGTCTCCCGCATCGCTGACGAAAATCAGTTCATTGACGTCGTCCTGTTCGAAGTAACTCGGCGCGACCAGACGCAGTGTGTGCCCGCGATTTCTCGTTGGTACGATCAATGTGATCATGCAGCGCTCCATCCATTTTCCCTGGGCAACGCCCACAAGCCGAAGGTGCGAAACTTCACTGACCCACTCCAAGCGGAATCGGCGATTGTCGAAGGGCAATCACTTCACCATAAAGCCGGACAGTTTTATTTGCGATTTCGTGCCAGTCGGGAATCGAAGCGCGTAATGCAAGCACACGCTTTCCCATGTGCACGCGCAACGCCGGATCAGCGATAAGCTCAGACAAGGCGGCTGCCAGAGCTTGCCAATCTTCAACTGGAACCAGGCGTCCATGCTCGCCGTCCTGCAACAGTTCGGCGAACAAGCCGATGCGCGATGCCACAATCGGCAGGCCTGCGGACAAAGCCATCATCAATACACCCGACGCATCGATCTCCCGATACGGCATGACCATAATGTCTGCCCTCGCAAGAATGCCGGGAATTTCCTGATCGTCGACGAAGCGTAGATCGAATTCGACATTCCGTTCTATCCCGGTGCTCTTCGCGAAATTGATAAGAGGAGCCATATCCATGTACGGAGCACCAACGACACGCACTTTGCATCGGCGCATGATCTCTGGCGGCAGCGAAGCGATCGCCTGCAGTAATACGTCCAACCCCTTATAAGGTTTAATCTTACCGAATAGCAGAATTCGGACAATATCCTCGTCGTCGCGTTCCCGGAAAGTATCTCGATGCGGTACCGCGATATCTCCGCCAAGCAGGCCATGAGGAATGACACTTACGCACCGCGCATCGACGCCATACGACTCCACACGCTGTGCGGCGGCACGCGTGTGAACGATAAGATGATCGAAGCGAGGCAATATGCGAGTCGCCCCCCACCGCTGCACCAGCGATCGCGGATTATTGTTGAATGGCGCTGAATCGTGAACCGTCAGTATTGTTGGCGCAATGCGGCGCAGGGCCGCAACGAACCATCGATCCATCGCGGGCAGTGGCGTCCACTGAAAATGGATGACATCCGGCGGATCCGATCGCAATACCCGCAACAACGCCAGCATCGAAACAAAATGGTTCAAGCCCTTAAATATCAGGAAAATCGATCGCGGCAGACGTCCGATCCAGTCGGAATCCAGCGCCCGATAGAAGTGGCGCTGCAGCATTTCGCCGGCGACGCCACCGCCGGCTCCCTCTAAAGCTCTTCCATAAATAGTCACGTCGTTGCCCGCGCTGCGCAATGCCAGAGCTAGTTCGGCATCGTAGGGCCAGGTAAAAAGCGACGGATCAATCAACGCTATGCGCATAGCCGGGCAACTCCAGGTGACGGACGGACTTCGCTGCGCTTCGCAGACCCGTATGCGCAGTTCCAAAGGATGACGCTCAGCGCAATACCCTGGGCCGTTGGCGTGTACAGCGCGTTGAGGAAAAATGAGAGGCCTACCGCAAGCCTGAACACAGCAGGCCCTGAACCTTTCGCCATACAGAAAATGAAAAAGCCGAACAATGCACAGGCACCCACCAATCCAAATTCAAATACGATCTTGTTGAGCGGCATTTCCGACGCCGTCAACACGAATTTTCCCGATGCGTCGGCATAGGAACCTGCGCCATATCCGAAGAACGCGCGGCGCCATTCCGGCCACAACCAGTCGTCGAATGCATAGAAGCCGCCGATAAAGCGCCCAAACGCGCTCGATTTCGTCGAACCGAATTCGCCTGCGCGATTGATGAAAATATCAAGATTGAGACTTTCGGCGAACAGTCCAAGAACAACTAGTGCAACAATCGCCACGAAAAAGAGAGCCCAGCGCCGCTTTGAAATGACGATGATCGGCATACATACCGCAAGAATCATCAGACCGGTTCCGGAGTACGCGACGATCATCGCCACTGCGAATGAAATCAACCGCCACGAGCGATTGAGCGTCATCAGCTCGGCAACTATCGCGACTGCCAGAAGCTGACTGAATTGCGAGGGTTCCAACAGGAAAATACCATTTGCCTTGTAGGTGTTCACTCCATAACTAAGAGGATTCAGGTAGTTATAGTGCTGAATCAGGATGCTTTTCGGAAGAAAATGTTCGATCGGAAACGCAAGTCGTGAGCCGATGACGAATTGAAGAAAAAACTGTGCGATGCCGCAAAGCGCGAGCAACGTTGCCAGATTCAGAAAGAAAAGGAGAGCCTTATCCGCGTGCGGCGAGGTCGCCGGCACGTATACCGTCATAGTGAAGAAGAGCGTCGTCATCAATAGCATCGAATTCATTGAAAAGGATTCGCCACTGAAGATCTGCATTGCCCACAACAACGCCACGACTATTAGATACAAACTCAGGCGTCCAGGATCAAAACGCATGCGGCCCAACAGCAGCCCTGCCATAGGGATGGCAATGAGAATAGGAATCGCAACCGTGAAGGCGGAAGACAACGACGAGATGGCCACTTTTGAAAATATTGTGGTGGCGATCAGAGGCGCATAGAGAAGTACGGTCGCGAGCAGATCGCGAGCGCCTATGTCCGCCGATTGCGAGCCGTCCGGTGCCAACGGGACATCCCCGGCGTTGATTGTTTGGGTGGACAACATCATGAAGACGTCCCCGATTTGGCACACAATCCTTGGGCTTGCCCCCCAGAAATGATGATCATGAGTGATCTGCCTGCGGGCGGCGCCAAACACGGATATAGTCGATCGAATAATCCCAGTCATGATCTCCGCCGATCATTTCGTGCAGATCCACATTCGGGAACGTCATGCCGAGCTGATTGGTGACAAGAATATGTGCGGCAGGTGCTCTCCATTCGTAATGCGTTTGTTTGACTTCACGTCCATCGAGAAGCCACACCGGTTCGTTCTCTCGCCAGTCCAGCGCGAAGACATGAAAGTCTTTGGAAAAGTCGACACCAGGCGTGTATTCTGAATGTTTGAACACGGTAAACAGATCATGCGGTTGACCGTATTTTTCAGGGTGCCCACCGACCTGGACATTACCGGTCATAACGAGTGTCCGCGGACGATTCTGCCAATTCATGAATTCAAAAATGTCGATTTCCGGCGGCCACGGGGTCGCAGAAAATGTGCCGTCCGCATTCTGGACGCCGGCGCCCAACCAGAATGCTGGCCAAGTCCCTACGCCTCGCGGAAGGCGCGCGCGCATTTCGATATACATTCCGGGGGTCACCGGAAATTTCGCACGAAGCATTCCCGACTCTATTCCTCGAGGTCGCGGTCCGCCGCCCTCTGGAATACGTGCTTTGAGCGTTAACGCGTCGGCAGAAAATATGTGCAAAGAATGCGGATCGGTCTCAGGATAGTCGCGGTGATATGACCAATACACCGGCAAGCCGTCGAGCTTGCCGGCGTCATAGATATAACGGTAATAGAATTCCCGATCGAGGTCGGATTTATTGCGAATCGTGGCATCGGCTCGCGAACGACCGAATGTCCAATCCTTCAAAAGCGTCCAGTCACCGCTTGCGCCCACCGGACGGTTATGCGCGTCCTCAAAAGCTCCGCGGGCGAAGCCTGCTGCGAGCAGACCCGCTAAGACCACAGCACTGGTGACGTGTCCGTACTGTCGCATGTGACTTGCATTCCATTTTTCGGATTCCATTTGATACTGCGCAGCCTGAACCGCAGGTTAATCGTCGATCATTGTGCCGTTCATCTGCGCTTCAGGAACGCTAGCCGAATATATCGTTCATGCAAATCGCAACGGATATTCAACGCAAGGAAAGCGAACGCGCGTTTCACAACGAGCGTTATGGTGGTGATTCTGACAACAGGGAGTCATTGAATAAGTGGTATGGCGCCGTGAGCGCCGGCGCGAAGCGTCAGATTGAATTGATCAAACGTGCCGCCGAAAGCGCCAAGGTTCTCGAATATGGATGCGCCGACGGACGCCTCTCTCTGATTGAAGAGGACATCGCACGCGGAGCCGACGAGTTCTTCGGCATCGATATCTCAGATCAAGCCATCGGAAAGGCACGTGATACAGCCGACAAGCTCGCGCTGGAAAATTGCCACTTTGAAACGATGGACGCCGAAAAGATGACGTTCGGCGACAACCAATTCGACCTCGTATTTGGTCGCGGCATCATTCATCACCTCGATTTGAACAAGTGCTTCGATGAGATCAGGCGCGTTCTCCGCCCCGGCGGCAGCGCGATCTTCTTTGAGCCGATGGGACACAACCCCGCCATTAACGGTTTCAGAAGGAAAACCCCCGAGCTTCGGACGCCCGACGAACATCCGCTATTGACCAAGGATTTTGATCTGGCAGGGCGATATTTCCGAAACGTCAATTCACAGTTTTTTGGATTGATGACGCTAGGTGCTGTTCCGTTTTCGCACATGCCGTTCGGAAGTGGTCTGATGAACGCATGCGAAATTACCGATCGCGTCCTACTTCGCATCCCGGTGATCCGCCGCAATGCGTGGTTCGTTCTACTTACTTTGACCAAGTAAATTCGATTTTCGGTAGCGGATGAATAGCGTCATCCGGATACAGCGCGAAAATGCACATCGCTGAAGCAATACGCAAGCGATACTGATTTTTAGAGGTGTCGCAACTAAGGAATCTGGAGATTGGCATGGCTTGGACGCTCATCCTCATCGGCATTATGGATCTGTTGATCGCCGTCCACCCGTTCATTTTTTATCCTCTCTCCCTTCTGGGCATTCGTCGATTCAGGAGAAAACCGATCGCCTTTGGCACAATGCCCGGACATGCGAATGTCCGCTACGCAATCTGCGTCTGTGCATACAACGAAGAGCGGGTGATCCAGCGTAAGGCCGAGAATCTGCTGAGTCTGCGCCGCGCGATGCCCGATCTGGAAGTGTTCATTTATGTCGATGCGGCGACTGACCGCACAGCGGAATTATTGCGCCCGTACGCGGAGCACTTTCACATACATGTTTCTCCGAGGCGGCACGGCAAGACGTACGGCATGAATCTTCTGGTTTCGATGACGCAAGCACCCATCATCATATTCACCGATGCCAACGTTTTTCTGGATGGCGCATCGCTCCTTAATCTGTCCCGCTATTTTTCTGATCCTCATATCGGCTGCGTGTGCGGCCATCTTGTCTATACAAACTCCACTGATTCGGTTACCGCGACTACGGGCTCTCTCTACTGGCGTCTCGAAGAAGCCATAAAACGACTCGAAACGGATACAGGTTCGACGATGGGTGCGGATGGTTCGTTGTTCGCCATCCGGCGGGAGTTACATCGTCCGCCCCCGGATCACATCATCGACGACATGTACGTTTCATTTCGTGTTCTGTGCGAGGGCCATCGCGTCGTACAGGTCGACGATGTTCTTGCCTACGAAGAATCCGTGACTTCGGCGAGCGAGGAATTCCGTCGCAAAATCCGCATTGGCTGCCAAGCATTCAATGTGCATCGGATAATATGGTCATCGCTGCGCAATACCGGAATATTGACGCGATACAAATATGTGTCGCACAAGCTGCTGCGCTGGCTTTCCATTTATTTTCTTTTTACAGCCGAATTGTTCATCGTGTTAGGTCTTTTTCTGCTTGGCCACGAGAGAATTGCGCTGCTGGCACTGCTGAGTCCGGTGCCGCTATTTCTGTTGGGCGGCGTCTGGCGCCTGAAGCCGTTCTCGCAGATATGGGACGTTCTTATGTCCCTGGCCGGCGCGGGATTAGGCGTGTGGCGATCACTCCGTGGCGATCTTTTTCAAACCTGGACGCCGGCGAATTCGATACGGCAGGCAACGGAATGAGTCCCACGACTTTTGAACATACTCCGAGTTTAATCCGTACGCGCCATCGGCTTTTATTTGCCTGCTGTGCATTCTGGGCGGCGACGATTTGCCGAGGAGAAGCGGAAACTTCTACTGACAACCCGGTACCACAGCAGAATGCCGCCCGTTTCAACGGGGGCTATTGGGCGCAGATTTATCCCAACCGCGACTTCGAGCGCGGCTGCGTCATCGGCTATCTCGCATTTGAATTCAGTCCGACTGGCTACTTTATCTTCAACCGTAAAACCACGGGTTCGTGGAGGATTGATGAACTCGGGAACCTCAAACTGAGAACGCGCGACGGTGCCAGCATTACGTTGACCGTTTCCAACGATCTGCTGCGACCGGCATCAGACCTCGGTCTCATCAAGCGAGCGAATTTATATCAAAAATGCCCATCGTGAGGATGCCGTCGCTCTCCCGCGGGTAACGTTTAGGCCGCCACCTTGACCTGCGGCGCTTTCATGCCCGTCATTGCGGGAATGACCCTTCCGCCGAATGCGCATGACAAAGCGTAGCTTGACGCATGCGAGCCCGGTCTTAGAACATATCCGTGCCAAAGCCCCCCGGAGATGAGCGGGACGGCCAGCCTACCCCATTTAGACGACGACCGGCACGCCGATCTCGACCTACATTCAGCTCCTATTGCTCGTTTGCCGAAGTCCCTCATTACCTGGATATTTGTAGATAAGTTCGGCAAAACCTGTCATCAGTTCGGGAGTAATATCTAAAACATAAAACAATTCAAACATATTTATGTTGAACAGTTCCTCATATTCAGTGAATCATCCCTGCCGGCTCGATCGCGTCGATAACTGGGATTTGGAAACTGACGTGGCCGTGGTGGGTTTCGGCGCGGCGGGCGCCTGTGTGGCAATTGAGGCTGCGCGCAGTGGCGCGCAGGTGTCGTTGTTCGATGTCGCGGCTGGTAGCGGCGGTACATCGGCACTGTCGGGGGGGGAAATCTATATCGGCGGCAACGGTGGCACGCCGATTCAACGCGCTGCGGGGTTCGACGACCAGACCGAGGACCTGTTCAAATATTTGATGATGAGCGGCGGCCCGAACGCCGACGAAGCGAAAGTCCGTCTCTATGCGGACAATAGCCTCAAGCACTTTGAGTGGCTCGTTGCGCAGGGCGTGAAATACAAGAATTCGTTCATCTCCGAGCGAATCATCGAGCCGACCACCGACGATTGTCTGATCTGGAGCGGCAGTGAGGAAGCCTGGCCGTTTGTCGAGCAGGCAAAGCCCTGCCCGCGCGGACATACGCCGCAATGGATGGGATGGGGCGGCGGTCGTTATCTCATGGATGTGCTGACACTGCGCGTCAACGAATTGGCCATCGATGTGCGTTTCAATTCCCGTGTCGTCGCGCTGATCGTGGACGCGGATTCCAGTGTATGCGGCGTAGTCGCCCGCATGGATGGCGAGGACCGGTTCATTCGCGCACGCAAAGGCGTGGCGCTATGCGCGGGCGGCTTTGTCATGAACAAAGACATGCTCAAACACAACGCACCGACATTGCTGCGCTCCAATTTCCCGCTTGGCACGGTCGACGACGGATCCGGCATTTTAATGGGACTCAGTGTCGGCGGAACGGCAATCAACATGAGCGAATGCTTCGTAACGCTGCCGTGGTATCCACCCGAAATCCTGATCAAGGGCATTTTCATCAACGACCGCGGACAGCGATTCATCAATGAGGATTGCTATCACGGTCGCGTCTCGCAGCACATGATTCAGCAAGGCGGCAACCGCATCTATCTGCTGCTCGATAACGCCACTTATTCCCAGCCGGAACTGTCCGAGTTGAATCTTATCGATATCGCGGCAGCGGGAGAAACCTGGGAAGAAGTCGAGAAGGATCTTGGGTTGCCGGAAGGATCGCTGGTTGCTACCACGTCGCTTTATAACCGCCACGCGGAAAAAGGCGAAGATCCGGTATTCCATAAAGCGCGGAAATGGCTGAAGCCACTTAACGAACCACCGTTCGTTGCTCTGGACTGCCGGATCGATCACTGCTTCTACTCGTATTTCACACTGGGCGGCCTCAACACGCTGCCCACGGGTGAAGTGCTGCGAGCGGACGGCGAGATCGTTCCGGGCCTATATGCGGCCGGACGCACGGCCTGCGGCCTGCCACGCTGGGGCGCGGGCTATAGTTCCGGCATGTCACTGGCCGATGCGACGTTTTTCGGCAGGCAGGCAGGCAGACGGGTCGCACGCTCTGGCTAGGGCTCCGTCCAGAAGTTAGTGCCGTTGAACAGGGGCGGTATGGATTTCTGTCCTTTATGTATTTCCCGACTTAATCAACCGACCCGCTTCCAGCCGTGCGTTCCTGGCAGACACATTGTTGATAATTTTTCATGAAAAACGTCGTTGCAATTTCGATACGGGACTGCGAGGCTCTCGAATAACACGCTATAGTGTCATTGAATGCGGCCGCCTTGCGGGCAAGGCGATTTCGCAACGGCCATGACAGTGATTAAAATTTTCGTGACCTGGATTTATTCACGAAATAGATTGAATGATGCCGGTCGACAGTCTTTTTCCAATTCGATTAGCTCTTGCTCGCACGTACTCAATGACTCGCCTCAGCAGTGTTCTGACAAATAGTGAGCGCGAAGCCATCCTTGCGCAGTTCAATCACAATCTGCCGCGTTACTTGTCGGGCGTGGCGGGCTCGCTTAGCCAGCAGCTGGTCAGCGCCTGCGCCGCCGCGGGATATGACGGCATCAAGGCGACGCAAATTCAATTGCTATTCAAGCTCGTTCCCGAGGGCGGCCGCGTCGTCGACATCGCTCAGTACTGGGATATCACGCAGCAGGCCGCCGGGCAGATCGTTAACGTAATGGGGCAGCAGGGGTATCTCAAGCGCAAGCCGGATACGATCGACAAACGTGCGAAGAAGCTGCTCCTGACCGCCAAGGGACAAAAATTAATTACCTGCGCAGCGAGCGCCTCGCAGCGCATCGACCGTGAGCTTGCCCGCGTGATCGGCGATGCGGAACTGACGGAATTCAAGGGGAGCTGCGCACTGCTGTTTTATGGCCTTGGTATCGCCACTGAGGGCGAACGCCCCGTCGGCCAGAATCCGGCTTACTCACTGCCTCTGTATCTGGCCGGTCTGGTCACGCACAGCGAACGGCAGCTGATGGAGCTGGATAAAGCCAAGGGCCATACGCAGCTAAAAATGTCGTTCGCACAGGTGCTCATGTACACGTCGCCACATGGCACGTTGATCAACGATCTGGCACGTATCAACAACATTTCCAAACAAGCCATCAGCCAAACCGTAAAGCAGGTTGAGAAGCTCGGCTATGTGCAGCGACGGCAACATCCCGGAGATGCACGTTCATCGATGATCTTTTTGACCAATGCCGGTCTGCGCCTGATCGAAGACTCCATCGACAACATCAGCGTGCTAAAAGCTGGATTTGTGCGAATCCTGGGGAAAAACCGGGAAAAACGCTTCGCGCAGACCGCCGAATGCCTGTTCAAACACGTCGTGGTGTCGGCGGCGCCTCTTGCAGGAGAGATTTCGCATCTGAGTGCCGCTGCGATTCTGCAGCGGACACTGGAACAGCTGTATCTGGAATCCGGAGATACCGCCCGCAGCAAGCTGTTCAATCGCGCGGGCCACAAGGTGAAGTTGTCAGCCAGTGCGTTGAAAGTGCTCGGAGCGCTCGAAATCCGGATGTCGCAATAGACGAATCAAAACTGGGAAAGGAGGTCGTTCACGACACGGGTTCCAGATACGTCGCCTGCCAACAAGCCGACCGGAGTCCGATCCAGAAATATCTCTTGCTTCAGTCTCTTATTTCGGTTTGAAATGCGTCGGCACATGGGTGAAACCGCGCACGTTCGGGTTATGCGCGCGCTGCAAACCTGATTCCTCTATCTCGTAATCCGGAATCCGCTTCAGCACTTCCTCGAACACCACCCTGACTTCGAGACGCGCCAGCGCCGCACCCAGACAAGAGTGCAGACCGAAGCCGAAAGCCATGTGATCGCGGGAGCCGCGACGGATATCAAACACATCCGGATTTTCATACTTCGTCTGATCGCGGTTGGCGGAGATCACGCAGAGACCAACACAATCGCCTTTTTTGAGCTGCTTACCGCGCAGCGTCACGTCCTTACCGACACGCCGCACGATAATCTGCGAGGAACCGTCGAAGCGCAGCACTTCTTCAACCGCCTGCGGAATCAGATTTGGGTTCTCGACCAACATGCGGCGCTGCTCCGGATGCTGCCACAGACGATAGGCCGTATTACCGATGAGTTTGGTCGTGGTTTCGTTGCCGGCGACGGCCAGCAGAATCATGTTGCCGATCACTTCCAGATGGCTCATCACGCCTTCCTTTTCGGCGCGCAGCATGAGACCGAGCATATCTTTGCCATGCGGACCCGCCGCGTGCTTGTGCGTGTGCTCTTCGAAATACTTGGCAAGATTCATGTAACCGCTGACATTACGCTCAGCAAGATCGACCTGCTTGTCGTCGCGAGCGATCAAATCGTCCGCCCAACCACGCACTTTATCCTGATCTTCGAGCGGCACCCCGATCATGGTCGAGATCACACCCATCGGCAGATAACAGCCGAGATCGGCAACGAAATCGAAACGGCCGCTGGAAAGATGCGGCTCGACCATGCGGATCGATTCGTTGCGAATGTAGCTTTCAAGCGGCGCCAGCGCCTGCGGCGTCATCAGTGGCGCGAACAGTTTGCGCTGACGCGTGTGATCGGGCGGATCACTGCCGATCAGCATCGGATATGGCAACTTGTCGTTGGCATCAGCTTCCAGCGCAACCGCACCCGTGTTGATGAATGTCTTGAAGTCGCGGAAGGCGCCGTTGACATCTTCCCAGTTAGTCAGCAACCAGAAGCTGCCGGGTTCGTAAAAATAGACGGGATCATTGTCCCGCGCGGCCTTGTAATAGGGATAAGGGTCCCAGTGGAATTTGTGATCGTACGGATCGAGATTGACTTTACTCATCGATGTGCTCCGGGACTCTCTATATTCTGCGTCGGCCTCGTTCGATTTTTCTCATTTGCCCCGCAATCGCGGTTCCGCATCGTGAGCATCGGCGAGGCAACGCCCCCATTTGTCGATAATACTACGTTTACTTGTTTTATTAGTAAATATCGCTTTTATATTAAGAGGAGCCAATCGGAAATTTTTATCCCGCGCATTTGCTCATTTTCTGATTCAACCCGCTACGAGCCTGCGCTGACCGCCGCAAAGAATGCTGCGGACGCGCGCGTCTTCCTTCGTCATTGCGACGATCGCGAACCGAATGCCCTTGGAAATGAACCCAATACACCCGCTATATCTTGCACGCAGCGAGACACCGCACCGAAGAAAATCGATCTGCCGGATCAACCAGCGCTCAGTGCCTCAAGCCCTTGACCTTGATCTTGAAGCTCATTGCAGGGCCCGGAGTCGGCGCTGTCTTGGTCTTGAGGTTGTAGCCTGGCGGATCGAGCGACATATCGAGCCAGTAGAAAAGCTGTGCCATCGTGACAGCCATCAACACTTCCGCAAGACTCTTGCCCAGGCAGGTATGGGGTCCGCGGCCGAACGGCGAATAGGCACCTACCTGCATGTGCTCAGCGCGCGGCTTCTGATAGCGATCAATATCGAATTTCTTGGGGCTCGGATACAGGTCCGGCTGGAAGTGGGGCACGCTGGTACCCAGATAGACCATTTCACCTTCGCGGACCTGATGCCCATGAAACACGAAATCGCGATTGGCGATGCGGATCTGGGCAACAGCGATCGGCAGCAGACGCATCGATTCCATGATTGCGCCGTTCAGAGCCGGCAGGCTCTTCATGAACTCGCCCTCATTCATCGGTTTGGAAAAGACTTCGTCAACTTCCTTTTGCACACGTGCCAGGACTTCAGGATGTTTCAACACCAGGTAGAGGATCGCCGAAGTGGTGTTTGCCACAGTATCCAGGCCGGCCACATAAGGACCGGTCATCAGCATGATCAGGTCCCGATCAGGAATCAGCTCCGGATCACGCTTGTGGGCATCCATCACGTCATCGATCAGAGTTCTGGCTGCGGTCGTTCCACCCTTACGCTGCTTTTCGTTATAGCTCGCAATCATCTTGTGACCGAGCTCAAACATGCGCGCTTTCGCGCGCTTGTATTCGGGAAACTTCATCATGAACTTTGGCCGCTGACGGGTCACCAGCACGTTCAGGATGTAGAGAATTGTAGTGCGGATATCTTTGACATATTCCAGCGGCGCGGAGCCGGTGAGAATCGTGCCGAGCTGATCGACAACCATATACTGCATACCCTGCACGACTGGCACTTTGGTGCCGACTTTCCAATCGCGATCGATGACGCGCTTGGTGATCTTGGCAAGCTCATCGTAACGGCCTTCGATCGCATCCTTCGAAAAGCCCCACTTCATGATCGCACGCAGCTGCTTGTGGCGTTCACCGTCCTCGGCACTCAGCATTTTGGAAGCGCCGAACTCGTCCACGAGTGGCTGCCAGGCTTCCTTCGAGCGCAGCGAATCCTTACCTTCACGTGATCCGAGAAACTCGGCTGCTTCGACCCCGGCGATGACCGTATAGGCATTGCCCAGCATCTTCACTCGGTAAATCGGGCCATAGTCCTGATAAGCGCGGTAGAAGAATTTTGCAGGGTCTTTCGCCATTTCCAGCGTATTGCCGAGGAAGGGCAAGCCTCGCACGAGCGGCGGCAATGGCGCAGGGCTCTGATTCACCATGGGTTCGGAAATGTCCATTGCTTCTTCCTCCAACCGAAAATGGCCGACTATGGCCGCTACCAGAATAAAAGCCTAAACAGATCGCATTTGATGTCGAATCGGCACAGCAAGTGGGGCAACTGCCGAACGAGCGTCCATACCAGCCGCCTAAAATTATAATCAGACAACAGACTATTTCGTCCTCACACTAACAGAGTAGAAGGAAATTGACCGTTTCCAGAAACGAGCACGGCGCTGTGCCCATAGGGTCCCGTCCCTTCGCTCGGCACACCTTGCCTGCTGCTCTTTTGGGCAACAACGCTGTAATCAAAATTATTGCCAACGAATCCAACAAATGCCCGCAGAAGATTCCGATCAGGATGACCAATCGGTACCGATGCGTCGATAGATAAACGGAGGTGGCGCCTCCGCGCTTTCGCGAACCGCCTCAATCATAATGCTGTGGTCCGGCGCCAGCGCACACGCCGGATCAGTACGCGCCGGATCACCGGTCAGCGCAAACGCCTGGCAGCGGCAGCCGCCCCAATCGATTTCGCGTCGGTCGCAAGACTGGCAGGGTTCCGGCATCCAGTCGGTGCCGCGAAACCGGCGGAAAGCGGGGGCGTCGCTCCAGATGGCCGCCAGCGATTGTTCGCGCACGGATGGAAATTCGAGACCCGGCAGTGTTTCAGCGGCGTGGCAAGGTAAGACTTTCCCTGCCGGGGAGATATTCATGAAGCGCTGCGCCCATCCTCCCATGCAAGCCTTCGGGCGGATCGCGTAGTAATCCGGAACAACGTAATCGATCGACATGCGGCCTTTCACGTCCGCGCGCGCGGTCTCGACTACCGCCGTCACCGCCTCAAGCTGCGCGCGGGTCGGCAACAGCGCGGCCCGGTTCAGCAAACCCCAGCCGTAATACTGCGTATGCGCGATTTCAATGCGGCCGGCACCCAGCTCCACGCCAAGTGCCACCATCGCCGCCACGCGTCCAGCGTTGTGGCGGTGCACCACAAAATTTAGCGTCAGCGCCAACCCGGCTTTGCGGACCAGTCGTGCCGCCGCCAGCTTGCGCGTATGGCCGCCGGGATAACCGCCGATGCGATCGGCCTCCGCCGGCTCGACATCCTGAAAGCTGATCTGCACGTGATCGAGACCAGCCTTCGCGAGTTCGGTGAGCCGCGACTCGTCGAGCATCACCGCCGAGGTGATGAGATTGCTGTAAAGCTGCCGCTGCGCTGCATGGCGTACCAACTCGGCAAGATCCTTGCGCGCGGTCGGTTCGCCCCCAGAAAAATGGACCTGCAGGATGCCAAGCTCTGCGGCTTCGTCCAGCACGCGCAACCACGTTGCGGTATCGAGCTCGGCACTTGCACCTTGCAGCGCAAGCGGATTAGAGCAGTAAGGACATTGCAGCGGACAGCGGTGGGTGAGTTCCAGCAGCAATGCCAACGGCGGCGCCAGCGTCGTGCTCACAGTTTTACCGCGCCCTTGTCGGCCAGATCTCTCAGCATCGTCGCGACATCGCCGGCAATGACTTCGGGTGGTGCGTTGAAGCGCGTGGCAAGATCAGTAACGATTTCGCCCAGACTGCGCTTGCCATCGACCAATTTCAGAATTTCAACCGCCTGCTCATCCGGCACGAACATGCGCTCAGGCGCCAGCAGCACCCAGGCGCCGCGCACTTGATCGAAGCGGAACTTGACGCCCGCGCCGAAAGCTGGAATTGCGGCGTCGTCGATACTCACACCCGTCGCTCCGCGCGATCGTCCGGTACGAACGCACCCGGCGGAATCAGGCCGGGCTCCACGTAGGCAAAGTACAAGGCATCAAGTTGTGCCCACAATACTTCGCACTTGAACCGCAGTGCGGACAGCACCGCTTCCTGTTGCTCGATCGTCCGCGCATGCTCCTTGACGTAGGCGAGCGCGAAGTCGGAGTCACGCGGCGCCTGTGTCAGCCGCGGTGCGAAATAGGCGAGCGTCTCCTTGGTGATGAAGTCGTAGTTCGCGAGCATACCGGAAACACGCTCGCTGATGATGGTCGGCGAGAACAGTTCGGTAAGCGATGAGGCAACCGCTTCGAGAACGCTGCGCTCGCCGACAAACGCAACGTAGGCATCCACGGCGAAACGCGTTCCCGCTAGCAGGCCCGTGGTGGCGGTCACGTAATCGCGGTTCAGACCGACGCCGTCAACCAGCTTCAGCCAGCGCGCGATGCCGCCGGTATCCGGTGCAGTGCCATCGTGATCTTCGAGCCGGCTACGCCATGCACGGCGCAATTCGGCGGTAGAAAGACGCGCCAGTAAAGTCGCATCCTTCGCGGGAATCCGGCTCTGGTAGTAATAACGATTCAACGCCCAGGCCTGGACCTGGCCGCGATTGAGTTTCCCGCCGTGCAACAATTTATGAAACGGATGGAGATTGTGATAGCGCTCAGCGCCGATTTTGCGCAGTGCAGCTTCCAGCTCATCCGGCGACAGCAAACGGCCGTTCACAGATCTACCTCCATGCCATCGAACGCGACTTCCCAGCCTGCCGCTTCCACTTCGGCTCGTTCGGGCGAATCGTCCAGCAGCACTGGGTTTGAATTATTGATATGTATGAGGATTTTGCGCTTAACACCAAGATCCGCAAACGCCTCGATGGTGCCGCCCACCCCGGTCAGGCTCATATGCCCCATGCGGCGGCCGGTTTTCTGGCCGATACCGGCACGGATCATTTCGTCGTCGCGCCACAGCGTGCCGTCGAAAAACACCGCTTCCGCGCCGCGCAGACGCCGCGCGAGCGCAGGCGTCATCGCTGCGCAGCCGGGAATGAAAAACAACTGCCTGCGCCCATCGCTCAGTACGGCGGCGACGGTATTCCCGTCAGTCAAAATCGGCGGTGCGGCACCGGCGGTTTCCAGATAGAGCGGAACCTTGCCCGGCACCGCGAATAATTCCAGGACCAGTCCGGCGGATTGTCCGGTGGGCGTGGCCAGCTCCATGGGGCTATCGAGCGACACCACGCGCCGCTCGACCACATCGCGGGCAAGCACCTCGAAAATTGAATTGGCGTCGAGAACGCCATGAACTTTGGCGGTCGCGTAAATCGTGAACTTCTGCCGTTCGCGCAAATTAAGTAAACCGGAGATCGCGTCGACATCGCTGCCGGTCAATACCGCGCCGGCGATTGGCGAGGAACGCAGCCCATGCTTTGGATGCAGGAACGGCGAGCACTCGATCTGCTGACGCAGATCTGGCGATGCGTTCAACAAGTACCAGTTTTCGCCGTCCGCGCTGACAGCGAGCCCTGCCTGCGTACGCACCCGCGCGGCGGGATCACCCTCCCGTGCGCGCCGGCATGCGGCGGCGTTTGAATTCCATTGTGGAAATCCGCCTCCGGCCGCAGCACCCAGTACAACGGCTTTCATTCACCGGAGCCAGACAAGCCACGGCCCGCCGCAGAGCATCGTCTGAGGCGGGCCGCGGGGAGTACTTGATTTACTTCAGATCCGCGCAGGCGTAGCAGTTGATTTCCATGCCCAGCGCGATCTCGACAATCTTCGGAGCTTTCCAATTCATAACCCCTCCTCATAACTTCTGATGTGTATTTGAGCTTTCATATGTAGCACATCATTTTTGGTTGCGCAATTTTGGATACCACAACTTTTTGTACTATGCATCATGATCAATCCATCGGCCGCGCTGGCATCCGCAGGTGACGCCAGTTATTGCCGCATTGCGACAAAACGCCCCCCGTGAAGAAATACTCCGCGTTGCTGCCGATCACGCTGATCGTGTTCGTAGACGTGCTCGGCTTCACCATCGTTATTCCACTGCTGCCGTTCTATGCCGAGCACCTGGGCGCCACTCCTGCGGCCATCGGCGCGCTGGTAAGCGTGTATGCGGTGTGCAGCCTCGTCGCCGCGCCGTTCCTTGGCCGCTGGTCGGATCGGATCGGACGTAAACCGGTCCTGTTGCTGTCGCAGTTCGGCACGTTGGCTGGCTTCGTGATGCTGGCGCTCGCGCCATCGCTGACCTGGGTGTTCGCGGCACGTGCATTGGATGGCATTACGGCCGGCAACGTGGCCACCGCGCGGGCTTATATTTCAGACGTTACCGCTCCGAAGGAGCGAACACAGGCCTTCGGCCTCATCGCAGCGGCATTCAGCTTCGGATACCTGATCGGTCCAGCTGGTGCCGGCATGCTGTCTCACTATGGACAAGAGGTTCCGCTGTGGATCGCCGCCATTCTGTCGGCGACGAGCATTCTCGCGACACAGTTTCTGTTGCCATCAGCCGAACCTCCAGCCAGATCGCCGGGACCCACCACGGACGACTCCCCGCTGCGCTTTCTAACCATGCCGGGTGTCGGCGTACGTCTGTGGCAGATTTTCGCCTTTCTGCTGGCATTCAGCTGCTTCACCTCCGGCTTTGCCTTGTTCTGTGAACGCCGATTGCACTGGAACGGAGCGCCCTTCGGCACATCGGAGGTTGGGCTGGTGCTGGCCTATGTGGGACTGCTGGGCCTGGTCATGCAATTGGGATTGCTACGCCCGCTGGTCACACGCTTCGGCGAAGCCGCATTGGTGTGGCGCAGCTTTATCGTCGGCGCACTCGCTTACATTGCTCTGGGATTCGTCCACAGCCTGCCTTCGCTGCTGCTGTGCCTGACGTTCAGCGGCCTGGCTAACAGCCTGCTGCGACCTTGCCTCCTGGGTTTGATCTCGCTTCAGGTCGCGCCGAACCAGCAGGGGGCAGTAAGCGGCCTGACGCAGTCACTGCAATCGCTGGCGATGATCGCGGGACCGCTAATTGCGGGCGGGCTGATTGAAATCGGTTGGCTGCAAGGCTGGGCGCTGGCCTGCGCGCTCACGTTGCTGACGGCACTGTCGCTGCCGTATTGGAAGAAGTAACGCGGACGGCCCTACAGCGGGCTCCGCTCGCGGAAGATGCCGCGATGAACGGGGCCCGCGATCTCAGTGGGCTTGGAATTTATGTTTCGTCGCTTGCCATTTGTACTTCGTCGCGGCATAAGCGTTGCTGCAAGCGATGAACAAGGCCGCACCTCCGGACAACGCGTTGTTGGCAAAAGTAGTCGTGTCGCAATATGTGACCTGCGGCGCCCAATTGCCCAACACGGTCATCGGATCGGACACGGCGCTGGCGGCCTGATAGCTGCCGGGAAACGTCGGATCCGCGAGAATCTGCCGGACCGTCAGGATGCTGCTCGAGTTCGGGGCAAGCGCCGACACCCAGGTATAGCCGTAAGCGGTATCGGCATAGGTCGGCCGGTTGCTGGCTTCGGACAGGACGACGTTGAAGTATCCATCCGCTTGCGGCACCACATCCTTGTCCGCCAGGCAGCCAATGATCGCCCGGTTCCACTGGCCATACTCGCAAAAAGAGAAATAGCGCATATCGAGCGCCGCCGCCTGATCGGAGAAGGCTGGAGTGACCGGCATCTCGGCACGGACGATGATGAGATTCGCTTTCGAGGTGCTGATCAGCGAATAGGCATAGCCAGAGTCGAAATTCGAGTAGCGTGCAGTGCTGGCCGGACCGCCGTTATAGGCTGACTCCGGCACCACGCTGAAAGTCGGCATCTTCGGGGCGATATACGGAATTGGTAATGGAAACTGCTGAAACAGTGCTGTGCCTGCGGCAATCGCGCCGCAGCGAGGTCCGCTGACCGTGTCGAAACGACTAGAGCTGCCATCGGGGTTGATCTGAGTCAGCTGCGGCAAGCCGGCGCCGCCGGTTTGGTCGGCGCCGGCATTCGGGAGATACAACCGCATGATCAGGAGGTTCTGCTGGCTGGTATCAGCGCCGGCATAAATCGTATTGGGTTCACGCTGCCCAGGATCAGACGGAACGTCCTGGTACTTGATCGTAATGCGATAGGTATCGGTGTAGTTGTTGGAATCAGGAATTGACGCGACGTACGGACTCGGATTGCCACCTTCAACGGGATACAGGCTGGCGTCTGCGATGTGATCAACCAGCTTGCCCTTGTGGTAAATGGTGAAGTTGAAAAAACGCACCTTAGGGAAGCGCGCGCTGATCTGCACGGTCGTCCCGGCGGCAACGCGAGCCGGCAGGATCGCACTGAAATAAGCAGCGTTGCTGTCGACAATGCCCTGAGCATCACTGTTCCAGTTCATCCACGGACATCCCGCCCAAGCGGCCGTGGCCGGCTTGCTGGAAATCGCCAAAAATACGAGCAGAGCGGGTTTGAGCAATATGCGAAGAATGAGCTTCATGGCTGCATCCCTGTATGTTGAAGCCGTTGGATTCAGGCGCGTCGAATTTACGTCAACTGCCTAGCCCGATGTGTCGACTAGTTCACATTATCTACGTGAACGAACTCATTTTGTCTACAGTGAGGGTGGCAGGTGAATTGCCTGGAGCATGCCGGACGGGATGGTTATCCGTGGGGAACCGTCACACGAATCCGCTCCCCGCGGATTCGCCGCTGACGTGCGAAGCAGTGCTTCGCAAACGCGTCACCGCTTCGTCAGAAAAGTCGCAACTGCCATCCTTGGCGCGACTTCGGTTGTTCTCCCACCGCCGGCCCAGCCATCCATGGCTGGGCGTTCGCTGACGTGCGAAGCAGTGCTTCGCAAACGCGTCAGCTCACCCATTTTCTGGCATTGAGAAACATCCGAAACCACGGCGTTTTGTCGTCCCAGCGCCGCGGCCACCATGAGCCGGCGACACCCGCAATCGTGCGTTCCGGATGCGGCATCAGGATCGTCACGCGGCCATCGGTATTGCAGACGCTCGTCAGGCCTTCGGGCGATCCGTTCGGATTCTGCGGATAACGCGCCGCGACACGACCCGCGTTATCGATAAAGCGCATCGCAATCTGATTGCTGCCGCGCAGCGTACCGAGATCAGCGGCGGCTTTGAATTCGGCACGGCCTTCGCCATGCGCCACTGCGATCGGCAGTTTCGACCCGGCCATGCCGGCGAAGAACAGCGAACGGCTTTCGAGGATTTCCACCATCGTCCAGCGCGCTTCGAACTGTTCGGAACGGTTGCGGCGGAATGCCGGCCAATGTTCAGCGCCGGGAACAAGGTTCTTAAGCGCGGCGAACATCTGACACCCGTTGCAGACGCCCAGTGCGAAGCGGTCCGGCCGCGCGAGGAAGCTGCCGAACTGTTCGCGTGCGCGCGCATTGAACAGGATCGACTTGGCCCAACCCTGGCCAGCACCCAGCACATCGCCGTATGAGAAACCGCCGCAGGCGACAAGCCCCGCAAAATCGCCAAGCGTTGTGCGGCCGCTGAGAATATCGGACATGTGGACATCCACCGACTCGAAGCCGGCGGCATGAAATGCATACGCCATCTCGGCCTGACCGTTGACGCCCTGCTCGCGCAGGATGGCGACCCGCGGACGCTTCGGCAGGTGAAGGGTGAAGAGTGAGGGGTGAGGAGATGCATCGAAGCTGAGCGCGACGCTGAGACCGGGGTCTGCGAGATCGCCGACTGACTCGAACTCTTCGCGCGTACAGTCCGGATCATCGCGCAGAGTAGCGATCCGATAGCTGGTTTCGCTCCAGATTTTCTGGAGTTCGGCGCGCGGCGCATCGAACAGCAACTTACCGACGCAGTGCACGCGCAGCGTATCGAGGGAGTTGGGCGCACCGACGCGCGCGACCTTGAGCCCCACGCCGGCAATACGCGCGAGAATCGTGTCGGCCTCCCCGGCACGGACTTGCAGCACCATGCCAAGTTCTTCGTTGAACAGCGTCGCGACGGTGTCGGCGCCGAGCGCATCGAGATCGATATCGACGCCGCAATGGCCGGCGAAACTCATTTCGGCGAGCGTCGCAAACAGGCCGCCATCGGAACGATCGTGATAAGCGAGCACGCGACCTTCGCGCACCAACGCGCGCAGTGTGTCGAAAGCATGTTTGAGCGCCTGCGCATCGTCGAGATCGGGCGCCACATCGCCGACTTCGTCGTACACCTGTGCAAGGGCCGAACCGCCGAGGCGATTGCGGCCACGCCCGAGGTCGATCAGCAGAAGTTCGGTAGCGCCGGCATCGGTGCGCAACTGCGGTGTCAGGCTCAAGCGCACGTCGGCGACTGGCGCGAACGCGGACACGATCAATGTCAGCGGCGCAGTCTGTGTGTGCGTAGCGCCTTTAGCGCCTTTATCGTCGCTCCAGACGCTGCGCATCGACAGCGAATCCTTTCCGACCGGGATCGAAATGCCGAGTTGCGGACACAATTCCGCACCGACGGCGCGCACGGTGTCGTATAGCCGCGCGTCCTCGTCGCCCTGACCGCAGGCCGCCATCCAATTGCAGGACAAGCGGATGTCGGCCAGGGTCGCGACGTCGGCGGCAGCGAGATTGGTGATGGCCTCGCCGACCGCCATGCGGCCCGATGCAGGCGCATCGAGCAGCGCGAGCGCGGGGCGTTCGCCCATTGCCATCGCTTCGCCGGTCGTCGCTTCGAAGCCAGTGGCGGTGATGGCGCAGTCAGCCACAGGCACCTGCCAGGGGCCGACAAACTGGTCGCGCACGGTGAGTCCTCCGACCGTACGGTCACCAATCGTGATCAGAAAATTTTTCGACGCCACGGCCGGCAGGCGCAATACACGACGCGCGGCATCGGCGAGATCGATTTTTGCGGTATCAAGCTTCGGATATTTCGTCGGCGCACGTTGAGCAAGACGATGCAGTCGCGGTGCCTTGCCAAGCAGCACCGGCATCGGCATTTCGACCGGTCCCGCGCCGCGCGCATCTTCGACATGCAACACACGTTCGGCAATGGCTTCGCCAACGACGGCGATCGGGCAACGCTCGCGCACGCAGAATTGCTCCAGCTCCGGCAGCCCGGTCGGCGCGACCGCGAGCACGTAGCGCTCCTGTGCTTCGTTGCACCAGATTTCCATCGGCGACAGCGACGGATCGGCACTGTGAATGTCGCGCAGGCGGAAGCGTCCGCCGCGATCGTCCGCGTGTACCAGTTCCGGCAATGCGTTGGACAGACCGCCGGCGCCGACGTCGTGGACGGACAGGACCGGGTTGGCGTCGCCGAGCGCCCAGCATTGATCGATGACTTCCTGGCAGCGGCGCTCCAGTTCCGGATTGGCGCGCTGCACCGATGCGAAGTCGAGCGCTTCCGAGCTGCTGCCGGTGGCCATGCTCGATGCGGCGCCGCCGCCAAGGCCGATCAGCAGCGCCGGTCCGCCGAGCACGACGAGTTTGGCGCCAACCGGCACCGCGAGTTTCTGCACATGCTGCGCGCGGACGTTACCCATGCCGCCGGCGATCATCACGGGCTTGTGATAGCCGCGCAGGCGGCCGTCCGGCGTGCGCGTTTCGAAGGTGCGGAAATAGCCGTTGAGATTGGGACGGCCGAATTCGTTGTTGTAGGCGGCGGCACCGATCGGCCCGTCGATCATGATCTGCAGCGCGCTGGCCATGCGCGCCGGCCGGCCAAGATCCGCTTCCCACGGCTGCTCAAAATCCGGAATGCGCAAATTGGCGACGGTAAAGCCGCACAGTCCTGCCTTCGGCTTGCCGCCGCGGCCGGTCGCCGCCTCATCGCGGATTTCACCGCCGGCGCCAGTTGCGGCGCCCGGATGTGGAGAAATGCCGGTCGGATGGTTGTGCGTCTCCACCTTCATCAGCAGATGCACCGGCTCCTGGTGACCACGCCAGACACGGTCGGCATCGGCAAACCAGCGCATTGCCGTCGGCCCCGCGACGACCGCTGCGTTGTCTTTATAAGCGGACAGCACGCCTTGCGGCGAGGCCCTGTAGCTTTCCTTGATCAGGTCGAATGGCGAGCGTTCCTGTTCGACGCCGTCGATCGTAAAGCGCGCATTGAAGATCTTATGGCGGCAGTGCTCGGAGTTGATCTGCGCGAACATCATCAGCTCGGCGTCGGTCGGATCGCGGCCGGCGTCGCAGAAATGCTTCACCAGATAGTCGATCTCGTCCGCCGACAACGCCAGGCCCCAGTCGCGATTCGCTGCTTCCAGCGCGGCTTTGCCGCCATTGCGCAGATCGACCGTGCGCAGCGGACGCGGCGCGTGCGGCGCGAAGATGTCCGGCAGGCGCGCGGCATCGGTGAGAACGCTTTCCGTCATCGGATCGTGCAGCAAGCTCCAATGCGTCGGTGGCAGCGAAGCCAGGCCCTTGAAGCGATAAGCGCGGCCGCGCTCGACGCGGTGGACACCGCTCAGCCCGCAGACGGCGGCGATGTCGGTTGCCTTGCTCGCCCACGGCGACAGCGTACCGACACGTGGTACCACGAACACTTCGCCGGCAACGGCTGCGAAGGGTTCCGCCGCCGCATCGAGCAGGCGCCGCAGCGCATCAGGCGATACGTCCGCGTCGGCCTCGACCAGAAAGAATTCACGCAGGTGCACATCGTGCAGAGCCGGCGCGATGGCCTGAAGCTGCGCTCGCAGGCGCTGCAGGCGGAAATCGCGGATCGCCGGTCCCGGCAACAGAAGAAATGCCATGAATGCCTCGAATGCCTCGTTCAACTCAATGTGCGCCAATCCAGCCCTTGATCCTGGTCGGCGCAGACAATCCAGTCCGGTTCGCAATCCAGCGCGCCGACCACCGCCGCGCGCGCCTGTGCCGGCGTGTTGTTGGTTTCCGACAGATGCACGAGCGCCAGATGCTGCAATCGGGTGCAGTCGATCGCCGCTAGCAGCGCCGCCGACTGCGCGTTGCTCAAGTGCCCCTGCATGCCGGCGACACGGCGTTTCAGCGATGCGGGATATGGCCCATTCGCCAGCGTATGCGGATCATGGTTGCATTCCAGCAGCAGCGCATCGCAGCCGCTCAGTGTCGCGCGCATATGCGCGGTGACGTGTCCGGCGTCGGACAAAACACCCAGTCGCCGGTTGCCGTCACTGAAGACAAACTGACACGGCTCGCGCGCGTCATGCGGCACCGGATATGGCTCGATCTCCAGATCGCCGATCGCAAAGCGCTCATGTGGATTGATGAAGCCGATGCGTTCGCAAGCCGCCGCTTCGTTCCACGACGCCGACGTGCCGATCGTCAGCCATACCGGGATGTCGTGACGGCGTGCAAATGGCGCTACGCCGCCACAGTGATCACTATGTTCATGGGTCACGAGAATGCCGTCGATGTCTTCCGGCGACAGCCCCAGACGGCCCAGACGCCGCGCCGTTTCCATTGCTGCGAAACCGTTGTCGATCAGCACGCGCGTGCGCCCGCATTCGACGACGGTGGCATTGCCGCGGCTGCCGGAACCAAGCATCGCAAACCGAATCATGCTGGCAACCCGACGGACAGACCCCGCCCTTCGCGCCCGGACGGGCTCGCGAAAGGCCGCTTACTTCTTATTGTCGCCCCCGAGTGTATACAGCGGGAACGGCGTGACCTTACCGGATTCGCCGCTGGCGGGAACGATACGCGCGGGGCCTTCCTTGCTGACCTCATCGATGCGTACGATGGAGTGCATCGGCAAGAAAGTGCGCTTGACGTTGGCAAACTCAGTCTTGAGCCGTTCCTCGGACGGATCGAGCACGATCGACGAGCGCTCACCGAACACGAGCTTTTCGACCTCGACGAAGCCAAGCATGCCGCCATGGCTGATGCCTCGCGCGTAAATTTCGTACACCTGTCCCTGGTTCAGGAAGGTCACGCGGTAGAGCCGTTGGGAACTCATGTGGTAGAGAGCGATCGGGAGCCGGAGTATTATCGGGTGTCGGCGCCAACAGGACAAATTCGTATAGGTGCGCCGGCGGCACCGAGGAGCGACAGGCCACCGCCGCAGCCTCGAAGGGAGAGGCGGTGGCGGATTTTGCATCCGGATTCCGTTGTGATTCGCACAGACTAGTCTCGAAATGCGCAAATTGACCCGCCCGTTCCATCCGTCGAACGGGATCGACTGTCGGGCCAGCTGTGATGCGATCGGATCGGCGGCTACGCTGGAGAACGTGACATGACACAAACCCTACCTGTGATCGAACCCGTGGCCCAACCCGATATCGGAGCGGTACCCCTGCCGGATGGTTTGTCCCAACTGATCGGTGCGGCATCCGCCGATGGCGCCAGCATTGGCGATCTTTGGGCGACCGCTTATAGCGAACTGAAGCAGCTTGCGCGCGCGCGGCTGCGTGCCAGCGGGCCATTGACGCTGCTCGATACCACCGGTCTGGTCAATGACGCCTACATGCGGCTCGCTGGCGCCGGGCATCTGCGCGTCAACGACCGCAGTCATTTTCTCGCCTATAGCGCGCGCGTGATGCGTTCGGTGATCATTGACCTGATTCGCGAAAAGCAAGCCGAACGGCGTGGCGGGGATGCACTGAAAGTCACGCTCAACACTGCCATCGGCGAATCGGCCCCCGCCGACGAAGAGCCGCTACGGGTGAACGAAGCGCTCGAAGAACTGGCGAAACTCGATCCACGCCTCGCGCAGGTCGTGGAAATGCGCTACTTCGGCGGCTTCACCGAACCCGAAATCGGTGAATTGCTCGGTGTCGCCACTCGCACTATCCAGCGCGACTGGCAAAAAGCACGCGTTCTGCTGCAATCGATGCTGGCCGATAATTGCTGAGCTGAATCGAATGCCGGGATTCGCTGCCGGATTCCGCGCACAGGAATACTACTGCCACTGATGGCCGAACTACCTTGTCCGCCGGAACTCTGGCCCGAATTTTCATCGCTGCTCGACACCGCGCTCGATCTGCCTGAGACCGAGCGCGCGGCGTGGCTGGCCACGCTCGGTCCGGAACATGAGAGCGTCCGGCCATGGTTGGTCAAAGTACTTGCCAAAACCACCGGCGTCGAAAATTCCGATTTTCTGGAACGTCCGGTCGTGCGATCCGAGATTCTGTCGGAATTTGAGATCGGCCAGCGCATCGGTCCCTACATCCTCGAACGCGAACTCGGCCGCGGCGGCATGGGCGAAGTCTGGCTCGCCGCGCGCGGCGACGGCACGTTAAGCCGCCGGGTAGCGCTGAAACTTCCCTATGCTTATCTGATGGCCGGCGTGCTGCGTCGCCGTTTCGAGCGCGAGCGTGACATTCTTGCCGCGCTGTCGCATCCACACATTGCGCAGCTCTACGACGCCGGCGTCAGCACCTCCGGTCACCCTTATCTGGCGATGGAATGGGTCGAGGGCGTTCCGATCGGCCGTTATTGCCGCGATGCGCAGCTTTCGCTGCTGGACCGCTACGCGTTGTTCCGACAAGTGCTCGAAGCAGTCGACCACGCGCATTCGCGACTGATCGCGCACCGCGACATCAAGCCCTCGAACATCCTCGTCACGCGCGAGGGCCAAGTGAAGCTGCTCGATTTCGGCATCGCCAAGCTGCTCAGCGGCGAAACCTCCGGCGAATCCACCGAACTGACGCGCATGGGCGGGCGCGCCATTACCCCTGAATACGCCGCGCCGGAGCAAATCGCCGGCGAACCGCTGACCACTGCCGTCGACTTGTATGCGCTTGGGGTCGTGCTCTATGAGCTGCTCACCGGCAAACGGCCTTTCGAAGCGCTGCCAACGCGCGGCCCGGCAACGCCCATCGACACACCCAAAGCGTCTTCTCGTATCAGCGAGGAACATGCCCATAGCGTGGGCGGCATGGACGTCCGCTCACTGCGGCGCGCGCTGAATGGAGATATCGACGCCATCCTTGCCAAAGCGCTCGAAGCCAGTCCCACACGGCGCTATCGCACCGCCGAGGCCTTTGCCGAGGACCTTGACCGCCACCTCCGTCATCAGCCGATCAGCGCGCGACACATCGGCGTGGTTACGCAAGGCCTCAAGTTCGTGCGCCGGCATCGCTTCGGTGTCGCCTTCTCTGCCGGCCTGCTGCTGCTGTTGATTGCGGGCAGCGCGGGAATTGCCTGGCAGGCTGTGCGCGCCGAACGTGAAGCGCAGCGTGCGACCGCAATTAAGGACTTTCTCATCAGCATGTTCCGCGCGAGTGATCCGCGCATTGCATCAGACAAGCCGCGCGGAACGATAACGGCGCGTGATTTGCTCGACATGGGATCGGATCGGATCGAAAAAGATTTTTCCAGCGACCCGGACACTGAAATAGAACTCCTAGGCGTCACCGCGAACATTTATGCCGTTCTTAATGAAAGAGATCGCAATCTGGTGTTACTCCATCGACAGCGCGAGTTGGCACGCGAGCGCTACGGTGAACTCCATCCGATCGTCATATCCGCTTTGTTAGACGAAATCGACGATACGATCACGAGCGGCAATAGATCGGAAGCGTTGAAATTGCTGGACGAAGCCGACAACCGTATCAAACGTGCGGGACTGGATCGATCCACGATTCGTGCGCGGTCGTGGCTCCAGCATGGACAAGCGCTGATGGCCGATTACGGATCGCGAAGCATCCGAGCGAAGATGTTTGATGATGCGGTGGCGCTTTATACCGAAATCGCCCCAACTGATCCTGGCTATCCGACGGCACTTGCCGAACGTGCCAATCTTTACCTGGCTGAAAGTGATTACGCTCAAGCCACGTACCGGTACCGTCAAGCCATCGCCGTCGATGAAAAAGTAAATCCACGCAATGATGGAGAGTTGATCGCGATCTATCATGGACTGGCCATGTCGTATCAGGGTCAGGGTGATTTCCAGGCAGCGGCCCAGGCGTATGAGTACGCCACTAACCTCGCACAAAGGACTTACGGACTCGACAATCACTATTACTGGGAAGAGGCGGCTACCTACGCCGCACTTGTGCATAGCCGTGGCAATCGCGAACAAGCGATGAAAATGTTCGAGGATGTGCTCGGTCACCTGCCTGCCGAATCGACCCACTATGAAAGCGCTGCCGTGGAAAACAGTGCCGCGTTAGTCAAGGAAAAATACGGGGCTTGCCTGGCAGCGGAAGGACAACTCCAACGCGCGATTCCTCTGCTTGAAGCCGCCGAGCGAAGCTATATTTCGGCGCCGTTGTATGACGACGATCTGCCAAGACTGCGGATTACGCTCGGGAGCGCCTATGATCAACTCGGTCGTTCCGAAGATGCCAGACGTACGCTGCAGCAGTCGCTAAAAGAATATCTGCTCAGAGGTCCAGCGGACGACGCCATGGTTCTGACTATCCGTGAACGGTGGGGACGCTTCCTGCAGAGACAAGGCGACTACAGTGGGGCCGGATCCCAGTTCCGTGAAGTGATTGCTCAGGCGCATGAAAGAAAATTATCAGTTGCCGCCCTTGCACTCGGAGGTCTGGCGGAGCAAGCACTACATCGAGGCGAGTCCTCGATCGCTGCAAAGCTGAGTGCCCAGGCAGTGAAAGCAAACGAAGAAGTCAACGGCTTACAGGATATTCGCATCCATCCCAATTTGATCCGCATTGAAGCGGAAGCGGCACTGCTCGCGGGCGACATCGACACAGCACATGCGCTGATCACACCAGCGATCAATGTGCTTCGTCATTATGACGCTCCAGACAGCCCCGACATTGCGCGGGCGGAGACGACTCTGCGCGCGATCGAAAAGGCGAAAGCGCGCAGGCAGTCTCGTACAACGCAGTCACTCACGCCTTGAGCGACGCGCCCGCGGTCTTCTGGACGATTTGGGCAGCGATCTTCAGAACCTGATCACGCATGGCATTGTTCGCGAACGATTGCGCGGCCACACCCAAGGCACCCACAAGGGATACAACATCTGCCTGGGGCTCCAGCCAGCGACTGCGCGGTGTACCGCAATAGTCGTCAATCAGTTTGATCAGCGAGCGTTCGACATCCTGTTGCATCTCGCAGCGAAGTTTCTCATCAGGAACATGCTCGGCAACCTGTTTCAAACCAATGAGGGTAACGATATCCGCTGTAGCAGCCTGAACTTCGGGCGAAACGGTGATTTGCGGGAAACATGGTGCCGTACATGCAGACTGGCCTGAATCGGAACAATCCGAGCCCGAAGACATGCGCATCATGCGGCGCGGACTGGTTGCTTGTGTTGGCATAACAAACTCCTTAAGAAGGCTAACGAATATAAACCCACCTCTTTAGGTGGAACGACTGCTCGACCAATAGCGTGCAAGGGTTGCAAGCAAAGTGGTCCGATGCTCAACGTTTCCAAAAGCAGCTAAACACATTTGAGGCCTGCCCGCGACGGCGGCCGTCATCGTTTTAGGTGCTCTTAGGTGTGATTTGGATCAGATGAAGGCACGCATATCCGATGGAACGTTCGGATTTCACGACTTGATCTCCGCCTATCCGCTGCCAGAAAGCAACGGATTTATACGTCCAAATTCATTTCTTAGTTTTTTTCTGCGCCGAAACAGAACGCGAAGACGAACTCGTCGAACGAGGTGCCTTCTGGCTGCGCGCTTTTGGTGTCGGTGAACCCGAGCCGCCGCCACCGGACGCCTCATACTTTGAGGTCACCTGTCCTCCCTTGCTTTGATCAGGGCTCTGAGGGGGGCGCAGCAGGCGGCGGGGACTCGTTGCTTGTGTTGGCATGACCTGACTCCTTGAAGCGTGAAATTATTAGGTTTGCTTGAACCAAACACCGCTGGGCGGTTGCTCGACTGATTTTCCACCAGGGTTCACAAAAGCGGGTTACACATTTTTGGATACGTCCAAGTGTTTATTCCCCAAAACTATGGACCCAGAGGATCGCCTCGCCAGCGCTCTCGTTATAGCAAACGGAAAGTATCACGCAAAGCCGCCACCGTGCTATCGATCAGACGAGCGGGAGGAACGGTTGTTCTCGAGTCCCGGCCCGGCCATCCCCGGCTGGGCGTTCGACTACTCCGCGAACAGTGCTCGCGGAGCAGCCGCCTCAGCCAAACCGTCCCGTGATGTAGTCCTCGGTCTTGGATTTTTGCGGCTTGGTGAACACTTGATGAGTCTCGCCGAATTCGATGAGCTCGCCGAGATACATGAAGGCGGTGAAGTCGGCCACGCGTGCGGCCTGCTGCATGTTGTGAGTGACGATGGCGATGGTGTAGTCGCTCTTGAGCTGATAGATCAACTCTTCGACTTTGGCGGTCGCAATCGGATCGAGCGCGGAGGTGGGTTCGTCGAGCAGGATCACTTCCGGGCTCACGGCGATGGTGCGGGCAATGCACAGACGCTGCTGCTGGCCACCAGAGAGTCCGAGTCCGCTGGACTGCAGCTTGCCCTTGACCTCGTCCCACAGCGCGGCGCGCTTGAGGGCGGATTCGATGCGATCGTCCATTTCCGACTTCGGCAACCGCTCGTAAAGACGGATACCGAAGGCAATGTTGTCATAGATCGACATCGGGAACGGCGTCGGCTTCTGGAACACCATGCCGATGCG
>CAZOOK010000026.1:0-84060 GCA_964581385.1 uncultured Salinisphaerales bacterium
ACGTCGCTATCGACAAGGCCGTCGCCGCCGTCGCATTGAAGCGGCTGCGCGAAAGCAAGATCAAGGGTCGCAAATTTCGGGTACGGCCGATTGATTAGTGGCTGTGGAGGATCGAATACTTCGACCCGTGCCATGAATGTGTTCGAGGCCGACGAACTTTTTCTCCGGACACGCGCGTGGCTAAATAATCGAAGGTCGCCGCGAGCGTGAAAGCTTTTCCGCTCGCCATGGCTTCCTTCTCCGACTGCGCGGAATCGGCGGCAAATCGCTCACGCAGTTCTGAGCGCTCAGTTTTACGGGTCGACATCTCAACCATAAACGCGTGTGGAGTTTTTTGCAGTAGTGGTAGGTTGCTCGATCTTGCGCTTGAGGTCTTCGGGTGGTTTTAATGACGTAGCGGCCATGGAGATGGATTTCGTATTTAAAGGTAGTCAGAAAGTAATACCTTAAAAAAGCCGATGTCAACCCGGAGCAACTCAGCGGGAGACGAAAAACGTGAACGGCATCTAATATTGGAGTGATGCTGGGTTTCCGCTACGCTGCACCTCACCTTACTACAGTAGCCCGTCTTGAAAGGACCGTATGGCACGCCTCAGAGTTTTTGTATCATCAACTTGCTACGACCTCGACATAGTTCGGTCGGAACTGCGCCCATTTGTAATCGCATCTGGTTACGAACCTGTTATGAGCGAGTACTCGGACATCCTGTTCGATCCACGACTACATACTCACGACAGTTGCGTCAAGGAGGTCGTAGGGTGCGATGTTGTCGTTTTAATCATAGGCTCTCGATTTGGCGGCACCGCGGTCCCTGCCGCATTGGCATCCGTGGACCTTGATGCGGTCGCTCAGCTATCAACCAGTCAAACGGCTTTACTGTCCAAAGAAAAGCTATCTATCACTCAACTTGAGGTGCTGAAGGCAGTCGAAGCTTCTGTGCCGGTTTACGCGTTTGTTGATGAGCGCGTTCTACACGACCATCTAGTCTATGAGCGCAACAAAGACAAGCCAACCATCGTCGATCAACTGGACTTTCCTTCAATTCAGAAGCGCGAAACAGCAAAGTACATCTTTGAGTTCATAAATTTTTTGTCCCACAGACTTACAGGAAATAGCGTCATTGGTTTTAGTAGGCTGGATGAGATTCGGACTCACCTGACATCCCAATGGTCACAGCTGTTTCAACGGCTGCTCACAGAATCCAGAACGCGAACCCTTGAGGTCAGGAGGTATCGTGACTTCTCTGAGCGGATTGAGGACCTAAAGGCTGTTGTGCTTGCATCCCTCGCAACGCCAGGCCTTCGGGACACTGCGAAGGGTGCCGTTCAGTTCCGCCACCTAATCGACTTTGTCTCAGGTCTCAGAGATATCGACCAGCGTGCTGCACTATTGTCTGAGATGTCATGGGACGACCTTATGTCATCAGCGCAGATTGTTGACATTAAGGTATCCGAAGAACGAAATCGCTCATCACGCATTTATCTGGTCCGAAGCGATGGAACGTTCTATATTGTTCTCTATCCGGAACGTTTGTTTGACAATCTCCGACAAGATTGGTCTGCTTTTCAACGTGTAGAGCAGCGTTCTAGAGAGGCCATCGTCGATGCGCTGCTTGAGGACCGGGACTTTCGAAGCTCGATGCTGCGATATCGAGCTGGGAGTATCGAAGAATTTTTGGCTGAGCGCGAAACACCACAATCAGCGGAGCAACCACCACAAGGCTAACGTCAGCCCGAGCCCGAGTAGGTCGGGTTTAAGCGTAGCGTAACCCGACGCTCGCCATCGGCGAGCCGCGATGAAGGTAGCGGTTGCGGGCTTCGCCTGTTGAACGCAATGGGGCTTTGGAGTCTTCCGTTCCGCCCCCGTTGGGCGGGTAACTTTTCGTTGCTCGCCCAACGAAAAGTCACCAAAAGGAAGGGCGCCCCGCGTCCGCGCCCCACTGCGTGGGGTTCCTTGCGCTTCTCGCGTGCTCGGGGAACCGCACCGACGCGACTTCCTGTCGCGACGGTGCTTGGCGGGCTCCATGCCCGCCATCCCCTGCGCGCGCTGCGATGTTGATGATGGGCATCCTGCCCATCACCCTATGGGCAGCCTCCGGCTGTCCGATTCGGCAATCCTGCCGAATCGCCAGCGCTACCGAGGGGGCCCGAAAATCAAGAGCAAAAGACAAAATCCAGAGCCCTGTTGCTCAACGAACTTGGGAATGTGGAAGTCGCCTCTCAGGATGCAGCGAAGGCCTCGGCAATCCGATGCCGCGGCACCCGCGTCCGCGGAACCCGGCCCGCGAACCAGCTGCGGACATCCTCTTCGAGTCCGATGCCGTGCATGTAGTTGTAGAGCGCCTTGTTCAGTGCGGTGCCGAGTACTTCGTGATCGACGCCGGTCGGATCGATGAATCCAATGTCGTTTTTCGCGAAAGAGATCGATGGCAGGGGTGCTAGCGTCACGCCGTACTGCTCGGGATTTTTGCCGACCGGGGAATGCACGGTGCAGGCGAAGCGGTGGAAGAATCCGGACTGGATACAACCGGCTGCGAACAGTTGGCGAACGTATTCGAGAGCGTCGACGGTGTCTTGTACGGTCTGGGTCGGGAATCCGTACATGAGATACGCGTGCACGAGAATGCCGGCGTCGGTGAAGGCGCGCGTCACGCGCGCGACCTGGTCCACCGAGACGCCTTTCTTCATCAGAGTCAGGAGACGGTCGGAAGCGACTTCGAGACCGCCAGAGATGGCGATGCAGCCGCTGTCCGCGAGTTGTCGGCACAGTGCCGGCGTGAAGGATTTCTCGAAGCGGATGTTCCCCCACCATGAGATCGCGAGCTGGCGCTTCTGCAGTTCCGCCGCGAGAGTCTTCAGGGCTTTGGGCGGCGCGGCCTCATCGACGAAATGAAAGCCGGTCTGTCCGGTTTCGGCGACGATCGCTTCGATGCGGTCGACGAGCGTGGCGGCGGTGACGGTGTCGTAGCGGGAAATGTAATCCAGGCCCACATCGCAAAAGCTGCACTTCTTCCAGTAGCAGCCGTGCGCCACGGTCAGTTTGTTCCAGCGTCCGTCGGACCACAGACGGTGCATGGGATTGAGCATGTCGAGGACCGAGAGATAGCGGTCGAGCGGCAGGCCGTCCCAGGTCGGCGTGCCGACGTCTGCGAACGCTACGTCGGGTTCACCGCTATCGATGTAGCGGACCTTTGCAGAGTGATTGGCAGCATCGATGCTCCGCACGAACGTGCGCACGAGCCGGCTCTGCGGGCGCTCGCCGGCGAGGTGCTCCAGCAAGGCCAGCAGTGGACGTTCGCCGGCATCTAGACAGACGTAGTCGAAATAATTGAATACGCGCGGCTCCGCCAGTTCGCGCAGCTCGGTGTTGACGAAGCCGCCCCCGAGCACCGTGATGATGGACGGTGCCTGCGCCTTGATGGCCTGGGCAATCCGGAATGCCGCATACACGGCGCCGGGGAATGGAATCGAAATCAGGACCAGAGTGGGCGAGTGCCGCGCCAGCGTCTCCAGTGTCAACGCACGCAGCGTGTCGTCGACCAGGTTGGGTGGCGCGGCCAGCGCGTCGGCGAGCGGGTCGAAGGTGGGTTGGCTTTGCGCGAGCGATTCCGCATAGCGCACGAACTCGAAGCGGGGATCGACTGCGTCGCGCAACACGTCGGCGATGTCGTTCAGATACAGCGTCGCGAGATGCCTTGCGCGGTCCTGCATGCCGAGCGCGCCGAAGGCCCAGGCGAGCGGATCACCGCCGTCGTCATCGGTATAGATGTCGAGCGATTCAAAGCGCGGCCCTTCGGGAAGAAAATTGCGTCCGCAGATGCGATGCTCGATGGTCGGATCGCGTCCCTGCAGGAACGCTACTGTCGGCGTAACCGTCACGAGATAGCGGTCGAACTGCTCGACAAATTTCCTGACCCGCTGCGAGCGCTGGCGCTGCGGCGTCGCCTCAATGCATGCGCGGATCGACAACAGCCCGTCGGGGCAAAACAGTTTCAGAACCAGCGCCAGGGCGAGATCTTCCTGCACGGCGTGGACGCCGCGCGAGCGCAGGAAGCCGGTCAGATACGCCGTCGATGGGTACGGCGTGTTGAGCTGCGTCATCGGCGGGATGATGGAGAGCACGCGCACAGGTGCCGGTTTGGGGATAGCTGCGTTGCGCGGAGCCGGGGTCATTCTGAAGAACGCTTTGAGGTAATGGCTCGATTGAGCTTGATCGACGAGTGGGTTGCCAATATTACAAAAGTCGCTTCGCAGCTAATAAAGACCGGTCCACGGACTGTCTGCATGGGGTACAGCTAGCCTACTTCGGAACGCTATTCAGTGCGGCGATGGGTTGGGCAATTCGCAGCACCGGCCGCCCATCGAGGCTCTTGAGCGGAAAGTAAACGCTGTGCGTCTGTGGATCGACGGCGACAACGTGCGCGTTCGGTCCCACCACGTTCTCCGCCAGCTTGAACACATGATCGGAATCGACGCGGAAGATCGAGACGATGCCTGACTCGGCAGCGACGTAGAGCTGACGTAGTCCGGGGTCGTATGCGAGCACATCGGGTTCGTCGCCGACATCGAAGCTGTTCTTGAGCCGTCGTGTCCGCAGGTCGAGAATGAGCAGCTTGTTGTTGTCTTCGCAGGCGATGAAGGCAAGCCGAAGTTCAGGTTCGATCAGCAGGCCGTGATTTCCCTTGGCGCCCGGCAGATCATTTTTTGTAACGATCTGGTCCGTCATCGGATCGATTTCAACCAACTGGTGACGCGACTGCACGTTGACGAAGATGTGCTTCGAAACGGAATCGTATTGGGTATTGCCCACTTCGCCACCCAGAGGAATCGTCGCGATGCGCTGGTTGGAGCGGGCGTCGATCACAGTCTCGGTCTCGCCGGTCTCATCCGACACATACAGCTTATGCGCCTCCGGGGCGTATGCCATCCCATCCGGATAGCGACCGCCCGGTACGCGCGCGAACTCCGTGAGACGATCTTCATCGATCGCGACAATCTCGTCGGAACCAGTCGCCGACGCGTAGACGCGATTGAGCTCGGGCACTACCAGCACGCCGTGGACATCGCCCACACTACTGATTCTCGCAACCACGCGCTGCTTCTGCGTGTCGAAGGCCAGCACCTCGCTATCGCCAAGGTGAGCGATGAACAACAGATGGCGTCTGGCGTCGTAGCTCTCGTAGTCGTAGCGCGAGGTGTCGCCAGGCAAGGGGACATCGGCGATGGTGCTCAGCGGTAGCTGCGTCGAAGCGCCTGTTCGACCGCACGCGGCTGAGCAAAGCAGCGAGACACTGACCAGCATCCGTAGGGCCGGTGATCGCAGGAGCGGTGAATCAGCCAATCTTTGGCGGCCAGTTATGAGTTTCCGCCTGGCAGGACTTGCACCATGCATAGAGGGCGTCATAGACCACCAGTCCGTGTCTCAGCATCTCTTGATCGTCTACGAAGTTATACGAGAGCCCCAAAGAAATCGCATACAGACCTGGCGACTGCGGCGTGAGATCGAGCCGCGAGGTATCCGCCCCACGGACGATGCTGGCAAGCCGGGTTAATGCCGGGTCGGTCAGTCGATATTGCTTCATAAACGCATCGAAGCTGCACAGCTCGCCTTCGTGCGAGAACTCGGCACCGGGGATGTCGTACGCAATGGCGTCGCGCTCGGTGCCGGCTCGTAGCACATCCAGAGCGGGTACGTAGACGAACTCGGCATCGGCGTCGATGAAGCGTGCAATCAGCCAGGGACAGGCAATGCGATCGATTTTCGGACGCTCGCGCGTGATCCATCGCGTCGGGCTGTTGGCAGGTTTTCGGATGAGCGAGCCATCGACGCTTTTCCAGGCTTCGATCCCGCCCTCAAGATAGCTAGCGGCGATGCCGCTGGCGCGTAGCGCCGCTGCCGTGGACTGACTCACCTCGCGCCCGTGCACGCAGTACACCACCACTCTGGACGCGGCCGGCAGCGTGGCAGCCCAGGTCGTCACCGATTCCGGGTCACGTCGCAGTGCGCCGCGAATCATGTCGGTGCCGCCCACAAAAGCAGCGCCGCGCCGCGCGTCGATCAGTAATGGCGGCTGTTCGCCGCGCAACGCGGTTTGAAGCGCGCTGGGTGAAGTCGAAGTGTTCATCGGTGTATCTATTTCCGCCAATGTTGTGGGGAGTGGTTTCGGATTGAGGTGACGACTCAGTCTGTTAGCAACCAGCGTTAACGCGACGATGATCCCGAACTCCATTGCGAAGCGTTGACGGGCGTCAGTCGGATTTTTCCACAGACGCGGGTTTTGGCGCGCGATGCATCTGTTCCAAAACCTGCGATAGCCGTTCGCCGAGCTGGTGATTGGCCGCCAGTTCCATTGCCCGCGCCACTTCCGAATCCACCGCCTGCATCGCCATCGGCCGCATGCGCCACACCAGATCGGCCAATCGCGGCGCCTCTTCCGGCGGTGGCAGGCGGTCTTTGCCATAGCGATCGAACACGTGTCTGACAATGAGCTGCACGAATTCACTGGCGGCCCGCTCGATGTTGCCGCGCAGTCCTTCGATGATCGACAGGAATCCATCGAGCGGCACGCCCTCTTTTATCAGCTCGGCACCGACCTGAATCATCTTCGGGCTGGAAACGAGGAATTGTCCTTCTTCCATTTTCAAGATGCCCAGCGCGAGGTAACGTTTGATCGTGTCCGGCTTTAGATTGCCGCCGAACAGCGCGAGTAGCTGCTCCGCGGTCATCAGGACCGGCGTTTCATCGGACCACGGGCTGGTGAGCGCGGCCTCCAGTCCGAGCAGCTGGCCGATGTCGTGTCTGCCTTCCCAGGCCGTGAGCAATTCGGCGACGTTCGCCAAGGAGTAGCCGCGTTCGAGCATGCGTGCGATCACGCGCAGACGTGCGAGGTGCGCGTGCGTATAAATCCCGCTGCGCCCACGTCGCTCCGGTGGCGGCAGCAGACCTTTTTCCTGGTAGGCGCGCACGTTGCGCACGGTCGTGCCCGCTTCGCGCGCGAGTTCGTCGATCGAGAATTCCCGAGGTTCCAGGGGTTTTTCCGCGGACTTTTCGTCTGTCGCAGGTGGCACGGTGGGGGTATCGCGGGAGACTTTCATGACGGCACGCTAATCCATGTGGCTTTGACACAACCCTATACACTGTGCCAGTATTTAATGGCACTATCGATGGTGGCGTTTTCGATTATACCGGCAGTGGTGGAGGTTGCGGCTGGGAGCGTCATCGACGAATGAGCTAAACGGCTGGATCGGAGGTTGCGGCGGCTTACGGAACCGGGCGCTGGCAGGAGCATAATTAAACGAACGATCAACCCATGTTCTGTACGGAGTTGGTCAGAAACCCGAGGTGATTCATGGTAACAACGAGCTTGACCGCGGCCGCATGGAAGGACGGCAAGCGTTACCTGTGGCCGATGGGCGTGCTGGTGCCCCTGATGCCGTTTGTTGGCTGGGGACTGTTCATGGCGACAGGCGAGTCGCTGTTCTGCTGGCTGACTCCCATTCTTTATTACGCCGGCGCTTCGCTGTTGGATGTTCTCGTTGGCACCGATACGTCAAACCCGCCGGAGAGCGCAGTCCGCACCTTGGAAGAGGACCGTTACTACCGCTGGTGCACCTATCTCTACTTGCCGCTGCAATACCTGGGTTTCTTCACCGGCGCTTGGCTGATCGTGCACGGCGGGTTGAGCCTGGGCGTCATGCTTGGCGTATCAATTTCGGTGGGCTTGGTCAACGGCATCGCCATCGCCAATGCGCATGAGCTGGGGCACAAGAAGGAGACGGTCGAACGCTGGCTGGCCAGGATCGTACTTGCGCCGACCGGCTACGGACATTTTTATGTCGAACACAATCGCGGCCACCATGTGCGCGTAGCCACGCCCGAGGACCCGGCGAGTTCTCGTCTCGGTGAAAGTTTCTGGGCCTTTCTGCCGCGCACGGTAATCGGTAGTGCAAAATCGGCCTGGCATCTGGAAAAGGAGCGTCTGGCGCGTAGCGGCAAAGGGCCGTGGACATTGCGGAACGATCTGCTCAACGCTTGGTTGATGACAGTAATCTTGTTCGCGGGAATGCTTCTGTGGCTTGGTCCCGCAATCATTCCCTATCTACTGATCCAGGCGATATTTGGATTTTCATTGCTGGAAGTGGTGAACTACGTCGAGCACTACGGCCTGCTGCGCCAGAAGGAGGCCGACGGCCGCTACGAGCGCTGCAAGCCGAGTCATAGTTGGAACAGCAATCACATCGTCACCAATCTGCTGCTGTATCACTTGCAGCGCCATTCCGACCATCACGCCAATCCGACGCGTCGCTATCAGGCGCTGCGCCATTTCGACGAATCGCCACAACTGCCGTCCGGTTACGCGAGCATGCTGGTGATCGCCTACTTCCCGCCGCTGTGGCGCTGGATGATGGACAAGCGGGTCGTTGCCCACTATCACGGAGACGTGACCAAGGCCAACATCCACCCGCCTGAGCGGGCGCGCCTGCTCGCACGCTACGGCGCGCCGCCGGCCTGAATCGGTGTTCCATGAGTCGCTTTCAGTGTCCCGGCTGCGGCTATGTTTACGATGAAGCCGACGGAAACAAACACGAGGGATTTCCGCCTGGAACGCTGTGGAGTGCGATTCCGGACAGCTGGTTCTGTCCGGACTGCGCGGTTTGGGAGAAGCCCGACTTCGTGCGGCTCGATGAGCCGGCCGGTAGCGGCGCGCGACCATAGGGCCGCCTTTTGGCAGCGACGGCGGCATGAACAAAAAAAGGCCCGGCATTGCCGGGCCCTGGTTGGTTGCAACAGTGAATCCGCTCAGGCTGTTTCTTCGGCCTCAATCGCCTTGCGCAGCTTCTTCATCGCCGCGACTTCGATCTGGCGAATGCGCTCCGCGGACACGCCATACTCGTCGCCGAGTTCCTGTAGCCCAGTCTTTTCGTTATCGCTGAGCCAGCGGCGTTGCAGAATGTCGCGCGCGCGCGCATCGAGCGTGGTTAACGCGGTGCGCATTTTCTCTTCGCGCTGATCTTCCCATTCCGCTTCCTCGATGGCGCTGAATGCGTCGTGACGATCGGCGAGATAGTCTTCCGGCACGAAGGATTCTTCGCCGTCTTCCGGCACGGCACTGAACGACACGTCATGACCGCCAAGGCGCGATTCCATCTGCAGCACGTCTTCGGGCCTGACTTTCAGCTCGGTGGCGATCGCTTCGACCTCGGCCTGATTCATCCAGCCAAGCCGCTGACGGGATTTGCGCAGGTTGAAGAACAGCTTGCGCTGCGCCTTGGTCGTCGCGATCTTCACGATGCGCCAATTGCGCAGGATGTACTCGTGAATCTCGGCTTTGATCCAGTGCACTGCGAACGAGATCAGGCGCACACCGACTTCCGGATCGAAGCGCTTGACCGCCTTCATCAGGCCAATGTTGCCTTCCTGAATCAGGTCGGCGACGCCGAGTCCGTAACCCGAGTAGCCGCGGGCGATATGCGCTACAAAACGCAGGTTCGACAGCACCAGCGTGCGTGCCGCATCCAAATCCTGATGATCGCGTAAACGCCGGGCAAGATTAGTTTCTTCCTCCGCGGCGAGCAGTGGAATGCGGCTGACCGTGTGAACATAAGCTTCGAGGCTCCCCGCCATTGGCGACGGCATAGCGCTCACGCGACGCGCCAACACCAGACTTTCGCTCATTACATTCTCCATAATTGAGGTTAGCTTAGCACTCGGGATATGAGAGTGCTAAGGAGCGCAAAAGTTCCGCGCGCTCTCTTCTCGTGAGGAATATTCAAGCTATTGATATAAATAAAAATATAAATCCAGTTCCAACTAAAATTTCAACGGGGTTCAATGCCCCGGATCTGGCGCGTGACGGTCAGGTACGAGGTCATCCAGGCAAGTGCCAGTCCAGCGCCGAACAAGGCGGCCAGGGTATGCCGGGACGGCAGCATGGCCGCGGACTGGCTGGTGTCGAGTCCGAGCAGCCGCAGTGTCGGTCCGGTCAGCAGTGCGAGGCCAATGGTGACCAGAATTGTCGCGCAAGCGCTGCCGAGCAAGCCATAGGCGAGACCGGTATACAGGAACGGCCGGCGGATGAACGTGTCGGTGGCGCCGACTTGCTTCATGACCATGATTTCATCGCGTCGGCTTTCGACATCGAGGCGGATGGTATTGCCGATAACGACGACGACGGCGAGGCCGAGCAGCACCGCAATCGCCGCGATCACATGCTCGACGAAGTCGAGCGCCGCGTAGAGCCGGTCGAGCCATTCCTGGTCGAGCTTGGCCTGATCCACTTCGGGCAGCTTCGTCAACGCCGTCAGCAGCGCGGTGGCGTGCTCACGCGACAGATGCCGATCCGGCGTCACCACGATCACCGCTGGCAGCGGATTGTTCTGCAGCAGATCCAGCGCTTCGCCGTAGCTGGAATGAGCGCGGAATTCCGCGAGCGCTTGCTCGCGCGAAACATAGGCGCTTTTCTCGATACCCTCGCGAGCGCCAATGTCTTGCGCGAGTTGGCGGCCTCGTTCCACGCTGACCGCGTCCTTGAGAAACAACGACGCCTGATACGCGCCCTCCCAGCTGTAGCTGGCGACATTGAACGTGCGGATCAAGGCGTCCAACCCCGCCGGCAGCGCCAGCACGACCCCGATGACGAAGGCTGTGAACAGCGTACCGAAGGGCCGCGAACGCAGCCGCCACCAGACATCCGTCAGCGCGCGCCGCTGATCCTGCGCGATGCGCCGCCACCACGCCGGTTGATCGGCGACGCGCCTAGCCGAGGTCAACGAGATTCTCCCGGCGTGCACCGTATCCCGAAGGATCGACGCTGCCATGTTCGAGGTGGATGTTTCGATACGGCAATTGCTGGATCAGTCCGATCGCATGCGTTGCGACCAGCACGCTGACGCCAACCTGATTGAAGCGCATGAACAGTTGCATGACTTCGCGCGCCATTCCCGGATCGAGATTGCCGGTCGGTTCGTCGGCGAGCAGCAGTGCCGGCCGGCACACCACGGCGCGCGCGATGCCGACGCGTTGCTGTTCGCCGCCGGACAGCGTGATCGGCAGCGCCTTTTCTTTGTGCAGCAGGCCGACCGCATCGAGCGCCGCGCGCACGCGGCGGCCGATGTCGTCGTCGCGGTGGCCACGGATCAGCAGCGGCAGCGCGACGTTGGCATAGACGCTGCGGTCATACAGCAAGTTGAAGTTCTGGAAGATCATTCCGATCTGCCGGCGGTGCGCCGGTACGCCGCGCGCGCTGACGTTGGCCAGATCGATGTCATTGACGACGATGCGGCCACGCGACGGCCGCTCGATGCGCGCGATCAGTCGCAGCACGGTGCTCTTGCCGGCGCCCGACGGGCCGGTCAGGAACGCCATCTCGCCCTGACCCAGGTTCAGCGTCAGGCTGCTGAGAACGTCCGGCCCGTTGGCGTAGCGATGGCTGACGCTATGGAACTGGATGATGTCGGGCATTAACGTGAATGTCGCGAAGCGACGCCCGTGTCCCTCGCCCGCATGGCGGGAGAGGGAGGGACCGCCCGCGAAGCGGGTGGTAGGGAGAGGGCGGTCATGCCCACACCAACATTCATGATCCAGGGCGTCGTAGCGGCATGACCGTTAGGGCCTGTTGCCAATTTATTCTCCGACCAAAGCATCGACATACGCTTCCGCGTCGAACGGCAGCAGATCCTCGATCGCCTCGCCGACGCCGATAAACCGCACCGGCAGCGCCAGCCGCCGCGCGATCGCCAGCAGCACGCCGCCCTTGGCGGTGCCATCCAGCTTGGTGAGCGTGATTCCCGTCAGGCCGATCGCTTCGTGAAATTGCAGCGCCTGATTCAATGCATTCTGCCCGGTCGTCGCGTCCACCACCAGCATTACTTCGTGCGGCGAGAACGGGTCATGCTTCTGAACCACGCGTTTGATCTTGCGCAATTCTTCCATCAAGTGACTTTGCGTATGCAGACGGCCGGCGGTATCGCAGATCACGAGGTCGGCGCCGCGCGACTTGGCGGCGGTGACGGCGTCGTAGATCACCGAAGCCGAGTCGGCGCCGGCGCCCTGTGAAATCATCGGTACGCCGGCGCGCTGCGCCCAGGTTTCGAGCTGCTCTACGGCCGCCGCGCGGAAGGTGTCGCCAGCGGCGATCAACACGTTGCGGCCTTCGCTTTTGTAGCGTGCCGCGAGCTTGCCGATGGTGGTGGTCTTGCCGGTGCCGTTAACGCCGGCCACGAACAGCACGTAGGGCTTGATGTACGGCGGAATCACCAGCGGCTTGGCGATGGGTGCCAGTAATTCCAGCAGCGCGCTTCTTAGCGCGGTGCGCAGCTGCGATTCGGTTTTCACGCGGCCGGCGCGGATGTCGGCGGTCAGTCGTTCGCACAGCCAGGTCGTCGCTTCGAGCCCGGCGTCGGCGACCAACAGCCGCTCTTCGAGCTGTTCGACCGCATCCTCGTTCAGCTTCTCGGCGGTGAACAGCCGGTTGAGATCGTAAGTAAGCCAGGAATCACCCTGGTTGAGCTGGGAGCGGAGCTTCGACAGCAATCCGGGTTTTTTCTGCGGGACTGGATCGCTCATGCGGTTTTGAGTTGGGCAAAGGCGTCGCGCGCGGCGGATAGTGTCGCCTCGATTTCCTTGAGGCCATGCGCGGCGGATACGAAGCCGGCCTCGAACGCGGACGGCGCCAGGTAGACGCCGTGCTCCAGCATCGCGTGGAAGAAGCGCTTGAACGCCTCGACGTTGCAGGCCATTACCTGCGCATACGTCGAGATTTCCGGCGCGTCGGTGAAGTAGAGGCCGAACATACTGCCGACCTGCGTCGTCGTGAACGCGACGCCGGCTTTGTCCGCCGCCGAGTGCAGGCCGTCGAGTAGGCCGCGCGTGGTCGCTTCGAGTCGCGCATACAACGCTTCGTTGCTGAGTTCGCGCAGCAGCGCAAGCCCCGCGGCCATCGCCAGTGGATTGCCGGACAGCGTGCCCGCCTGATAGATGGGGCCGACCGGCGCCAGTTTCTGCATGATGTCGCGGCGTCCACCAAACGCACCAACCGGCAGTCCGCCGCCGATGATCTTGCCGAGCGTGACCAGATCCGGCTTCACGTTATACAGCCCTGCCGCCCCGCGCGGATGCACGCGGAAGCCGGTCATCACTTCGTCGAAAATAAGCAGGACGCCGTACTCGTAACACAGCCGGCGCAGGCCATCGAGAAAGCCGGGCGCGGGTGGCACGCAGTTCATGTTGCCGGCGACCGGTTCGACGATGATGGCGGCGATCGCGTCGCGGTGGGCGTGGAACAAGTGCTCCACCGAATCGAGATCGTTGTAGGTCGCGGTCAGCGTGTATTTGGCCAGATCGGCCGGCACGCCCGGCGAGGTCGGTACGCCGAAGGTCAGCGCGCCGGAGCCGGCTTTCACCAGCAGCGAGTCACCGTGGCCGTGGTAGCAGCCTTCGAATTTGAGGATGTAGTCGCGGCCGGTGGCGCCGCGCGCGAGCCGCAGCGCGGACATCGTCGCTTCAGTACCTGAATTGCACATGCGCACCTGCTCGAGACCGGGCACACGTTCGCACAGCAGTTCCGCCATCTCGATCTCGAGTTCGGTCGGCGCGCCGTAGCTGGTGCCGATGCGCGCCTGAGCGACGATGGCTTCCGTCACCTTCGGATGCTGGTGGCCGAGAATCATCGGCCCCCAGGAGCCGACGTAATCGACATAGGCCTTGCCGTCGACATCGTGAATCCAGGCGCCCTGCGCATGCGCAATGAAGCGCGGTGTGCCGCCGACCGCGCGGAAGGCGCGCACTGGAGAGTTCACGCCGCCCGGAATGCTGTGCCGCGCGCGTTCAAAAAGTTGTTCGGATCGAGTCATAGCGACTAGTTTCCGGCTTCCGGTATCTGGTTTCCAGTTTCGCGGCTTTTCAGTCGAACAGACGACCGTATGCGCGCGCATTGGCTTCGACATGCGCCGGATCGGGATCGCCGAATACGCCTTCGACTGCTGCGAGAAGATCGGCGCCCGCCGTGATCAGCGCGCTGCCGTTTTCTGGTGTTACGCCGCCGATCGCGCAGATCGGCAGGTGGAATTCCGCGCGCGCCGTGCGCAGCAGCTCGATCGATGCCTGCGGGGCATCTGGCTTAGTGCGCGAGTCGAAAAAGCGGCCGAAGGCGATGTAATCAACGCCCGCGGCAATCGCGTCGCGCGCGCGCTGCAAGTCGGGACCGCAGGAAGCACCGATGATGGCACTGGTGCCAAGCTGCGCGCGCGCAGCGGCGATCGAACCGTCGGTGGTGCCTAGGTGCACGCCGTCGGCTTCCGCCGCAAGCCTGGCGTCGTCATTAACGATCAGGCGCGCTCCGCGCGCGTGTGCCATCGCGGCGAGCGCACGGGCGTTGGCGAGGCGCGCCTGTGCATCGCTGCGTTTGTCGCGATACTGGATAAGGATGGCGCCGCCGCGCAAGGCCGCCGCGACTGCCGCGAGCAGCTGTTCGCTGTTCGAGCACAAGGCATCGGACGTGATCGCATAAAGCCCGCGCAGCAAGATTGTGGGACGGTGTGATTCAGCCATGGTCGAGCCGATATGGAATCCGCCGGCCGCGGCCGGCGGCATACGCGTGCTGCAGCGTCGCCTGTGTCCAGTGTTGTGCGTCCTCGATTGCCGCACCGATCTCATCACCGCGCGCCAGCCGCGCGGCCAGCGCGGCAGCCAGCGTGCAGCCAGCGCCGTGAAAGGTCTCCGGCAGTCGTGGCCAACGATAAGCTCTTGGTTCGCGCCGAAGTGTGTACCAGGTGTTGACGACATCGGCGCCGGGTTCATCACCACCGGTGATCAGCACATTCATACATCCCAGAGCCAACAAGGCTGCGGCGCTGGCGGCCGGGTTGGTGGCAGGCACCAGTCGGCGCGCTTCCGCGGCGTTCGGTGTCAGTACCGTAGTGATCGGTAGTAACCGCTGGCGCATCGAACCCACCAACTCTGCCGTTGCCAGTTCCGTACCGCCGCCGGCACGCAGCACCGGGTCGCAAACGATCGGAACACCGAGGCTCGCGATGCGCGGCACGATCGTGCCAATCTGGGCTGCATTGCCAAGTAAGCCGATCTTGACTGCGTCGATGCGGCAGTCAGCCAGCAGGGCATCGATCTGGCGGCCGATCAGGCTGGCGTCGACGGCCTCGCTCAACAGCACATTGGTCGTATTCTGCACGGTCAGGGAGGTAATCACCGGCAGAGCGTGGGCGCCGGCGGCGGCAATTGCTTCGATGTCGGCCTGGATGCCGGCGCCGCCGGTTGGGTCCAGTCCTGACACACATAGTATGTTTTGACGACTTCCCACCGTCCGCCCCAAACCGATAAGCGTCAACATCAAGCCGTAATCTTTGTCAAGTGGACTTATGCACAATCATCATTGTGCTGTGCCGCAAAGGCTTAATCTTGTTGCATGAAACTGTAAGAATGCTGAAAGAATCTTACAACTTGTTGATTATAAAAATAAATATGGAGTGGTCAGAAATTATACTAAGCCTGGAAATCTCTTTTCACAATGCCCACTTACGTGCGTCCGGGGTGCATTGTTCACAAACTTATCCACAGTTTTTGTGGGTATAAGTCATAAATCCTTTAAAATCTATTGATTACCGTTATTATTTCAAGTCAAATATCAGCAGAGCGTTTTTCGCGACACAAGATTTTTGCGCAACGCAACTAGGGTCCGCACTCATCCGCGCTCAATCGAGCTGTCTCAAATAGTCGGAACCGAGCAGCTGCATCTGTTCCTCGATATCGCTGGCACGGGCTGAAACATAGGCCGAAGGATGATCCACATGCAGGCGTTCCGGATTTGGCAGTACCGCCGCCAGTAACGCGGCTTGGTGCCATGACAGGCGTGCCGCGGGCTTGCCGAAGTAACGCTGTGAGGCTGCCTCCACGCCATAGATCCCGGGCCCGAATTGAGCCACGTTGAGGTAGACCTCGAGAATGCGCTGTTTCGGCCACAGGGTTTCCAGCAGCACGGTGAAGCCCGCCTCCAGCCCTTTGCGCAGGTAGCTGCGGCCGCTCCACAGGAACAGGTTTTTCGCGGTCTGCTGACTGATGGTGCTGGCACCGCGGATATGACGGCCGCGCGCGTTATGGTGCAACGCGCTTTCCATAGCGTCGAAATCGAAGCCCCAGTGCGACGGGAATTTCTGGTCTTCGGACGCAACGACTGCGAGGGCTGCTGCGGGTGCAATGCGCGGCCAGGCAACCCACTGATAGTGCACCGGCTTATGTTCCGAGGCGAGCATGAACGCGCTCGTCGGTGGTGACAGGAAACGCAGCAGCAGCACGACCATGACCATCGTGCCAGCCAGCGCCGCGACGATCCCTGCCGCGCAGTGCGACAGCTTCCGTTTTTGGCTCATGGGCGTCTTGCGCCGAGCGCGCAAGCTTTCATGCGCCCGGCCAGCCGTTACTCCGGTCGTGCCGTAGCGGCCCGCGCGCGCGCGATTGCCGCACGTACTTGCTCGGGACTGGTGCCGCCGTAGGTACGGCGCGCGCCGACGGAGGCCTCCAGCGTAATGTGCTGGAACACGTCGGCCTCGACTTTCATCGAGAAGCGCTGTAGCTCGTCAAGTGTCAGGTCGGCCAGATCGCAGGGCTTGCCGGCCGCATAAGCGACGGCGGCGCCGACTGCGTGATGGGCATCGCGGAACGGCAGGCCCTTGCGCACGAGGTAATCGGCGAGATCGGTGGCGGTTGAGAATCCCTTGGCGGCGGCTGCACGACAAGCATCGCGGTCCATGGTGATCGCCGGTAGCATCGCACCGAACACTTGCAGACAGGCGGACACTGTGTCGTGCGCATCAAATAGCGGCTCCTTGTCCTCCTGATTGTCACGGTTGTAGGCAAGCGGCTGGCCCTTCATCAGAATCAGCAGGGCGTTCAGTGAGCCGATCACGCGACCGGTCTTGCCACGTACCAGTTCCGGCACGTCCGGATTCTTCTTCTGCGGCATGATCGAACTGCCGGTGCAGAAGCGGTCGGGCAGACGCACGAACCCGAACAGCGGATTGCTCCACAGGACCAGTTCCTCGCTCCAGCGCGACAGATGCACCATCAATAGGCTGCACGCCGAACAGAACTCGATTGCGAAGTCGCGGTCGGCGACGGCATCCAGCGAGTTTTCCGACACCGCGTCGAAATCCAGCAATTGGGCAACGTAGTGCCGATCCAGCGGATACACCGTGCCCGCCAGCGCGGCGCTGCCGAGTGGCAGCACGTTGACGCGCGCACGCGCGTCGAGCAGGCGCGCGCGGTCACGTAGCAGCATTTCGCGCCAGGCCAGCAGGTGATGACCAAAAGTCACTGGCTGCGCGATCTGCAGGTGGGTGAATCCAGGCATCACCGTGTCGGCTTCGCGTTCGGCCAGGTCGAGCAGCACCGCCGTGACTGTGTCGATCAGCGCGTGCAGCTCGTCGATGGCGTCGCGCACGTACAGGCGCAGGTCGGTCGCGATCTGGTCGTTGCGCGAGCGCCCGGTATGCAGCTTCTTGCCGGCGTCACCGATGCGCGTGGTCAGCTCAGCCTCGATATTCATATGCACGTCTTCGAGGTTTTGCTTCCAGCTAAAGCGTCCGGTCTCGATGTCGATGTATATGTGGTCCAGGCCGTCGATGATCGCTTTGAGCTCGGGAGCCGTAAGCACGCCGATTTTTTCCAGCATCCGCGCATGCGCCTGCGAGCCACGGATGTCCTGGCGCCACAGGCGCCGGTCATAGCTGACAGACTCGCTGAACGCTTCGACCAGTGTGTCGGTGGACTCGGCGAAGCGGCCGCCCCAGAGTTTGGGGCTTGGATGGGATTCACTGGGATGCATGACGGCAGCAGTTGACGGGGCAATCCAAAGACCGGATTGTGCGCTGTGACGGTCAGTTGCGCTAGGCTTCGGAAACGAGGAGCGGGAGCCCGGGATTCGATGATGAATGCGATAACGGTGCGCGTTGCGAATACTTCCACGGCGATGCCTGACATCTGCTCCAGGCGCGCACTGGTCACTATTGTCGCCTCCATGGAGTTGATGGCGGCATTGACCACCGTTATCACCACCCGCGATGGTGACGATGTCTTACCACGGTTGCTGATCATTTCAGGCTACATACAGGTCGCCGGACTCGTAGGAGCAGCCGCGATGTGCGCGCTGCGGAGAATTCTGCATGCCGCGAACCCGGTTCTGGTGCCGGTGCTCAGCTGTGTGGTGGCGCTGCTGCTGGTGGTGCTATGGAGCTGGATGGCATGGACTGGGCATGCGCATTTCCAGTTGGGGATTCCGGTCGCCGATACGCGCATCGTATTTGCGGCGCGCACGGCGGTCGCCGGCGCGATCGTCGCATTGATGCTGCTGGGTTACTTCCACCAGCGCCAGCGCTGGCAGGATTTCGACGAACATTCCGAGGCGGACGCGCGCTATCTAGCGCTGCAGGCACGGATCCGGCCCCATTTCCTGTTCAACAGCCTGAACAGCATCTCATCGCTGATTCTGACGCAGCCGGAAAAGGCGGAAGAGCTGGTCAACGATCTTGCCGACCTGTTTCGTGCCAGTCTCGACGAGCGCTCGCTGCTGGTACCGCTGACCGACGAAATCGAGTTGGTGAAAGGTTATCTGCGTATTGAGGAAGCGCGGCTGGGCGACAAATTGCTGGTCAACTGGGATATTCCGGATGAGTTGCGCGGCGCACTGATCCCGCGCCTGACCGTGCAGCCGTTGGTCGAAAACGCGATCTATCACGGCATTTCGCGTCTGCGCGCGCGCGGCCTGCTGCACGTGAACGCCCGCCGCGAAGGCGAATACCTGGTCGTGGAAGTCGAAAATCCGCTGCCACCGGACGACGTTCCGACCAAGAAAGGCACCGGCGTGGCAGTGAACAATATCGCGCAGCGTATTAAGCTCATCTACGGAGATCGTGCGCGGCTGGAGCTCGGACCGGATCACAATGAGTTGGGTCAACTGTTTCGGGCGAGGCTGCGAGTACTTTACAAACAGAACAGCGGAGAAGGCCGATGAGGGTTGTCATCGTTGACGACGAGCCCTTGGCGCGCGAGCGGTTGCGCCGGCTCATCGAAGAGTTTCCAGGATACGAAATAGTCGGCGAGGCTGGCGACGGCGAGACCGCGCTCGAACTGATCCGCGAAGAAGAGCCGGATATTGTGCTCCTTGACGTGCGCATGCCGACGGTCGACGGCATCCGCCTCGCGCGCACGATCATCGAGGACGACATGCCGCCAGCGATCATTTTCACTACCGCGTTCGCCGAGCACGCGCTGTCCGCCTTCGACGTGCAGGCCGACGCTTATTTGCTGAAGCCGGTGCGCAAGGAGAAGCTGCGCGAGGCGCTGCAGCGCGCGCGCAAGCTGTCACGCGCGCAAAAGCCGAGCGCCACCGCCGCCCCGGGCGAGAAGCCGAAGCGCGAGTTCATCACTGCGACCACGCGCGAAGGCCTGATCCGCATCCCGGCGGAAGACATTATTTATTTCCTCGCCGATCAGAAATACACCACAGTTTGTCATCTGCATGGCGAGGTGCTGATCGAGGAGTCGCTGAAGACGCTCGAAGAGGATTTTGCACCGTGGTTTCTGCGCATTCACCGCAAGGCCCTGGTGGCGACGCGCTTCATCGCCGGCCTTGAACGCAGCCGTACCGATGAAACCCAGCACTGGCTCAAGGTGCGCCACGCGACGACGCAACTTCCGGTGAGCCGCCGCCGTCTCGCCGAAGTGCGGCGCTTCCTGACTGAGAACGAGGGCGACTGACGCGCAGGCTTGGCTTATGCCGGCGTTTGGATACGGCCCGGAGTGACGTTGAGTTACTCCGGGCTAGGGCCTGTTAACACTAACTTTGATCGCTGCGATCAAAGTTAGTGTTAACAGGCCCTAGCCAAACGCGCCGGAGAATATCCGTGACGAGATGTCGTAGATACGGAAACCACAGTTACCCATACGGGGTGCAGGATTTTCCGGCGATTTCATGAATAATGCAGGTTAGTGCCCGCGCCCATTTTCAAATTCACGTCCCAACCCTAGCCATCATGCGCATCGCTACCCGCGAAAGTCCGCTAGCCCTGTGGCAGGCCAATCACGTCAAGACCTTGCTGGAGAAGGCGCATCCGGGCCTGAGCGTCGAACTCGTGCCGATGACGACGCAGGGCGACCAGATGCTCGATGCGCCGCTCGCCCGCGTCGGCGGCAAGGGCCTGTTCGTCAAGGAGCTGGAGCAGGCGATGCTCGATGGCCGCGCCGATATCGCGGTCCACTCGATGAAGGATGTACCGGTACATCTGCCGGATGGGCTCAAGCTGGCCGCATATCTCCCTGGCGAGGATCCGCGCGACGCCTTCGTTTCCAATCGTCACGCACATGTCGCTGCGCTGCCGCAAGGAGCGACCGTCGGCACCTCCAGCCTGCGTCGGCAAGCGCAGTTGCGCCTGCTGCGTCCGGATCTCGAAGTGCGCGAACTGCGCGGTAATGTCGGCACGCGTCTGGCCAAGCTCGACGAAGGCCGCTACGACGCTATCCTGCTTGCCGGTGCTGGTCTGTTGCGCCTCGGTCTCGGTGCCCGCATCCGCGAGAAGCTCGACCCCGATGTTTTTGTTCCGGCGCTCGCACAGGGGGTCATTGGCATTGAGTGCCGCGCGGACGATACGGTGACGCTCGCGCGTCTGGCGCCGCTGCACGACGCTATATCGGCGACACGGCTTGCCGCGGAACGCGCATTGTCCGCGCGTCTCGGTGGCGCCTGCCAGGTACCGGTCGCCGGCCATGCGCGGCTCGCCAGTGGCCGTTTGCATCTGACCGGACTGGTTGCGGCGCCTGACGGTTCGCGCTGTGTGCGCGATGTCATCGAAGGCGCAACTTCGTCCGCCGCCGAACTGGGTGAAATGCTCGCCGCGCGCCTGCTCGATGCGGGAGGGCGTGAAATCCTGCGCGGCTGCGGCGTCGCGCTGTGAATGCGATCCGCGCCGGCGCGCTCGCCGGTGCGCGCATTCTGGTTACGCGGCCGGCGCATCAGGCCGATGGCCTGTGTCACGCGATCGCAGCAGCGGGCGGTACCGCTTTGCGCCTGCCGCTGTTCGCGATCATGCCTGCTGCTGACGATTCCGAGCTGCGGCAGCGGCTCGACGCCGCGCGCGGTGCCGCGTGGTGGCTGTTCACCAGCGCCAATGCAGCCACGGCGGCGATCACGCTGCTGCCGCCGCCCTGGCTTCCGCGCGTAGCGGCGGTAGGGCCGGCGACCGCGGCCGTGCTGGGCGCCGCCGGCATTCAAGACATCATTGTGCCGCCGGCCGAGTTTTCCGGCGCCGGACTCGCCGCACTTCCTGAATTCGCTGACGCAGCCGGACGCGACTGCGCGATCGTCACCGGCGAAGATGGCCGAACCGATCTGGCCGACGCTCTGCGCGCGCGCGGCGGCCGCGTCGCCCGCGTGGCGCTGTACCGGCGCGATGTTGTCACGCATGCGGCGACCGCGGTGGTCGCGCTGATTGAGTCTTGCGACGCGATTGTCGTTACCAGCCTGCAGAGTCTGGAGCGGATGTACGCGCTAACGCCGGCCGAGCGCCGGCCAGCGCTGCTGCAAAAGCCGCTGCTTGTGCCGTCGCCGCGTGTGGTAGAACATGCCCGAACCATGGGATTTCTCACGCCGCCGCTGTTGCCGGATCGCGTCGCCGACGCTGCGTTCATTGACGCACTTGCCGAGTGGTGGTGTGAACGACGGTGAATGAATCAGGTCTCACGATGACCCCAAATAACGCTGCTTCAGCATCGCCGTCCCGCAATCCCCGCCTATGGCGCGCACTATTCCTGCTTGTCGTCGTGGCCGGCCTCGCAGCGTTGGTCTACGGCGGCTGGAGGCTGACGCGCCAGCGCGCCGATACCGACGAAACCCTGCAGGCGCAGGACGTGCTGATGCGTCGCATGGGCCGCCAGCTGACGCTCCAGCAAAGTCAGCTCAACGATCTGGAGGGACGCGCCGCCGATATCGCGCAGACCGCCCGCAACGACAGCGACCAGGTCACCGCGGCGCAGAGCCGTCTCGACGATGCCGAACATGCTCTGGCCAAGCTGCAGACCGAAGTGCAGGGCGGTCACGTGCACGTGCAGCTGTTGGCGATCGAACAGCTGTTACTGCTTGCCAATGATCGGCTCCAGCTTGCCGGTGACGTCGGCACCGCGCTGACGGCGCTGAGCCTGGCGCAGGATCGTCTCGGTACGCTGGCGGATCCAGGGCTTTTCGAAGTGCGCAAGACGATCGCCGCCGAGCGCGCCGCGCTCGCCGCGGTGCCCAAGGTGGATATCGCTGCTGCTGCGTTATCCCTCGGCAGCCTTATCGACCGCGCGCCAAAACTGCCGCTGAGCCTGAGTGTGCCCGAGCGGTTCAGGCCACCGCCGCAGGCGGTTCCAGCCACGCCGCCCGCCGCGACGGGTTGGCGCGCGCGGCTCTGGGATCGCACGCGTGCCGCGTTGGCAGCGCTGTTCACGGTGCGCTACACGGACCGCCAGATCGAGCACGTGCTGACCGCCGATCAGGAAGTACTGGTGGTCGCGGTCCTGTCGCTCAAGCTCGAAGTTGCCCGCAGCGAACTGTTGCGCGCCGATACCGACGCGTTCCGCGCCGGCCTGCGCTCGGCCGGAGACTGGCTGACCACGTACTACCGCAAGGACGATCCCGGTGTATTGGCGATGCAGGCCGAACTGGAACAGCTGCAGATGCTGGAGTTGAGTCCGACGCTGCCGGATCTGAGCCGTGGCGTCGGTCTCCTGCGCGCTTACCTCGACACGCGGCCGAAGTGAGAGCGATGTGATCGGCCTGTACCTGATCCTGCTGTTTGCGTTCGGCGCCGGCATCGCCGCCGTGCTCGCATTCGGTGGCGATCCCGGCTACGCCCTGATTCACTACGGTCCCTACGTGATCGAAAGTTCGGCGGCCGCGCTGCTGTTCGCGGTCGTTGGCTTTGCGATCCTGGTCTACTTCACGGTGCGCGCGCTGACCGCCATGCTGCGGTTGCCGCAGACCGTGCGTGGCGTGCTCGACCGGCGTCGCCGCAAGCATGTGAAGCGGTCGTTCGAGTCCGGCTTGCAGCGCCTGTTCGAGGGCGATTGGACGCGCGCGGAGGTCGATCTCGTGCGGCGTGTGTCAGATCAACAGTCGCCATACCTGAACTACCTCGCCGCCGCACGCGCGGTGCAGCGGCTTGGCGCCTACGAGCGCCGCGACCACTACTTGCAACTTGCCGGTGAAAACAAGGATGCGGACGTCGTGGCAGCGGTGCTGATGACGCGCGCCGAACTGTATCTCGATCGCGGCGAGTTCGCGGCAGCGAAAGCGGTGACAGAAACGTTGCGGCAGCAGGTGCCCGGTCATCCCTATGCAGCCGAGATACTGGTGCAGAGCCTGGCCGGTCTTGGTGAATGGGATGCGCTGCTGGCGCTGTTGAGCGATGCGGAAAAGATCGGCGTCCCGTCGCCGGAGCGGCGCGCCGCACTGCGTGTGCAGGCATGCCGTGCGCGCATCGCCGAGGCGGTCGCCAAAGCGCGCGTGGAGCTGCTCAAGGCTGCTTGGGAAGCGGCTGCGCCGGTGCGTAGTAACGCCGAGTTGCGGCGCGACTACATTTTCGGGCTGGCACGCTTGAATGCGGACGCCGAGGCGGCCGCGCAAATCGAGTCGGTGCTGGCCAGCGAATGGGACGGCGCGCTGATACGCCTGTATGGCGATGTGCATGCGGCAGACGCGATTGCGCAGCTGGCCACGGTTGAACACTGGCTGAAGCAGTACGGGGAGCGTCCCGAGCTGCTGCGGCTCGCCGGCCGCGCTTGTCTCGGCGCGAAACTATGGGGCAAGGCGCAGAGCTATCTGGATGCCTCGCTGCGTGCCGAGCCGACCGCGGTTGCGCATTTTGATCTTGCGCGCCTGTACGAACAGACCCAGCGTCCGGCGGACGCCTCGCGGCACTATCGCGAGGGACTGGAGCTGGCTGCGGCGCCGGTATTGACGCCGCCGCCATGATCGTTTCGCGATCGAATTCGTGCGCGTTGTGGACATCCCGCACGCCGCCAGCGGACGTCATCCGCCTGACGGCTTGCAGTCGCGGCAGATCGCTACATCGCTACAATAATTCCTCCACAACCTACCAACCGGCTTGCCAAGAAGGAGCAGAAACCGATGGGCCTGATTACCGAGTTCAAGGAATTTTCGATGCGCGGCAACGTGGTCGATCTTGCCGTCGGCGTCATCATCGGTGGTGCGTTCGGCAAGATCGTTTCGTCGCTGGTTGGCGATATGTTCATGCCGATCCTTGGACTGATCACTGGCGGCGTCAATTTTTCCGATATGGCGCTGACACTCAAGGAGGCGAGCGGTCCGAAAAATCCGGCCGTGCTGCTCGCCTACGGCAAGTTTCTGCAGGCGAGCTTCGATTTCATCATCGTCGCGTTCGCGATTTTCCTCTTTATCAAAGCGCTCAACCGCTTCAAGGCCGCGCAGCCTCCGGCCGCGCCTGCCGGACCGACGCCTTCGGAAGCGCTGCTCGCCGAAATCCGTGATCTGCTGAAGAAGCAGGCATCCTGATTCCGCGCAGCGCCGACACATGCGCCGCATCCAGACACTCCAGATTGCCGACTGGGACATCCGTCCTCCTGCTGCCGAATCGGCGGTCCTCGCAACGGATCTCGAACAGGGTTGTGTGTTGTATCTGCCGCAGCTCAAGTTCGCACTCGACGCGGAAGAGCAGCGCTGGCTCGATCCGAACCGCGCCGATCCAAAGGCGAAGAACATCAGTTACGACGCAGCGACCGATGCGGTGGCGGGCGTGATCGGTGACGATGTCGGGCGTGAGAGCTTACGGCGCCTGCTTGCGCGCTATCGTGCGCAAGCAATCGGCCTGATCGAGAGGCTGCTGCCGGCCTACGTTGACCGCTTGCGGATCGCGCGCACGAGCTTACGCCCGGTGTCTGTCGAGGGCCGTGCGACTTCGTGGCGCAAGGACGATACGCGCTTGCATATCGATGCCTTTCCGTCGCGGCCCAATGGTGGTGAACGCATCCTGCGCGTGTTCCACAACGCCAATCCGGATGGCGCGGCGCGCGTGTGGCGCATCGGCGAGCCGTTCGAGGAGCTGGCAAGGCGCTTCCTGCCGGAAATTACGCCGCCGGTGCCGGGAGTGGCGTGGTTGCTGGAGACCTTGCATATCACCAAGTCGCGGCGTAGCCGCTACGACCACATCATGCTGCAATTGCATGACCGCATGAAGGCCGACGCTGAATACCAGCAGAAGGTCTCGCAGGTGACCGTGCCGTTTGCCGCCAACAGCACGTGGATCTGTTTTTCCGACCAGGCGTCGCATGCCGCGATGTCCGGCCAGCATCTACTTGAACAAACCCTACATTTGCCTGTGGAGGCTTTGTATGACCCCGAGCGCAGCCCGCTCCGTATCCTTGAACGACTCACCCATCGTGTGCTGGTTTAAGCACGGTCTTGCCGTCGCGCTGATTGCGCTCGTAGCGGGCAGCGCCGGCTGCCGTTCGCCGGCCGATACTGCACAGGCGGGACTATTGCTGAATGCGGATCAGGAATTTGCCGCAATGGCCGAGAAGAACGGCGCGCCAGCTGCATATGCTGCGTTCCTAGCCGCCGATGCGGTCGAACTGCCGCCCGATCTGCCAGCGGTCGCGGGTATCACCGCGATCAGTGACCGCCGGCGCGCGGTGGCACCGAATCAGCTGCATTGGCGTCCTCAACGCGCTGAGGTTTCCCGCGATGGCAGTCTCGGCTGGACCTGGGGCGAATGGACGATCACGTCGCCCGGCGATGCGATAGCGCCGTTGCGCAGAGGCAAGTACGTGCACGTGTGGCGGCGGCGACCGAACGGCATGTGGATAGTCGTCGGAGATATCGGCAATACGGCGTATCAGGAACCAGCGCCCGCCGCCAAGCAGCAAACGCCTGGGAGGGACGACGACGAACAGCCGGCCGAGTAACTCCCCGCGGGCGCTATTTTTTTCGGCGCTGACGCGGTTCCGCGTGGTATTGGCTATTGACGCTGGATTCGCGCAAGCCCTCGCGACCCTTGAGCCATTCCAGGCAATCGTCGAGCGCGCGTGAAATGCGCGTTTGCACGAAAATCCGTTCCAACCTTGGCCAGGTGGCGCGCTCGCCTTCGCGGATGAAGCGGCGAATGTCGGTGGCGGTCGGATTCGAGAACATGCGCATGAGCTGTGCGGGCGTGTGTTTCGGAAAAATGTTGACGTCGCCACTATAGCGCTGTTGCATGATCTCGTTGAGCGTATCGACGATGCGCATTGCACCGTAGCCGCCCATGTGTTCGCGCGTCACTTTGAGCAGGTCGCGGCCAGCGACGGTCGCCATGTCGCGCGCGAATGTGAACAGATTGCGCCGACGTGAATTGTGCTCGCGCATGAACGGGACAATGTGCGGATTGGTCTGGCTGACGATGTAGTGATTGACGTTATGCAGCCGTGCCAGTCTCAGCATCGGCAGATCGTTGGAAAGGCTGCCATCGACCCAGCGCTTGCTACGCATATAAGGTACTTCCTCGCCGCTATAGTCGAGCGCTTCCAGCATTACCGGCGGAAACACGCCGGGCACCGCGCAGGATGCAAGCACGGCACTGCGCACGATCACGTGTGGCGCAGTCAGATAATTCAGCAGACGTCCCTGCTGATTGGCTTCCATCGGTGATACGGTGATGCCAACGATGCGCCGCGTCCGCTCGAAGTTCTCGAGGAAACCGCCGGCGTGAATGTTGCGCGTCAGGCATTCGTCGAGCTGCGTCGGATCCATCAGCGCCCCGCTGCGCAGCAACTTGCTCAGGCTCACGCCCTGGAACGCCTGCAGATTAAGACTCTCCGGATCGAAAATCAGCGGCAACTCCTCATCCGTACGCGTACCCACCATCGCAGCGATGATCGACCCCGCTGATGAGCCTGACAGCACACGCGGCAGCAGTCCGTTTTCCCATAGAGCCTTGATCACGCCGAGATGGAACATGCCCAGCGTGGCGCCACCCGAGAGCAGCAGCGCAGAGCGGCCGAAACTCATGCCGGCGCGGCGGAAGAACAGAAATTTTTCGTTTACGTCGAAATCGGGGAAATCGCCGACGCAGACGAAATCGACGCAGCGCACGACTTCTTCGATGTACTCGTGGACGAGTTGTTTGGTGCCAACGCGTGCGTAGGCGTACAGCGAGGGATTGGCCGTATTGCCGAGATTGCCGTGCAGGCTTTCCGACAGATGAAAGACAAGCTGTCGCGCATCGCCAGCGCGGCGCAAGCGACGCATCAGCGTCAGACGCTCCTTGAGCAGCAGATAGTCGTAGTCCTCGCTCATCTCGTCCTGCTTCCAGGCATCCGCGCCTTCGAGACGGTCGAGTTCGAGCGCAGTATCGCGCCAACTGGCGTAGTCGGGCGCGCTTCCCAGTTCGCGGAGGCGGCGTGCGATGAGCTTTTTAGACATGCGTATTCGCATTCTAGCCCGCATTATTCACGAAGGGATCGTGCCGGAGAATCCCCATGACAGAATCCCATGACGAAGTATTGTAGAGATGCGCGCCCAGCAGAATCCGCTGCGATTACGCGTGATACGGGATTCTCCGGCGGTTTTGTGAATAATGACCGTGGCTAGCGGGTGTTTCGTGGCCTGCTAATAACGATCAAAACGCGCGGCGACAGCTTCCGCGGGCGGGCACGCGCCATGTCACTTCAGATAGCCGTGGTCCTGAAACCAGCGAACTGCATCTTCCAGCGCCGCTTGCGGTGGCCGTGCCGCATAACCTAGTTCGCGTTGTGCCTTTGCGCTGGAGAAGAACATCCGCTTCTTCGACATTTTCACCTCTTCGACGGTCGCGAAGGGCGATGATTTCGCGATACGAGCCCATGCTTCGGCAATATGGGCGATCGGCAATACCGCACCGTGTGGCAATTGCAGCTTCGGCGGCTTGCGGCCGGCGAGCGCGGCGATCTCACCGAGAATTTCGCGCAGGCTCATGTCGGCCCCGCCGAGCACGTAACGTTCGCCAACGCGTCCCTTGGTGAAGGCGAGCCAGTGGCCTTCCGCGATATCGTCGACGTGGGCGATATTCAGGCCGGTATCGACAAAGGCAGGTATGCGCCCAGACGCTGCATCCACCACAATGCGGCCGGTCGGAGTGGGCTTGATATCCCGCGGCCCGATGGGCGTGGAAGGATTGACGGTGATCACTGGGAAGCCCATGGACACGTAGCTGCGGACAAGCTGCTCGGCCATGAATTTGGAACGCTTGTAGTGGCCAACCATGTCATCGATCGTCACCGCCGAGTGCTCATCGCCGGGTGTGCCATCGTGCGGAATGCCGAGTGTCGCCACGCTGCTCGTATACACGATGCGATTCACACTGGTCTTTTTTGCTGCTTGCAGAATCAGGCGCGTGCCCTCGACGTTGGTTCGATAAAGATCGTACGGATCCGGCGTCCACAGCCGATAGTCGGCAGCGACGTGGAACAGCGCCTCGCAACCATCACAAGCTCGCAGAAGCGAGCCCTCGTCGACAAGACTGCCTTCGACCACTTCTACATTAAGGCCACGCAGGTTGCTGCGATCCGAGCCACGCCGGGCAAGAACGCGCACCGTGTAGCCTTCGCGCTCCAAGCGCCGTGCGACGGCCGAGCCGACGAAGCCGGTCGCTCCGGTGACGAGTGCCTTCATGAAGTTCAATCCGTTTCGATATGCGGCGCGCCGTAGCGCCGCGCGAGCAGGCTCGGCAGGAGTACCAGCGTGCAGACCAGAGTCATTCCCAATCCGACAGTCAGCAGCAACCCCATACTGCGCGTGCCGGGGTGCGACGATAAGGCAAGGTTGCCGAAATTGGCAACCGTGATCAGCGCTCCGAACAATACCGCGCGTGCGGTGCTGGTGCGCAGCAGATTGACATTGCTGCCGGCAGCGGCACGGGCGCGTTGCACGATATACACACCGTAGTCTACGCCGACGCCAAGAATCAGCGGCAGGGCGATGACGTTGGCGAAATTGAACGGCACCCCGAACAGCACCGAGCCGGCCATAGTCAGCAGACCTGCCATGGCGAGTGGAATCAACACCAGCAGCATATCGGCAAAACTGCGCAGCAACACCAGCAGCAGCACAGTGATGGCGATCAGCGAGTAAGCGAATGCATGTTGGAATGCGGACACTACAGCGCGTCCGGACTCTAGGAAATCGACGGGTGCACCGGCGGCTTGCGGCAGTTCCGTGCGCACGGCATCGACGAAGCGCTGGATCGCCGGATTATTGTTGAGAATTTGGCGCGGCCAGATGTCGACACGATAGTGGCCGTCCGCCGCTACCCAGCGTTGCACCAGATCGGCCGGCAGATCCTTCTGAGCAACGGGTGCCGCTTGCAGCGCTTCATGCAGATCCGCGAGCATCGCGGGCAGAGTACCAAGAAGCGAAGCCCGTAGCCGTGACAACAACGCTGCGCGATTGATGATGTCACCTTCCTGGTAGCGGCGGCTGAAGCGGTTAAGCTCGGACAGCAAGCGCTTTTTCGCCGCGGTGGGCGTCTGGATTTGCCCGAGGGCGGCGGCGAGATTTTTCAGCGTCTGCAAATCGCTCTCATCGTCGCCGCTGTACTGCGCCGGTGGTGGGCCGGCCAGGTCGGGACCCAGCGTGAAATTGAGATCCTCGAGTATCGCGAGCTTGACCTCCTGGTCGCTTGGCACGAAGTCGCTCACGCTCATCGCCTGCCGCACCAGCGGCAGCTTTGCCGCGCGCGTAGCGATCGATTGCGCCTCATCGGCGTCCTTCGCGATCACCGACAGTGTCAGTGTCGGCACTTCCGGATCGGCCAGCAGATCTCGATAGGTGGAGACGGACTCGCTGTGCGGATCGCGCAAGTCGAGCGGATCGTAGTCGAAGCGCACCTGCGGCAGCAGCAGCACCGCACCGCCGCTGGTGATTGCCGCGGCCAGCCACAGCTTGCGCCCGTGCCGATATGGCGCTTCGGTCAGCCAGGTCACGAATTCGCTGCCGCCGGTTCGCGCGGATACCGGTTCAGTTTCGGTGGACGGTTTCGGCGGTAGCAACGCCATCAGTGCCGGCAGCAAAGTCAGACTTACCGCGAGGCTGATGAACATGCCGACGCCCGAAATCAGGCCGAGTTCAGCGATGCCGGTGAAGTCAGTCGGGATGAACGCGAAGAAGCCGAGCGAAGTCGTAGCGGCACACACCGCCATGAAGCCGCCGACATCTGCCGCTGCGCGCGGCAGGGCGTCATGTGCGGGCAGTCCGCTACCGAGCAGCTCGCGATATTGCATGCACAGATAAAGTGCGTAATCGATGCCCAGTCCGATATAGAGCACGCCGAAGGCGACGGAGATCATATTCAGGTGGCCGATCGTCGCCGCCGCGAAGCCTGCGGTCAGCAGCAGGCCGCAGACCAGCGCGACCAGTGCGGATATCACCAGCCGCCAGGTACGCAAGGCCAGGAATAGCAGGATTACCACCAGCGTCATACCCACCGAGAACGCCAGCGCCGCGCCCTTGCCCGCCGACAGCAATTCCTCGTGCTCAAGCGCGACGGTACCGGTCAGCCGCACGCGGACGCCGTGCGGTGTGTCGAACTGATGGTCGCGCGCGATGCTGCGCACGGTGTCGATCGCCGCCGCGGCCGGCAATATTTCGGTGAAGTCGAGCTTCGGATTGACTTCGATGAAACGTCGCGTACCGGATCCTTGCTGTGGTGCGCCGGAATCGGTGAGATTGCGCCAGGACAGCGGGTGATCGCGTCCCGCGGTGGCAGCGGCGACGCTGTCGGCGATTTGTTTGAGTGCCGGTGTCAGATCGAAGTCTTGCGCACCCGCATTGGTGATCGCGCGCTGCAGCAACGTAAACAGACCGTGCAGGCTTGGGTCGTGTGCCAGCGTGCCGAGGAAGGGCTGCGCCTGCGTGAGCGCATCGGCGACCTTGTGCAAGTCCGGTGTATCCAGATACAGCAATCCGTTGCGTCGAAAGAACGGCTCGGTGTCGATCGCAAACACGTCATTGAAGCGCTCCGGGTGCGCACGCAGGCTTTGTACCAGCTCACGCTGCACCGCTTCCGTGCGTTCGGGCGTATCGCCGTCGATGACGATCGCCAGATCCTGGCTCTGCTGCGGAAACAGACGATCGAGTTCGGAGTCCACGCGCCGCCACGGCAGATCCTTCGACAGCATGTTGGAGGAGTCCGTATCCACACTGAGGTGCCCGGCGGTATAGACCGCGACGGCCACGACTCCGGCAACAGCAATCGCCACGACGGCCAGCGCACCGCGCTGTACCAGCCCGACCCAGGCACCGAGCAGCGCCGCCATCGCGGAATGCTTGCTGGCGTTCATCGAAGTTTTCCGGCCGGAGCGAGTTCCGCCGCGCAGGCACGTGCGGCGGCCGTGAGCGCGGCACGGGCGCGACCAAATTGTCGTGCGAGGGTTATCAAGCGCAGCAGATCGGACGGTTTTGACAGTAATTGCAGCAGCAACCGACCGAGGCGCAGACGCCCGGCATCGTCAATCGCGGCCATGGCTATGGCCGGTAACGCTTCACTCGCAACATCCACAATGGCGCGTATCGCCACGAACGGAAGTTGCTCCTGGCGCGCGACTTCGGCGATTGCCGCGCTTTCCATATCGACTGCGGACGCATGCGTCGTGCAAAACGCATCGTGCTTAGCATCCGGCGTATCCAGAATGCGCTCACTGCCGAGCAATACGCCGCCGGCGGGCGCTTCCGGTCCGGCCAGCAACTGTTCCAGCCGCCAACGCCAGGCCGCATCGACGATGTAGCTACGGGTGTCGTCGGCAATGACGCGTTTGGGTAACAGCAAACGACCACTGCGTAGCGCGGGATCGAGTCCACCGGCAACGCCCCACGACACCAAGCCGGAGACTCTGCGCCGTGCCAATGCTTGCGCTGCTGCCGTAGCCCGCAGGGCGCCCATTCCGCTGAGCGCGAGCAGTGCGTAATCGCCGACCGCGACGATATCACCCATGCGCAGGCGCGCGCGCGTGATCGTGCGCGCTTCGTTAGGAAGCGCGACGACGATGCCGATGATATTCAGGCGCTCGTCGCGGTCAGTTGTCGATAGCGCGTCAATGCCCACAGCGGGAAGTAAGCGGTATAGCCGTGGTACTTGAGATAGAACACACGCGGGAATCCCGGTGCGTTGTATGACGGGTGATACCAGAGACCATCGCCGGTTTGCGTGGCCAGAAGATAGTCGATGCCACGTTTGACGGTGTCGCTGCGCGCTTCGCCCGCCGCCATCAACCCAAGCACGGCCCAGGCGGCGAAGTTCGGCGCGCTTTCGCCGTTCAGCGTACCGGCGAGTTTTGGATCGAGATAGCTGTCGTTGGTTTCGCCCCAGCCGCCGTCCGCATTCTGCTTCGATTTCAGCCAAGCGCTCGCCTTTTGGATGTATGGCTGTTTGGGATCCTCGCCGATCAATGCAAGTCCCGCGAGCACACTCCAAGTGCCGTAAACGAAGTTGGTTCCCCAGCGTCCCCACCACGAACCGTCGAACTGCTGTATTTTCTTCAGGTAATCGATGCTGCGGCGGATCGCGACGCGGTCCTGGTCGCGGCCTAGCACACCGAGGAGGGCGAGTACGCGGCCGGTGACGTCTTCGGTCGGTGGATCGAGCAGCGCACCGTGATCCGCGAACGGAATCGCATTGAGGTAGTAATAAGTGTTGTCGGCGTCGAATGCGGCGAAGCCACCGTTCTTCGATTGCAAGCCGATCAGCCAGTCGGCAGCGAGATCGATGCGTTCGCGCCACTCGGCTTTTTTCGGACCTTCCCGGCGCGCGACGTGCAGCAGGCCGGCCACCATGGCGGTGTCGTCGAGATCCGGGTAGTACGCATTCGCGTACTGGAATGCCCAGCAAGCTGGCCGCAGATCCGGCGCGCGCACCGACCAGTCGCCTTTTAGTTCCAATTCCTGTTTCGATACCAACCAGTCAAGTGCTCGCGTGACGGCCTGCTCGGTGCGCTCGCCGCCGCCGGCGCGCAGTAACGCCATCGCGCTCCAGCCGGTGTCCCACACCGGCGATATGCAGGGCTGGCAGTAGGCGACACCGTCGTCGCGGAACACGAGCAGCTTCTGAATCGACCGAAGGCAAGTCGCGCGCAGCGGATGGTCCTTTGGGTAACCGAGGAGTGCCATCGCTTCGTAGGCGTTGACCATCGCCGGGAAAATCGCGCCGAGCCCGTCCTCGCCGTTCAGGCGCGGCACGAACCAGGCTTCGGCACGTCTGATTGCCTTCTCACGAACCGCTTTCGGGATCAGACGATCGAGGCTGCGGCCGATCTTGTCGACCGCGAGGAAAAATGTGTTCAGCGCGCCACCCGTCGCGAAGTAGTGCTGCTCCTGTTCCGGCGGCGTCACGAACAACTCGCGCACATGCACCTTGCGAGGATTCTTGGCGGTGGCGCGTTTCGACACCAGAATGAACAGCGGCACCATCACCGTGCGTGCCCAGTAAGAGATTTTGTCGAGGTGAATCGGTGCCCACTTCGGGAACAGCATGATCTCGACCGGCACATACGGCACCGCGCGCCACGGTACCTGCTCGAACATGGCGAGCAGGATACGTGTGAACACATTGGTTTTGGCTGCGCCGCCATGGGCGAGAATCACTTCGCGTGCGCGCTTCATGTGTGGCGCATCGATATCGTCGCCGGCCGCTTTTAGCGCGTAGTAGCACTTGACGGTGCACGACGGGTCCAGCGCGCCGCCGTAGTACAGCGGCCAGCCGCCGTGTCCACCGGCGGCGAGTACCTGCTTGGAGCGGATATAGCGCGCGAGTTTTTCCTGTAGTGCGTCGTCGAATTCGTCCATGAAGTGCATCATCAGGATGTATTCGGCGGAGATCGTACAGTCGGTTTCCAGCTCGAAGATCCAGTGGCCGTCGGCTTTTTGCAGAGCAAGCAGCGCGTCACGCGCCTGCGCGATGCCGTCGTTCAGCCGATCGTCGGCCTTCTCGGCGACAACAGATAAGGTGGCGGAACGCGAGCTGGTCATGGGTCCCTCATTAACGACGGTCAGGAAACGATCGTAGCGTTGCGCCAACGGCAGCCACGAACGACGAGCGCTATTTTAACGGTGATCAACCTGGACTTTCGCCGAGGTCGGCCACACAGGGAGCGACAAAACCGTCCCAGTTCAGCGGCAGCTGCGCGCGCGGCAGATTGCTGGCCGCGGAGTTGAATAACCAGCCGAGCCAGCCGTTGTTGCGTACGCCGATACGCGTCAGAAACACGGTGCGGCCGACCGCGCCACGCGTGATCTTCACCTCGGCGCCGGAGGCGAATGCGAGGTTGTCGTTGATCTTGTCCAGCGTCAGCACGGCCATGCCGACTGCCCATGCGCAGAAGCGGCGGATGCCCGCTTCCTGTGACGGCATCGATTGCGTGTAGGCAAGTGCATCGCGCAGGTGAGCATGGGCGACGCCGAGCAGCTCGCGGTACGCCGCATGAAAGCCCGGATCGGTGCAGCCTGGTGCGAGCTGCACGAGATCGAAACCGTGCCGTGCGAACACATCGCGCGGCAGCCAGCATGCACCGCGCGCAAGATCGTCCCAGACATCCTTGAGGATATTGGTCATCTGCAGACCCTGTCCGAATGAGACGGCCAAGCGCATCATGCGCTCCCGCTCGCGTGCAATCTGCGCCGAATGTTCGCAGAACAATTCCGTCAGCATTTCGCCCACGACGCCGGCGACGAAGTAGCAGTAGCGATCCATCGCAGCGAGGTCGCGCACGCCGTTGCAACCGGCTTCGTACTGGAAGCGGTGCATGCCTCGACACATGATGCGCAGACAACGCGCGATTGCCGCACGCTGCGGCGCGCTGAAGCCGGCGGTAACGCGCAACACCAGCGCCGAATTGCGCACCAGATCGTGCTCGTCGGGCGTGGTTGCCGACGATAGCAGCGGATGCAGCCGCGCTGCGAAATCTGCGGCGTCGCCGTCAGCGCCGACGAGCGCAGCGAATTCTTCCTGGAACCCCTCTTTCTGTTCCGCAGACAGCGCGGGATCGTCCTCGATGGTGTCCGCGATGCGGCACAGCAGATAGGCGTTGGCGACCGCCTCGCGCAGGCCGGGCGGTAGCTGCGGAATAGTAAGCGCGAAGGTTCGCGATACCCGCGGCAGGATCTGATCCTGAAAGTCAGCCACAATGATATCCGGTTGAACGATGGACTGATCAGCGGTCATAGGGCAGCTCATAACGGGTTCTCGCTCTGCACGCTGCAAGCCGGAATAATTCGTTGCTATTGGACAATGGGTTGGTTTCCGCGATCCGTTCGAAAAATGGCGACGCGAATTTTGCCATTAACGGCGACGTGCCAACAAAGCGAAGCATTGCGCGGGGTCATTGGAAATCCATTCCTTTGTTCGCGCTCAGTAGCTGACGACGCTGGCGACCGGCGTGCCCTTGAGGCGCGCGCGTCCACCCAAAAAGCCCAGTTCAATGAAGAAAACACAGCCGGTCACACGCCCGTCCAGTGAACGCAGGAGGTCGGAAGCGGCGGCGGCGGTGCCGCCGGTGGCAAGCACGTCGTCGATGATGGTGTAGCGCTTGCCGGGCTCGATTGCATCGACATGGATTTCCACGCGATCGCTACCATATTCGAGCGCATAGGAGATGCCCGCGGTTTTCGACGGCAGCTTGCCGGGTTTGCGCACGATCTGCAGCGGCAGCTTGAGTCGCTGTGCGACCGCCGCGCCGAACAGGAAGCCGCGCGATTCGATCGCCACCAGCCCGTCACTGCCGAATGCCTGGACACTGTCGGCAAGACGGCCAATGGCGGCATCGAAAGCCTTGGCGTTGCCCAGCAGCGGTGTGATATCGCGGAACAGAATGCCCGGCTTCGGGAAATCGGGAACGTCGCGGATCAGGGCTTTGAGTTGTTCGGGGGACACAGCGGCATCCGTCTGCGAATTGCGCGTGATTTTGCCGCATTCGCGCCATCGCTGGCCAATTTAGCAGCCCGTCGGACTTGGGATGATCTGCTGCGACTTCGGGCACGTGGACGAAAACCGCGCGCGCCTTCGTCAAATATGACCCGATATTCTTCTCAGGCGCGCACTTTTTTCGCCTCACGCGCCCAAACCCTCGCGACGATTACCCAAGTCCGACAGGCTGCTGGGTCGTCTTCAGATTTTCCGCGATCCGCGCTGAATGAACTCGATCTTGTAGCCGTCTGGGTCCTCGACGAACGCGATCACGCTTGTTCCGTGCTTCATTGGCCCCGCTTCGCGCGTGACCTTGCCGCCGAGCGATTTCACGCGCTCACAGGCGGCGTAAGCGTCATCGACTTCGACGGCAACATGGCCGAAGCCGCCGCCGAGCTCATATTTTTCGACGCCCCAGTTGTGCGTCAGTTCGATTTCCGCGCCGTCCGCCACATCCGCGTAATGTAGAAATGCCAGCGTGAATTTGCCGTCCGGATAGTCGCGCCGGGAGTGGAGCTGCATGCCAAGCACGCGCGTGTAGAAATCGATAGAGCGATCGAGATTGCCGACTCGTAGCATGGTGTGCAGGATGCGCATGGTGAGGACTCCGCTGAGGCGCTGCGTGCGGATCGTCGCCGCCGCTGATTTTTCGGTGGCCGCATGTCGCACTCTGAAAGGCGATTCTTCCGCACCGATTCAAGCACATGCGGTGTGTCGTATGGCTTAATCTAATTATAACGATGCGCGAGCATCCTGCGCTAAGCGCCCGGAACGTGTGCATTTTTCTGATTTGCGATAGATTTAGCGAATGATTCCGTCGATCCTCAAGCTGGACGTAGGCGGACTCCCTGTTGGCTGGATTCGCTGGCAGACTGCGGTAACGCTGTACGCGCGCGACCGCGTCTGCTGGGAAGCCGGTGAGGGAAGGTTCGTAATTCTGGGTGGCATCAACGCCGCCACGGGCATGCGCTCGGCTGTCGAGATCGGTTCCATCATCGCGGTTACCGATCGCTCGCGCCGCTACGACGGCAGTGCGCCGCTGCTGACCAATCGCACGCTGTTCCAGCGCGATCACAATCTCTGCCTGTATTGCGGCCAGCAGTTTCCGACGCACGAGCTGACGCGCGACCATGTGATGCCTGCTTCGCGCGGCGGCGAAGGTATCTGGGAAAACTGTGTCACCGCGTGCCGTTCCTGCAACCAGCGCAAGGACGACCGTACGCCGGAAGAGGCAGGCATGAAGCTGCTTGCTGTGCCGTACACGCCGAATCTCGCGGAATACCTGATCCTCTCAAACCGCCGCATTCTGGCCGATCAGATGGAATTCCTGCTCGCATTTGCGCGTAAGCACCGGCGCCGCACGCACGCCTAATCAGCAGGCATCCGCTCACTTCGCGAAGCCTTCCGCGCGATAAACGTGACAGTCTGTGCGGATGAATACGGTCAACTCCTGATAGCGGTCGATACCCATTGCTTGCCGAATCGCCAGCCGGGCACCGCGCGCCGCGGTGTCGAAAGTGATCTGTAAAGTCCGCCTGTTACGATAAGTGCTAATTCTGAATCCTGTGTTCCTTGTCCGTGAATCCGCAAAATCAGGAAGATCTGCACATCGCCCACGAGCTGATCGAGTCGCTGGAGCGTTATCGAGCGATTCTCGACACCGCGGTCGACGGCATCATCACGATCAATGAACGCGGCATCATCGAAACCTTCAATCGCGCTGCGGAGAGGATGTTCGGCTACTTGGAGCGAGAAGTCGCCGGTCGCAACATCAGCATGCTGATGCCGTCGCCGTTCCGGGATGAGCACGATGGTTACATCCATCGCTACGTTGCCACCGGCGCCGCGAAAATTATCGGCATAGGCCGCGAGGTTGTCGGCCTGCGCAAGGATGGCACCACATTTCCGATGGATCTCGCGATCGGCGAGGTGTTTCTGCCCGACCGACGCCTGTTCACTGGCATTACCCGTGATATCAGTGAGCGTAAATCGGCGCAGGCCGAGAGCCAGTTGCGGCTGAAAGAACTGGCGCATGTTTCGCGGCTGGTGTCGGTCGGCGATCTCGCGACCGGCCTTGCGCACGAAGTCAATCAGCCACTGACGGCGATCATCATGCATGCACAGGCTTGCCTGCGCATGCTCAAGGGGGGCGATGCCGATGCTCATCTGATCGGCGAATCCCTGCAACAGATCGCGCGGCAGGGGGAACGCGCGGCCGATATTGTTCGCCGCCTGCGGCGTTTTATGCTCAAGGGTGATGCCGAGTACAAGCCCGGCGATCTCAATACCACCGTCCGCGAGACACTGGGGTTGGTCGCATACGAGCTGACGCATGCCAAAGTGCAAGTGACGCTTGAACTCGATCAGCACATGCCGACTGTTCTGTTCGATCAGATTCAGATCGAACAGGTGCTGGTCAATCTGGTCCGCAACGCGATTGAAGCAATGGAGACGGTTCTCGATGACCAGCGTCGCCTGTTGATTCGCACCTGGACCGTCGCTTCTGCGCCAATGCAGGTCGGCGTAAGCGTTCGGGATTGCGGCGCGGGTTTTCCCGAAGGCGAGGAGCAGAAACTGTTCCAGTCCTATTTCACGACCAAACCGCAGGGGCTCGGACAGGGTTTATCGATCTGCCGTTCGATCGTCCAGTCTCATCGTGGTCGCATCTGGGCCGAGCGGTGCCCAGAGGGCGGTGCGGTGTTCCTGTTCGAAATTCCCGTGGAGTCTGCCGCCTGATGAAGAGCATCCCCGTCGTTTTTGTGGTCGACGACGACGATGCCGTGCGCAGCGGCATCGCGCTTCTACTGCGCTCCGCCGGTCTGGCTTCGTGCACCTACTCCAGCGCGATCGCGTTCATCGCAGGCTACGATCCTGCCATTGGCGGTTGTCTCCTGCTCGATGTGCGCATGCCCGGCATCAGCGGACTGGAGCTCCAGGAAAAATTGCGCGAACGCGGAATCCATCTGCCGGTCATCATGCTGACCGGCCACGCCGACGTACCGATGGCGGTACGCGCGATGAAGCACGGCGCCGTGGATTTTCTGCAAAAGCCTTTCAACGACCAGCTACTGCTCGAACGCGTGCAGCAGGCGCTGGAGCTTGATCGTAAGCAGCGCAAAAGTCGGCAAGCTGCGGAGGAATATTGCCAGCGCTATGAGCGACTCTCTGCGCGTGAGCGCGACGTAATGAATCTAATTGTCGCTGGTAAGGCCAATAAGGTGATCGCCAGCGACCTCGATATCAGCGAACGCACGGTTGAAGTTCACCGCCGGCGCGTGATGGACAAGATGGGAGTGCGTTCTGTCGCGGAGTTGGTGCAAGCGTCTATCGCATCGCACCAATGATTTAGATCAATACCGACGGAAAAGCACTCTTGTCTACTTGTTCAATGGATGCTCATCGAAAATCGGTTCCACCGGCACCGCTGCTCTGCGTTGTTGAAGATGACGAAGGGGTGCGCGTGGCCATCAAAGCCCTACTGCGTTCCTATGGCTGGCAGTGCGAAGCATTCGGCAGCGCGCGGGAATTTCTCGCTGCGCCGGCCGCTACGCAGTGTGCGTGCCTGATCACCGATCTGCACATGCGGGGGATGAGTGGTGCCGACCTCTTGGAAAACCTGCGCACACGAGGTTCGAAGATACCCGCCGTGGCGATCACCGCGATTCCCGAGTCGACGCAGATCGAACGCGTCCGCCGCTGCGGTATCGCCGCGCTGCTGATCAAGCCGTTCCAGGATGAAGCATTGAAGTCTGCAGTCGAAGCGGCGCTGGCGAGCAATAGCGTTCGCCACGGTTCGCTTTGAACGCCATTCTTTATTAACAAGGGCGGTATTGGTAGCTGTCAAGCCCTATACGTAGTTTCCACAATCGGTTACGTGGATAACCGAATAGGCGCGGCGCGCCATTCTTCCGAAAATATCGCCCTCATAAAGACAACTATACGAGGTGTGCTATGTTCGATGCCGCTCCCACCGCTGCAGAACTTAGCAATATCTCGATCTTCCGCTGTTCGAACTGCATGCGAGCCGAAAGTTGTTTTGGAGCCGCTTTGGACGGGGCGATCTGCAACCGTCACGGGGAATCGCTGCCGGTCCTCGACATTTTCGCGCGCGGCAAGCATCTGTACTCTGTGGACGATAAGGTCGAGCAGATTTACATTGTGCGCAGCGGCGCCGTGAAGACTTACCACCTGACGGCGGACGGCGAAGAGCAGATTGTGGGTTTTCATCTGCCCGGCGACGTGGTTGGGATCGATGCGGTGGCCACCGGTACGTTCCAGAGCTCGGCGGTCGCAATCGCCGTCACGGAAGTCTGTCGGTTGCCGATATCGGCAATCCACGGCCGGTCCGCTGAATCCCTTTCGTTCCGGCAAGCCGTGCTTGGGGGCGTCGGCCGCGAAATCCAGCGCCTGCATCGCTTGCTGTATCTGGAGCGTTGCACTGCCGAACAACGCCTTGCGGCATTCCTGCTCGGACACGCGCGCAAATTGCCCAAGTCTGGTGGTGTGTCTGGCGCCGCGAAGATGGCGGTGATGCTGCCGATGTCGCGCGCCGATATCGGCAAATTTCTTGACCTTGCCACGGAAACTGTGTCGCGAATGTTCTCCAAACTACAGAGCGCCGGGATCATCGCGGTGCATGGCGCCGAAGTGGAATTGATCGATCTCGCCACCTTGCAGACTTACGCGTCGGCGGCGCAACAGACGGTTTCGCGCCGGTCGAAAGTGCATTAATTTTTCCATTTCGTGCAGAGATCGGGTGTGCGCGAGTGCGAATCAAAGAGGGACGAATTGCAAGGGTTTGGAGCTATCAATCGTCCGGGAGTTGGTCACATAAGGAAGTGACCGTGTTGGACCGCGGATGGGTTCAGTGTTTGTTGCGCTCATCCGCCACCACACATGGCGGCGTTGCACTACTCCGCGTCGCGCTTTAAGGTTCCGCCACGGCGCCCTTCTGGGCGGCAACGCAATGTCAAAGTTGTTGTCGTTAGTTTTCAACAGACTTGGCATATGGAGAGCAGAGCCATGACCGCATACAAGACCATCCTTGTAATCGTCAGCCCAGAGCGGCGGCTGACCCCGGCGTTTTACCGCGGCGTAGAACTCGCGCGCCGCTGCGGCGCCGGCTTGCATCTGTGCTTGTTTGCGTACCACGAACTGATCGATGCCGCCCGCACCATGGTCGGTACCGAAGTCGCGCAGCTCGCCGAAAGCGAATACATCAAGCAGCGCATGACTTGGCTTGCCGAGCAGGCGGCGGCGATTGCCGGACCGGAATTGCGCGTCGAATGCGATGTCGTATGGGCACCAGTCGCATACGAAGCGATTCTCGGCAAGATGCTTGAGATTGGCGCCGATCTCGTCGTCAAAGACGTGCCCTATGACAAACACACGCCGCCACGCCTGCATCTGTCACCGCTGGATTGGCGCCTGTCGCGGCTTGCCCCTGCCACGCTGATGTTCGTACGTCCCGACGCGGCGCCGGTGCCGCGCAATATGGTCGCCGCTGTGCAAGTGGCCACCGCATCACAGCGCGGTCCGCAGCTCAACGACCGCATCCTGAGTGCGGCATTCGAGTTGTCACGCATCGCCGAAACCGCGCTGGACGTCGTTTCCGTGTTCAGTTATATGCCGATCGAAAGCGACGCCGTTGCTTACACGCCGGCGATCTATGATCTTGTCAATCATGCGCATCGCGAGGCTTTTGAAAAGTTGATGAGCAGCTATCCGTTCCCGCCGGAAAAGCAGCATCGCTATTTCGGCGAACCGGCTGAGGCGATCCGGCAGGCCACGAAGGAACTCGCAGCTGACCTGGTCGTCATCGGCTCCAGCTATCACAGTGGCTGGAACCGGCTGTTGTTCGGCAGCACGGCGGACAGCCTGCTGCGCGACGTCAGCACCGATGTTCTGATTGTTAAGCCGGATGGCTTCCTCGATGAGCTGGCTCGCCATATGGATCTGGTCGAACTGCGAAAGCGCTATGCGCGCGTGCAAGCGGAAACGCCGAGCGTCGAGCGGGGAGCGTAGGGCGATATCAACATCAACATATTGTTTTAATATGAATTTTAGTTACATGCGGCATGTCTTCAGAAATATTATTGACCGTGGTCTTGACTACTGCGCTGTGCTTGCCGCACTCTCCGCATAGAAATATCTATCGCCGCACTCATAAGCGGCGACGCGCGAAAGGCGCGTAAGAGTTGCAACTTTAAGGTTGGGGGAGAATTTCGATGTCCGTGCTTGCGAAGAAGCTTTCGTTTCCTTTTACTGGGAATCAACCCGCGTTGCCGCCGACCGGTCATCGCACGATTCCAAGCCAGCAACAGGTCGTCACCTTCTATCGGACGCATGAGCGCGTCAGTTGGAGTCTCTCAGAGTTTCTGGATATGCCGTGGACGAATATCCAGCTGGACAAGCTGACGCCCAACGATATTCAGGTGCTCGAGACGACTATGCTCGTCGAAAGCAACAATCCTGACTACGTCGCCAACCTGCTCCGGTATTTCCAGGCTGACCAGGACGCCTGTGACTTTCTCATGATGTGGGGCCAGGAAGAGTGGAAGCACTATTACGTGCTCCGCGATTTTCTGACCAAGGTGCGCATCGCCGTGGCGGCGAAGCAGAGCGAAGGATCGACGTCCGAGGAAGAAGGGGCTCGATTGAAAGAGATCGAAATCCTGACGCAGCGTGCCCTTGACGGCGAAGTCGAGACCGTGCGGCAGACCAGCCTCACCAACTGGGGTATTCCGGCGCACTACATGCCGGTGCAGCTGGTCGCCAGCACCACGATGCAGGAATTCGTCACCTCGGAGTTTTACAAACACCATGCCCAGCGCACACAGGAACCGACGCTGGCTCGCATCGAGTTACTGCTGTCGAAAGACGAGAAACGCCACGAGATGTTTTACGAAGAGCGCGTGAAGGCGCTGCTCGCTGCCGATCCTGCACTCGTGGAACCGGTCATTGCCGCGCTCAAGGAGTTCGGCATGCCGGGCGCATACCTGCTCAACGGTTACGACCAGCAGCGCGCAGCGATGGAAGACGCTGCTTTTCCGGCGCCGGCCGATAAAAAAGCTGCGTTCGTGCGCGTATTTACGAAAATGTCGCGCGTCATCGGCAAAAGTAGCGCCATGCGCGTATTCACCGAGGGCTACTACCTTTCCGACGGAATAGAAGACCCATCGCGCAAGAAGATGAGACCTGAGCTGGTTACCAGGATGATCGAGCGGCAACTGGCGGCGTGAGGTCAGCTGCTGGCAACGCATTTGGTAGCAGGCTTACGGTCCGGTTTGGCACCACGCGGCGATCCGCGCCGCTGCCGGATCGGCAAGGGCTGCAAGGGTTAATCCGCCCAAACTGATCATTGCCGCGCCGGCAAGACGGGTGAGATGCCGCTGCGATGGTCGCCACGCACCAGTGAACCCGGCGAGAGCAAGCAGTGGTGCGGAGCCGGCGGCGAACGCGGACAGGAATAGCGCGCCGCCAACGGCGTTGCGCGAGAACGCCGCAAGTAACACCATCGAATACAGCAACCCGCATGGCATCAACCCCCAGGCGGCGCCGCGCGCAAAAAGCCGCAGCGACGGTGGCCAGCGTTCAGAAGATGTCGCAACCTGCGGAATGCAGCAGCCCGGGCGACTTCCGCGGCGCGATGCCGTACGCACAATCTGCTGGATTCCCAAGATCATCAGTACTGCGGCAGCGAGGCCCTGCGGCCAGCGTCCGGCGTTCGCGTCCGGTAAGAGACCAATCAGGCGCGCGCCGGCACTACCGGCGAGCGCGCCGAGTGCGCCGTAGCTGCAAATGCGACCCAGATGGACTACGGCAAGCGCGCGCGGCGCGGAAACGCTGCCGCGCAGTTGGCTCTGCAGGGCGCCCAGCGAACCGCACATCAGCGCGCAATGCACGCTGCTGGCAGCGCCTGCTGCGAACAGCGCAGGCACGGTGAGCGCACCACCCGGAATCCACATGTTCCAGCGCGGTCAGCGTGTGGTGGGGTTCATCGCACAGACCGTGCATAGCGTTGCTTCCGGCGCGGCGCGCAGGCGTGCGGCACCGATGTCGGCACCGCAACATTCACAGACGCCGAACTTCCCGGCGTCGAGGCGCGCCAGTGCACGCGTGATCTGTGCAAGCTCGGATTCGGTCGCAGATGCGATGCGGTCGATGACTTCGTCATTCTGCACTTCAACCGCTTGCTCTTCGAAATCAGCGGCCACTGGGCCGGCGACACGCATGCGGTCGTGGTTCACGCGCTCAAGGCGCTCCGAAAGTGTTCTGTGTTTGTCGGTCAACGTGTCGCGAAGGGTTTTGGGGGAAATCATGCTTGCTCTCCTTATTTTTGGCTTTCGGATGAGATGGAATTGGGGTTTGCTAACTGCCCTAGGGTTCGTCGTCGGGCAAGCGCCGCTGCTGCTGATCGAGCGCGTCGAACTGACCGCTACGCGCGGCCCATAGAAACACGCCGATCGCAACGGCGACGACGAGCACGCCCAGCGGAATCAACAGATAAAGGCTCGCCATCATCTTGCTCCGTCGTTCGCCGCCGGCGCTGGCATGCCCAGACGCAATGCATTGCCGACCACCAGCAGCGACGACAGCGACATGCCGGCGGCGGCCAGCCATGGATGCAACACACCGGCCATCGCCAGCGGCAGCACGACAATGTTGTAACCCAGCGCCCAGGCAAAATTTTCGCGCATGCGCCGATTCGCTTGTCGCGCTACGTCGCGCGCCAGCCGCAAACCCGCGAGGGATTCACCGAGCAGTAGCAGGTCCGCATGTGCCTGCGTCACCGCGGCGCCGTGCGGCAGTGCGGCGGACACGTCAGCGGCGGCAAGGAACGGCGCATCGTTGAGGCCGTCGCCGACGGCGAGCACGACATGTCCTTCCCGTTGCAGCGTGCGCAATCGCGCGAGCTTGTCTGTAGGTGTCTGCCGCGTGGCATAGCGGTCGATGCCGAGGGCGGTCACCAGCGGCAGCGTCGCCGCCTCGGCATCCCCGGTCAACAGCTCGACTTCGAGACCTTCACGTTGCAGATCAGCAATAGTTTCCGCCGCTTCAGGACGCACTTCCGCCGCCAGAGCAAAGCGTGCCAGCGCCCGTGAATCGTCAGTGAGAATGATGTGAGTGCATTCGGGTTCGTCGGTATTGGCAACGGCGGCTGGAACCGGCGCTCGCTCCGCGGCGCCTAGCCAGTAGCGCCGACCTGCGACGTTGCCAATGATGCCCGCGCCTGCAATGTGATGGATATCGTTTGCAATCAATGTTGCCGGCTGTGCCGCGAAAGCCTGCGCAATTGGATGCACACCGCCTCTTTCGAGTGCGGCGGCGATGGCAAGACACTCTTCGCTGCTGCGATCAGACAGTGCCTCGACACGGCGCAGCGCGAACTGCGGGCGCGTCAGCGTTCCGGTTTTGTCCACAAGGACGGTGTCGATTTCCGGCAGCCGCGCCAGCCCCTGCGCGTTGGCGACGAGCACGCCGCGCGTGGCCAGACGCGAGGTCGCCGCCGCCCATGCCGCCGGCACCGCCAGCGAGAGCGCGCATGGACAGCTCGCCACCATCACGGCGAGCGCGACTTCGATGGCGCGGTCGATTCCACGTGGCCACGCGAGGATGGCGCCGATCGCGGCGCAGACCAGAACCGCAAGCACGAAATGGCCGGCGATGCGATCCGCAAACAATTGCAGTTTTGGTTTTTGTGTCTGCGCGTGGTCGAGCAGCTGTGTGATCCGCGCAAGCGTGGTGCTGACGCCGACCCGCGATGCGCGCAACAGCAGCGGTGCGTCACCGACGTACAGACTGCCGGCGAGCACCGCGTCGCCGGCGCGGCGCAGCACCGGACGCGATTCGCCGGTCAATAGTGATTCGTCGAGTTCTCCGGTCGCGTCCAGCAGAGTGCCGTCGGCGGGCAGCGATTCACCGGGCGCGACGATGATTTCGTCGCCGACGGCGAGCGCGCCGATGGGCACGCGCTCGACCGTGTTGCCGCAGCGGCGCTGCGCAGTCAGCGCGCGGCCTCCCGCAAGCAGGCGCATGCGTTCGCCCGCGATCGCCCGCGTGCGGCTCTCGAGGAAGCGACCGACCATCAGGAACCACACGAACATCGTCGCGGTGTCGAAGTAGAGATCACCGTTGCCGCGCAGCGTGCGCACAGCGGAGGTCGCAAAGGCGACGGCGAGTGCGAGCGCGACTGGCACGTCCATGTTCAGCGCGCGCGCGCGCAGCGCCTGTGCGGCGTTTTCGAAGAATGGCCAGCCGGCCCACAGTACGCCCGGTGTGGCGATGACAAACTGTGCCCAGCGCAACAGCCGCAGAATGTCGGGATCGACATTGCTGTTGAAGTAGGTGGGCCACGCCAGCATCATGACCTGCATTGCGCAGATGGTAGCGACGCCGATGCGCGCGAGTTGCATGCGACGCGCGGCGACTGCGTTGGCGGATGTGTTTTCGTGTGCGAGGACGCGCGGCGCGAAGCCAGCGGCGTCGAGGGCATCCAGCAGGCGCGACAGTTTCGTGTTTTCCGGATTCCAGCGGAAGCTGACCGTGCCCGCGGCGAGGTTCACTCGCACGTCATCGACGGGTTCGCGGGTCAGCAGTTTCTCGACGCGAGCGACGCAGTTCGCACAGTGCATGTTGTCGAGCGCGATCCGCGCCTCGACGCTGCCATGGCGCAGCGGACCGATCGCGTCGCGCAGGTCGTCGCGGTCGAAGACCTCCCATTCGCGTGCGGCGGCCATCAGCTTATGTGTCAGCCATGGCGCTGCGCGCTTGCCGGAATTTCTGGCAGTGCGGTGAATCCCTTCACATAGGCAAGATACGCCGAGGTCGAACTGGCGATGATGGAGATTAAAGGCAACGCCACCACCAGAATCAGTTCCAGCGACAACGCGCGGCGACGGTTGGATTGCTTGTTCATTGGGAGCCTCCGGTCAGGAAACGCGCGGCGCGCGTATATTCAATGTGGGAATCGTCCTCAGCCTCAAGTTCGATGGATACCGCTTCGATCATCGGCAGGGGTGTGGCACCGGCCGCGCGCGGCGGGGTGCTTAGCGACACCGTCGTGGCTGTAGTTTCCGACGGTTGCACGTCAAAGCTCGATGGGGCGGCGATCAGGCGGGTGCCATCGCCAAAGTGAGCTTTGATGATGAAGCGGTGTGGGTTACTGTCTTCGTTCGTCACCTTCAGCGTGTAGATGTTTTCGATCGCGCCGTCGGCATGCTCGCGGTAGAGCGCGTGGCGGTCACGCAACACATCGACACGCACCAGCGTGTGATGCGCGAGCAGTATCAGAAAGCCGACGATGGCGAGCGTCCAGACCACGCCGTAGCCGATCGCGCGCGGCCGCAGCATGCGGAATTTGCCGCTGACATCGTGGTTCGCGCTGGTATAACGGATCAAGCCACGCGGCTTGTCGACGGAATCCATCACCGTGTTGCAGGCATCCACGCAAGCGGCGCAGGCAATGCACTCATATTGCAGGCCCTTGCGAATGTCGATGCCGACGGGGCACACCTGTACGCACATCGAGCAATCGATGCAATCGCCGGCGGCTTTGCCTTCCTTCTTCGCCGTGGTTTTGCGCGGCTCGCCGCGCTTTTCGTCGTAGGCGATGATGAGGGTGTCGCGATCGAACATCGCGCTCTGGAAGCGCGCGTAGGGACACATATACTTGCACACCTGTTCACGCATGAAGCCAGCATTGCCCCAGGTTGCGAAGCCGTAGAAAATCGCCCAAAACACCGGCCAGCCATCGACATCGCCCTGAACGATACTGCCGAACAACTCACGCGCCGGAATGAAGTAGGCGACGAAGGTGATGCCCGTGCACAACGCGAACACGATCCACAGCACATGTTTGGCGCCGCGGCGCAGCAGCTTGTTGGTGTTCAGCGGCGAGCGGTCGAGTTTCATGCGATCGTAGCGATCGCCTTCGCAGAGCTGCTCCATCCACAAAAATGCTTCGGTCCACACCGTTTGCGGACAAGCGTAACCGCACCACAGGCGTCCGCCGAGCGTGGTGAAAAAAAACAGTGTCAGTGCCGCGATCAGTAGCAGGCCGGTCAGCAGGATCAGATCCTGCGGCACCAGCGTCAGCGTGAAGATATGAAAGCGGCGCGCCGGCAGATCGAACCAGACTGCGGGATGACCGCTCAGATAGATCCATGGCAGGCCGTAATAAAGGCCGAGCAGTGCCAGCATCGCGCCGACGCGCAGTTTGGCGTAGCGGTCCCAGATTGAGCGCGGCTGGATTTTCGCGGCAGAGTGATAGAGCAGGACCTGCTCGCTCGGGTTCCGTTGCGGTGGCTGCGGTTCAGCGCGCACGTTCATCGCTTTGCGCCGTCGCCCTTTTGGTCGGAAGCGGGTTTTTCAGTGTGCGGCAACGCCAGCATGGCGGCCGCGATCGCAGGGATCAGCGACAACAACCACGACACCAGAAAGGCGAACGCAAGGCGCTCGAAGCCGACTGGTGTCGTCAACCAATCTTCAGGTAACAGCATGCCTGCGGCCATCATTGCGCAGGCACCAAGAAACGCGGACCAAGCTACGGCGCTGGTACGCCGCAGCCGTGGCCGCTCGCCGAGACCGCGGCGCAATGCGGTAGCGACGATCGCTGCCGCTTCTTCGACACTATGGTGCTCATGTCCGGCGTCGCTCATCAGAGCTGTCCACTGTGCGACAGGTTATAAACGTAGGCGGCGACGACGCGGATTTCATCCGGCGACAGCGTGTTCTGCCATGCCGGCATGGCGCCGCTGCGCCCGTTCAGGATTGTCTCGCGCACTCGTTCGCGGCTGCCGCCATAAAGCCAGATGTCGTCGGTGAGATTCGCGGAACCGAGCACCTGCATGCCCTTGCCGTCGCCACCGTGGCAAGGCGCGCAGGTCTGCGCGAACTGCTGCGTGCCGCGTTCGCGTTTCGCCGCGTCGAGCTTCGGATCCGACCAGTACGGCACGAAGTCGAGCAGGGCGTTGAGCTGATCGTCGTTGAGCGCGCTCTTGAAGGGAGGCATCACGCCGCGACGGCCGTTGGTGATGGTTTGCACGATGGTGTCGGGCTCGCCGCCGTATAGCCAATCGTCATCGGTCAGATTGGGGAAGCCGATCGCGCCTTTCGCGTCGGCGCCGTGACAGCCCGCGCAGTTGTTCATGAACACGGCATGGCCAAGCGCCAGCGCCGAAGGCTCTTTCGACAGGGCCATCAGATCCTTATCTTTCAGCCGTGCATACATCGCATCGCGCTCGGCTTCCAGCTTGGCGAAGTTATCCCGCAATTCAGAGCGCTGAGTCCAGCCGAACTGTCCGGCAAAGTTGCCGAGGCCTGGATATACCAGCAGGTAGCCGGCACTGAAGATGATCGTGATCAAGAACAGGTTGCGCCACCACAGCGGCAATGGATTGTTGTACTCGCGCAGATCGTCGTCCCAGACGTGATCGGTGCTGTCGCCGGGCGTGCCGCGCGAGTTCGCGAACAGCAGCCACAGGCAGCCCGCCATCGTACCGACAGTGATGACGACAACCCACCAATGCCAGAACGGGCTCAGGTTCATGGGTGTTCTCCGCGGCAGCAAGGAGGCAGTTCCTGGGACTGAGCCTTGTCCTGCTTGCCGATGTCTGCGTGCGTATCGCCATCGTCGCTGAGCGGCAGCCGCGAAGCTTCGTCGAAACGCTCGCGATTGCGTTGTGAATAGGCCCATACGGCAACGCCGAGGAAGCTCAACAGCGCGATGAGCGTGACGATGCCGCTGATCATTTCATGCTCCCCACGGCTACAGGCGCCGCCGGCGGAGTCGGAAGTTTGAGTGATTGCAGGAAAGCGATCAGCGCGTCCATTTTCGTCTTGCCGGCGACGTCGGCGTCGGCACTCGCGATCTGCGCATCGGTATAGGGTACGCCGACAAGCCTCAATGCTTTCATCATCGACGGCACTTCCCCCGGTGGGAACTGCTGGTCGGCCAGCCACGGGAAGCCCGGCATGTTCGATTCCGGTACGACATCGCGCGGATTGTTGAGATGGATGCGCTGCCATTCGTCGCTATAGCGGCCGCCAACCCGCGCCAGATCCGGACCGGTGCGCTTGGAGCCCCACTGAAACGGGTGATCCCAGACCGACTCGCCGGCCTCGGACACAGGGCCGTAGCGCAACACTTCCTCCGCCAGCGAGCGGATCATCTGCGAATGGCAGTTGTAGCAACCCTCGCGGACATAAACATCGCGTCCCGCGGTTTCGAGCGCGGTGCGTACCTGCATGCCGGGCATCGGTTTGGTTGCGGATGCATCGTTCATCAGTGGAATGATTTCGACCAGGCCGCCGAAGCTGATCGCGGCGACAGTCAACACCGCCATCAAGCCAATGTTTTTCTCGATGGTTTCGTGGTTCATGCGCGCGCCTCCGCAATGTTGATTGCAGGTTGCGGACGCGGTGTGGCGATGGTCTTCCACACGTTCCAGGCCATCACCAGCATCCCCGAGAAATAGACCAGTCCTCCGGCCAGGCGCAACGCGTAGAACGGATAGGTCGCTTTCAGCGATTCGATAAAGCTGTAGGTCAAGGTTCCGTCCGGGTTTGTCGCGCGCCACATCAGACCCTGCATGACGCCGGCGATCCACATCGCGGTGATGTACATAACCACGCCAACAGTGGCGAGCCAGAAGTGCAGATTGATCGCGGGAATGCTGTACATCTGCGGGCGGTTGTAGAGACGCGGAATGAGTGCGTACATCGAGCCGATGGAAATCATACCGACCCAGCCCAGCGCGCCGGCGTGCACGTGGCCGATGGTCCAGTCGGTGTAGTGCGACAACGCATTGACGGTCTTGATCGACATCATCGGACCTTCGAAGGTCGCCATGCCGTAGAACGACAGCGAGACGATCATGAACTTCAGGATCGGATCCTCGCGCAACTTATACCAAGCGCCCGACAGCGTCATGACGCCGTTGATCATGCCGCCCCAACTCGGCGCCAGCAGAATCAGTGAGAACACCATGCCGAGCGACTGCACCCAGTCCGGCAGGGCTGTGTAATGCAAATGATGCGGACCTGCCCACATGTACACCGCGATCAACGACCAGAAGTGCACGATTGAAAGGCGATACGAATAGATCGGACGCCCCGCTTGCTTCGGCACGAAGTAATACATCATGCCGAGGAAGCCGGCAGTGAGGAAAAAGCCGACCGCGTTGTGGCCATACCACCATTGCACCATCGCGTCGGTGGCACCACCGTAAGCGGAATACGATTTCCACAGGCTGATGGGAATCGCAGCGCTGTTGACGATGTGCAGCACCGCGACCGTGAGGATGAAGCTGCCATAGAACCAGTTCGCGACGTAAATGTGCGACACCTTGCGCTTGACGATGGTGCCGAAGAAGACGATCGCGTAAGACACCCACACGATCGCGATCAAAATATCGATCGGCCATTCCAGTTCGGCGTATTCCTTGCCCTGAGTGATGCCCAGCGGAAGCGTAATGGCGGCCGCGACGATGACTGCCTGCCAACCCCAGAATGTGAAGTTCGCAAGTGCCGGCAGGAACAGCGGTGCGCGGCAGGTACGTTGTACGCACCAGTAGCTGGTCGCGAACAACGCGCAGCCGCCGAACGCGAAAATCACTGCGTTCGTGTGCAACGGTCGCAAACGGCTATAGGTAATGTAGGGAATGTCGAAATTCAGCTGCGGCCACAATAATTCCGCCGCAATCCATATGCCGACGAGCATGCCGACAATGCCCCAGACGACCGTCATCACGGCAAAGCCGCGGATGGCGTAATCGTCATAAGCAATTGGTTGAGATGCCTGATCTGTGGCTGTCATGCGCCCTTCTCCCGTGAACCCTGGGACTCCCTGGCATTTTCGGCGTCATCCCGTGCAAACTTATTGATCTGGATCAAGTAGGGCCGAAGATCCTATTGAATCACAATATCCAAAAAGTAGTCGGCGCTCCTGCACGGCAACGCGATAACATCCGCGAATGACACTTGTATTAATCACTGGACTGGCGTTTGCCGGCGCCCTTGCGGCCATTGTCGCGGCCTGGGCCGCGCTTGGTTTGCGCACGAAAATCGATACCGGGGCCGCCAGCGCCGACAGGATAGAAAGAGTTCTGCGTGACGAAATCGCACAGTCGCGTCGCGAGTATTCCGAACTGGCGGGCCGCCAGCGCCAGGAACTGAGCGCATCGTTGACACAATTCGGCCAGACACTGGCTACGCAGAACGACACGCTCGGTAAACTGCTTGCCGCCCAGCTCGAAGCCTTCGCACAGCGCCTCGATGCGGCGACGCGACTCATCGATGAGCGCATGCAGGCCATGCTCGCCGACGCGCGCGGCGGCCGCAGTGAATCCGCTCAGGCGCTGCAACAGTTCGGCGACACACTGGTGCGCCAGCTGAGCGTGCTGACAGAGGCGCAAGCGCAACGCATGCTGGAACTGCGCGGCAGCGTGGAGACCCGGCTGCGCGAATTGCAGACCGATAACGCCGCCAAGCTCGAAGAAATGCGTCGTACCGTCGATGAGAAGCTGCATGCGACGCTCGAACAACGGCTTGGCGAGTCGTTCAAACTGGTTAGTGACCGGTTGGAGCAGGTGCATCGCGGGCTCGGTGAAATGCAGACGCTGGCGGCCGGCGTCGGTGATCTCAACCGCATGCTCACCGGCGTGAAGACGCGCGGCATCTGGGGCGAAGTCCAGCTCGGCAATCTGCTCGAACAGGTACTGACGCCGCAGCAATATGAGCAGAACGTGGCGACGCGGCGCGGTAGCAGCGAGCGCGTCGAATATGCGATCCGTCTACCCGGTCGCGATAGCGATGGCGGCACCGTCTGGCTGCCGATCGACGCCAAGTTTCCGCGTGAGGATTATGAGCGCCTGTTGGATGCACAAGAGCGTGCCGACGCCGCTGGTGTCGAGGAAGCGGGGCGGCAATTGGAGACGCGCATCAAGCTCGAAGCGCGCAGCATCCGCGATAAATATCTCGATCCGCCGCAGACCACCGACTTCGCAATCATGTTCCTGCCGACTGAAGGACTCTACGCCGAAGTGCTGCGCCGTCCCGGTCTCGGCGAGCTGCTGCAGCGCGAGTATCGCGTGACCGTTGCTGGACCGACCACGCTCACCGCGGTGCTGAACAGCCTGCAGATGGGTTTCCGCACGCTGGCAATCGAAAAGCGTTCCAGCGAAGTGTGGACCGTGCTCGGTGCGGTGAAGACAGAGTTCGGAAAATTCGGCGACATACTCGCCAAGACCAAAAAGAAACTTGAGGAAGCGACGAACACCATCGGCAACGCCGAGACGCGTACGCGCGCGATCGAACGCAAGCTGCGCGGCGTCGAGGCATTGCCAGCGGAGCAGGCGCAGCCGGTATTTGGCGATGCTGGCGCGGAGCCGGATATCGACGAAAACGGCGATCAGCCCGGCTGAGGTTGCGGCAGGCGGAAAAATCGCCGCGCATTTGCAGTCGTTACGGTGGCCAGCGTCTTCTCGTCGTCACCACGCGCCGCTGCGATACTGCGCAGCACCCAGGGCAGGAATGCGGGCTCGTTGCGGCGATGGCTCGGATGCGGTTTGACCGTGCGCGGCAGCAGATAAGGCGCGTCGGTCTCGATCAGCAGGCGCTCCGCCGGAATGCGTTTGACTGCGTCGAACAGATGCTTGCCGCGGCGCTCGTCGCAAATCCAACCGGTGATGCCGATGTAGCAGTCGAGCGCGATATAGTCATCGAGCGCCGCCGCGGTATCGGTGAAGCAGTGCACGACGCAGTCTGCGAGTGCGCGGCGGTAATCGCGCAGAATCGCGACAAAATCAGTGTGGGCGTCGCGCTGGTGGAGGAATGCAGGTTTTTCTGACTGGACTGCCAGTCCCAGCTGCGCGATGAATGCGCGCCGCTGCGCATCGCGCGGCGACAGATCGCGGAAGTAGTCGAGCCCGCATTCGCCGACGGCGGCGACTTCCGCCTCTTGTGCCAGCTGTGCGACTTGGGATGCATGTGTTTCATCCCACTCCATCGCGTGATGTGGATGCAATCCCGCAGTCGCGTACAACCGGCCTGGATGCGCGCGCGCCAGTTGCAGCGCCTTCTCGTTGCTGACGTAATTCGATCCAGTGACGACGATGGCTTCAATGCCGGCGTCCCAGGCGCGCTTCAGCACCGCGTCGCGGTCGGCATCGAAGTTGTCGTGCGCGAGATTGGCGCCGATATCGATCATCGGGGTGACCTTAATTTACTCGTGCGTTTCAGTTCAGTTTTGCGCGGCGTTGGCTTGTGCACTGGCAAAACAATCATGGCGCCAGATCAAGCGCTGTTCGGGTTGCGGGGTGTAGCCGGCAGGTGCCGCCGCTTCGAGCAGATAAACGATCCGGAATGTTTTCAGAGTTTCCGCTGGTAGATGCGACGCGTTCCATGAACGGCACAACCAGTCCGCGTAATACGGCCGGCTCGACTGAAAACGCGGGCTCGCAAGCCGTTCGAGATAGGTTTCCCAGCGCATGTTAGGGAATTCAGCGGCGAGGTCCGCGGGTTTCGCGTAGCTGACAGTGTCGCGCCGTGGGTGCAGCAGATCGAATTCGCGGCCGTTCGTGAGTTCGGCAGGCAGCACATACCAGCCGTCCTGCGGCGCCGGAAACAATGCGGACAAGTCCCACGACTGATCCAGTCGCAGCAGCCGCAGCGGTGGTGTCAGGGCCCTCGAGATCGCACCCGGCAGTGCGCCAGCGGTGCCGAGATTCCAGGACAGCGACATGAGCAGAATCAGACCTGCAAAGCACTGCGCCATCCTTCCCGTAGCGAACCGGCGGTGATGCGATGTGAGCGGCGGCAACACGGCGGCGGTGAATGCGCTGCGGTGACGCACGGCGAAGTCGTAGACAGCGTTGCCCGGCCTTACCGCCCACACGCCGGATAGCAGATAGCCGAGCGGCCACAGCAGGGGCGAACGTTTCAGCAGAACGACCAGCGCCGGCCATTTCAGATAGGCGTGATCATCGCGATCGATGACGACCCAGGAATGGTTGGTCAGCATCAGTGTATTGGCGCGCGCGTTGTCCTGCGCCGCCGCGATTTCCATCTCCGGCAGGATCAGGAACGTGCGCAGCAAACGCGCGCAGCGCGCACAGGCTTCGCAGTCGCGATCGTGGAAGATGCGCAGCACGGCGGATTGAGGCTGCCGCCGGCCGCGAGCGAAGGCGTCCCATACCCAGTTGCCGGCAAGCGCCGTCAGCCCCGCGATGCCGAACCACGGCAATGGACCGAGGTTCCACAACAGGATTGCAGCGACCTGCATCAGCAGCAAGGCCAGTATCGCCACGAATCGCAGCCACGCGTTCAGTACCGGCGACAAGGCGAGCAGTGGTGCCAGCAGCCCGATCAGGAAGGCACAGCGGGCGAGCGCTGCGGCCAGCACCGGCGCATCGCGCAGACGGGCGCCGAGAGCGGTCGCATAGCCATCGAGATGAACGGCCTGGCCGCCGTCGACGCCATTCGCGGACCACTGCTGCCGATGCAGCAGCAGCGCACCGAAGAAGAAGACGGAAAGGGTCTGCAGCAGCAGTCCCGCCGAAGCCCAGGAGCGATGATGCGTGTCCTGCGGCGGATGTTCTGTGAATGCGCTGTCGACACTCCAGCGGGCGCCCAAGGGCAGAAACAGACCCCAGAACAATAAGCCGGTCAGGAGGGTATCGCCTCCGAGCACGATCAGCGGATTGCGGTTGAGCAGCGAAGCATGCAGTACGAAGCAGCCCAGGCCGGCAAGTCGCGTGCGCCAGCCGATGAACAGCGCCAGCGCGGCCAGCATTTCCGCTGCCAGCATCGCCGCTGCGAACCAGCCTTCGCCATTGGCGAGATGCACACTGATGCGCCACGGGCCGTTGATGGTCAGCAGCCAAGCGCGCGGTAGCACGCCGATGTCGCTATAAAAAGCGCGTAGATCGGCAGTGCGATGGCATAGCTCGATGAGTAGTCCGCCGCCGAGCAGGGCGCGCAACAGGGCGAGCGAGCGCACATCGACGCTGAAGGACCGGTCAAGAACGCGCTGTACGGGAGCGGGAAGTGGCATGCGGACTATTGTTCTCGATTTCGGTGTCGGCAGACAGGGGGTTAGGCTGCGTTAACAATTATCCAGTCGCTGCGATCAGGGAATTGCTCGTAAACCCCGCCCCCTCTGGCGGCGGCGTCTTGGTTACAAATAGTGCCCGCTCCGTCGATAATCCCGCCTTATGTCTTCCATTCCAGAACACCTGCCCGCCGCGGGCGAAACCCAGGAACTGCTGCTGCCTGGCCCGGCCGGCCACCTTGAAGCGGTCATCGCGGTCCCGCGCCAGCAGCGCGTTCCGTCGGGATTCTGCGTCGTATGCCATCCCCATCCGCTGTTCGGCGGCACGATGACCAATAAAGTTGCGCATACGCTCGCGTCAACTGCGCTTAAGGCCGGGCTGGTCGCCGCGCGGTTCAATTTCCGTGGTGTCGGCCGCAGCGACGGGCAGTTCGATCATGCGGGCGGGGAGACCGAGGATGTACTCGCCGTCGTCGAATGGCTGCGCGCCCGTATGCCCGCTGCGCGTGTCGTGCTTGCCGGCTTCTCGTTTGGCGCCTATGTCAGTTTGAAGGCAGCGGTCACGGTTCGACCGACCGTGCAGATCAGCGTCAGCGTGCCATTCGGCCGCTATGTCGACGGCGCCGCGCCGCCGCCGCGCCCAGAATGCCCATGGCTGGCGCTGCACAGTCGTGACGACGACGTGGTCTGCTACGAGGAGACAGTCGCCGTGCTGCGTGCTTATTCGCCGCCGCCCGAGTTGGTGACGGTGGATGGCGCCGGTCACTTCTATCATGGGCGTCTTGCCGATGTGCAGGGTGCGGTGCAGCCGTTCATTGAAAGCCACTGGCCGGCGGAATGAAGCGGTTATGTTGAAGCAATGGCTCAAAGCGCTGAGCGGTGCGCCGGCGGCGCGGAAAGAACAGCCTTCATCGCAGTTATCCACGGCATTGTTGCTAATCGAAATAGCCAGGGCGGATCTGGATTTCGGTGATTCCGAGCGGGATACCATCATCAGACTTCTCAGCGGCAGTTTCGGCCTGTCCGACGCCGCTGCCGCCACCCTCATCGAGGAGGCGCAGCGGCGGGCGCAGGAGGCGGTTTCGCTGTACGATTACATCAAGTCGCTGAACTCGGCGCTGGACAGCGACAGCAAGCGCTGGTTGATCGAAATGTTATGGCGTGTCGCTTACGCCGATGGCCGTATCGATAAGTACGAGGAACATCTGCTGCGCAAGCTGGCGGATTTGCTATACATATCAGAAGAAGATTATGTCCGCGCCAAGTTGAGCGCAGCGGGAGCCGGAGATGGATCCCCGGCCAGTGAATGACTGCCACGCCGCGGTCCGGAGCGCCGCCAGCAAGGCATAGGTCGTGTTAATAATGATCTTATCGCTGTGTTGTCGCCAAAAATGCCGCCAGGCAAGGCCCGACGAGTGTGGTGTACCCGCGGTAGATGAGCGAGGAGCAACGCGGCATGACGGCATTTTTGGCAACAACGCGAGGGGCCGGAGCTGGAGCGGGCGCATTGCCGCGTCACTCGCTCCTGATGTACTTACAGAACACGGCGCCGCTCGTTCCTTGCACCGCGCCTTCTTCTCCAATACTGGCGCGCGATCAGATCATTGTTAACATGCTTTAAGGAGCGAAATTTGACCATTTTGAATGGGTCAGAGGCAGAGCGGCGCAATGCCGGTCCGAGGGCGCTTCTCGCAGACCGCCGCGCCGGGCTTTCGCCCGCGGTGAGCACATGACCGACGGTGACAACAAGATGGCAGTGCCTGCGGAACGCGGGGTGCGCCGCAGCTGGTTCACCAGATTGTCGATGGAGCGCAAAGGCCTGATCGGCTTTTTCGGTACGGTACTGCTGCAGTTGATCCTGGCAGGCGCCTTCTTCGCTGTGCAGCGGGAGGAGTCCGATGCGCAATACTGGACGGGGCGCAGCCAGGAAACCCTCGATCACATCAACCGTGCGATTACCGCGTTCCGCACCGAGCAGATCAGCCTTACCGCGTACCTGCTGCAGCCGGATCCCGAGCAGTGGAAAAACTGGCTGGCGGATTCCTCGGATCTGGAGCGCGAACTGGCCGTGGTTTCGCAACGGGTGGCTGACAATCCCGCTCAGCAGAACCGCCTGGCGCGGATCAGCGCCCTGTTCAACCGCTGGGATTACGAAGTGGTGCGCCCGGTGCGTTCGTTCGATCTGCAAAAGGAACTAGCCCGCGGCGATCGCAGTGAACTCGATGTCACGTTGAGCAATGCGCGCGCCCTCGATCAGCAGTTCATCGATTTGTTCTCCGGTATGCGCGACGAAGAATCGCGCCTGCTGAACCAACGTACGGAAAAGCTCCACCATACGGCGCAGATCGGCTTTGCCGCGACCATCGTCACGCTATTCATCGTCGTTCTGTACGGACTCTTGGCCATACTCACGGCGGCGCGCGTGGTGGTGCGGCCGCTGCAGCGGATAACGGAGTTAATGAGCCGGCTTGCCGCGCAGGACCACGGCATCGAAATCACCGACCTCGATCGCCCCGACGAGCTCGGCGAAATGGCGCGCTCACTACAGGTATTCAAGAAGCTATCGATCGAGACCAGCGAAACCACCTGGATCAAGAGCGGCATCGCCGCCGTATCGAGTACCTTGCAGGCAGTGCGCGAATCGCGCGATTTTGCCGAGACACTGACCAGCGACCTGGCCTCCCTGCTCGGGATCGGCGTCGGCGTGTTCTACGTCTACAACGAGGAGCGGCGGATTCTCGAACTGGCCGGCAGCTACGGTTTCCGCCATCGTCGCCATATCGCTCCAACCTATCAGCTCGGCGAGGGACTGGTCGGCGAATGTGCCCGTGAGCGCAAGCCGATCGTTCTCGAAGAAGTGCCGGAAGACTATATCCGCATCCAGTCCGGGCTCGGCGAGGCAGTACCACGCACCATCCAGTTGTTGCCGATCATCGCGCATGAGCAATTGCTCGGCGTTCTCGAGCTCGGTACTTTCGGTCGTTTTAGCGGACGCGATCTGCGCTTCATCGACGAACTGATGCCGTTGGTGGCGCTGTCGCTGGAAAACCTCTTGCGCGCGGTTGGTACTGAAGCGCTGTTGCAGCGGACGCAGGCACAAGCCGAAGCGCTGCGCAGCTCGGAGCAGGCCTTGCAACGGCAACAGCAGGAGCTGCACGCCACCAACGAGGAACTGCGCGTCAAGGCTGAGGAATTGCAGCGGCAGTCAGCCCGACTCAAGGCTTCCGAGGAGGAGCTGCGCGCACAGACCGAAGAGTTGCAGGCCACCAACGAGGAACTGCGCGAGAAGTCGGAAGTTCTCGACGAGCAGAACCGGGCGCTGGAACTGCTGCGCCAGGATACCGAGCGCAAGGCACAGGAACTGGCGCGTGCGAGCCAGTACAAGTCCGAGTTTCTTGCCAACATGTCGCACGAGCTGCGCACGCCGCTCAACAGTTTGCTGATCCTCTCGCGCGGGCTCGCCGACAACGAGCAGGGCAATCTGAGCGAAGATCAGGTGGAATCAGCCGAAGTGATTCATGACAGCGGCTCCAACCTGCTGCGCCTGATCAATGACATCCTCGATTTGTCGAAGGTTGAATCCGGCCGTATGGACGTCGTCGTGGACGACCTCAACCTCACCGCTTTTACGGCAACGCTGTTGCGCAATTTCCGCCACGTCGCCAAGGAAAAGGGGCTGGAATTCTCCGTCGAGGTCGAGCCGGGCCTGCCGGAATCAGTGCGTACCGATGGCGCCAAGCTCGAACAGATCGTCAACAACCTGCTCGGCAACGCGTTCAAGTTTACCCGCCAGGGAAGCGTCCGCACGCTCATCAGCCGGCCATCGGCCGCCGCCGTCGCGCTGGTGCCGGGTCTCGATCCCGCGCGTGCGATCGCGATGTCGGTTGCTGATACCGGCGTGGGCATACCGAAGGACAAGCATGAAAAGGTGTTTCAGGCCTTCGAGCAGGTGGATGCGAGCACCAGCCGCGAGTTCGGAGGTACCGGCCTGGGGTTGACGATCTCGCGCAGCCTCGCGCAGCTGCTGGGTGGCGAGATTCACCTGCAAAGCGAGCCGGGGCGCGGAACTGTATTCACGATCGTCCTGCCTGAGCGCTATGCGGGTGCGCAGGCTGCCGTCGCCACCGATGTGGGCGACGCGGGGCCGGTAGCGGCGCTGCCGCCGGCGGCGAAAATGCCGGCTGCCCCTGCCATTCCCGACGACCGCGACGAACTCGCAGCGGGCGACACGGTGATCCTGATCGTCGAGGACGATCAGGCTTTCGCGCGCATTCTCGCCGACATGGTGCGCCGCAAAGGGTTCCGCATCCTTGCGGCCGGCGACGGCGAAAGCGCACTGGCGCTGGCGCGCCAGTTCCGGCCGACCGGCGTCCTGCTCGACATCATGCTGCCCGGTATGGACGGCTGGACGGTCATGAACCGGCTCAAAGCCGATGTGACGACGCGGCATATCCCGGTCCATTTCATTTCAGCCGTGGACGAGCACACGCGCGGGCTCGAGATGGGGGCGGTAGGGTTCTTGACCAAGCCCGTATCGCGCGACGACGTCAGCGAGGCGTTCGAGCGGCTGCTGCATTTTTCCGCAGGCAAGCCGCGCAGTGTGCTGATCGTTGATGACGATTCGGCGTCGCGCCTCGCCGTCCAGAAATTGATTTCCAGCGAAGCGACCGAGATCAGTGAGGCTGCCAGCGGTGAGGAAGCGCTGCAGAAGCTCAGTGCCGGCCACTTCGACTGCATCGTGCTCGATCTCGGTTTGCCCGGCATGGACGGTTTCGAATTCCTCGATCGCGCCGCGCAGGCTGGTCGCGTGCCGCCGGTGGTCGTTTATTCCGGCCGCGAACTGTCGAAGGAGGAGAGTCTGCGGCTGCGGCAATACACCGACAGCATTGTCATCAAGGGCGTGCGCTCGCCGGAGCGTCTGCTCGACGAGGTCAGCCTGTTCTTGCACAGCATCCGCAATTCGCCCGCCGTATCGTCGCGACAGGTCGATGCCAGCCTTTCAGGGCGTACGGTGCTCGTCGTGGACGACGACATGCGCAATGTGTTTGCATTATCCAAAGCCTTGCGCAGCAAAGGGCTGAATGTGGTGATGGCGCAGGACGGACATAAAGCACTGAAGCAGATTGCCGATAACAAGGATATCGAGATTGTCCTGATGGACATCATGATGCCGGGCATGGATGGCTACGACACGATGCGCGAGATTCGCAAGCTGCCAGAATTCGGACGCCTGCCGATCATTGCGCTGACCGCGAAGGCAATGCGCGGCGACCGCGAAAAGTGTCTGGAAGCGGGCGCCAACGATTACCTGTCGAAGCCGATCGATGTGGACAAATTGCTTTCCATGATGCGGGTATGGCTCAGTCGATGAATGGATTTCGCTTCGGAATAGCTGACGTGGCGCCGTCGCGGCGTAGCCGGCAAACGGCTGCGCGCGCGTCGTCGGCCGGGTCCGTGTAGCACCGGTGAGTGTCATGCGTCCGGAAGCCGAGGATGTCGAGGTGGACCTGTTCATCCGAGCGATGCAGCTTCGCCACGGCTACGATTTCAGCCAGTATGCCCGCGCATCCTTCAAGCGCCGCGTGCTCGGCCTGGTCCAGAATTTCGAGCTGCCGTCAGTCTGCGATCTGATCGGAAAAATGCTGCGCGATGACGGCATCGTGCCGGGCCTCGTCGCCGGCTTGTCGGTGCCGGTGTCGGACATGTTTCGCAATCCCTGGGTGTTCCAGTCACTGCGCGAGGACGTGTTCCCGGTGCTGGCGTCGTATCCGCATATCAATGTCTGGCAGGCCGGCTGCGCCAACGGCCAGGAAGTGTATTCGCTGGCGATCCTGCTGGAAGAGGCGGGTCTCTACGATCGCACCCAGATATATGCCACCGACTTCAACGATGCCGCGCTGGCGCAGGCCGCGGAAGGCATTTTCTCCGTGCGCGATGCGCGCACGTACTCGGAAAACTACGTCGCCGCCGGCGGTACCGCCTCTTTGTCGGACTACTACCACTCCCGCTACGACTTTATCAAGATGGACGAGCGCCTCAAGCGCAACATCACGTTCGCAAACCACAATCTGGTCGCGGACGGTGTGTTTTGTGAAGCGCATCTCATTTTGTGCCGCAATGTTCTGATCTACTTTACCGATGTACTTCAGAACCATGTTCTCGGTCTTTTTCGAGACAGTCTCGCGCGCAGCGGCTTCCTGTGCCTTGGCACCAAGGAGTCGATCGATTTTGCACCAGCCGCCCGCGATCTCGTGCCGGTCAACGCCCGAGCCCGGATCTACCGGCTCGCGACACGGGCTCCGTGAGCGCGCGTGGCCCATTCGACGCAGTGGTCATCGGCTGCTCCGCAGGCGGCTTGCGGGCACTGCACGCCGTGTTCTCGGGATTGCACGCTAGCTTGCCGGTGCCGGTCATCGTGGTCTTCCACAACGGCATTGAAGAGATCGAAATGCTCTGCGAGCTGTTGCGCCGGAAATCAGCCCTGGCAGTCGAGGAAGCCCGCGAGCGTGAGATCCCGCGGCCTGGCTGCGTATACATCGCCCCTTCCGGATACCATCTTCTTATCGAGGCGAGCCATCGCTTCGCGCTGTCGATCGATACCAAAGTCCGCTACGTGCGCCCGGCGATCGATGTCCTGTTCGAGTCCGCCGCCAACGTATGGCGGACGAGGCTGCTCGCCGTGGTCATGACCGGTGCTAACGATGATGGCACGGCGGGGCTGCGTGCCGTGCGCAGTCATGGCGGCACCGCGATCGTGCAGGATCCGGCCGATGCCGAATCGCCGGTCATGCCGGAATCCGCGCTGCGGCTGGCGGGTGCCGATCACTGCGTGCCGCTATCCGAAATCGCTCCGCTGATCAATCGGCTGATGGCGCTATGAGCACGATTCCGCTGCCACGGCCGAAGATTCTCGTCGTCGACGACACGCCGGCGAATCTTATCGCGATGCGCCGCCTGCTCTCGAAAGTGGATGTCGATCTGATTGAAACGCGTTCCGGCAATGAAGCGCTGGCCGCCTGTCTCGATCACGAATTCGCGCTGGTGCTGCTCGACGTGAACATGCCGGAGATGGACGGCTTCGAGGTCGCCGAACTCCTCGCGGAGGAATCACGCACGCGTGACACGCCGATCATTTTCGTCACCGCCGCTTACGCCGACGATCTCAATCGCCTCAAGGGCTACAGCTTTGGCGCGGTCGACTACATTGCCAAGCCGATCAACGACACCATCCTGCTGTCGAAGATCCGCGTATTTCTGGAACTCTATCGCAGCCGCACGGAGCTGAAAGTTGCCCTCGGCGAATTATCAGAGCGCAACGATCAGTTGCAGCGCGAGGTCGGTGAGCGCCAGCGCGCCGAGGAGAAGGCACGGCACGATGCAACGCATGACGCGCTGACCGGCCTGCCTAACCGTCTGCTGTTCATGGATCGTCTGCACAGTTCGATCGAGCGCGCGCGGCGCCGCGATTCGCATTGTGCGCTGCTCTACATCGATATCGACGGCTTCAAGCCGGTCAACGACAGCTACGGGCACACCGTCGGCGATTTGCTCTTGTGTGCGATCGCGATGCGCATGAGCCAGACCATCCGCAAGATCGATTCGGTGGCGCGGCTCGGCGGCGACGAATTCGGCGTCATCATCGAAGAGCCCTTGGACGACGCCGACGCCGTCATCAGTGCGGAACGACTCAACCGCTCGCTGCGAGAGCCGTACGACCTGCTGTTGCCGGACGGGCGCGGCCGTCCCTTCCAGGTCATTGTCAGCGCCAGTATCGGCGTCGCTCTATTCCCGCAGCACGCGCAATCCACTGATGTGCTGATCCGTGTCGCGGACGACGCCATGTACCGCGCCAAACGTGCCGGCAAGAACCTCTGCATTCTCGCGCGGGCGGAAGGAAGCGAGGATCCGCCATTGGATATGACGACCCTCTGATCCGTCGCGGATTCGCGCGGCGAAATCCAGCGGCGCTGTTTTGGATCAGGGCCGGCGCAGCTTGTACATCGCAATCTCGCAAAACACATTGGGCAGCCAGTTGATCGCTGGCCCGCCATGATGGCGGCGATCGAGCAGCGCGCGCTCCAGAACCTGCCAGCCGCGCGCGCGGCACAGGTCCTCGAAGTCCGCAACCGTGCACAGGTGAATATTGGGTGTGTCGTACCACTGTGCTGGCAGCGAGGGCGTCAGCGGCATGCGTCCGCGCGCAATCGCCACGCGCACGCGCCAGTGGCCGAAATTGGGGAAGGTGACAATCGCCTCGCGCCCCACGCGCAGCATTTCTGCAAGCACCAGGTCTGGACGCGCCAGCGCCTGCAGCGCTTGCGTCATCACCACATAGTCAAATGAACCGGTCGCGAATTCAGCGAGGCCGTTGTCGACGTCGGCATGGATGACATCGACGCCGCGTTCGACGCAGGCGGCGACGTTGTCCGGATCGATTTCAAGTCCATAGCCGCGCACATTACGCGTGCGCGCAAGCGCGGAGAGCAGCGCGCCGTCGCCACAGCCCAGGTCGAGGATGCGGCTGCCCGGTTCGATCCAGTCGCAGATGCGCGCAAGGTCCGCGCGCAGCGGCGCTTCCGCTGGCACTGATCGCGCGGATACCGCCGTCGCCGTGACGGTTTCTCCACTGTTGTGCATGACACTTTGCGCCGGTGGCGCGCCGACTTCATCGGCAACACGCGTCAGATAGCTGCGCAGCAAACGATGATAGTGCGGCAACGGCAGCAGAAAATCGTCATGGCCCAGCTGCGACTCGATCAGCGCGTAGTCCACTTCACGGCCGGCGTCCACCAAAGCCTTGACGATTTCGCGGGAGCGCGCGGGCGAAAAACGCCAGTCGCTGGAAAACGACATCACCAGGAATTTGGCGCTGGCGTTGCGCAGCGCGGCGACTAGATCGTTCTGGTATTCACGCGCCGGATCGAAATAATCCAGCGCTTTGGTCATCAGCAGGTAAGTGTTCGCGTCGAAGCGATCCACGAAGATCTGTCCCTGATGGCGCAGATAGCTTTCGACCTCGAATTCGACGTCGTAGTTGAAATTGAACTGGCCATCGCCGTCGCGCAGCAGGCGGCCGAAGCGCGCGCGCATCGCCTCGTCGGACAGATACGTAATGTGGCCGAGCATGCGCGCGAGTTTGAGGCCACGCTCCGGCTTCACGCCTTGCGCGTAGTAGCGCCCGCCGTGGAAATCGGGATCGGACAGGATCGCCTGCCGCGCGATTTCGTTGAACGCGATGTTCTGTGCCGAGATGCGTGGCGCCGCGGCGATGACGATCGCATGGCGGATGCGATCCGGAAAATCGATCGCCCACTGGATCACCTGCATGCCGCCGAGACTGCCGCCGACGATCGCAGCCCAGCGCTGGATCCCGAGCGCGTCGGCAAGCAGTGCCTGACTCTTGACCCAGTCACGGACGGTGACGATTGGAAAATCCGGTCCCCATGGCTGGCCGGTGGCGGGATTAATCGTGATCGGACCGGTGGAGCCGCGACAGCCGCCGAGATTGTTCAGCGCGACGACGTGGAAGCGATTGGTGTCGATCGGCTTGCCGGGGCCGATGCAGTTGTCCCACCAGCCCGGCTTGCGATCGTTCAGCGTGTGATAGCCGGCGACGTGATGATCGCCCGAGAGTGCATGGCAAACCAGGATCGCGTTGCTGCGGTCGGCGTTGAGTGTGCCGTAGGTTTCGATCGTCAGATCATGGCGCGGCAGACGCTGGCCGCAGTCAAGCGTCAACGGCTGTTCGATCGCGATCTGCCGCGGCGTGACCAGCCCGACCGAGTCCGCGGCAAACGGAACGCCCATCTCAGAACAGCCCTGGAAGCGGCACGAACAGAACCAGAACCTGAAGCAGCAGCATCACGATCAGCGGAGAGAAATCGAGCCCCGACATCGGCGGGATAATGCGCCGCACCGGCCGCAGCAAGGGCTCATTGAGGCTCCACAGGATATTGGCCGCCGGATTGGAAACGCCGGGACCGACCCACGACAGGATCGCCTGCACCAGCATGAACAGGGTGTACAGCTTGAGCAGCAGCATGATGATTTCGAGCAGCGCGAACCACGCTGCACTGAGAATGCCCAGCGACATCCCCAGCATGCTGGACACCGCTTCGATATAGATGAGCGACAGCGCATAAAGAATCAGCGCACATGCAATGTCGAAACGACCGGCGCGCGGTAGCAGCCGTTGCAGCGGCGCTGCTACGGTCTGCGTCACGCGCCAGACCATCTGCGAGATCGGATTGTAAAAATCGGCGCGCAATGCCTGTAGCAGCATGCGCACCAGGAACAGGCTGAGCGCCACATCGAACAGCGAGCGGACGATCAGCAGGAACGCGTTATTGAACGCAGCGATCATGGCGAACGCTCTTTATCGTCGAGCCCAAGTTCGCGCGAGCGTTCGCAGGCAGCAGTGAGCGCGGCGCGTATCAGTGCATCGAAATTGCCCGCGTCAAGCCTTTGCAGCGCGGCTTCGGTGGCACCGCCCTTGGACGTGACCTGGCGCCGCAGCTCGGCGACATCCTCGTCGCGGGCGGTGGCCAGCGCGGCGGCACCGGCAAAAGTCTCGAACGCGAGGCTGCGTGCTGCCGCGCTGTCGAGTCCCAGTGCCACGCCGGCGTCACGCAGCGATTCGACGAAGCGGAAGAAATATGCGGGACCGCAGCCGGACAGGGCCGTGACCGCATCGAGCGCATCTTCAGTTTCGACCCAGCAGGCACTGCCGACACTTTTCACGATCGCTTCCGCGCGGGCACGCGAGCGCGCGGACGTGCCGTCAGGAGCGAACAGGCCGGTTGCGCCGCGGCGTATCAGCGCGGGCGTGTTCGGCATCGAGCGCACGATCTCGGTGGCCGTCCCGAGGCTGCGGCGCAGCGTCGTGCAACGGACGCCGGCCATGATCGACAGGGTCGTTGAGCCGGCCAGCGGTTGCAGGCCGACGGCTGCTTCCGCGAATTGCTGGGGCTTGATCGCCAGGACGACGATATCGGCCCCATCGGTAACGGCGCGGATGTCGTTGCCGACGCTGACGCCGAAGCGCTCGCGTATGCGCGCGGCGCTATCCGCCAGACGCTCGGCCACCCGGATATTTGCGGCCTGACAGCCGGCGGCGAGTAATCCGCCGATCAGGCTGGCGGCCATGTTGCCGCCACCGACGAAGGCAATCGTTTCTTTCATTGGATGGGAGCGAGGCTGCCGACGCGTCTGGGTTATAGTGAAAAGCTTATGGTAAACAACCCCAACCTCCCCGACGAGTCCGTGGCAGAGGGCGAGGCGCTGCGCCTGCTTAAGGCCTACCGCGCCCGTATCGAGGCCGCCCAAGTATACGCCGTCGCCCGTGTCACCCCGCTTGACGAGGCGCCCAGGCTGTCGGCGCGCTTGCGCAACCGCATATTGCTTAAACGCGAGGACTTGCAACCGGTTTACTCGTTCAAGCTGCGCGGCGCCTACAACAAGATCGCCAAGCTGCCGGATGAGGCGCGCGCGCGGGGGGTGATCTGCGCCTCGGCTGGAAACCACGCGCAGGGCGTGGCGCTGTCGGCGCAGCGGCTCGGTATTCCGGCCTGGATCGTGATGCCACGCACGACACCATCGATCAAGGTCGAAGCCGTGCGCTCGTACGGCGGGCGAGCGGTGCTGCATGGCGACACCTTCGACGATGCCAAGGAACACGCCGACAAACTCGCCGCCGAGAAAGGCTTGACGATCATCCCGCCGTACGACGATCCGGACGTAATCGCGGGCCAGGGCACCATCGGCCGCGAAATTCTCGACCAGATCGGCGACGGGCCGCTCGACGCGGTGTTCATTTGCACTGGTGGCGGTGGCTTGCTGGCTGGCATCGCTACTTACATCAAAAGCGTGCGCCCGCGCGTCAAGATCATCTGCGTCGAGCCGGAGGATTCCGACTGCATGGCGCAGGCGCTGGAAACCGGCCGTCGCGTCAAGTTGGCGCAGGTCGGCTTGTTCGCCGATGGCGTGGCTGTGCGCGAGGCTGGTAAAGAAACATTCCGCCTTGCCAAACATTTCGTCGACGACTGCGTGCGTGTCAGCATCGATGAAATCTGCGCCGCCATCCGCGACCTGTTCTACGAATGCCGTGCGGTCGCCGAACCGGCGGGCGCGCTCGGCGTCGCCGGCGTAAAAAAGTGGGTGCAGCAGCATGGCGGCGAGGGCAAGAACTACGTCGCCATCGTCTCCGGCGCTAACGTCAATTTCGACCGCCTGCGCCATATCGCGGAACGCGCCGAACTCGGTGACGGCCACGAAACCCTGCTAGCCGTCACTATCCCTGAAAAGCCCGGCAGCTTCCGCAAATTCCTCAAGCAGCTCGGACGCCGCACCGTCACCGAATTCAACTACCGCTATGCGTCGGATAGCGAAGCGCACGTATTCGTCGGCCTGCACATCGCCGAACTGGCGGAGCGCAAAACGGTGATCGACGAACTGCGTGCCGAGGGTTACGCAGTGGCGGACCTGTCCGGCAACGAAATGGCCAAAGTACATATCCGCTATATGGTCGGGGGCCGCGCGCCAGGTTTGTCGGACGAGCGTCTATTCCGCTTCGAATTCCCGGAACGACCGGGTGCCTGCCTCGAATTTCTAGGGGCCATCGGCACCCGCTGGAACATCTCGCTATTCCACTATCGCAATCACGGTGCAGCCTTCGGGCGCGTGCTGTGTGGCCTGCAGGTCCCGCGTGCCGAACGCGCGGAGTGCCGGCGCGCGCTGGATGCCCTCGCGTACGAGTATTGGGATGAGACCGAGAATCCGGCGTATCAGCTTTTTCTGGGGACAGGTTGAGCTGCGACGTTCCTGTCCTCGGAGCACGTAGCCCGCATTTCTCACAGGGCCGCCGGAGAACCCCGTGTACATATTGAGTGGCATGGTGGTCGTCAAGTCGGGCCATTTATCAGGGTGTCGGAGGGTTCTCCGGCTGATCGGCGCTGGCTTGCCCTCGCGCGCCCAGCCGGCGCCTCACTCAACCCATGGAACAACCATGGGTTTCGCTCCGGCGCTCGCCTGGTCATCGCTGCGGGCTGCGCCAGCGCTCTCGATCCCCCTGTGAGAAATGCGGGCTAGGCTGGGATGGAACGAAATGTAATTCCAGCTTGCCTGGTCCATCCAAACGCGAGGGCTGGGACTTGTTGCACTTCATCCCAGCCCGCCGCGCAGTCATGGCCGTCAGGCCACAGTCTCAACAATCTCAGTTAAGTGGCATCGTTGCCACTCTTATCCGGTTGTTATATACATCGTTCGAAGGGTGAAAGAAGGAAATTGCCAATTGAGTGGATGTGCTGAGCTCCGGATGGCCGATCAGCGCACGGCACAGCGATCCCTTTGAATTCGGTTGACAGTTTGGAACTTGTCCAGATGCGCGGACGGTCCAGCCCTGACCTGGATCGGATGATTGCCACACCCTGAATCGTCCGACTCCATCAGTCTGTTCAACCAGGAGGTATTTTCCAAACTGTGGATACCAATCGACGGAGACGTCGCCGACTGGTGTGATGCCAGCAATGATCGATTGAGCGGAGAACACATTCGATTGCCATTTGCTTCCATCCCACCACTGATAGTTCATCGGATTCAGCCACGGGCGCGTGGTTGCGCCATTGGAGCCGACGGCCACTCGCGCCGAAAGAACTCTTCCGCTAGTGCAGACCGTATAGGCGGAACTGTCGCAATGCGATCCGTAGAAGTAATAAAACCCATTGTAATAGGCGGGAGAGCCGAGTTGATAAGCGACACCAAGCGAGGCCGCCTGAAAGATGGCGTCATTGGTGCCGGCAGACACAAACTGATTTGTCGATGCGTCATATTCGGTGATGCCGAAGCGTAACGATGTGCTGTAATCCAGGCCATTCACGCATTGGACGACATAAGGGATCATGATCTTTGTCGTGAAGGCCAGGAGTATCATTCCGCTGGCCCAGCGCGGCGTACGGGTGCAGCTTGAAGTTGAGGTACTTGCCGGCAGAAATTGTGCTGGAACGCCGTAGGGACCATTCTCGACAAGAGTGGGTGCCGTCCCGGGCGTATCCGGACCCGAGGCCGATGTACTCTCGTAAAACGCGTGGTAATTGTTAGGGCCATTGATATCGCTGTCGCAAAATACCCAGAGGCTCGACCCGGGGCTCGTGGCCAGTGGTTCACTCCAACCACAGTCGCGATTGGTATACCAGCCACTATAGTTGTCAAGATTTGTTCTTAAAGCACCTCGGTCGGTGACCGTTGCACCGAGGGCTATGCCGGGACTTCCCCAGGCTGTAGCCACCACCAGCGCGGTTGCAACAGCGCTAAACAAGTGTCGGGTTAAACTCCGTTTTGCGTTCATGTCAATCTCCTATATTCCCCAGCTGAATTCCGGCTTGGCCGGGATAGTTTTATAGCCTGGTAAGGCTGATGAGTGGCCGCGTAATCGACTGTTCCGCGAGCGACGGGGTGCACTATGACAGTTTTAGCCCTTGCCAGCGCGTAACGTCACATTCACCTTCGTGGCGGGTATCGGAAACTTTCAGCGTCGCGCAGCGCTGCTAGAGCGCCGAGTACTCCTGTTTTGATGGGACACACGGCGTCAGCGGCGTAGCGTGCGCACTGCGCACGATCCTTCCGCGCCGCACATTGCGAACGTGCGCTGTGCGCACGCTACCGTTCTATTTCCGAAAGACCGTTGGAAGGTGACATTTGCCGGCACGTCGCGATTTCTGTGTCGGCCCTAAATGCGTCGGTCGTGCAGTTACTGGTTTGAGTGAGGTTCCAAACCGCTCCATTTCTCAGCAATTTTCCAGCGCCAGGATATAACTCCAATGCTCCGGCTCCACCGGCATGATGGATAGCCGGCTGCCGGGCTCCAGCAGTCTGAATCCCTTGAGGTCGCGGGCGTGTTTGCGCAGTTCGGCGAGTGTGATGGCTCGGCTGAGGTGGCGTTCGAAGCATACATCCACCAGCATCCAGCGCGGTTCCTCACGCGTACTCTTCGGGTCGTAGTACTCGCTCTTGCGGTCGAACTGCGTCGGATCCGGGTAGGCGCGCGAAGCGACGCGCATCAGGCCGACGATGCCCGGCTCCTCACAACTCGAATGGTAGAAAAAGACGTGGTCGCCGATTTCCATGCCATCGCGCATGAAGTTGCGCGCCTGGTAGTTGCGCACGCCGCTCCACGGTTCGGTCTGTTTCGGTTTGTTCTCCAGGTCGTCGATCGAAAAGACGTCCGGTTCCGATTTCATCAGCCAGCAGGCCATCCGTGTGTTCTCCGCAAGATCGTCATCTGCGCTTATCAGCTACATAGATCGCGCGTTCCGTGATGACCGCATCGAGGCGGACATCCCACGCTTCGCAAGGTACGCGATCCACGCGCTGCGCATCGAAAGCATAGCCGATCAGTAGAGGCCTGCCGCCACGCTTGCGGAATGCGAACGTGCGATCGTAGAAACCGCCGCCGGTGCCGAGGCGATTGCACTCGGTATCGAAGGCGACCAGCGGCACGATCACCGCGTCCAATTTGCGCGGCGACCGTCGCGGACGGTTGGCCGTAGGCCGCGCCAGTCCCATCGCGTCGCGTCGGCCTGAGGCTGCTGCTGCCGGGTGGGACAGCGCGACGAAATGCATGACACCGCGTGGCGACACTACCGGGGCGTAGAGGTGATGGTTCCGGTCATGCAGAAGCGCGATCAGCGGCTGCGTCGCGATTTCCGAGGCGGTGGCGAGATAGACGGCGACATGACGCGCCTGACGCAACGGACGCCAGCGCGCGAGTCGTTCTGCAGCCCGTCGGGCGGCGCGGTTTCGTAGGGCGGACGGCAGCCTGCGGCGTAGATGGCGCAGCTCACTGCGCATGTGCGCGCGCTGCGCCGCCGAGGTATTGGAAAGGGTGTCTCCCGCCTGTGCCGTCATCCGTCATCGACCTTGAGACAAGCGTCTCAAGTGGGTGCCCATGCACGTATTCGGGCTTTCCGCTGCATCGCGGACCTGCACTCCCTACGCGGATAGGGCTCCCTGCGGATTGCAATTAGGCTCAAGGGGTTCCAGACGAATATCGAACACCGCAGGAGACACCAAGGACACCATACGCCACCCGGTGATCGGTAACAACCGCTGTACCCCGTTGTTATGTACTGCTTAGATTGTCGCGATCCAGGCAGTACACGACAACAGGCTTTAGTCCGGCGTCGCCAGCGCACTTTCGATGTCCTGCCCCATCTGCCGTAATCTATCCACAGTGGCCACATCCACCGGCGTGACGCCCGGTTCACCTTTGAGCGCGAGGAGTTCGCGCGCCAGATTCAGCGCGGTCATCACTGCGATGCGTTCGGCCCCGAGCGCCTTGCCGCGGCGGCGGATCGCCGTCATGCGCTCGTTCAGATATTCGGCGGACGCGACCAGCGCTTCGTGTTCGTCCGGCGGGCACGCCACTTCGTACTCGCGGCCCATGATGCGCACCGTTACCGTCAGCGGATCGTCTTTCTTGACGTCCTTGCTTTTTGTAGTGCGGTTCATGGCGGCGTATTGCCTTCCAGCGTGCGGATACGTTCGACGACGCCTTCTATGCGACGGCGCAACTCGGCGTTGATCGCCAGCAAACGGTCGCGCTGCTGCATCGCTCGTTTGCGTTCAAGCAGGGCTTGCCGATGCGCGGCGAGTAGGCGCTGCACACGTTTTTCGAGCTGGGCGATTTCGTCCTGGAGCATGGAAAAGGGCGTGGGGAAACGCCCACAGTATAACGGTCTGCTCCCCGCCCGGCAGGCGGTTATATGAAAAAGCCCTCCGCCGGCGATGCCGGGGAGGGCTTCCGATGCGGCTGCTTGAAGATTACGGCTGTAGCAGCAGGAATAGCGCGCCATTGCCGCGCTGCACACGCAGCAGCAGGTTGCCATTCTTGCTGCCGGCGTACTTCTGGAATTCCTCCATGTTCTGGATTCCGTGCCGATTGACGCTGACGATCACGTCGCCCGGCTGCAGACCGGATTCCGCGGCCGGCGAGCCCTGCTTGATGCCGGTTACGCGCACGCCGGTGAGCCCCTTGCTGTTGTCATCCACCGAGGCAAAGCTGGCGCCTTCGAGCGCCGGGTGCAGTGCCTTGCCGCCCACGGCTTCTTCGGGCGTCTTGCCGATGACCACCGTTACGTCACGTTGCTCACCGTCGCGCAGCACCTTGAGATCAACCTTGTCGCCGATGCGCAGCAGTCCGACGATGTTGCGCAACTGCGAGAAGCTCTCGATAGACTTGCCGTTGGCCTCGACGACTACGTCCTCCGGCTTGAGCCCGGCCTTGGCGGCCGGCGATCCCGGTACAACTTGCGCGATCAGCGCACCGTGTCCGTCTTTCAGACCGAGCGCCTTGGCGATGTCCGCGGTCAACGGTTGACCGATGATGCCAATGCGGCCGCGTTCGACCTTGCCATTGGCGGTCAACTGGGTCATCACCGCTTTCACGAGATTGATTGGGATCGCGAAACCGATACCGATGCTGCCGCCGCCCTGCGACAGGATCTGGCTGTTGATGCCGACCACTTCGCCGCGCAGATTCACCAGCGCGCCGCCGGAGTTGCCGGGATTGATCGAGGCGTCGGTTTGAATGAAATCCTGAATGCCGCCGTCGTCGGTGGTGCGGCCGAGGCCGCTGATGATGCCGGAGGTGACGGTGCCGCGCAGGTTGAACGGGCTGCCGATGGCGAGCACGAAATCGCCAACCTGCATGGCGTCGGAATCGCCGAGCGGCAGCGCCTTCAAAGTGACTCCTTTCACTTGCAGGACGGCGATGTCGGTATCCGGATCGGTGCCGACCACTTTGGCGTCGAATTCGCGATCATCGCTGAGGCGCACCTTGACCTTGTCCGCCTGTGCGACGACGTGGTTATTGGTGATGATGTAGCCCTTCTCGGCATCGGCGATGACGCCGGAGCCGATCGCCTGCATCTCTTCGGTCTGTGGCTGATCCGGGACGTTGAAGAAGCGGCGGAAAAACGGGTCATTCATCAATGGGTTCTGGATCTCGACCTTGCTGCTGACCGAGATATTGACCACACCCGGCAGCAGGCTTTTCACCAGCGGCGCCAGCGAAGGTACGCCGCCGGCCGTGGTCGGTGCCTGCGCATACACGGGCGCAGGAATATCGGCATGCACCGGCGCGGGAGAGGTGGTGGTCAGTGCCAGGGTAGCGACGGTCGCCATCAGCGCAGCCCCGGCGGCGACCGCCGTGGTCTTGAAAAAGGTGAATCGAGACATGTCTAAGTTCCTGTTTTCTTTATTCCGGGAGAAAACCCGGCAATTATCGGTGGCGGTATGACAATGGGGGCGGATACAAGTTTCCTATCCCCGCTGCGGCAGTTCAGCGCAGACGGATTGCCGGGTTGAGCGCATAGCGGCCGACGATCGACACGGAGTCCAGCACATGGCCGGCGACGGCCCGGCGCACGTCGGTGGCGGAAAAATGCCCGTCCACCGGACAGTGTTCGAGGTCGGTGGCGAGCAATTCGAAGCGATAGTGGTGTGGCACGCTGTCGTTCCACGGCGGACAGGGGCCGTCATAGCCAAGATACGCGCCACCCATATCCTTATCGGTGCCGAACCACGCGGTGTAGTCATTGAGACCCTGGCGACTGCCTTCCGGGCCATGGGGAATACGTTTGCCCTTGGCGATAACGCCGTTGCTGCACGCACCCTCGGCGATCTCGGTCTCGTCCGGCGCGATGTCGACCATCACCCAGTGCACGAATTCACCGCGCGGCAGCTTCGCACTGAGCACGCTGCCTTCGGTATTGACGTTGGCCGGCTTGGGGTTCGGCGCGTCGACGTCGATGCACAGTAACACCAGGCTGCGCGTCTTAGTCGGCGCATCGCTCCAATGCAGTTGCGGATTGCGATTGCGGCCGAGCGTGATCTTGCCGCGCGGCGCGCGGATCGCGAATCCGCAGCGACCGGGAATGACCCCGCCGTCGCGGAATGAGGTGCTGGTAAGTTTCATGGCGATTCCTTGATTGAAGTGACCCGTTTCCAGGTTTATACCATTCCATTGTTACCGGTCAGAAGTCCCGGCATGGCGCCGGCCCGCAGGCGTGCAAGACCTTGGCTGAGCCGCTCGCTGAGGCTGCGGCGCGGACGGTAATGCAGCTCGAAAACCTCGCATTCCTTGATGCGTTCCAGCAGGAAATCGTCGCTGGTGCGCACCTCATCGATCAGGCCGAGATTCAGTGCGCGCAGGCCGTACCAATGCTCGCCGGTGGCGACATGATCGAGCGCCAGTTTCGGCCGGTTTTCGGCGAGGAAGGATTTGAACAACTTATGCGCGTCCTCGAGTTCCTCGCGGAATTTTTCGCGCCCGGCGTCGGTGTTCTCGCCGAACATAGTCAGCGTGCGCTTGAATTCCCCAGCGGTGTGCAGCTCGAAATCGATATCGTTGCGCCGTAGCAGACGGTTGAAATTCGGCAGCTGCGCGACCACGCCGATCGAGCCGATGATCGCGAACGGTGCTGCGATGATGCGCTGGCCGACGCTCGCCATCATGTAACCGCCGCTGGCGGCGATTTTGTCCACCGATATGGTGAGGCGGAAACCGCGGTCGCGGATACGCGACAGCTGCGACGCCGCCAGGCCGTAGCCGGGGATGGTGCCGCCGCCGCTTTCGAGGCGCAGTAGCACTTCATCGCCTTCGCGCAGCACTTGCAGCAGCAGGCTGATTTCCTCGCGCAATCCGGAAACGCGGCTGGCACCAAGATCGCCGTCGAAGTCGAGCACGAACACACGTCGCTTTTGCGCGGCGGCGTGCTTGGCATCGCGTCGCTCCCGCTTCAAGCGGCGCCGCTCCTGCTTCAGGCCGGCCTTGTCGAGAATGGCTTCGTTGATCTCCCAGGCATGCCGTTCGATGCGCTCGTTGAGATGCTTGATGCGGAAGCGTCCCTCGGCTTCGCTGCCGCCGTCTGAGCGGCTGGCGCGGATTGCGGCCACGATGAATGTGATCAGCACGCTGATCGCGATGGTGAGGGTCGCCGTTTTGGCGAGAAACAGTCCGTAATTCTGAAAAAATGGGTGCATGTCGGATTATGCGGCGGCGGAAGGTCGATCGTTCTGGGCTTGCGCTGGCACGCGACTATAATGGAAAACTTCGCTGTCCCCACACTTGGCCGGACCACCCGCTGTCCAGCCGATTCAGGAGTTTTCCGCGTGAAGTCAGTTCGCGTTGGTGGCGTCGCTGTGCTTATGGCTTTCTGCGCAAACGTACACGCGCAGGACACCGCTGTGGTATCGATGCGGTCCTATATCCTGCAAACCCTGGATTATCAGTTCGCCGACACCAGCCGCCGCGCGCAGAACGGCCGCGGCGCGGTTCTTGGCGCGGGCTTGCCGCTGAGCACCCACTTCAACCTCGAGCTGAGCGGGTTCTACACGACTTTCAACCCCGATCCGCAACCGCCCGCCTATGGCTGGCACGACTACGGCGGCCGGTTCGACGGCATGTTTTTCTACTCGCGCAATCCCGCGTTTTCACCGTACTTCGATTTCGGCGCCGGCTACGGCCGCAACGCGCTCAGGACCAGCGGTCAGGCCAGCTCCGGCGCATTGGTCGATTATGGTTTCGGCGCCATCCACTACTTCTCCGTGGGAAATCTGCCGATGGGCGTTCGCGGTGATGCGCGCTATCGTTGGAGTTTTCTCGACGACAACAAGTTCAGCGGAACATCCGTGCGCGACTCGCTCGGCGAGCCGGTTTTCAGCCTTGGTTTGTTGATTCCGATTGGTTCGTCGTCGCCGAAAACATCACAGGCCGCGACGCCGGCTCAATAAGTATTCCGTAGTGCCTTATCACCGTGCGTCAGGTGACGTATCGGGCGGCGTCATCGTTCCGCGTGCGGTGCCCGTGAACTCGCCCATGCGCGCGGCGTAGCGCTGCATGCGCGCGGCGCTTTCGGCGGAACTGGGCACTGCCGGCATCCAGCCCTTGAGCGCGTCGGCGAGCATGTCCGCCAGCGCGGTGGCATGGTTTGCGGTGTCGTTAAGCGCCGGGATGTAGCGCAGCTCGTAGCCCAGTTTCTCGTAGGCGGCGCGATAGCGAATGGCGATCTCTTCCAGTGTTTCCAGGCAGTCGGCGGCGAAGCCGGGTGCGATCACATCGAGCCGGCGCACGCCGCGCTGGGCAAGTAGCGGCAGCATCTCGTCGGTATAGGGCTTGAGCCAGGCGGCGCGGCCGAAGCGGCTCTGGAATGCCACCGTCCAGGTATCGCCGTCGAGTTCGAGTTCCGCGGCAAGCAGACGCGCAGTCTTGTGGCACTGGCAGTAATACGGATCGCCGGCGAGGATGTAGCGCTGCGGCAGGCCGTGGAAGGACATCAGCAGGTGGTTGCCGCGGCCGTTGACGCGCCAGTGCCCGCGCACGCGTTCGGCCAGCGTGCGGATATAGCCGGGATCGTCATGATACGAATTGATCGTGCGCACTTCCGGCACCCAGCGCTGCCGCGTCAGTCGCGGCCACACCGCGTCGAAGGCGGCAGCGGTGGCCGATGCCGAATACTGTGGGAACAGCGGCAGCACCAGCAGCTTGCGCGTGCCGAACGACGCCAGCGTGTCGAGCGCCGAAGCGATCGACGGCTCGCCGTAGCGCATGCCGATGGCGACGCGGATATTGGAAACACCCAACTGGCGGCGCAGCTGCGATTCGATCATCGAGCCGAGCCGTTCCGTGATCTTCAGCAGCGGTGAACCGTCCGCGGTCCAGATGCTGCGATACGCATGCGCCAGCCGCTTCGGGCGGAACGGCAGGATGAAACCATGCAGCACCGGCCACCACAGCGCGGGATGCAGTTCGATGACGCGGCGATCACTCAGGAATTCGGCGAGATACTTGCGGATCGCCGCAGGCTCCGGCGCCGAAGGCGTCCCAAGGTTGATCAGCAGAACGCCGGCGATCGGTTGCGCGGCGTGAGGTTCGGCGGCGTCCAGGTTCATCGGCAAAAGGGCATAACGCTAGGGTCTGCTGGCAATCACTTGGATCGCTGCGTTGCTGCCCAAAAGGGCGCCAGGCAAGGCGCGCTGAGCGAAGTGTGGTGATTCCACATAAGCGAGGCGCAACCCGAAGGGACGGGACCGTATGGGCACAGCGCCGTGTCTCTCACTCCTCATGTACTTCAAGTACATCACGTCGTTCGTTCCTTGCGCTGTGCCCATACGGTCTCCGTCGCAGCGATCAAAGTGATTGTCAACAGACCCTAGGGTCCGTGGCGATCGGCGCCCGATTATAGGAAGAATCGCGCGCCGGCAAGACCCCAGCCGCCCAAACGGGCGAATCGATCGCTCAAGCGCGTGCCAGTGCACTATGGCTGCGAGAGTAAGAAAAGTAGATCACCTGCCCGATTACCAGCCATATAGCGAACGCCTGCCAAGTGAAGGCTTCGAGGTTGTACATCAGATAGCCGCAGGCGAACACGCCAAGGATGGGGACGAACGGAAATAGCGGCGTACGGAACGGGCGGTGCAGGTCGGGTCGCGTATTGCGCAACACGATCACGCCCAGACAGACGATCACAAACGCGCCGAGCGTGCCGATGTTGGCCAGTTCCACGAGCCGGCCCAGCGGCACGAAGCCGCCGAGAATCACCATCACGATGCCGGACAGCACGATCGAGCCGAACGGCGTCTGCGTTTTCGGATGGATCGTCGCGAAGAATCCCGGCAGCAGGCCGTCGCGCGAGATCGCGAACAGCACACGCGACTGACCGAAATACATCACCAGCATCACGGTGGTCAGGCCGGCGATGGCGCCGATCGAGATCAGGCCGGCGGCCTTGTGTGCGCCGATCTGTTCGAGCGCGAAGGCGACCGGGTGCGCGACGTTCAGCACCTTGTAGCTGACGATGCCGGTCAACAGCCCGGACACAATGATGTAAAGGATCGTGCACAGCGTCAGCGACGCGAGAATGCCGATCGGCAGATCGCGCTGCGGATTCTTGGTTTCCTCGGCGGCGGTGGAGACCGCGTCGAAACCCAGGTATGCGAAGAAAATCGTCGCCGCGCCGGTGGCGATGCCACCCCAACCGAATTCTTTGCTGCCGTCCGGCTGTATTTCGACAGGCGGCACGAACGGATGCCAATTGGCCGGATTGACGTGAAACATGGCGACGCCGATGAAGATCGCGATCGCGACCAGCTTGATCGCCACCATCACCGCGTTGAAGCGCGCGCTGCTCTTGGCGCCGCTGGCGAGCAGGATCCCGAGCAGAGCGATGATCGACGCCGCCGGCAGATTGAGCACGCCGCCGGGATGCGCGGCATCACCGGGCGCATGCAGCAGGCTCGCCGGCAAACCAGCGCCGAAAAAATCCGCGAGCGCGCTGTTGAAATAACCGGACCAGCCCGCCGACACCGCGGCGACCGACACCGTGTATTCGAGAATCAGCATCCAGCCGATGATCCACGCCGGCAGTTCACCGAGCCCGGCATAGCCATAGCCATAGGCGCTACCCGCGCCGCCGACCGCCGCCGACAGCTCCGAATACGACAGCGCCGCGCAGGCGCAGGCCACGCCGGCCAGCACGTAGCTCAGCACGATCGCCGGTCCCGCGTGCGTCGCGGCCGCGATACCGGTCAGCACGAAAATGCCGGCGCCGATGATCGCGCCGATGCCGAGCATGGTCAGATCAAAAGCATCGAGGCTGCGCTTGAGGCCGGTGTCGGCGTGCGGGTTCTTGTCGATCGGCTTGGTGCGGAACAGGCTCATGATTCTCCCTAATTACTTGTCGTGGTGTCGGGTCTGCCGATAGGCCTAGCCGGAAGTATGCCGGGGCAAGGGAGGACAAACAAAAGCGTGGGTTCTGTGGAAGGCCCAAAACCCGGCTCACGCCGAAACGGCGCCGCCGGCTACATTCCGTCCAGCGGACTGCGCACTCCGCGGCCGCCGCGATTGAGTACGTGCGTGTAAATCATCGTCGTACTCACGTCGCTGTGGCCGAGCAATTCCTGCACGGTGCGGATGTCGTAGCCGGATTCGAGCAGATGGGTGGCGAACGAGTGGCGAAGAGCATGCGGCGACACCGGTTTGGCGATGCCAGCACGCTGTGCCGCTGTGCGTACTGCGCGCTGTACGCGATGCTCACCGATGTGGTGCCGGCGTTCGGCACCACCGCGCGGATCACGGGAAAACGACTCTGCGGCGAACACATATTGCCAGCCCCACTCGCGCGGCGCCGACGGATACTTTTTCGCGAGTGCATGTGGTAAATAAACATCCGCCCGGTTTTCAGCACAATCGCGGTCGAACACGACGCGACGGACCGCGAGCTGTGCCCGCAACGGCTCCACCAGGGAATCCGGTAACACCGTCACACGGTCTTTTGCCCCTTTTCCGTCGCGAACGACGATCTGACGCATGGACAAGTCCGCATCTTTCACGCGCAAGCGAATCCCTTCCATCAATCGCATTCCGGTCCCGTACAGCAGGCGCGCGATCAGGCCTTCGATATTATCGTCGAGCTTGGAAAGCAAACTTTGAATTTCAAGTCGCGTCAGCACCGTCGGCAGGCGCTGTGGCTTCTTCGCACGCGTGACGTTCTCCAGCCAGGGCAGATCCTTGTTCAGAACCTCTCGGTATAGAAACAGCACCGCGGCGAGCGCAAGATTCTGCGTATTCGCGGCGACATCGAATTTCACTGCCAGATGCGAAAGGAACGCTTCCACTTCCGCGCCTCCCATCTCCAGCGGATGACGTTTGCCGTGAAAGAGGATGAAACGTTTGATCCAATGGATATAGGCTTCTTCCGTGCGCAGGCTGTAATGCAGCGCTCGGATTCTTGCCCTTACTTGATCGAGCAGCTTCGGTGCATGTGAGGTCGTCGTGTTTTCTGTCGTAAAACTCGGGAAATTTGTCGTGTTTTCTAAAGTCATATCGTTGATTTTTATTGATCTTTTCAGTTCACTAGTCAGATTATACGACAGCTTATGCGACAGGTTATATGACAAAATGTCGTCTAATTTAAGTTGAACTAAACCGCTATCGCGGTAGTGCTGTGGCTGTTGGAAGTGGAGTGATATCTGAGGGCTGAATGGAGCGGTTGTGGCGCTGTATTTTTCACATATGAGTTGATCTTTGCAGCTTCCTTTTCACGGGGATATTCCCGTTGAGATGAGGAAGTGTCATGCATCCATTACGTGTTCAGATGCAGCGGGACATGAAGCTGCGTGGTCTGGCGCTGCGCACTCAGGAGACATACATCGCAGCGGTGGCGGCGCTGGCCAAACACTACCGCAGATCGCCGGACGGTCTAAGTGTCGAGCAGGTTCACCAATACGTTCTGCACATGCTGGACGAGCGCAAGCTGTCATGGAGCAGCTGCAATCAGGCGATCTGTGCTTTTCGTTTCTTCTATGGCATCACACTCAAGCGAGGCGTGTTTGCCCTGGAGATTCCGCATGGACGCGCGCCGCAGAGACAGCCGGAGATTCTGAGTCGCGCAGAAGTCATGCGCGTGCTGGATGCCGCCAGACGTTTGCCTGATCGGGTGCTGCTGAAGACGACGTACGCGGCCGGCCTTCGATTGTCCGAAGTCATCGCGCTGCGATGGAGCGATATCGATAGCGAGCGCATGAGCCTGCGGATCGAGCAGGGCAAGGGCGCGCAGGATCGGTACACCGTGCTGTCGTCGGGCCTGCTGGCCGAATTGCGGACTTACTGGAAGCTGTGTCGTCCACTGGGACCGTGGATGTTTCCGGGACGCGATCCGGGCAAGCCGATTTGCGATAGCTCTGTGCAGCGGCTCTATACGCGGACCAAACAAAAGGCGGGTATCACCAAGCGCGGCGGCATTCACGCACTGCGCCATGCCTTCGCCACGCACTTGCTGGAAGCTGGCATCGATCTGCACATGATCCAGCGGTTTATGGGGCACCGCTCGCTGTCGACGACGCAGCGCTATCTGCATCTGACGCAGTCTCATTTGAAAGACAAAGCCGGCGCATTGGATTTGCTGTGGTCCGGGTAAGCCGGTGGCCGCGCCGGCAAGGCCGACGCTGGCGCAGATTGTCACGCAGCACACCGACGCTTGCGCCGAGCAATTCGGCCTGTCTGCGTCCCAGCGCAAAGTCTGCCGGGCGATCCGCTCGTGCCGCACCGCGGCTCTGGGTGGACAGCTGCAAGCCTGCGAAGACTGCGGGGCGGTGCGCTACGTCTATCACTCCTGTCGCAACCGCCACTGCCCGCGCTGCCAGACAAGGGCCAAAGAACGCTGGATCGATGCGCGGGTGACGGAGCTGCTGCCGGTGCCGTATTTTCACCTGGTGTTTACTCTGCCGCATGCGCTGCACCGTCTGCTGCCGCAGCAGACACGCTGGATCTACGACACGCTGTTTCGATGCGCCTCGCAGACCCTGCTGACTTTTGGCCATGATCCTTCGCGATTGAATGGGACGCTCGGCATCACGCTGGTGCTGCACACCTGGGCGCAGGATCTGTCGCGGCATATCCATGTGCATGGCATCGTCACCGGCGGCGCGCTGACTGCTGGTGGCAGCTGGGTCGGCTCGCGAAAGTCTTTCCTGTTTCCGGTGCGGGCACTCTCGCGCGTGTTTCGAGGCCGGTACGTCGATGCTCTCAGAAAAGCCCGTGAAACGGGCGTGTTTCGCGACAGTGCATGGACGCGGGATGACGCGCAGTGGGGGGCCTTCGTTGATGAACTGCAAAAGCCGGAATGGGTGGTGTACGCCAAGCCTCCCTTCGGCGGTCCCGAGCAGGTGATCGCGTATCTGGGCCGCTACACCCATCGAATCGCCATCAGTGAACAGCGTCTGATCGATGTGAATGATCAGCGAGTGAAGTTTCGAATGCGGCGCGGCAAAGACCGATCGGAGCGCAAGGAGCTCACGCTGCCGGGCGCCGAGTTTTTGCATCGGTATCTGCTGCATGTCCTGCCGCTGGGATTCCAGCGCTTGCGTCACTATGGCCTGACGGCCAGCCGCTGCAAGCACGACAAGCTGACGATATGCCGGCAGCAGTTGCAGGTCGTCGCCCCCGAGCCCAAGCCGGTGGAAACTGTCGAAGTCTTCTGGCTACGCGTCGCCCAGATCGACATCCATCGCTGCCCGGAGTGTGGCGGAGCCTTGCAGCTCACGGCCAACCTGCCTCCAGCGCGCGGGCCACCATGAATCGCAGACCGACCCACACACTTCAGATATCACCGCTGGACCCGCCCGGCACGAACCCGGCCGTGCTGATGCGGAAAATTGACGCTTGCGCAGAGGCCTGCCACAGTCTCCCCCATCGAGGGAATCACCGAAATCAGCGCTGGGGGGCGCGACGGCCATGCCGGAATCCGGACAGAAGCAGAACGCAGAGCCGCATTCAGCGCTGCGCTGCGAAGCAATCCCCATAAGCCTGACCACCTGTGCCGGCGGTTTAGTCCAACGACGTTTATCCACCACGCATCTTCCAGCCTGCCGCGCCACGGCCTTCGCGCGCGGGCGTGGTGGATAAACGACTATTCGTTAGAGCGCGCCAAAGTTATGAGCCACGATCAAGATCCATTGCAGAACATTGCGCGGAAGGGCTTGTTCATAGGGGCTTTCGTAGGGCTCATATTCGGGCTTCTAATTAGCGGCCCCCATTTTCACAGTTGGCCCATCGGTAACACGCTCAAGGTGTTGTTGGGAAGCACCGCCCTAGCGGCATTCGCGGGGTACTTCGTTGTTCCGCTTTTTACTGGGTCCTTGGCAAAAGGAGGCAGTGGTGGTTTCGCTGGCGGCGGCGGAGGTGACAGCGAGAGTCACGGAGTCAACTTGTCGCATCAGCTGCATTCGGTGAGCCACGATCACACAAGCCATGATCATACAAATCACACTGATGATGGCGGCGCGTTCTAACCCGGCGTTCAACCGGACGTCCCGTAAGCAGGCATTTTGTGCCGGAGTGGCCTGTTGTGCGGGCCGCCCGTTAACTTTGCGTTGAAGCTGTAGAAAAACTCTTTTTCAAGCGCGCGCAATAGAGCATCGAGTCGCTCCAATCGACTACCCACTATTTTTTCGATCTGTTTTTGTTCTTGAGCG
>CAZOOK010000027.1:0-9216 GCA_964581385.1 uncultured Salinisphaerales bacterium
CGCCACGCCCCTTCAGCCCGCAATCGTCACATACTCATGACGCATCCGGGTTAGTCCCTTGGCACGTAGCGCTCGGAAGCGTTTAGTTCACTGGCGGCGCCGGGTTCCCTCTACCGTCCTAAATTGCAGTGAAAATGAGGTGAGGCCGTGTAGGTGAAAGAACGCTGAAGCTCAAAGTTGCTGAGTTCCCGGAGCGGTGTGCGCAGGCCCAGGGAAAGTAGAGTGCCAGCTGTCGACATGACCTCCATGGAAAAGCCAGCACAATAGACGCGAAAAATGGCAGGCAGCAACCGATGCCATTTTAATGCTTTACCAACTCATCCCCTCTGAAACCCTTGTCAGATAAGGGCCGTGCTACCTCCATAAAACGCAACCAGAACAACAGGGCCCAGGTAGCTATGCGGGATTCCGCACAGACCGCGGGAGGTTATGAATTCATTATTCGTCTCGATGAGCACTGGACTTTGAGTGCTGCGATCAATTACACGCAGAGCAAACCTTGGAGAAACTAAGTATGAATACAAATGAACAGCACCGCAGAAAGCTTCGGGGTATCAAAATCAAGATGAGCGCTCCAGGGGGCAGGGAATTCGACCCGAAGAGATTTAATTATAGGATGTGGCAGATATGTTTAGAGCCGCATTAGGTACTGTTATAGCTGCTTGTCTAAGCTTTCAGACGGGCTCCGTAGATGCGGCCTCCGGCAGTCCGGCTCCCACACTAACGTTTACCCTGAATCCGAAATCAATTGTACTCGGAAGTTCCGCGGGTTTGAGATGGTTTACGTCGAATGCAAACTCTTGCAATGCAACGGGCGGTTCGTGGAGCGGGTCGCTCCCAGTCAGAGGTTCGCAAACCGTAATGCCGGGCGCAGTCGGCATTTATAGATATCCGATCAGTTGCTCCGGCCTTGGTGGTTCAGTTGCGAGTTCTGCGATTCTGCAAGTGACGAGCGCACCCTATGCGCAGCCGAGTATCGGCAGTTTCGCGCCTACGTTCGGTCCTGTTGGCACGATCGTGACGATGACGGGCTCCGGTTTTACTGGACTGACCAAGGTACAGATCGGTAACGTCTCTGACGCCACTTTCACGGTTGTGAGCGATACACAGGTCAAGGTCACCGTACCTGCGGATGCGCAGAGCGGTGCCCATGGTGTTACCGTATCCAATCCGCAAAAGGTATCGTCATCCCCCAACAGTTTTACGGTCACCACCGCTGCCGAGGCGGTGACCCTCACGGCCAATCCCACTTCGATCACGCTGGGCAATTCGGCTACCCTGAACTGGTCCAGCAGCAATGTCAGCTCGTGCACCGCCAGTGGCGCATGGAGCGGCTCGTTCGCGACCACTGGTAACTGGAATGTAACGCCTACGGCGACGGGTACGCCTCAGTACACGCTGACCTGCACCGGGGCCGGCGGCTCGGTTGCGAGTGTCACCAATCTGACGGTGACCAGCACCACGGGCGGTGATGTGGCGCCATCGGCTGTTGCGAATTTGCAATTGATCAATCAGGGGGGACCGAGTAACGCGGTCAACCCCTTGAGCAACTACCAGGAGTTTAGCTGGGCTGCTGCAACAGCCGGCACGTATCCTGTTTCCAGTTACAAAATTTATCGCAACGGTGCGGCGTACGACACGACGACAAACATGAGTTATGCAGACACCAACGCCACCGACAGCAACATCGTTGATCTGAGCGGGCCGACCACGACATACGCCTACACCGTCTCTGCGGTCGATACGCACGGGAACGAGGGGTCGCAGGCTCAAGCGTCAGCCTATTTATTTTATGGCCAGCTATTTACGCCCGGCGACCTTAACTACAGTGGTGTGACGACCGCCTACACAGATACCGGCGGCTCCCCGGTGAATGGGCCATACGACATGTTAGTCACGTATAACTTCGGGGGTGGGTTCCAGCCGATCTCCGGACCGCCGATTGCGCAGGGCGCCAACGGCTTCGGCAACGACCTCGAAGTCGGGGCGTTCAACTACATGGTTATGGACATCAAGGTAACGGACAACCATTACCTGACCAACGCATTGAACACGTCTCTCGTCACGCGCCTGCCACCGGGTGACGTGTTCTCCTACAAAAAGATCAACGTCTGGGACTACGCGACGCCGATCATTGGTTCGTGGGTGACATTCAAGATTCCCCTCACGGACCTCAACGTTGGCACAGGCACCTTCACGGGCAGCATCGGAATCTGCTCCGGTACAGCACCAAATGCTTCTTGTACGCTAACAGTCTCGGCCATTTTGTCAGTCGCGAGCGTAGATGCCGGTGGCATGATCACCGGATCGGGCGTGCCGGCGGGTACGTACCTTTTCGCACATGGGCAGAATAGCAGCGTTGGCACCTTCACGATCCAGGGACCGAACCTGACATCCTCTACCAATGTTTCGAGCGAGACGATGAACTATCGGCGCACGGGATTTTACAAGTCATTTTTTCAATGGGGCTCGGATAACAGCACGACGATTTATGTAAACAATCTGGGCTTCACGACGAACTGATGTCTTGGGATGCCGATCATCGATGACGACGCGATCTACGATCATCTCAAACTGTTAGCGCGCTTCTTGCGCTTGGCCGGGTCTTCCGGCCTCTTCATCTGCCCAGATGAAATGGTCAACCTCTACAAGCTGGCCAATACTCTCAAGGGTAAGGGAGCCGAGTTGTACGGCGGCCGTTGAAATTCAGAGGGCGTGCCGCTGGTCTATGCGTCAACAACACTGAGCCTCGCCGCTTGTGAACGGTTTGTGCATGCCCCGCTCCTCAGCAAGAACGTGCAGCTTTTTGCGATCGGCATCGAGGTATCGGATGAAATGGCGGAAAGCACAATGCGTCCGTCGCCCTTGCCTAAAGATTGGCGGTCCGCGGAGCCTTCAAATTCGACGATGGCATGGGGAAAAAGCTGGACATTTGCCAAGCGGTCGCTGCTGGCAGCGGTTCCAAGTGTCCAGCTGCCGCTGGATTTCTTTGCGCATTCCCGCGAGTACAACATGCTCATCAACACGCTGCATCCGATGATGTCAGCAGTCCGGATTGCCGAGATGGCTCCGGGGCGGTGCGTCAGTGATTGAACGACTGGCACCTTTGCGGCGCCGAGTCTGAGTAACTGTATGTCGGTTATAGGCACAATGAGCCGGGCATCGATCAACTCGCCGGCGAGGCTGGGTAGCGGCGACGGCCGCACCGCGCGAATCTCCTCATGCTTTCCGATCAACCTGCGGGCTTTACGCAATCTTCGCGCGACAACATTTTGAGGCCTCTCTGGCGGGCCGCTAAAGCTGCGAACGCATGATGCCGATAAGCGCTCTCTGGGACCGCAGGGCTCCCTGCGGAGTCTTTCGTGCGTCGTTGTTGTCGTTCACTCGCATTAATACCGTTCACGTTCGCTGTCCCCATGTTCAGTGTGGGTCTCGTCGCCTGCGGTGGCAGCGGGTCACAGTCATCTGCGACTCCGGTGGCGATCCCTGCCGCCGCGCCAACCGTCGCGATTACGCTTAATTCCTCGACTGCAACTCTCGGCGATCCTGCGACACTGACTTGGTCGAGTGTGAACGCTCAGACTTGCACCGCGACCAATGATTGGAGCTTCGCAATTGCCCCTAACGGCAGTTTCAACTTCAGCTCGGTGGCTCCTGGTACCTATCACTATGGACTCAGCTGCACGGGCGCGGGCGGCACGGCGACAGCCTCTACGACGCTGACGGTCAACGTGCCGGCGTCGATTTCTGCGCCAGCTCCGTTGATCTTTTCGCAAAATACACTCGAAGCGCCGGTGTGGGCTGAGCCCGACGACTTGCTGCTCTTAGCCGGAGATGGCTTCACAACCGCCGATCGTGTGGTTTACGCCGCCGTGCCTGACGGCGCTTTGGCGCCTACGCAGCCGCCGCCTTCGGTGCCCACCGTGCCGACGGCGGAAATCGGCTTCGCTGATATCGCTAGCGTCGCCAGCGTGCCACGCACCCTCGCCGTGCATATGCCGACCGCGATCACGGCCGGACAGCCTTACGCGTTGTGGGTGATTTCGGACGGTGGCCATTGGAGCAATGGCGTCACGATCAACGACGCACGACCGTTGTGGCTGACGCCCGATCGGGTTTATGAGACGGCAACGATGGCTTCGTTACCGCGCGCGCTCAAGGTCGTCGGTAAGAATCTGCTGCCGATGGCCGGAGCGACCGCGACACAAGTGCGTCTTAGTGGTCAGGCAACTTACATTTTGCAAGCTGTCCCCGCTGGCAACGAAGATCCCGTTACTCAGCCACGGATCGACCGCTACGCTGCGCGCGTGAATCTGCCGGCATCAATGTTGGCAGGCACCTATGATGTCAGTGTCAGTCGCGATGGTGGTGCGCATTGGATCGGCATGCTGAGTCAGCCGCCGCAGAGCGGCGATTTGCCAGCCACCCAGCAATTCACGGTCCTTGCCGATGCTCCGGCACCGCTCAGTTATCCGGTTTCGAACTATGGCTGCGCGACGGACGGTAGCGATAACACCGGCTGCATCGTCGCCGCGATCAACGATGCGGCGGCTAATGGTGGTGGCAATGTGCTGTTTGGCGCCGGGACTTGGCGATTACTTGATAACAACGTCAACGGCGTGGGTAACAATTGTCGCAACGGCATTATCGTACCGGCCGGCGTAAATCTGGTCGGCGAGGGTACAGGCGCTACTGCCATCTTGCGCGGCGCAACGTGGGGAGACGCGAGCGCCTCCGCTACGCCCAATGACATGCCGATCTTCTCCCTCATGGGGCACAATGAGATTCACGACATTACTTTTTCCGATGCTTATGTCTATGACAGCAACACGGCCTACAGTTATCTAAGGCTCATCAGTATTGGGACGCGATCCTATGATGGTGTTGTCGATTGCAGTACCGGCAATCCGGTCGCTCCAGCATCCGATATATTCATCTACAACAACGTCTTCGACAAACCTTATATCGCCATCAAGGAGGGAGGTGGGCCGATCGACCATCTCTACATCGTCAATAATTTGTTCGGTGCTTTCTACACCGATATCTTTTTCGACGGCGTGACGATGACAGATTCCATCATCGACAATAATCATTTCATGCCGAGCAGCTTTATCGTTTATGGCCACAATGGGAGCTGTGACTATTGGTGTTACCAGCCAGGCTACGGAGTGATCGCCACGCAAATCGCCGAAGGGCTGCGCGTGGATTTCAGCAACAATTTCGCCGATGGCGCTTCACGCAACGCCGTAAACGCAACGCCGTCGCAGGTCCCCGCAACGCAGTTTCTTTATAACGCGAGCAGTGATTCCACCGGCTGGCGCGCCGCATTCTTCTGGTCCATGAGCTTCAACCAGGAAATGAACCTGCTGTCTGAAAATATAGCGACTTGCACGGGCGATAAGGCGGGTGACGGCGAAGCGCTAGTGATCGACAGTAATAACAACACCACCGGCTTCAATGCACCACGCCAAGTGTTGTCGGTAACAACCGATGCGTCGTCAAATCCGACCACGTCCACCATCAAAGTGCAGGGCGTGTTTGACGGTACTGGACCCTACTCGCATGTGCTGTTCACGCCGGACCACTATGTCGGCTTTTGGGCCGAGATCGAGCAGGGCCACGGACTTGGCCAGGTCCGCAAAATTATCGCCGTTACGCCGGGCAGCACAGCTACCACGCTAACCGTGACCCCGGCTTTTGACGTACCTCCGCAATCCGACAGTTTGATTTCTGTTACCAAGGAGGCGTGGCAGATTGCGATGGTCGACAATTACGTCGATAACCGGACACCGCTTTGTACCCAGGCCAATGCTGATAACAATACGCCGGCAAAGCCTTCCCCCGGCGTCATCTCCTACTATGGATCGACGGTCGCCTCGGTGATGGAAGGGAATGAGCAGCACGCTACGGGCGGCATTATTTTAAATTCCCAGGGCCACACCGCGTTCCAGACATTTCTTGATGTGCGCGCCAATATCATCGACGGCGAATATAACTGGAACGACGCCTGCAGCGGCGGGGGCATCATCACACCGTTGACATCGCCATCGTCATTTGCGGCGGTCTTGGGTTCTTTTGGGACATCGATCGACCATAACGTCATCACCCAATCTGATGCGATTTGGGGCGGCGGTATTGTTTACGCTCAAACCGGTACCGAGGGAAATGCGGCTGGCCCATGGCGTATCGGTGACAGCAATCTCTTGTTCCATAATTCCATTACGGGGCATGGAACCTCCGCGGTTGCCAGCGCAGCACTCTGTGGAGGAGATCAATATGGCGGATATGCCTACTCCGGCCGCAAAGGCATCGCTGTGATGCATGATGGCAGCTCACCGCTGGCCTGGCGTACGGTGATGTACGGCAACAGTTGCGACATCGAGACGACCGATTCATCACCCGCATCTCCACTTTATGATCTGGGCACGGGTACGCAACGCTACTGCCCGTCGGGCGCGGCCGCGAGTTCCTGTGAATGTGCAGGTGTCGCCACCACCGATGTCGGTATTACCGCCTCCACAAGTTCCGCTACCGTCGTAAACGGCGCGACCGTGACCTTTAGTGTCAAAGTAACAAATTCGGCCACAGCGACCGCGACCAGGCTTCGCCTGATTCTCGAACCTTCTGCGGGCATTCAATTCATCCGCAGTAGCCTGGGCGCCAACTGCGATCTCAACGCCAACGGTGATGTCTGCACCTCGTCCGACCTTGCCGCGGGGCAAAGCGCAACCGCGACTTTTACCGCGAACGCAGTTGCCAGCGGTACCTGGCCACTCAATTTCACCATCACCCATGCCGAAGCGGATAACAATCCGTTGAACGACAGCGCAGCCCTCATAGAAGCTGTTGCGCCGTAAAAAATCAGCGTCTATGGTTTTTGGGTAACGGCGAATAATCCGCTAGCAAAAGCCCGCTCCGCAGCGGTTCGGTTTATCGACGGGATTCAGTGAAATAAAACCGTCGTTACAACTTTCGCACAGCCTCGCGACACTTATCGCCGGTGATCTGCAACATGCCGCTTCCAGAATGCAGCGCCATTCCATACCCCGCATCACGGCTTATCGGAGGAGTCCGCACATGAAATTGATTTCAACTCACGCGCTCGGCATGGCATTCGCATCGGCTGTGGTCGTGACTTGCACGCCCGCTCTTGCAGATCCCACGTTCAGTATCATTTCCAGCCCCAATCCAAGCGCGTCCGGAAATGTCGTCAACGCTCTGGCAGCATTGAACCCCAACGATGTCTGGGCTGTCGGCTTCAACAACTCTAACAACCTCAACGATTCACGCACGCTGATTCAGCATTGGAACGGCCGGAGCTGGAGCACGGTGCGCAGTCCCAATCCTGGTTCGCCGGCTTCGTGCTCCCGCTTCAACAGCGGCAATGTGCTGAACGCAGCGGCCGCTGTCAGCCGCAGCGACGTGTGGGCGGTGGGGTTCAGTTTCAGCTGCAGCGCACTGCTCAAGCCCATGATCCTGAATTGGAACGGCCGACATTGGAGCGTCGTGCCGAACCCGGCGCTCAACGTCAACGATAATGCGGCGCTCAACGGTGTCGTAGCGCTCGCTTCCGACAATATCTACGCCGTGGGCTATCAGCCGGCACCCAACGGCGCCGTGCTAACGCTGATCGAACATTGGGACGGCACGAGCTGGAGCGTGGTCGCGAGTCCCAATCCGAGTCCCACCGGCAATACTCTTTCTGCCGTTGCGGCAACGCCGAGTGGCGAGCTGTGGGCGGTCGGTGACACTGTCGATCAGGCAACCACGTCGATCCAGACGCTGACGCTGCACTCAACCGACGGCGTCAATTGGAGCGTGGTGACCAGCCCCAATCCGCTGCCGCCGGCGTTCCTCAACCAAAACGTTTTGGCAGCAGTGACGGCGCCATCGCCGAACGATGTGACTGCTGCCGGCTTCATTCTCGATTTTTCCAACCAGCGCCGGCTGACGCTGGTCGAGCATTGGGACGGTAGCAGCTGGCAGGTCGTGACGAGTGCGAATCCGAGCAGCGCGCCCGGTAGCCTCAATGTGCTGACAGCGGTCACTTCTCAGTCCGGGAAAACTTATGCCGCGGGTTACCAGGCCAATGCTGCCACGAATGGCAATTTCCTGGCTCTGATCGAGCAGTTCGATGGCGCGGCATGGTCGATCGTCGGCAGTCCCGCGGTCGGCGTCGCGCAGCAGCTTTTCGATATCGAAGCGGTACCGGGAAGCAGCCAGCTGTGGGGAAGTGGTGCTTATTCCACGAATGACACCGACACTGAGAGCAACCTGCTGATCGTCCCAAAGACGCTGTCCATCTTCGCGCCGTCGGGCTGAGCGCAGTTTTTTGAGACGACTTCTACGCCGCGATGCGCACTCGCCCGGTGAGCAGAACCATCCTGCGGATCAGTAGATCACGCGGCCACCGTTCACACCGAGCGTCTGGCCGGTGACGTAGCCTGCGGCCTCGGATGCGAGATAGGAGCACGCCGCAGCGATGTCCTCGGGTTGGCCCGCGCGCTTCATCGGAGAGGCTGCGACGAGCGTATCGATGTTGACGGGGGAGGCACGCGTCATTGGTGTATCGATGAAGCCGGGTGGGATGTTGTTCACAGTGATGCCGCAATCGGCGAACTCCGCCGCCAGCGATTTGGTGAGGGCAATGATCCCCCCTTTCGATGACGAATAGTGGGTCATCCTTTTGGCGCCGGTCTGTGCGGAGGACGAGGAGATGTTGATGATGCGGCCCCAGCCTGCCGACAGCATGTCGGGAACAACTGCCTGCGTGAGTATGAACGGTCCCATCAGATTGATCCGATAAAACCGTTCCAGCACCTCCTGAGTGATCTCCAGGAACGGGCAGAAACCGGTAATGCCGGCGTTGTTAACCAGGATCAAGATGGGCCCCAGCTCGGCGCGGACACGCGCCACGATGCTGTCGATGGATGTCTTGGCCGACGCATCACCAACACACGCGAGGGCCCGACCGCCGTCAGCTTCGATCATGCGGACCGTCTCGGCGGCAGTCTCGCCATTCAAGTCCCACACGGCGACGGCCGCGCCATCGCGAGCCAGTTGCACGCTGCAGGCGCGTCCGATTCCACTGCCGCCGCCGGTGACGACGGCCGTCTTACCTTTTAGAGACATCGTTCCTCCATAGTATTTTCCGGCGAGATGGTATGTGATCTTTGATGTGCCCCGCGAGACCCGTCGCCGCATTCGGTGGTCCAT
>CAZOOK010000027.1:9316-82114 GCA_964581385.1 uncultured Salinisphaerales bacterium
CACGAACGGTTCGTTCTTTCGGGCGCACACCCGGTTGTGGCTTGGGAAGCACCGCTGATTTTGTCCGGACAAAATTGTCAACCGATATTAACAATGTAAGCATAAATAACTTCTAATTGGAAGAACATCTTTAAGTTGTCTGGACAAATAAATCGGGGCCGCGTGAGGCGCGTGTTTAAAATCCTTTGAGCCAACGAACTCTTTGAGCGGCGTCACGCCGCTTTTGCGATGAAACTGTCGATCATTAACCGCTTGATCGCAACTCCACAAAAGAGATTCGTGGTTTAAGCGCCGATCGAGAAAAAGTTTGCTGCCGGAGGGTACTCATGACTAAAAAAAAGATGACGTTCGGCTATCTATACGATTTCAGGAATCCGCAGCAATGGCGCAGACCGTGGGCCGATCTTTACGCTGAGATACTGGACTTCATCACCTGGAGCGAGAGCATCGGGTTCGAAGGAGCTTGGGTGCCCGAGCATCACGGCGCCGAAGATGGTTATATGCCTTCTCCATTGGTCGCGTTGGCCGCGATCGCCGCGCGCACCAAGACAATCAAACTTGGCTCGGCAATCTCCCTGGCTCCGCTTTATCACCCGGTCCGCTTCGCGGAAGAGTGCGCGGTACTCGACATCCTCTCCAACGGCCGGCTCGAAATGGCAGTGGCGGTCGGTTATCGCCGGCGCGAGGCGGATGCATATGGCGTCGATTTTTCTTCACGCGGGCGTCGCACGGACGAATTCCTCGAAATCGTCCGCAGGCTGTGGGCCGGAGAAACGTTTTCCTACGAGGGCAAGCATTTCACGCTGAAGAACGCCTCGATCGTGCCGACGCCGATTCAGGGACGCATACCGCTCTACATCGGCGGATTCACGGACAAGGCGCTGGAACGCACCGCGAAGTACGGCGACGGTTATTTCGGCAACATGGAAATCTGTGATCTCTACGCTGAGAAACTACGCGCCAGCGGCAAGGATCCAGCGAGCGGGCGCATCCGCATCCAGGGACTGTTTACCGTTGTCGCTCATGATCCCGACAAGGCCAGGCATGAACTGGCGCCCTATTTCCATCACATGAACAACACTTACGGCCAATGGCTGAACGAAGATCGAGCCGCCACGGGCATGGGTGACGAAGCGCTGCTCAAGCCGATGACGCTGGAAGCCTTCAAGGCCAGCGGCACATTGAACATCCTGACCCCGAGTCAGGCCATCGAAATGTTCAACAAGATGCTTGCGAAAGCGCCCGTTGAGCACTTCATGATGATGTTGCCGCCGGGACTTCCGACGGCGAAATTCACCAAGTACGCAGAGGTCTTTGCGAAGGAGGTTATTCCGGTGTTTCGTTGAGTAGCGTATTGAGAAGCAGAAGAATCTCGTCGCCAGGAAGCGGTTGTCCTTTGAACACTTCACCTGCGGTGGTTCAGGTGAGGGCCGTTCATTTCGGCGCGCACATCGAAGTGCTTTACTTAATCAGTGCAGGTTGATCGCCATTATCTTGGAATCCATGCGACTTGCTGCATAGTTGACATACAGAATGCCATTTGCCGAGATTGCCATCGCACCCGGGGAATTCAGACTCCATACCGCTTGATGGGTGCTCAAGTCTACTGCGTATAAACTGTCGTAGCCCTGCACGAAGATCACGTTGTTGGTAACGACCATCCCTGTTTGAAGCAACCCCTCGCTGAACGGCTCAAGCAGCGACCAGCTCCACAGTAGCTTGCCATTTGCCTCGCTATAAGCCTGGAGCTCAGGCGGTTCGAACGCATTGTTTGCTACGACGTAGACCACCCCGTTGGCAACAGCATTGTCGTCGTGAATCAGTGACTGCGGTATCTGCACGTTCCATTTGACGGTCGAGTTTTGTGTGTTGAAGTCTACCAAGCTGGACTCAGCGTTTAACAGCACGTCGGAGTTGGTGCTAACGTAAATTGGCGGGCCCGCAAACCCCGTACCGGTGGTCGCAATCTTGTGGCAACCCGGATTAGCGCCGAAGTTAGCAACCATCAGACCGCTATCGGTCATGATGTAAGCATTGAGTTGCGAATCCAGCGCAGGCAGCAGGTTCAGTGTGGGGTAGGTTTGCTCTATCGACTGCAGACAGGATGGCGCGCCCTCGGCTGCTCCAGTCTGGCCGTTGAAACCACTGATCTGCTGGTAGCTGTTGCTCGACACCCCTAGCAATACCTTGCTGCCGATTGCTACTGGCCCGACCCAAGAGTAGGAGACGTCGATGCCGTTGTTAGTAAAGATTTGGCTGCCGTCAGCCTCATCGATACCATAGAGGCTGTCGGGACTGTCTAGATAGATCGTCCCATTAGCGCTCGACATCGGACCGCGTGAGTAGGCATTTCCAGTCCAGGCGACACTGCCGTCCACCTCATTGAGGGCGGTTAGGACAAAGCTGTTCAAATAAACCTTGTCGTCCCCCGTCAGCGGGTGGGGGTCGGCAGGATAACTGTCATTACCGTTCGGGTCGGTGCTGACTACCCAGCGCGGCGCCAGGTTGTCTACCGACACTGTTATAGGCGCGCTGCCGTCGTGGCTCGGGCCACCGTCCAAGCCCTGCCAGTCAGGTACGTTTGCCACGGGGGAGAGTGGGGTCAGGTTGTTGGCCGTGACTGTGAGTGTATATGGAAGGGCGGAACTGCCGTCGAACACTTTGGTGCATTGTTCGTCGTGGCAAAACGTCAGGGTTAAAACACCGCTGTAGGAACCGGGAGTCAAATTGCCGCCGCCAACAAATGAAAGCTGGAAGATATTCTGATTGAAAGGGCCCGCGATGAGGCCATTTCCAACGCCGTACTGATTGTACGGAAGTCCAAATACGCTTCCTGAATCGGTTGCCTGAATGTAAATCGGATAGACCGGCGTCCCTTGGAATGTGAAGGTGGGCAAGCGCAAACCGAGCGCGGTTGCGTACCCAGTATGGCTGACGCCGATTCCCACAAGCGTGGCCGGCGACGGCATCGCCTGCAAAGTGGGATTGCTTTGCACAGTGATCCGGTAAGGGAGCGTGGAGCTGTTCAGCAGCGTATTGCAGTTCGGGTCGGCGCACAGGCGCAACTGTAAGCTGCCATCGTGCTCGCCGATTGACGTGCTGGCGGGTAAGGTCAGCATCGCTTGATAAGTGTCCTGGCCGATCTGATCAATCTGCACTTGGCCGGCGGAAATGGTATTGCCTTGGTCGATGATGTACACGTAGACGCTCGACGCCGATGTATAACCTTGCACAACAGCGTCGACGTTGATGGTGCTGGGAAGATCCCACTGGTACTTAGTTACCTGTAGAGGATTCTGATTGAAAGTAACGGTGAGCGAACCGCTACCGCTGCTCTCCCCGCCGCCGCTCCCTCCGCTGCAACCGCTCAAGCCCAAAAGGAAACACAGCATCGCGCAGCTCACGCTTGCGCGGCGGTCTAATCTGTTCTTCATTTGATTCCCCCAAAGCCGTTGGGCCGCGTGAGCGCGCAACGGTGTCATCTCATAGTCTCGTCGAGTCTATTGCCCACTTTGCGAGCAGTTCGGTGCCTATTTGATCGTTGCTATAGCGCGCATTGAATTTGATCTCTCCAGCCAGAAATCGAATAACCTGAATCGCCATGACGCAGAGCCTGAAGGCCGCACGTAGTTCGTAAAACAAGTGAGCTCGGTCAAAACAAGGCGTTGGAGAGAATACTAGTTTCGGTCACTTGAATCCTCTGCCAATCAATTGCAACTCGAAAATTCACTACCACTTGATTAATACGTTGCAAAACGTATCAGTATTCAGACATCTGCGAAAAGTGGTGCGTTTCCATCATTTCGTTGGCTGCGCCAGAAGTGGCAAAGCTTTCGCACCAATATCATTACCCTTTGGCAGTTGCTCGCGACTATCTCAAAAGGCAGAAAATTGGCCGGTGAGCAGTTTAGATAGCGATGCCGCTCAATCCCACACGAGAACATCGCGCCGCTTTACCTACCAACCCGCGATGGAGTCTAATTTCCGGATGCCCACCGTTGATCGTCGCTTGAATTCGCCGCAGTCGGTCACGCGGGTCATCCAGATCCTGGAAGCCTTGTGCGCCAGTCCGGAACCCATCAGCCTGGCGCAGCTCAGCCGGGTTCTCGATGCGCCGAAGAGCAGCGTCGCCGCCCTTTTGCGCGGCCTTGCGGAGGCCGATTTCGTTATGTTCTCGGAAAGTGTCTATCGTCTCGGACCAGCGGCTTTTGGTTTGGGCAGCGCATTGCTGGAGGCGCGGCGGCGCCTGCAATCGTCGGATCTTGTCCGCGAAGGGATGCGAAGGCTGGCAGAGCGCTCGGGTGAAACTCTGCTGTTCGCGGTGCGCGACGCCGGGGCTGAGACCATGACTTATGTGGATGTCATCGAGAGCCGCAATGCCGTCCGTTTCGCCGTGTCGGTGGGAGATCGCCGCCCGCTGTACTGCACGGCTGGCGGTCGAGTGCTGCTGGCGGCGCTATCGGAGGGGGATCTGCGGCGCTATCTCAAACGCCTCAAGCCGCAGCCGCTGACCGCCCGCACTGAAACCGACAAGCGCCGGCTCGCCGATGCGATCGCGGTGGCGCGGGAGAAGGGCGTGGCGCAAACCTTGGATCAGGCGACCGATGGTGTGACCGGGACCGCGTCCGTGATTCGTGACGCCACCGGAACGGTGATCGGCGCGCTGATTGTCGCGGCGCCGAGTTCGCGACTCCAGGACCGGGGTGCCGAGCTGGGCCGCCTTGTGCTCAAGGAAGCTGCGACGATTTCCCGCAGCCTCGGTTACCGAATGCCGGCACCGTCCTGAGCGCGGGCTAGCCTGCGCTTTCCTTCTTCGAGCCCGGCACGGGCTTCGTCTCAGTAGCAGGCAAGCCAAGTTCCTCGATCACCGCTTGTGTGTCGGCGCCCAGCTCCGGAGCGGGGCCGGCGACATGACCGGGCGTCCGCGAAAACCAGGTTGGCACACCCGGAAAGCGCAGCGGGCCATGCGGTGAATCTACGGTCTCGAAGAAGCCGACAGCATTGAGATGGGGATTGTCGAACAACTCGTCCGGCGTGCGCAGCGGCGCCGCGGGGATGCCGAGCTTGCGCAGCAGATCCAGCCATTCCTGCGTCGTCCGCTCCTTGAACGTTTCCGCTAGAAAGCCGTACACCTTGTCGATCTGGCGTGCGCGCTGTTCGAGGGTGGCCAGCGCGTCGCTGGCCCAGGGTGGCCGCACAGCTTCGACAAATGAGGTCCAATGCTTGTCGTTGTAGATCAGCGCGGAAACGTAACCGTCTTTCGTGCGGTAGGGGCGACGGTTGGGTGCCACCGCGCGCGGATAGTGTGCGGGGCCGAGGGGCGGAGAGAACAAGGCGCCATTCGCGTGTTCGACGAGCATGAACGACGCCATGGTTTCGAACATGCTGACTTCCACTTCCTGCCCTTCGCCGGTCCGCTCGCGGTGGTACAGGGCCATCATCGTTGCGTATAGCGCGGTCAGGCCGGTGACCTTGTCGGCGAGGATCGTCCCGACGTAGTTCGCCTCACCAGTCAGCATCTGCTGCACGGCCGGCAATCCGCATTCCGCCTGGATGGTGTCGTCGTAGGCGGGCTGATCCCGGTCGGGGCCGCGATGGCTGTAGCCGTAGCAGTTGGTGTAGATGATCTTCGGGTTGAGGGCGGCGGCGTCCGCGTAGCTGAAGCCGAGCTTGGCGATCGCTTTGGCTCGCATCGAGTGGATGAACACGTCTGCTTGTTTGATCAGTTCGCGCAGCACCTTCTTGTCCGCGTCAGACCGCAGGTCGAGGACGACGCTGCGCTTGCCGCGGTTCACGTTCACGAAAACACCGCTCATCCCGGGGGCCGGTCCAACCGAGATATAACGGGTATTGTCGCCTTCGGGAGGCTCGACCTTGATCACGTCCGCGCCCATGTCGGCCATGATCTGAGTGCAATACGGCCCCATGACCATCGCGGTGAGATCGACCACGCGCACGCCGGCCAGCGGGCCGGTGCCGTTCCGGGGGTTAGCCATAATGTTCGCCTTTCGGGATGCCGCAGCTACCTAATTGTTTCATGGGAAATCATTCACATTTCGGCCCATTGTACCAATATCGGTACGTTCGCTGTTGCCATGGTGGGCATTGGCTGTTAACTTGGGGGAAATAATCTCCCGCAGCTATTGGTTTTATATAGTGGATTTCTCACTCACCGCAGATCAGCAGAACATCAGGGACGCGATCCTGAAGCACTGTTCCCAGTATCCGGACGAGTACTGGCTCGAACGCGATCGGGATGGCGTTTTTCCGCACGATTTCCAGAAGTCGATGGCGGATGCCGGCTGGCTCGGCATTGCCATGCCCGAGGCGGTTGGCGGCGCGGGTCTCGGCATTACTGAGGCGGCGATCATGATGCAGGCTGTCGCCGAGTCCGGCGGTGGCATGGCGGCGGCCTCTAGCATCCATGGCCCGGTATTCAGCATGCAGCCGGTCGCTCTGTTCGGCACAGAAGAGCAAAAGCAACGGATGATCCCGCCGGTGTTACGCGGCGAGGATCGCATCTGCTTCGCGGTGACCGAGCCCAATGCCGGTCTCGATACCACCAAGATCAAGACCCGCGCGGAAAAGCGCGACGGCGGCTATCTGGTTAAAGGCGAGAAAATCTGGATCTCCGTTGCCCAGGTCGCCAACAAGATGATGCTGCTTGCGCGCACCACGCCACTTGAGGATGTGAAGCGCAAGACCGACGGACTTTCACTTTTTTTCACGGATCTCGACCGCTCCAAGATCGAGATCCGCTTGATCCACAAGATGGGCCGGCACGCGGTTGATTCCAACATGCTGTTCATTTCCGATCTCTGGATCCCCGAAGAAGACCGGATCGGTGCGGAAGGGCAGGGCTTCAAGATCATCCTCCACGGGCTCAATCCGGAGCGCATATTGCTCGGCGCCGAAGCGATCGGCCTTGGGCGTGTGGCGATCCAGCGCGCTGCCCGCTATGCGCAAGAACGAATCGTATTCGATCGCCCGATCGGCATGAATCAAGGCATCCAGCATCCGCTGGCGAAGTGCTGGGCGCAGGTGGAGGCCGCCAATCTGATGGTGATGAAGGCGGCCACTTTGTTCGACAAGGGACAGGATTGTGGAGTCGAAGCGAACGCAGGAAAATATCTGGCTGCCGAGACCGGCTTTGAGGCTTGCCATACAGCTATGCTGACATTGGGCGGCATGGGCTACGCGCAGGAATATCATGTTGAGCGCTATTTGCGGGAAATCCTGATTCCGCGCACTGCACCGGTGAGCCCGCACATGATCCTGAACTTCCTGGCCGAAAAGGTTCTGGGGCTTCCGAAGTCCTACTGATAACGACAAGACAGGCCGTGCTGGCGCTCGCGGCGCGCCGATGACGGTCTCAACGGATTACAGCGATTACTTTACTTGAGCGGAATCAACCTATGAATAACATGACCCTTGATTGTTCGGATCTCGATCGTTTTCTCGGCAAACCAATACAACCCGGGCGCCTGAAGGAACCGCTGGCGAACAACGACATCCGGCGCTGGGTTCAGGCGATGCACTATCCGAACCGACTGCACTATGAAGACGAATTCGCTGCCGAAGGCCGATATGGCCGCATCGTGGCCCCACAATCGTTTCCCGTCGCTACCGACGACGGTCATGGTTCCGCACCGGCTTGTGTCGGCATGATTCCTAATTCGCACCTGATTTTCGGCGGTGATGAATGGTGGTTCCACGGGCCACGAATTTTCGGCGGCGATATGATCCACAACGAACGTGTCCCGTTCGACTATGTGGTGAAGGAAACCAAATTTGCAGGACCGACCTGCTTCCAGCGCGGCGATAACAACTACTACAACGCCCAAGGCGATAAGATCGCCACGCAGCGCTCCACCGCCATCCGCTATCGCGCCGATATCGCGCGCGAAATGGGTTCCCTCAAGGCGAGCGATGATCCGGAGTGGACCGACGCGCAACTCGCCGAACTCGAAAAGCAGAAATTCGATTACATCAAATCACTTCATGAGCTCGGCCACGGAAAACGCTACTGGGATGCCGTCAACGTAGGGGATAAGCTGCCGACCCGCATCTTCGGTCCGCACAGCATCGCCAGCTTCGCCACCGAATGGCGCGCCTATCTATTCACCATTTGGTGCGGCGTCCACCGGCGGACCGATCTCGATATGGCGGCACTTGGCTTTACCGAAGAAATGGCCGGCAAGGAACAGGATCCGGTCTTGGAAAAGGAAAATCCCGAGCTGACCGACGGCGCTTATATCGGCCCTTCGCGCGGTCACCTGTTCCCGCGCTGGGCCCGTTACATCGGCATGCCGCGCGGCTACGGCTACGGCGCGTCGATGGGAGCATGGATTCTCGACTACTTCGCCGGCTGGGCAGGTGAATGGGGCAGTGTCCTTCACTCCAACTGCAACTATCGCGGACCCGCATTCACCGGCGATGTCACGATCATGACCTCAAGCGTGATCGACAAATCAGTCGACGAGAAAGGCCGACACGTCGTGCAGGTCGATTGCAAGATGACGAATCAACTCGGCGCTGTGCTGGCCACTGCGAAAGCGGAAATCGAGCTGCCGAAGAAGTAACGGCGTCGGGCTGCTTACAAACCTCAGCAAAAAGCCGGCAGCTTCAGTGGATGTGAGGCTGCCGGGATTGAAACCGCTGTAGATGGGCCGTCTGCGGTCGTTGATGGCGAGTGGCCCGGAAATGTGAGGCATCGTGCTTGGCTTCGGGTTTTGCGCGTTGTTATCGCCGCGACCGGCGTCGCCAAGTATGTAATAGCTGACTAGCGCTTGGTGCCACTCAGGATCTTGCAAACGGCGGAGATTGCCGCTTCAGACGTGTTACCGCGGAAGGAGTGGCGGCACTTCGTGCCAAAACCCGACGCGCAGCCCCTAATGATCTGAGCCCGAAAGCTACCATTCGACGCGATAGCAATGGGCATCGTCAACGGAAGCTGTTTTTCTAGCTTCATCGCCAACTTAAGCAGCGGCGATATCCGACCGCGCACAATAGGCCGGCGCTGTTCGATTACCAGAGGCCCAACACCGGCCAGCGCACCAACAACGTCTTCCCGCGTCATGATCCGAAGGCACGTCCGCGCGCGGCGGACCTCTCCATTCAATTTATAGGAGTTTCTGCCGACAACTTCTTTTAATAGCTACAACGGCGCTCCAGACTGCGCCTTACGATTGGAAAAGCGGAAGCTGTACGTATGGAAAGCAATATTCTTCTGGTAGATGACAATCCTGGAATGATTCGTCTCATGGGCAACATCCTCTCGTCCATGGGTCAGCTGCGCTTCGCCACCAGCGGCGCTGCCGCACTGCAACAAGCACGCGAACTGCCGCCGGATCTGGTGCTGCTCGACGCGGAAATGCCGGGCATGAGCGGCTACGAAGTCTGCGAGGCGATAAAGGAAGACCCGGCACTGCGCGACGTTCCGGTGATTTTCGTCACCGCAAACAGCAACCTCGAGTTCGAACTGAGAGGCCTGGGTGCCGGCGCCGTGGATTTCATCGCCAAGCCGATCAGCGAGCCTTTGCTCAAGGCGCGCGTCGGAACGCATCTTAAGATCAAGAAACTGACTGACGAGCTGCGCCGTCTCGCTTCCATCGATTCGCTCACCGAAGTGTACAACCGGCGCAGCTTCGACGAAGCGCTGGAACGCGAGTGGCAGCGTGGCATGCGCTACGGTGATCCAATCAGCATGCTGCTGATCGATGTGGATCACTTCAAGCTGTTCAACGATCGCTATGGACATCCCCCGGGCGATGGTTGTCTGCGTGCGGTGGCTCAGGCGCTGCGTAGCGCCATCCTGCGCCCCGCTGACTTCGTCTTCCGCTACGGCGGTGAAGAATTCGCGGTGCTGCTGCCGAAGACCCCGCGCGCCGGCGCCGAGCACTTGGCGCAGCGCGTGCTGAATACCGTCGGATCGCTCGGCATTCCGCACGAAGTCTCGCCCACTGCGCCTCATGTCACCGTGAGCATCGGCATCGGGTGCTACGACGAAAGCAGTCGCTACTGGGCCCAATCTCCGCACTGCGCGAGCAATTCTTCCGGCATGCGGTGCAGGCCCAGCGATCTGCTGCAAAGCGCCGACAAAGCCTTGTATGCCGCCAAGCGCGGTGGCCGGGCACAAGCCTGGCGACTCGACATTTGCGAGGTCGACTCACCGGATAAGGCGCGCAAGATCGCCGCATCGGATCAAACGTCGGGCAGACGAGCGGCGTCGTGAATCCGCTGTTGCGCCCGAGGCGGTTGGCCGCGGCAGTCTTCGTGCTTGGAACACTGTTCACCGCTGCGGCCACGATCTGGCAGCTGCGCCAGAACGAAGCCGAAGCTGCGACGCGCTTTGCAGCCGTAACGCAGCGGGTCGCGGCGCAAGTCGCGACGCGGATGCAGATCTATCAATATGGTCTGCGTGGTGCGCGCGGCGCTTTTATCACGGCCGGCGCGCAATTCAACCGCCAGCGTTTCCACGACTACAGCGCCACCCGCGACATCGAGCGCGAGTTTCCCGGCGCCCACGGCTTCGGCGTGATCCGCCGCGTTGCCGCCGAGGATGAAGCGGACTTCATCGTCGCGGCGCAGCGCGATGGCTGGCCCGACTTCGCGATTCGCTGGATCGAGCCCCATGCGGGTGAGCGCTATGTCATCCAGTACATCGAGCCGGTCGAAGGCAACCGCGCTGCGGTCGGTCTCGATATCGCGTCGGAACGCAATCGGCGAGAAGCGGCCGAAGCCTCAATGCTCAGCGGTGCAGCCACGCTTACCGGGCCGATCACGCTGGTGCAGAATGTGGGTCAGCCGGAGCAATCATTCCTGCTGCTGATGCCGATCTACCGGCCGGGCGCCCCCACCGCCACCGCGGCTGAACGCGAAGCCGCGGCGATCGGCTGGGCCTACGCGCCGCTGATCGTCGACGAAGTGCTAAAGGGTTTCGATTTGTCGGATGGCCAAGTCACGCTTTCATTGCGGGACCATGCGGCGGACGATCAGCGACCATTTTTCGCGTCGCCCGGAAGTGATCGGCCAGCCGCCGCCGGGCTGAGCCGACGGGTCTCTCTATCCGTCTTCGGCCGTCGCTGGGACGTCGATGTGCGGGCTACCCCAGCCTTTGAGCGCCAGCTCAGCCAAGCTGACCCACGCAAAATTGCCGGCACCGGCGCCGGGTTTGCCGGCCTGCTGGCGCTGTTGGTTTATTTCTTCGCGCGGAGCGCCCAGCGCACACGTCATCTGCACATCGGGCAGAAGCGTCGTGCCGCCATGGTCGCGGGCTCGACAGACGCCATCATCGGCGAATCGCTCGACGGCATCATCAGCGACTGGAACGCGGCGGCCGAGCGCATATTCGGCTACCCGGCGGCGGCGGCTTTGGGACGCACGGTCGCCGGGCTGATCCTGCCGGCGGACCGCGAGGACGAAGATGTCCGAATCCGCGCGGCCATTGCTCGCGGCGAATGGGTGCCGCCGTTCGATACCACGCGTCAGCGCAACGACGGTACGCTGATTGATGTTTCCATCACCGCCTCGCCCATCTTTGCGGCTAACGGCCACTGTGTCGGCTTCTCCAAGACCATCCGCGATATCGCCGAGGCGCGGCGTGCACAGCGGGCGCTCACCGAACTCAATGCCAGCCTCGAGCAGCAGGTGGCAGAACGAACCGCGCAGCTTGATGCCGCACGGCATACGCTGCAGACCATTCTCGATGCCGTGCCGTCGCAGATCGGCTACTGGGACAGGCGATTGCTTAACCGAGTTGCCAATCGCGCGTACAAGGAATGGTTCGGTGTCGAACCCGAGAACCTGTACGGCAAACACATCCGCGAGCTCTTGGGCGAGCGCATGTATGAAAACAATCGTCCGTATCTGGAGGCCGCACTGCGCGGCGAAACGCAGTCCTTCTACGGACTGCCGGTTCCCACGCCGGACGGCAGCGGCCAGCGGCATACGCGGGTAACCTACCTGCCGGATGTCGTCGACGGGCAGGTTCGCGGCATCTACAGCTTTGTTTATGACATCACCGAGCTAGTGGAAGGTCAGGCCAAGCTGGCTGCAGCGGAGCACGATCTGCGCACAATTCTCGACGCTATGCCGTCGAGGATCGGCTACTGGGACAAGAATCTGGTCAACCGTTTCGGCAACCGGGCCTATAGCGACTGGTTGGGAATTGATCCGGAGACGATGCACGGTAGAAATTTACGCGATGTCGTCGGCGACGAAGTATTCGAAGCAATCAGGCCCGACGTCGAAGCGGCGTTTCGCGGCGAGACGCAGACCGTCGAACGGTCGGTTCCCCTGCTCGACGGATCGGGTGTCCGGCACACTCTGGCGCAATACCGGCCAGATTTCGTCGATGGCGAAATCCGCGGTGTCTATGTGTTCGTGAACGATGTCACCGACCTCGTGGAAAGCCGCCTCAAGCTCGCCGCCGCACAGCGCGACAACCAAGCGCTTCTGCAAACGATCCGCCAGCATGCAATTGTTTCCGTGACCGATCGAGCGGGGTATATCACCGACGCTAACGAGGCCTTCTGCCGGATCTCGGGCTACAGTCGTGACGAGTTGATTGGGCAGACGCACCGCATGATCAACTCCGGCACGCATGGCCACGAATTCTGGGTCGAAGTGTGGCGCGGAATCAGTCGCGGCCAGTCGTGGCACGGCGAAGTGTGCAACCGCGCCAAGGACGGTTCCTTGTACTGGGTCGACAGCATTATTTCGCCTTTTGTCGGCAATGACGGCCGCGTCGAGAAGTACATTTCTTTACGCACCGACATCACGGCGCGCAAGCAGGCCGAGGACACGATTCGTCTGAGCAACGAGCGGTTCGAGATGGCCGCGGACTCCGCCAATATCGGCGTGTGGGAATACGATCTTGCGACGGGCGTGTTGAAGTGGGACGAACGCATGTATCAGCTTTATGGCCGCGATCGCACCGGTGGCGTGGAGCCTTACGAACTCTGGAGCAACAACCTGCACCCCGACGACCGCGCCCGCAGCGAAGAGGATCTGCGGGCCGCCATTGATGGCATACATGAGTTCGATACCGAGTTCCGCATCAATCTTCCTGACGGAACGATCCGGCACCTCAAAGCGGCTGCGATGGTGACGCGCAATGACAGAGGCAAGGCGCTGCGCATGATTGGAGTCAACATCGACGTGACCGAGCGCGAACGCGCTCAGCAGGAATTGCAGGAAATGTCCAATCTGTTCCGGACGGTGCTCAATGCAGCCTCGGAAGTTTCCATTATCGCCACCGATATCGACGGCACCATCACCGTTTTCAACCGCGGCGCGCAACGCATGCTCGGTTACGACGAAGACGAGATCATACGGAAGTCAACGCCGGCTCCCTTCCACGTAGAAGAGGAGATGCAGGCACGCGGCGCGGAATTGACCGCGGAATACGGCGAGCCCGTTGAAGGATTCCAGGTGTTCACGCACCTTCCCCGGTGCCAGGGCAGCGAGACCTGTGAATGGACCTATGTGCGCAAAAACGGTAGCCGTATTCCCGTGTTACTCACGGCGACCGCGATGCGTAACGAAAAACACGATATTTCCGGCTATCTCAGCATTGCATATGACATTAGCCGGCAGAAGGAGCAAGCGCGGTCCTTGCGCGAAGCGACGCAAAAGGCCGAGACCGCCAATCAGGCCAAGAGCCAATTCCTGGCCAACATGAGCCACGAAATCCGTACACCGATGAACGCGGTGATCGGACTGTCATACCTGCTTGAAAACACTTCCCTCGACGAAAAGCAGGCCGGGTTCCTGGCCAAGATCAGGCTGGCCAGCAAATCGCTACTATCGATTATCAACAACGTGCTTGATTTGTCGAAGATCGAGGCGGCGGAACTGAAGATCGAGCGCGTGCCGTTCAACCTCGACAAGCTGCTCAACGAACTATCGTCGCTGGTCGCTGTGCAGGTGGAAACCAAGGGCATCGCATTCGAGATTGAAGCGCCTGCAGATTTACCCACCGTCCTCATCGGCGATACCACGCGTCTGCACCAGATCCTGCTCAACCTGCTGAGCAACGCGATCAAGTTCACTGAGCATGGCGCGGTACGGCTGATCGTGCACCGGATCACGGACGCCAAAGACCTCGCGCGTCTGCGCTTCGTCATCCAGGACAGCGGCACCGGCATCGCGCCTGAAGCCTTGGGCCAGCTTTTCACGCCCTTCGTTCAGGCCGATGCCTCGACCACGCGACGCTTCGGCGGGACCGGGCTGGGCCTGTCGATCGTCAAGCAGCTGGTGATCCTGATGGGTGGGGAATTGGGGGTCTCCAGTGTTCCAGGGGTGGGCAGTGAATTCTGGGTCGAACTGGATTTCTCCATCGACACCGACACCGACACCGACGCTGACACGACCCAGCATACGCATGAAGTCGAGGCGACCACATCCAGCGGGCACCGTCTGCCCGGCGTGCGCGTGCTGATCGTCGACGACAATCCTGTGAATCTGGAAGTTGCCAAGTGCATTCTCGAACTCGAGAGTGCAGCGATCTCCCTGGCCCGCAATGGCCAGGAGGCCGTCGACTACCTGCTCGCCAAGCCCGACGCAGTCGACATTGTCTTAATGGATGTGCAGATGCCGGTGCTCGATGGCTACGATGCAACCCGGCGTATCCGCTGCGATCTGGGACTGACGCAGCTGCCGATCATCGCTCTGACTGCTGGGACGTTGTCCAGCGAGATGCAACAGGCCAAGGCCTCAGGGATGAACGATTTCGTCGCCAAGCCTTTTGACCCCAAAGTGCTGGTAGGCTGCATCCTCCGTCACGTACGGATCGATGGCAGTCGCGCCGCCGCGTCGCTACAACCACCGTCACCCTTGGCGCTTGAGAACTGGCCCGAGATCGATGGTATCGATACAAATGAAGCTCGCTGGCGCATGAGCGGCAATGTGAACCTGTTTCGATCCATGCTCATGCGGATGCTCACCGATTTCGCCGATCTGGATCGCGAGCGCGTTGTGGATGTGGCAACCCTCGACGAGCTGGCGGCACGCCTGCACAACCTCAGGGGCAGCGCGGGCACGCTTGGCGCCACATCGATCGCCCGCATTGCCGCCGACGCTGAAACGGCCTGTCGCGCGAAGCAGGCGGATCAAGCTGCCAGACTGATCGAACGCCTGGCAGAGCTGCTGCGCAGCCTCGGGCGAAACTGCGCATCCAAGCTTGCGGTGGCTGACGCTGAGATTGTCGCAACGGACGCGCACATCGCTACTGAATTGAGTCGCGAGGCTTTGCGCGAGCTGATCGAGTTGCTGAATCAGTGCAACCTCCGCGCCGTCGATCATTTCGCCACGCTCTCAGCCGCGCTGCAGCAGCGTCTGAACCAAGACACGTTCACAGTGCTACGACAGCGAATCGACGACCTACAATTTGAAGATGCTGCCAAGGTACTGGAAAAATTGACGCTAGATACGCACGTCGCAAGAGTGTAAGACTCGAAGCTCGGCAGCGCCTGCTTCGAGGACGTCCTCTGGAGCGAATCGCGTAACCTGGACCGCCACCTGATCACCTCCCTGGCTCGCTGCGACTGGGTGCGTCACACACGCACGGTGCTGATCACCGGCGCCAGGCCCAGACTCTGCCGTCAGATTCCAGCACGCTGCACAGCTCAATTGGCCACCTTGCGCATCGACTCGAATTAAACAGGTATTCGAGCTTGATTCAAAAGCGGAAGAAGCCGCTGTGATCTCAGTTCGGAGCCGCGCCGCTTCTTTTCGCCATCTCGAAACTGTAGCGGATGTGGTCGATATGGCCCGACGGAACCACTGGGAAGATACAAGGGGCGTCTGTATTGCGGATCGCATCGATCTGCTCGCCCACCTGCTCGATCGACCATGAAGGACGGTATACGCCCGAGGTTTCAGCGATGAAGGCTTTCGCCACTCGGCCGGCGATGGAAATCAGCATTTCCCCCGTGATCGAGCAGGACTCGTGAGCGAGCCAGCCCGCCACCGGCGCGACCAGTTCCGGGCCCATGGGAGGGTAGACCGAAACGTCGATCCCCTCGGCCATTCTCGTCACAGCTCCCGGAACGATAACGTTGCACTTCACGCCCTCGGCGGCACCTTCGAGCGCGACGACATTCGACAATCCGATCATGCCCGCCTTGGATACACCGTAGTTCGCCACATGGTGGTTTCCATACAGGCCACCGATCGACGAGGTCAGCACGATGCGACCGTAACCCGCCTTGCACATGAGCGGAAATGCAGGCCGGACCACGTGGAAGGCGCCCCGCAGATGAACATCCAGGACCGCATCAAAGTCCTCGTACGTCATTTCTTTCAATGACCCTGGACGAACGTTGCCGGCGTTGTGAATGAGGATGTCGATCCGGCCGTAGTGATCAAGTGCAGTCTGAATGATCGCCTCGCCGCCTTCAGGTGTAGCCACTGACTCGGTGCATGCGACTGCTTCGCCTCCCGCAGCTTTGATCTCTTGCACGACCTCTTGCGCGGGCCCTGCATTGACGCCATCGCCCTTCAAGCTTCCACCTGGATCATTGACGACGACTTTTGCTCCTTTCGAAGCGAGTAACAGGGCATAGGCTCGGCCCAATCCCCTGCCGGCGCCCGTTATGACGGCGACACGATTATCAAATCTGAGTTCTGGCACGGGTGTTTCTCTTACGTGGCAAATGAATAAACTGAGCGCTCTCACGCCGGCTGCTAAACCAGTGACCAGAGCGAGAGCCGCGCCGCCCACGAAGGGCTGCGATCACTCGCCAGGGAAAGCTATGCGCAGGGGCCAGCATTGGGAGCCGTCACCATCTGCTATGCCATCCCCGAGTTCCTTACAACCGAAGCGCTCCGTATTCGGTCCGTGGAGCGCGACGCGGCAGTAGCCGCCTCACTATTCGAAAGACTCTTCGCCCTGCAGCTTGGTGCGATGCAGCATGCGGCCGCAAGCGGGGTCATAGGGAGTGGCCCGGTGCATGGTGCCGGTGTTGTCCCATATCACCGTATCGCCTACAGACCATTTGTGACTATAAGTGAACTGTGGCTGTGTCGACCATTCACGCAGGCGAACCAGCATTGCTGTGCTCTCACGCGCGCTCAAGCCGATCACATGATGCGCAGTAGCGCCCAATACTAGAGATTTTCGGCCGGAGCGATGCTTCCACACCAGTGGCAATTCCTGCTCACCGATCGACATCATTTCCTTCGTCTTGGCCAGGCTCGGCTCCGGGTCGTAATAAAAGAGCGTGGCCCAGGCTGAATGCACCACCCGCAGCCCTTCGAGCTTTTGCTTCTCCTCCTCCGGCAACTGATCCCAGGCCGCATAGGTGTTGCAGAATTCGGTGTTGCCGCCGGTGGGGGAAAGAACCTTGCTTGAAAGCATCGATGCCAGGATCGGCACTTTGTTCATGGTGCCGTCGATATGCCAGTACAGCGAGCCTTTCAAATAATCAGCTTTTGAATTGGCTTTCATATCCAGAGTGACTTTGTAGAGAAGCTCGCCGGCCATTTCCGGCGCGAGCTTCCCGAGCGTATTGGTGAATTGAACTTGCTCGTCGTCACTAAATTTGACCAGCGGGAAGGCGAGTACACCCCGGCGCTCGAGCAATTCGCGCAGATCGGCTGCATATTTACCGCTCAACAAGACTTCCTTGCTGAGACGAATTTCGCTGCCGATCAGTGGAGTACAGTCGGTGGCTTTGAGCTTTTCGTGGATGGATGTGGTCATGGTTGCTGTCCTTCAAAAATATCCGCAAATATTTGCGCGGTGTGACTTCACTCAATGGATTCGATTCTATAGTTCAGTTTGCGATTAAAGCTGCGCCAGGCGACGCGCGGCGAGCTCGCGAAGCGGTGCGGTCTTCACCTTGTTGGAAGAGGTCAGCGCAAGATTCGATTCTTCCACAAACAATACGCGCCGCGGCACCTTGTAACTGGACAAGCGCTGCGATACGAAAGCACGTACCGCACTCTCCTCCAGAGAAACCCCGTCCTCCGGAACGACACAGGCAACGACGATTTCCCCGAGCGTGTCATGCGGCACGCCGACCGTTGCGGCGATCTTCACGCCTGGGCACTCACGCAAAACCGCGTCGATCTCCAGCGGCGAAACATTCGCGCCGCCGGTCTTGATAATGTCGTTAAGTCGCCCCTGCCAATGGAGACGGTCCTCGGCATCGAAGAAGCCGCCGTCGCCGGTTCGGAAAAAGCCTTCGTCGTCGAATACCTCATCCGGCGTCATGCGCAGGTAGCCGACCATCAGCGTCGGGCCTTTTACCGTGATCTCACCTGCTTTGCCTCGTGGCAGCACCTCACCACTCATCGGATCGATAATCCGGAAGGTGTTGCCGGGCAGGGGAGTCCCGTGATTGCCCTCGACAAATGCGGGGTCTGTTCCGCTCGGGTGCACTGCGCTCAGTGTCAAAGTCTCGGTATTGCCGTAGGCAGCCCAGGGCTCCTGCCAGTTGGTTTTCACGGTCGGGTGATTGCGCAACGGGGAGTTTTCGCCGACGTAGTGCAGCGAACTTAGATTGGCCTTACTGAATGCCGGATCCTCGACCAGTTTGGCCCACTGATGAGGCCAGGCCACCGGCAAGCTGACGCGCTCCGTTTCCATCAGCTTGAGCGCTTCGCCGGGAACGAAATAGCGCTGCAGCACGAGGCAGCCTCCGGAGGAAAATGTCGCGCCGACTGCTTGAGTGAAATTGCCGGACCAGAAGAAGCCGTTGGCTGTCCAGGTGCGTACTCCCGGAGTCAGCCCGAAGAGACGAGGCCAACGCCAGCACTGAATGGCAGCTGCGCGATGGCTGTGCACGACCCCTTTGGGTTTGGCCGTCGAACCGGACGAGAAGAACACAAACGCACGGTCAGCCGGGGCGATTTCCGCGCCGATCGCTTCGACCGTTGGTGCTGGCGCTTTGAGATCACCGCCAACAAACTCTGACCAGCTCTCGACCGCCTTACCCAGCGATGATGTATCGCCGATGCAAACCGCTCTGCGCAAAAACGGCAGACGATTCGAATAAACAACGCCCTGCGCCGTCGCAAGCTCTGGGCAGAACTGCATAATCTCCGCCGCAAAATCGCGCTCGAGCACCGAGCGCTCGAAGATGAGCAGCGAGACGTCGGCGATACGCAGCTGATATTCCAGCTCCGCGCCTTTGGCAAAGGTACTCAGCGCTACGCAGGTTCCGCCCGCGAGGCTGATTCCAAACATCGCGGTGATCCACTCGGGTCGATTGGTGGCGAGCAGGCCAACGCGAGTCTCCTTGGTCACGCCGCGCGCGACGAGCGCCCGCGCGATCGCGAACGCCTCGTCCCACACCTGCGCATAGCTGAGGCGCACAGCCGGACCAGAAGGCTGATGAAAGACCATGGCCTCCTTGTTGCGATTGTTTTGGCAAACCTCGCGCAGAAAGCCACCGAGAGTCAGTGCGCCCAGGCGCTCTTCTGAGAGCGGGGCGCCGCGTACTGTTGAGTCCATTATTAATTCGACCTTGCGTGCATGCGTGCCCTAACTTCGGGGGCCAGGGGATCGACACCGGGCTCCAGCGGCACGCCAAAGGTTTTGAACACCATTGCCAATATCTCGTAGCAGCCCACTGCGAACACGAGGTCCATGAGCTGCGTCCTGTCAAAATGCTTTGAGAGCCGGGCCCAGGTTTCGTCTTGAATGCAGGCATCGGCATTCAACTCATCGACGGCGCGTAATAGATCGGCGTCGACGGGATCCCATCCAGGTGCGTCTGGTCCCTGCTGAATCCGTTTGATCTCTTCTTCACTCAATCCAGCCCGAAGGCCCAGCACAACGTGCTGGACATACTCATATTCCGAGCGCCGCAACCAGCTGATACGCAGGATGAGCAGCTCGCGGATACGCTTCGATATCGTGCTTGCCATCGCGACATGGTTGTTGAAGGTCAGAAAAGCCTTCGCAAGCGCGGGATGATGCAGCATCGCGCCGAGGCCATGCATGCCGCGGGCCCCCTGGGCGCCGCTTTTTTGCCACGTCGTCAGTACGAAATCACGACTGTGTGGAAATGCACTCATCGCATCAAGGATGGCCGCGTCCCAATCAGGGGGCAACAATGGCGGAATGCGGGGCTTCATTTCGTTAGACATGCGTGGCTCTCGGCTCGATTGCGGATTCAGCGGCACACTGCAGCTGCCGCAAGGCAACAGTATATGTAGCGATACAACATCTCCGTCACCCACCTGTAAGCAGGTACCGATCCATTTCCTGGTGCAAATTCAGAATCAGCTTTTCATAATAATCAGCGAGCCAGATCTGCTTGCAACCGCGCGAATGCAGCCCTTTCTGGATCCGCGGAACATTCGAAAAATCCTGACGGGGAATTCGCAGGAACTGCTCGGGGTCTTTGACATCCGTCATCTGCTGGACAACAGCACGTGGGACAGCCTGAGCAGCCGGATAGGTTTTTGTCGAATAAATTTCGAAAATACAGGAGTCGGGATCAAATCCGTTCGGGCGAACGCGATACATCATGCAATTGCCAGCTTGCGGAAGAATCAGCAGGTTCGGAAAGACAAACACTTCGCCGCCCCACTGATCCAACACGTACTTTTCGAGTTTGGGCATCGGCCGTTGCTGAGCCGCAGCAGTCGCGTACAGTGCTTTGACATACTCAGCGCCAAGCGATGATCCTTCGGGAATGGGCTTGCCTTTTAATGCGCGGACAAGTTCAACGTCCTCCTTGAGCACCATGGCATCCATGCCTTCGACCAGCAGGTTTAACCGTGCCGCCATGGCTTCGACCGGATCGCCGGGTTTTGTGGTATGGCCCGCCATGGGTGTTTTCTCACCGCCTAAAAAGCGGCCGTGCCCATTGGCAAATGTTTCGTAAATATGATCGAGATGGGCGTAATGTGGCGTCGCGCCGGCTACATCGTCGCCATAGATGAAATCGGCCGACGGCGGTTCCAACTGTGGATGGGTCGCCGGCACGTGATAGCCTTCAAGGAAGGCTTCTACGGCTACTTTCCAGTTGCATGGCGCAACGACCGCTTTCCACCAATAGTGATGCATCTCGCCAACCGCGAGGCCCTCGATGAGCTGCCGCACCGGTGCGATAAATTCGGCAAAAGGCTGCGGGTTCGCATCAAAATTGATGAAAATAAATCCGGCGAAAATTTCCAGTTTGACTTCCCGCAAGGCAACATCGGCGTCTTTTAGTTGACCATTGCGAAATTGATGGCGCTCCAGCACATACTGATTCTTGCCATCAAGCCCCCAACGCCAGCCGTGGAACGGACAAATGATCCGGCTGTTCTCAAACGAGCCGGCGCATTCTGCTAAGGCGGTACCGCGATGCGGACAGGCGTTGTAATAGGCTTTGATGGTGTTGTTATCGACACGCAGAATAATTACGGATTGGTGACCAATCTCGTAGACGGTGTAATTACTCGGCTGAGGTATTTCGTCGAGGCGGGCGGCCATTTGCCATGCACGACTCCAAAGTTTTTCGTGCTCAAGCCGGGCAAACTCTGGATCCGTATAGCGGCCACTCCTGACGCCATGCTCAAGGGTCAGCCAATGCGCAGGCCAATTTTCTTGTGCAAATTTGCCCATATCGATTTCCTCAACAATACGACAATAAATATCCTGCGAACTTTAGATGACGCGGTCGTCACGTCATTCTCGCATCTCGCTGCACGTCAACGATCAGACTTGCTGTGCGGCGCATTTTTTCACTTCAGCTTCTTTGGTGTACCCGTGCCCATGTATTTCGCCAGGTTGCGGTGAAGATTGGCGGTGCTGCGCTCCATATAGGGATTGGGTTTCGTGCCGTGGAAACCGTAAGATTTCATGCCCTGTTGCACCGCGGCCATGTTGGAAAAATCCTGCCCCAGCACGTAGCACCAGGCCTCTTCGGTTGCCGGCGAATAGACCCACTCCGTCTTCGGCTCCTGTCCCTTCGGGAACAGCTCATAAACCGCGGCCTCGAAGATGCACTTATTGGGATCGTCACCGTAAGGCCGCGCGCTATAGCACAAGGCGTTATTGACAGCGTGCCCGATTTGGAAATTGGGAAAGATCTGCCAAGCCGTGCCGCTCTTGCCGACATGTGCGGCTTCTACGGTCGGCCAGATCACGCCGCGTGCGGCATCATCGCGTCGTGCCGATGCAAGCCAATGTTGGAGCACCTTATCAGGCGGAGTTCCTTCCGGCAGTTCGTCCACCAGCCGGAGCGCCGCATTGACCAGAGTCTGCGTGGTGTTTGTATTTGCCTTTTCCCAGGTATAGACCTGCATCTCCGCAGTCGATTTTCGAGGGTCGGCGCCCGAGCCAATCCGCAGCTTCGCCTGTTGGTTCTCGTCCATATTCTTGGGCGCCTCATAGCCGATGTTGCTATGTTTTCCGTGCACCCTGGCCCAGCCGCGGAATTCGCCGTATTTGTTGAACTCCGGATGCGTCGTCTGCACATGGTAGGTTTCATTGAAGGCCTCCAAGGCGACCTTCCAATTGCAATCGAAGATGCCCCACTTGCGCCATCGGTAACGCATGTTCTGCAGCTCGAAGGGATCGAGCATGGAGCTGACGGGCTCAAGATAGTCGCGCAAGGCTTCGCAGTTCGGATCCATGTTGATCCAGACCCAGCCGCCCCAGGTGTCGACCTTGACCTCGCTCAGGTGCGTGTTTTCCGCTGTTAAAGCGCCCTTCCAGTCATCCTTGTGGGGCACATGTATGTTTTCGCCATCCAGGTTGAACCGCCATCCGTGGAAGCCGCAGACAAACATTTTCTTCGTGCTGCAGGCGTTTCTTGCGCCCGGAGGGGTGTCCACCAGCCGCCGGCCGCGGTGCGCGCAGACATTGTGGTACGCCTTGATCTTGTCAGGCGCTGTGCGCACGACCACGATCGAGTCGGAGAGAATCTCGTAGGTCAGACAGCTGCCCACCTCGGGGATCTCTTCGATCCGCCCGACTTGCTGCCACACCTTGCGCCACAGCTTGTCACGCTCAGCCCGGGCGTAGTCCTCGGATATATAGGCTTCCACCGGAATCGTGAGTGCCTCGGCCAGCTCTTCAGCCGTGAGGGACGTTGTTTCTTTCATGGTCTCGGCAGTTTTGCTCATGACGTTCTCCAATTCTGTGTGGCATCGCTTTCGCGCGATCGAACTTGGCTAGTCGCTTCGTGGATCAGAAGCGGGCCCGGCGCGGGTTTCGTTCCCGCGCTGTTGGCCAAATAGCAGGTATAGATGCCGCCACAAACGTGATAGGAAATTTCCACGGGCATTAGGTTTTGTCTCAGCGTTTAATGGCCGCACGGAAGGACTCGTCCTTGAGAAACAGGGAGGTGTTGTCGGCGCCGAGATGAGTCCATTTCAGATTGAGACCGCCATCCACGAGAATGGTCTGGCCGGTGATGTAGCTCGATAGATCCGACAATAGGAAAAGGATGGCGCCGGCTTGCTCCTCGGGGCGCGCGCGCCGTCCCATCGCAATGGCCCGACGGTCGCGCTCCGGGTCGTTGTCCACGAAGGTGCTCGAAGCCGGTGTCTCGGTCACGCCGGGCGCCACGGCATTGACTCGGATATTGTCCAAGGCCAGTTCGACTGCCATGGTGCGGGTCACCGCCACCACCGCTGCCTTGGCGGCGCCATAGGCGATGTGGAAAGGTGCCGTGTTCATGCCGCTGATCGATGAAATCGAGGCAATCGAACCCGGACGTCCCTGCGCTTTCAATTCCGCGGCGACGGCCTGGCTCATGAAGAACATGGTCTCCAGATTCTGGGCGAACAGTGCACGCCAGTCGCTGCGGGTCACCCGGGTGGAGTGCATCCAGGTCGATGGGGCGGCGCCGCCGGCGACATTGACGAGTCCGTGGAGCTCGCCCTTCGTGCGCCGCACCTGCTCCATGGTCGCAGCCACGCCTTCATCGGTCGAAGCGTCGGCGGCGAGCGGTACGATCGAAAGGCCCTGCGCCATCAGCGGTGCAATATGTGTGTCGAGATTTTTTTGAGATCGGCTTACCGCGATCACGGTCGCCCCTGCGCGAGCAACCACGCTCGTGACGGTCGTCCCAATGCCGCCACCGGCGGCGCCGGACACTACGACGATGCGGCCGTCGAGCTTCAGGAGATTCTGTTCCATGATCTAATTCAACCTACTTCGCAGGATCGACGCTGCGGATTTTCGATGAGTTCACAAAATTCGTCCAATAATTGTCCGGACAATTAGATGCTCATCTGCCGCGCTGTAACTATCAAGTATTTTTATTATAAGGGACGATCGAAAGTAAAGTCCGTTATTTGTCTGGACAAATAACAATGGTTTGAGGCTACTGTTTGTGCCGTTAGCTGAGAATTCATCGGCGCACGGCGTATGTGCATGGCAGGTGATCTTTTTAGAGATGCGGGTGCCAATGATTTCGAACACCGTCTTGCCTAAGCGCTTGCTCGCCCCCGGCCGGCACAAGGATCCAACGATTCGCGTCTCGCCGGTGGTCGTGGAGTCGGCGGCGGTAGACGCAGCGGGCGTCTATGCCAAGCTGAACACTTGCTTCGACGGGTTGACCAGCAAGGAGGTGCAGCTGCGTCTGGCCCAGTACGGTCCCAACGTGCTCGCGAAGGACCAGCGGCCGGGATTCGGCAAGCTGCTCTGGCGTTCGGTGCTCAACCCGCTGGTGATCCTGCTGGCGACGCTCGCGGCAGTGTCGTTCGTCACCGGCGATGCCAGAGCCGGGCTCATGATGCTGTCCATGATTGTCCTGAGCGTCGGCTTGAAGCTGGTGCAGGAGGTCAAGGCTGGCAGCACAGCGGCGAAGCTCAAGGCGATGATTTCGGTGACGGCCACGGTGTTTCGCGACGGTGCTCCGCAGGAGGTTGCCATCGCGCAGCTGGTTCCGGGTGACGTGGTGCAGCTGACCGCCGGTGACATGGTTCCCGGCGACGTGCGGATCGTCCAGGCGAAGGACCTCTTTGTAAGCCAGGGGTCGCTGACTGGCGAGAGCTTCCCGGTCGAGAAATACGAAGTCGAGAAAAATACCGCTGCCGCAGTGACTGCACCGCTCACGCTGACGAGCGTCGCATTCCTCGGCACCAGCATCGAGAGCGGATCGGCGAGGGCAGTGGTGGCGGCAACCGGCAAAGACACCTATCTCTGCTGCATGGCGGCCTCTCTCCAGGAGCAACAACCGACAACGGCTTTCGACCGCGGCATCTCGCGGTTTACCTGGCTCATGCTGCGCTTCATGCTGGTGATGGTGCCCTTAGTATTCGTTATCAATGGCCTGACGAAGGGCAATTGGGTGCAAGCCTTCTTTTTCGCTCTGGCGGTGGCCGTCGGCCTGACGCCTGAAATGCTGCCGATGATCGTGACCGTGTGTCTGTCCAAGGGCGCCGTGGTGATGGGTCGCAAGAAGGTCATCGTTAAACGGATCAACGCGATCCAGAACTTGGGCGCTATGGACGTGCTCTGTACCGACAAGACCGGAACATTGACGATGGACCGGGTCATTCTCGAGCGCTACTGCAATGTGATGCTGCGCGAGGACGAAGACGTGCTCGCGCTGGCGTACATGAACAGCCACTTTCAGACGGGCCTGAAAAATGTTCTTGACCGCGCGGTGCTGGCGCACACCGAGACGCACGCCCACGCCAACATTCCGGATTACGCTAAGGTCGATGAGATTCCGTTCGACTTCCAGCGCCGCATCATGTCGGTTGTCGTCCGCACGCCCGAAGGCAAGGATCGCATTATCTCCAAAGGTGCTCCCGAAGCGATCTTTCCCAAGTGCGCGAGCGCTGTACTCGACGACAAGCTGCTGCCGATGGATCACCAGCACATCGAAGATCTGAAGAAAGAATACGAATCGCTCAGCGCCGACGGCTTTCGCGTGCTGGCCATCGCCACCAAAGACGTCGAGCCGCACGGCACGGTGGCGGGCGATGCCACGCCCTATGGCAAGGCCGACGAGTGCGCTCTGATCCTGCAGGGCTACGTCGCGTTCCTCGATCCGCCCAAGGAAAGCGCCGCTGCAGCGATCAAGGCACTGCAGGCACACGGTGTCGCGGTCAAGGTCGTGACCGGCGACAATGACCTGGTGGCCCGCAAGATCTGCAAGGAGGTGGGGCTCTCCACTGATTCCGTTCTGGTGGGCGACGACGTCGAGAAGATGAGCGACGAGCAACTCGCCGATGCCGCCGAGAAGACCACGCTGTTCGCCCGCGTCTCGCCGGCGCACAAGCAGCGGATCATTAAAGCATTGCAATCGCGCAAGCACACGGTCGGCTTCATGGGCGACGGCATCAATGACGCGCCGGCGCTCCACGCTGCCGATGTAGGCATAAGCGTGGATACCGCGGTGGACATTGCCAAAGAATCCGCCGACATGATCCTGCTGGAGAAATCGCTGCTCGTGCTGGACGAAGGCGTGCTCGAAGGGCGCAAAGTCTTTTCGAACATCATCAAGTACGTCCGCATGGGCGCATCGAGCAATTTCGGCAACATGTTCAGCGTGCTGGGAGCCAGCATCTTCGTGCCATTCCTGCCGATGCTGCCGGTGCAAATCCTGGCCAACAACCTGATCTACGACATCGGCCAGACCACCATTCCCACCGACGATGTGGATCCCGAGCGGATCGCCATGCCGCGTCAATGGGATCTCGGTGAGCTCACCCGATTCGTCCTTTTCATCGGCCCGTGCTCATCGGTGTTCGATTACACGACGTATCTCATGATGCTGTACATCTTCAACTGCTGGGACATCTCCACACCGCTGGCCGCGGCGCACAGTGCCAGCCTGTTCCAGACCGGCTGGTTCGTCGAGAGCCTATTGACGCAGACACTCATCATCCACGTCATCCGTACCAACAAGATTCCATTCCTGCAGAGCCGCTCGTCCCAGCCGGTGATGATAACGAGCTTGGTCATCATGGCCATTGGCGTCGTCATTCCGTACTCGCCGCTCGGTCGCTATCTGGGATTTTCGCTGCTACCACCGCTCTACTGGCCACTGCTGGCGGCAACGCTGCTGTGCTACGTGGTACTTACTCAGGGCGTGAAGATGTGGCTGTTGCGTCGCAACCTGATTTGACCACCACCCATAGGGACCGGCTCGCGAAGAATGGCCTATTCACGTCAGGTTTCAATGAGGACTTTGAGCGCTTTGGTGCTCGCCGCGTGTCCGAACACCTCATACGCATCGAGGATGTGATCCAAGGTAAAGCGATGAGTGATGAGCCGTTTCGGATCGATCTTGTTGGCCCGCACGGTCTTGAGCAGCATCGGTGTGCTGACGGTATCCACCAGACGCGTGGTGATTGTGATGTTCTGCGACCATAGGCGTTCCAGATGGAGATCGGCCTTGACGCCGTGCACGCCGACGTTGGCGATGGTGCCACCCGGCGCGATGATGTCTTCGCACAGCACGAACGTCGCGGGCACGCCGACCGCTTCGATCGCCGTGTCGACGCCGCGGCCGTCGGTCAGCTGCCGCACCTGCTCCACGGCCGTGCCGGCTCCCGAGTTAATGGTGGCGCTTGCGCCAAAAGTCTTGGCGACCGCCAGGCGGTTATCGTCGAGATCGATCATGATGATTTGTGCCGGCGCATAGAACTGCGCCGTAAGAAGAGTCGCCAGACCGATCGGGCCGGCACCGACGATGGCTACATTAGCGCCTGGCTGCACTTTGCCGTTGAGCACCCCGCACTCGAAACCCGTGGGCAGAATGTCGCTGAGCATGACCATCGCGTCTTGATCGGCGCCGGATGGAATCGGATACAGACTCGTGTCGGCATGGGGGATGCGCACGTATTCGGCCTGCGTACCGTCGATCTCATTGCCAAGAATCCAGCCGCCCGTAGTGCAGTGAGAATACATGCCACGTCGGCAATATTCGCATTTGCCGCAGGATGAGATGCAGGAGATCAGCACGCTGTCACCCGGATGGAACTGCGTAACACCGGCGCCAATTTTATCGACCACGCCGACGCCCTCATGCCCGAGGATGCGTCCGGGTGCGCAAGTCGGCACATCGCCCTTCAGGATATGCAGGTCGGTCCCGCAGATTGTGGTCTTGACGACTTTCACGATGGCGTCGGTGGCGGACTTGATCTGCGGTATCGGGCGATCTTCGAGCGATTTCTTGCCCGGGCCGTTATAAACGAGAGCTTTCATAGTGGGTCACTTTCCTTGAGTTGAATCGCCAAATCGGAGGCCACACCGCGGGACGACGGCACTTCCAGCCGCACGATAGGGGGCAGGCTACGCCTTACGTTCGCGGAGCGCCTTGATCTGCGTCATCCAGTCGATGACTTGTGTCACAAGTCGGCTTTGATGATTTATCAAGAGCGATGAAAGGTGGGCAGTTTTTGTCGCTATGTGCGGCGCTGAACAGAGTTTCTCCGATTTTGAGCGGACAATTGTCACTCATAAGGAGGGGTCTGCTTATGGAATCGAGCCAAATGACACGTTTGATTTGCCGAGCGTCGCAGCCAGGGATTGCGGTTAGTGAACCTGTAGCGCTGCGGTCGCATGCGCCGGCTACAGCTCCATCGGCACACCCTTAACCGACAGGCAGATCATCATGAAAGACAACATCCTACTGGTTGACGACGATCCTGGCACGATCCAGGTCATGGGTCGCATCCTCGCGGACTTGGGCGACTTGCGGTTCGCCACCAGCGGCGAGGATGCGCTGCGGCTCGCGCGCGAGTCCGCGCCCGATCTGATTCTGCTCGACGCAGAAATGCCCGGCATGAGCGGTTTTCGGGTTTTCGACACGCTGAAAGCGGAAGCGGCGCTGGCCGAAGTGCCGGTGATTTTTATCACCACTCACAGCGAGGCTGCGTTCGAGGTGTCCGTCCTCGAAATGGGTGCGGCTGACTTCATCGCCAAGCCGGTCAGCGCCGCTCTGGTGCTCGCCCGGGTCAGGACCCAATTGCGTATAAAGCACATGGCCGACGAGTTGCGCCGCGTCGCCAGTACCGATGGCCTGACCGGTGTCGCGAACCGGCGTCGGTTCGACGAATCGCTCCAACGGGAATGGCTGCGTGCCCGGCGCAATGGCGACCCGCTGGGGCTCCTGTTGATCGATGTGGACCATTTCAAGCTGTACAACGACCGCTATGGACACCCGAAGGGCGATACCTGTTTGCGAAACATAGCGCAGGCACTGGTGGGTACCAGCATGCGACCGGCCGACCTTGTGGCCCGCTGCGGCGGTGAGGAGTTCGCCCTGCTGCTGCCGCAAACGCCGCGGAGCGGCGCCGAGCACATGGCCTCCCGCATCCTGGATGCTGTCGAGGCACTCCGCATCCGTCACGAGGATTCCAGGACGGCAAGTCACGTTACGGTGAGCATCGGTGTTGCGTGCTACGACGAAGCCAGCGCGTGCTGGGCCAGCCCGTCCTCCGATCGCCGGTTCGAAGACGGCGTGCACAAACCTCTCTCTGCCAACAACCTGGTTCTGGCTGCCGACCGGGCTTTGTATTCCGCCAAGCGTGCCGGCCGCGCCCAGGCCAAGTTTCTGGACATCGCCGACGTTGACGATCAGCAGCGGGTGCGAGACATCGTGCCGCTGTCCCGAAAAGGCAGCGCGCCACAGGGCGCGGTGAGCGTATGAAGCGCGGTTCGCAGCTTTGGCCCCGCGATCCGCCGGACTGATTCCCTTTTTGGCCCAAAAACGTGCGCAATTTTCCCACTCCGAACCCAGCTGCCGGAAGGAGCGGAGCGTTATCGCGATTTCGCTTTGAATCGGGTGTGCTGAAGCCATGGCAGGCGTATGCGTTCACGGTGGTGGTGACGGTCGCCACGCTCGGGTTGCGCCTCGCGCTCAATGGCCAGCTGGATGGGCAGCCGACCTTAGTGATTTTCACTGTGCCGATCATGCTCAGCGCCTATGCCGGCGGCTTGCGCGCCGGCTTGCTGGCGACGGGGCTATCCTATTTTCTCGCCGGCTATTACCTGTTGCCTCCGATTTATAGCTTCCGGGTCGAATCAACAGCCGAGCGTTGGCAACAATGTTCCGTCGTGCTGGCGGGCGTGGTCATCAGTGTGCTGAATGAGGCCCTCCATCGTGCGCGCCGTCGGGCCGATCTCGCCACCAGTGAGCAGCGGCAAGCGGAAGTCGCCCTGCTCAACGCGGGGCCCCTACAGAGCGCGATCTTCAACAGCGCCAATTTCTCGAGCATCGCCACCGACGCGAACGGCGTGATTCAGATCTTCAACGTCGGCGCCGAACGCATGCTGGGCTATGCGGCCGTAGACGTGATGAACAAGATCACGCCGGCCGACATCTCCGATCCGCAGGAAGTGATCGCACGCGCCGCTGCACTCAGTGTCGAGCTCGGCACCCCGATTGCGCCCGGCTTCGAGGCCTTGGTATTCAAAGCCTCGCGCGGGATCGAAGACATTTACGAGCTGACTTACATCCGCAAGGATGGCACTCGCTTTCCGGCAGTCGTATCGGTCACGGCGCTGCGCGATGCCGAAGGTGGAATCATCGGCTATCTGTTGATTGGTACCGACAATACCGCGCGCAAGCGCGCGGAAGAAGCGCTGCTCAAGGCGGGGGCTCTACAGAGCGCGATCTTCAACAGCGCCAATTTCTCGAGCATCGCCACCGACGCGAACGGCGTGATTCAGATCTTCAACGTCGGCGCCGAACGCATGCTGGGCTATGCGGCCGTAGACGTGATGAACAAGATCACGCCGGCCGACATCTCCGATCCGCAGGAAGTGATCGCACGCGCCGCTGCACTCAGTGTCGAGCTCGGCACCCCGATTGCGCCCGGCTTCGAGGCCTTGGTATTCAAAGCCTCGCGCGGGATCGAAGACATTTACGAGCTGACTTACATCCGCAAGGATGGCACTCGCTTTCCGGCAGTCGTATCGGTCACGGCGCTGCGCGATGCCGAAGGTGGAATCATCGGCTATCTGTTGATTGGTACCGACAATACCGCGCGCAAGCGCGCGGAAGAAGCGCTGCTCAAGGCGGGGGCTCTACAGAGCGCGATCTTCAACAGCGCCAATTTCTCGAGCATCGCCACCGACGCGAAGGGCGTGATTCAGATCTTCAACGTCGGCGCCGAACGCATGCTGGGCTACACGGCCGCCGACGTGATAGACAGGATTACGCCGGCCGACATTTCCGATCTGCGGGAAGTGATCGCACGCGCCACCGCGCTCAGTGCGGAACTCGGCACCCCGATTACGCCGGGATTCGAGGCGTTGGTGTTTAAAGCTTCGCGCGGGATCGAAGACATTTACGAGCTGACTTACATCCGCAAGGATGGCAGCCGCTTCCCGGCAGTCGTATCAGTCACGGCCCTGCGCGACGCTCAAGGTGGAATCATCGGCTATCTGTTGATCGGCACCGACAATACCGCGCGCAAGCGCGCGGAAGAGGCGCTGCTCAAGGCGGGCGCTCTGCAGAGCGCGATCTTCAATAGTGCCAACTTCTCTTGCATCGCCACCGATGCGAAGGGCGTCATCCAGATCTTCAATGCCGGCGCTGAGCGCATGCTGGGCTACGCGGCCGCTGACGTGACGAACAAGATCACGCCGGCCGAACTTCACGATCCACAGGAAGTGATCGCACGCGGCGCCGCGTTGAGCCTCGAGTTCGCCACGCCGATCGCGCCGGGTTTCGAAGCCCTTGCCTTCAAGGCCTCGCGCGGGATCGAGGACATCTACGAGCTGACCAAGATCCGCAAGGACGGCAGCCGTTTCCCGGCGGTTATATCGGTCACGGCGCTGCGCGACGCGCAGGACGGCATCATCGGCTATCTGTTGATCGGCACTGACAACACAGCCCGCAAACAGATCGAGGCGCAGCTGCGGCAGTCCAACGAACGCATTGCGATCGCCACCGAATCCGCCGGCATCGGCGTCTGGGAATGGGACGTGGCGAGCAATAGCCTCACTTGGGATAGTCGGATGTACCAGATCCATGGCGTACCGCGCACGGGGGCTACCGAGCTCTACGCACTGTGGGCGGCTTGCCTGCACCCGGAAGATCGAGAAAAATGCTTGGGCGAAATCGCGACGGCACTGCGTGGGGCAAAGGAGTTTGATACTGAGTACCGCATCATTCGACCGGACGGCGAGATTCGCTATCTGAAGGCTGCCGCACGCACGCTACGCGGCTCAGACAATAGCGTGGTCCGATTGATCGGTGTCAATTTTGACATCACCGAGCGCAAGCTTGCTGATGAGAGACTCCAACAAACGAACGTCAAACTGGAGATCGCCAAGTCGGCGGCGGAGAAGGCCAACCTCGCCAAATCGGATTTCCTTTCCAGCATGAGCCACGAGCTGCGCAGTCCGCTCAATGCCATCCTCGGCTTCGCGCAGCTGATGGAGTCGGAGTCCCCAGCGCCGAGTGCCGGCCAGACCGAAAACATCGCGCAGATTCTTCAGGCGGGATGGTATCTGCTCAAACTGATCAACGAAGTCCTCGACCTTGCCGTGATCGAGTCCGGGAACCTGTCGCTGTCGACGGAAGCGGTGTCGTTGTCAGAGCTCATGTCCGAATGCCGGAGCATGATGGAGCCACAGGCGCAACAACGCGGCATTCTCATGAGCTTTCCCACATTCGACAATGCGGTCTTTGTCACTGTCGATCGGACGCGCTTGAAGCAGATCATCATCAACCTGCTTTCCAACGCAATCAAATACAACAAGGAGCGGGGAAGCGTCGTGGTGGATTGGAAGGAGATCGCCCCCGGACACATTCGCATCAGCATCCAAGATACCGGCGCGGGATTGCCTCCCGAAAAACTGGCACAACTATTCAGCCCCTTCAACCGGCTTGGCCAGGAAGCTGGCGTCGTGCCCGGCACTGGCATCGGTCTCGTCGTGTCAAAGCGCCTGGCCGAGCTGATGGGGGGCGTCATCGGTGTGGAAAGCACGGTCGGGGTCGGCAGTGTGTTCTGGTGCGAAGTGATCTCGGCCGACGCGCCGCAAATTGCCGTTGACGGCAGCGACGCGCGAGATTTCAAACCGAAAGTGCCTGCCGCGGTGCCGCGTCGCACCCTGCTCTATGTCGAGGACAATCCGGCGAATATGCAGCTGATCAGGCAGCTCGTGGGGCGGTTCCCGGATTTTGGGCTAATTACCGCAGTGGACGGAACGCTCGGCATCGAGCTCGCCCGCGCCGCTCAGCCGCAGGTGATTCTGATGGACATCAACCTGCCCGGCATCAGCGGCATCAAAGCCTTGAAAATCCTGCGTGGAGACCCCGCCACGGCGCACATCCCTGTCATTGCGCTGAGCGCCAATGCCATGCCACGCGACATTGTGAAGGGCTTGGAGGCGGGATTCTTTCGTTATCTCACCAAACCCATCAATCTCAAAGAGCTCATGGACACGCTGAATGCGGCTCTGGAGTTTGGAGAAAAACACTTGGCCGAGGCACCTGATGCAGGACAAATACCATGATTAATCCCTCGGACATTCTCAAGGCCAGCATCCTGATCGTTGATGATCAGGAGGCCAACATTTCGCTGCTGCAGAAAATGCTGATCGGTGCCGGCTACGTTTCCGTGACGTCCACGAGGGATCCGTTCGAGGTCTGCGAGCTGTACCGCAAGAACCGCTATTCCCTCATCCTGCTCGATCTGCAGATGTCCGGCATGGATGGATTCCAGGTTATGGAAGGTCTGAAGACCATCGAAACCGAAGGCTACCTTCCCGTTCTCGTGCAAACCTCTCAACCGAATCACCGCCTGCGCGCGCTGAAAGCCGGGGCGAAGGATTTCGTCAGCAAACCGTTCGATCTCGCGGAAATTTTGATGCGTGTTTACAACATGCTCGAAATCCGCCTGCTGCACCGGGATGCGGTGAGGCGGACGCAAGAGGCTGAGGAGCGGAGCAAACAAGCCGAATCCGCGAATCTCGCCAAAAGCGAATTCCTCGCCAACATGAGCCACGAGATCCGTACGCCGATGAACGCGGTGATCGGCTTGTCGTACCTGCTTGGGCAGATGTCCCTGGACAAGGACCAGTCAGCCTTGCTTGCGAAGATCAAACTCGCCAGCAAGTCGCTGCTCGTGGTGCTCAACAATGTGCTTGATCTGTCGAAGATCGAGGCCGGTGAATTGATCGTCGAGCATGCCGCGTTCAGCCTGCGCAGCTTGCTGAAGGAACTGGGCGACGTGATGGTGGTTCAGGCAAATGCCAAGGGAATCACCTTCGAGATCGACACGCCCGAAGATCTGCCTGGCGGGCTTGTAGGCGATGCCACGCGCCTCAACCAGGTACTGACCAATCTGCTTTCCAATGCGATCAAGTTTACCGAGTACGGCAGCGTTACGCTGCGCGTTCGCCAGCTCGCGGCCACGCCGGACGGAGTGAGGCTCCGCTTCGTCGTGCAGGATACCGGCATCGGCGTTGCGCCCGATTTGCAGTCAAGACTGTTTGCGCCGTTTACCCAGGCCGATACGTCGATCACGCGACGCTTCGGTGGCACCGGGCTGGGCCTGTCGATCGTCAAGCGCCTGACTACCGTGATGGGCGGAGACGTAGGATTGGAGAGCACGCTCGGTATCGGCAGTGAGTTCAGGGTCGAACTGGACTTTGCACTGGCCTCGCAGGAAGCACTGGCGCAACTGGAGATTTCTCCGGCGGCGCCGGGCGAGCAGCGCCTGCGTGGCGTGCGCGTACTGGTCGTCGACGACAGCGACATCAACCTTGAGGTGACCAAGCGCATTCTCGAATTGGAGGGCGCGCAGGTGTGGCTTGCGAACAACGGGCAGGAAGCATTCGGACGTCTCCAGGCCGAACCAGACTCCATCGACGTCGTTCTGATGGATATACAGATGCCAGTGCTCGATGGCCTCGATGCGACACAACGAATCCGTCGCGAACTGAAACTGGCAGATTTGCCAATCATCGCACTGACAGCCAGTGCTCTGAGCAGCGAGCGCCAGCGCGCCACCGCGGCGGGCATGAATGACTACATCATCAAGCCGTTCGACGCGAAAGGCTTGGTGCATAGCATCCAGCGCTATGTCGCACCGCCAAGCGGCCAGTTCGCACGGCCGCCGCTCGAAGGGACGCATAAACCACCGGCGCCGGCAGTGGTGCCGTGGGCGGAGATCGAAGGCATTGATTCGAGTGACGCGCGCGCGCGTTTGACCAATGACTTTGGTCTATTCCGATCTCTGCTCAAGCGCCTTCTCGATGAGTTCTTCGATGAGTTTTTCGACATCACAATTCCAGCGCTGACGGAAAACCCCATTGCGCTCGCCGATCACGCAAAACGCATGCATAAGCTAAAGGGCGTCGCGGGTATGCTTGGGGCCAAGTCGATCCAACACCTTGCGGCTGAAGCCGAGGCCGCCTGTGACGCAGGCGAGATTGTGCGAGTCGCAGATCTCGCGATGAATCTCACCACCCAATTGCAAAAACTGCGTCAGAGCGCGACACCCACGATCGATGCGGCACGGCTGCGGGCCGAGGAGGCAGCGCAGGTCGAGGAGGCAACTCTACCGAGCGACGGTGAGCTTGATCCGAAGGCTTTATTCGATCTCGTCGAATTGCTGCGCCAGCAAAGCCTGTCCGCATTGGATCGTTTCCGCTCCGTCTCACCACAACTTCGACGGCTTTTGGGCAAAGCCTCGTATGATCTCGTGCGCGATCAGGTAGACAACCTGCAGTTCAGCAGCGCGGCCAAAGCGCTGGAGGAGAGTCAGCAGTAGATCTTAAAATCGCGCCGTCGTCCGTGCTTCAATTTGTCGGTGCTCACAGGCATCGAGCAGTCTGTGGTTGCTGTGTCTGCACTGCGGCGGCCTGCAATTCTTAAGCGTCGACGACGCTACAAAAACTCCTTGGCCGTCTGCGGAACCGCCTCCCGGATCATGCCAAAACCAATGAATACATGGATCTATCGGTCTGTGTGCTGGCGAACAGACTTTATTCGCCACTTGAGCGCATGGTAGCGTTTCTGCGATGAAACGGAAGTATCGCCATGACGACTGCTACGCTGCTTCAGCAGGACATCCTCGCTAAGCTCAAGCTGAAAGAGGCCCTTGAGATACTGGAACGCGGCAACGGTTACTCCAGTAACCCTCCCGGTGCGCTGAAGCCGGGGGACTTCGGCGTGCACTCGCACCCGGATACGAACAAGCTCCTGAAAGATGATCCCAGCGATAAAGATGGTGCTGGCAGTGCCTGACCACTCCGCCGATCACTCCCAGTTCGTCGCCTCTTAGATAGCAATTCGTTGGGACGACAACAAATCCACTGCGCACAAAGCATCGCTTTGTGCGGTAGCAAACAGATGGCGCCCGCAATCACGCGTAGACATAGAGATTGTTGCCAGGAACTGCTCGCGAGCGAATGCGGCCGGTTCCTGACAAAAAAATTGCATCCTAGTTGCCGCGTCCTGCGTCACGATTGACTGGCATTGAGCGAAGCTGACCGCGCGACTTGACCACGGTGAGCACGGGCAATTGGCAATGTCGCCAAGCGTCGCACGATTAGGAGACATCCGGTTCGAAAGGGATTTATTTATATCGGACGCGACGTATGAACCGCGACACCTTGTTCAAAACATTTCTTCGAACGACCGCCGCGCGTTGTGGCTTTTCTCGCGGCGAGCAAATCAGTCAACAAGAACCCGACGATCAGACGCCGCTGCGCGCGGAGCTGTTTGGCGCTGAGCAGATGGCGCAACACGGTAAGGCTCTGGCGGGTGCGCATGTTCTGAACGGATCCGGTACGCGTGACCGGCTGTTGATGCGGCTGGACGAGAACGAGCAGGTTCTCATCGGAACCTGCAACTTGCTGACGGTAGCGGTCAAAGCGAAGCTTCGGATCTCCCCCGCGGGGGAATGGCTGCTCGACAACTTCTATCTGATCGAAGAGCAGATCCGCACTGCCAAAAAGCACTTGCCCAAAGGCTACAGTCGGGAACTGCCGCGTCTGGCGCAGGGATCATCCCGAGGATTGCCGCGTGTGTATGACCTCGCGCTGGAAGTGATCTCCCACGGCGATGGGCGCGTGGACTCGGAAGTGCTGATTCGTTTTGTGACCGCATATCAGACCGTCACGCCGCTCACGCTGGGCGAGCTCTGGGCGATCCCGATCATGCTGCGCCTCGCACTGATCGAAAATCTGCGGCGCGTTGGCGCGCGGATTAATGCCTCCAGAATTCATTTGAACCAGGCGCAGGGCTGGGCTAACCAGATGTTGGAGATCGCGGAAAGCGATCCGAAGAGTCTGATTCTGGTCATCGCCGACATGGCACGGTCGAGCCCGCCGATGGTGAGTCCATTTGTCGCTGAACTTGCCCGTTGTTTGCAAGGTCGCGGTCCCGCTCTGGCTTTGCCGCTCACTTGGATCGAGCAGCGGCTGGCTGAATCGAGTCTGACGATCGAGCAACTGGTGCTGTCGGAGAATCAGCAGCAGGCGGCGGATCAGGTTTCGATCAGCAATACCATCGGCAGCCTGCGTTTCCTGGGGGCGATGGATTGGCGCGTATTCGTCGAGACGATCAGTTCCGTCGAACAGGTTCTGCGGGAGGATATTGGCGGCGTGTATGGCGCAATGGATTTCGCCACGCGAGATCGCTACCGGCATGTCGTCGACAGACTTGCTAAGCGCAGCCGCCTGTCTGAAACCGAAATCGCGCGGGAGGCGATCGGGTTGGCACGTCGCAGCGCCGAGAGCAAAGGTAGCAACGACCATACTGCGCACGTTGGCTTTTATCTGATCGATCGGGGATTTCCGCAGCTGGAGCACACGGTGGCGGCGCGCTCTTCCGCAATCGAAATTGTGCGCCGATCGATCGGCCGATCGCCGCTGTTCCTTTATCTCGGGGTGATCGCACTGATAACTGCGGCCTTCGCTGGAGGCTTGCTTTCTCAGGCACATGACGATGGCGTGCACGGCTGGCGACTCGCGCTGCTCGGGATCCCATTGCTGTTGGCGGCGAGCCAGCTGGCATCGGCACTGGCGAACTGGTTCGCAACCTTGCTGATGACGCCGCAATTGTTACCGCGTATGGATTACTCGCGGGGGCTGCCGACGAACATGCGTACGCTCGTGGTGATCCCAACCCTGCTTGGCAGCGCGCAGAACATCGATGAACTGCTCGAAGCGCTCGAAGTCCACTTTCTGGGAAATCGGGACGAGCACCTGCATTTTGGTCTGCTGACCGACTTTCGTGACGCGCTGGAGGAGACGCTGGTCGAGGATGAACCGCTGTTGCGGCAAGCCCGCAATGGCATCGAGAAACTCAACGGGAAATATCGAAGTTCGGAGAACGATCGTTTTTTCCTGTTCCATCGTCCGCGCCTTTGGAATCCGTCCGAGCGGATCTGGATGGGCTACGAACGCAAGCGCGGCAAGCTCGCTGATTTGAATTCGGCACTGCGCGGCAATGGCCTGTACCGCTTCTCGCTGGTCGTCGGCGACATCGGAGCCCTGTCGAACGCCAGATATGTCATCACGTTGGACACCGATACGCAGCTGCCGCGGGATTCGGCGCGGCAGTTTGTCGCTGCGATGGCGCATCCGCTGAACCGTCCGCGCTACGACGAGCGCAGACAGCGCGTCAGTGGCGGTTACGGCATTCTGCAGCCGCGCATGGCCGCGAGCCTGTCCGGAGCGAACCGTTCGCGGTATGCGCAGCTGTGCGGCAGCGAGCCCGGCATCGATCCCTATACACGCTCCGTCTCCGATGTTTACCAGGACTTGTTCGGCCAAGGCTCGTTCATCGGCAAGGGCATTTACGATGTGGACGCGTTCGAGCGCGCGCTCAAGGATCGCTTTCCCGAGAACCAAATTCTCAGTCACGATCTCCTCGAGGGCTGCTACGCACGTTCCGGCTTGCTGAGCGACGTACATCTGTTCGAGGAATATCCTGCTCGCTATCAGACCGACATGAGTCGCCAGCAGCGCTGGATTCGCGGCGACTGGCAGATTGCGCCTTGGGTGCTGCCATTCGTTCCCGGCCCCAATCGGCTGCGGCGTCCAGTGGCACGTGGTGCGGCAGGACCAAAGACCTGGTTGCGCAACCCGCTGTCAGCACTGTCGCGTTGGAAGCTAGTCGACAATCTACGGCGCCATCTCGTCCCCGCGGCATTGATGCTGCTCCTGCTGCTGGGCTGGTCTGCGCTGCCGCAGCCGTGGTTCTGGAGCATGGCGGTGATCGGCGTCGTTCTGATTCCGCCGTTGCTGGTTTCGTTGGTGGATGCGTTCCGCAAATCCGAGGAAATGCTCCTGGGCCAGCATCTCGCCGCCGTCCTGAGTGCAGCTGGACGCAACTTCGAGCTGGCCGGATTCAGGATCGCATGTCTTCCGTATGAAGCAATGCTCAGCCTCGATGCGATTCTGCGTACAACCTGGCGCATGTTGATCACGCACCGCGGACTGCTGGAATGGCGCGTGTCCTCAGGCAACGCGGAGTGTGTCAGCACGGCGAGTGGTTCCGCGCCACAAAATCGCCGCATGGAAGCCGCGTCGGAAATGCTAGCTTCCTACCGATCGATGTGGATCGGTCCTGTTGCCGCCGTCGCGGCGGCAGTGGCAGCGAGCGGGTCCGGACCCGCTGCGCTGGCTGCGGCCGCGCCCATACTGTGCCTTTGGTTTGCGGCGCCTGGCATCGCCTGCTGGCTCAGCCGGCCACTGGTTCGCGACGAGGCGAATCTGACCGCCGATCAGACGATCTTCCTGCGCAAGATCGCGCGCAAGACCTGGGTGTTTTTCGAACGCTTCGTCGTCGCCGAGGATCATTGGCTGCCACCCGACAATTTTCAGGAGCATCCCGGTCCGATGGTTGCGCATCGCACGTCGCCGAGCAATATAGGCTTGGCGTTGCTGGCGAATCTGTCCGCCTACGATTTTGGCTTTATTCCTGCTGGATCGCTGATCGAGCGCACTACGAATACGTTCCGGACGATGACGGCGCTGGAACGGCATCAGGGACATTTCTATAACTGGTACGACACGCTCTCGTTGCGGCCGCTGCCGCCGCGCTACATTTCATCAGTCGATAGCGGCAATCTCGCCGGCCATCTGCTGACCCTGCGCTCGGGTCTACTGGTGCTGCCGGATCATAAAATTGTGGGCGCACGCCTGTTTGACGGACTTGTCGATACGCTCAACCTTTTCAACGATGTCGCTACCGACGCCTCAATCGCAGCGATTCGCGCGCCCATTGCCCGATTGCAGGTTTTGCTGAACGCTGCGTGCGCTTTGCGTCCGGCGACACTGCCGGCGGTATTCGAATGTCTGGAGTCAATCACCCACTGCGCAGCGACGGTAATCGGCAGCTTCGATGCTGCTGCTGAAAGCGAAGCGGGGGAGTGGGCGCTGGCTTTCCGGCGGCAATGTGAAGATGCGTTCGGCGAACTGCGATTTCTCGCACCATGGCTCGAATTGCCTGCCGCTGCGAGCAATCTGAGCAAGTTCGTGGTTTCACTGGTCCCGCCGCGTTTCCCACCGCTTGGGAACATCGATGAAATTCCGACGCTGCGTGAGCTGGCAGAACATGCAACCGACTGGCTGCCGGCCATCGATGCCCGCCTCCATGAGACCATGAAGACGGAGGAGCAGAGCTGGTTGATCGAGTGTCGCAGGCTGATTGCGTTGGGCGCGGAGCGAGCGGCCGAACGAATCGGAGCCTGTGAAAGGCTGGCACAGCAAGCGACCGAATTTGCGACGATGGAATACGAGTTCCTCTACGACAGGGCGCGTCATCTGCTGGCCATCGGCTACAACGTCGATGAGTTCCGGCGCGATGCCAGCTTCTACGATCTGCTGGCTTCGGAAGCGAGGCTCAGCAGTTTCGTCGCCATCGCGCAGGGACAACTACCGCAGGAAAGCTGGTTTGCGCTGGGTCGGCTGCGAACCGCCGCCGGCGGCGAGCCGATTCTGGTGTCGTGGAGCGGCTCGATGTTCGAGTATCTGATGCCGCTGCTGGTGATGCCTTCGTATGACGGCACACTGCTTGATCAGACCTGTCGCGCGGCGGTGGCGCGGCAAATCAGCTACGGCAATCAGCGTTCACTGCCGTGGGGTGTATCGGAATCCGGCTACAACACCGTAGATGCAAGCCTCAGCTATCAATATCACGCGTTCGGTGTGGCCGGTCTCGGGCTCAAGCGCGGGCTGGCGGAAGACTTGGTCGTGGCTCCATATGCTTCAGCGTTGGCGCTGATGGTGGCACCCGAGGCCGCCTGCGCGAACCTGCAGCGATTGTCAGCTTGCGGACTTGAAGGCCGGTTCGGATTTTATGAGGCCATCGATTACACGCCTTCACGCATGGCGCGCGGCCAATCCAGCGTCATCGTGCGTTCGTTCATGGCGCACCACCAGGGCATGACCTTGCTGTCTCTGGCCCATCTGCTTCTCGGCAGACCCATGCAACGGCGTTTCGAATCGAACCCCTTGTTCCAGGCAACTCTGCTATTGCTGCAAGAACGGATGCCGAAGAACTCAGTGTTCGAGACGCGCGTTGCCGCGAATTCTGAAGGCAGTGCTTTCGCTGATGCGCCGGAAATTTCGGTGCAGGCGCCCATCGGTCCGAACACGCCGACACCGGAAGTACAGCTGCTGTCGAATGGCCGCTACCACGTCATGGTTACCAACGCGGGCGGCGGCTATAGCCGCTGGAAAGATTTCGCGGTCACACGCTGGCGCGAAGACAGTACCTGCGACAACTGGGGCACGTTTATCTACCTCCGCGATGTGGACAGCGGCGAGTTCTGGTCGGTTGCTCACCAGCCGACACTCAAGCGTGCTGACAGCTACGAAGCAATGTTTTCCGAAGGACGCGCCGAATACCGTCGCCGCGACAACGATGTCGAGACCTATTCCGAGATTGTGGTGTCACCGGAAGACGACATCGAATTGCGTCGAGTGCGCATCACCAACCGGTCGCGCGCGCGCCGTACGATCGAAGTCACCAGTTACGCGGAAGTCGTTCTCGCGTTGCCGGCGGCGGACATGATGCAGCCGTCGTTCGGAAATCTGTTTGTGCAGACGGAGATCATCGCCGGTCGCCGCGCGATTCTCTGTACGCGCAGACCGCGCTCCGTCGGCGAGCACACGCCGTGGATGTTTCATCTGCTGGCGGCGCACGGAACCAACATCGGTGAGGTTTCCTATGAGACCGATCGCATGCGCTTCATCGGCCGCGGGCACACGATCGCAGCACCGCGGGCGATGAGCGATGACGTCGCGTTATCGGGCAGCCAGGGTTCGGTGCTCGATCCGATCGTCGCCATCCGCTGCCGCATTACACTGGAAGCCGAACAATCGGCGACGATCGATTGGGTTTCCGGTGCCGCGGACAGCCGCGATGCCTGCATGGCACTGGTCGATAAATACCAGGACCGGCATCTCGCCGACCGTGTCTTCGATCTTGCCTGGACGCACAGCGGCGTGACGCTGCGGCAGATCAACGCCAGCGAGTCCGACGCGCAACTCTACCGCCGTCTCGCCGGTTCGGTTCTCTACGCCAATGCGACGTTGCGCGCCGAATCCAGCGTGCTCATACAGAATCGGCGTGGGCAGTCCGGCTTATGGGGCTATGCGATTTCGGGTGACCTGCCGATCGTGCTGCTGAAGATCGCAGACGGGGCCAACATCGAGCTCGCGCGCCAGCTGATCCAGTGCCGCGCGTACTGGCGTCTCAAGGGACTGGCAGCGGACCTGGTGATCTGGAATGAGGACCATATCGGTTACCGACAGCGACTTCAGGATCAGATTATGGCGCTGATCGCCACCGGCACCGAGGCCCACTCGATCGACCGGCCCGGCGGTATCTTCGTACGCTTCGCCGAACAGATTTCGAACGAAGACCGTATTCTGCTGCAATCGGCGGCGCGCGCCATTATTGCCGACACCCGTGGAAGCCTGCTCGAGCAGGTCAACTATCGCACCGTGCGCGACAAAAAAACCGCGCATCTGTCACCGACCCGGACTCATCGTCCCGAACCCGCGGCAGCGCCTGACAAGCTGCGCCGGGATCTCATCCTCGCCAACAACTTCGGCGGATTCACCACAGATGGGAAGGAGTACGTCATCACCACCGCGCAGACGCAAATGACGCCGGCGCCCTGGGTAAACGTGCTCGCCAATCCGAACTTCGGAACGGTCATCTCGGAAAGCGGCCTTGCCTACACCTGGAGCGAAAACGCACATGAGTTCCGGCTGACGCCGTGGAGCGACGACGCAGTAGGCACATCGGGCGGCGAAGCGCTCTATCTGCGCGACGAGGAGAGCGGACACTTCTGGTCGCCCACGCCGCTACCGAGCCGGGGCGCGATGCCTTACGTCAGTCGTCACGGGTTTGGCTACAGCGTGTTCGAGCACACGGCGGGTGGCATCCGTTCCGAGCTGTGGATCTATGTTGATCTGGCGGACACGGTCAAGTTTTCGGTGCTGAAAGTGCGCAATGGATCGGGTCGGGCAAGACGGCTTTCCGCAACCGCGTATGTCGAGTGGGTGCTCGGCGATCTGCGATCGAAGTCCGCCATGCACGTGGTGACGGAGATTGATGCCACCAGCGGCGCGTTGTTTGCGCGCAACGCCTACAGCACCGAGTTCGGCGACCGCGTCGCGTTCCTCGATGTTGACGATCTGTCGCGCACGCTGAGCGGTGATCGCACCGAGTTTCTGGGACGCAATGGCACGCTCGCGCATCCGGACGCAATGACGCGTTCGCGCTTGTCCGGCAGGCTCGGCGCCGCACTCGATCCCTGTGGTGCAATCCAGGTTCCTTTCGAGCTGGCCGATGGTCAGGAACGCGAGATCATCTTCCGGCTTGGTGCCGGGCGGAATCTCGATGATGCCCGCGAGCTGGCGCGGCGATTGCGCAAAACGGGTTCGGCGCGCGCTGCGCTTGAGAAGGTGCAGCAATACTGGAAGCGCACACTCGGCGCCGTACAGATCGAAACGCCTGATACGTCCCTTAACGTGCTGACCAACGGCTGGCTCGTCTACCAGACGCTAGCCTGCCGCGTGTGGGCACGTAGTGGCTTCTATCAATCAGGCGGCGCGTTCGGCTTCCGCGACCAGCTGCAGGACGCAATGGCGCTGGTGCACGCGGAGCCGCGATTGCTGCGCGAACATCTGCTGCGTTGCGCGGGACGTCAGTATCCAGAGGGCGACGTTCAGCACTGGTGGCATCCACCCGTCGGACGTGGCGTGCGCACACGCTGCTCTGACGACTATCTGTGGCTGCCGCTCGCCGCCTGCCGCTATGTGCTGAGCACCGGCGATAGCGGCGTACTCGACGAGAGTGTGCCGTTCCTCGATGGCCGCGCGCTCGGCACCGACGAGGAGTCGTACTACGATCTTCCCGGACGCGCCGCGGAGACGACGAGTCTGTACCAACATTGCGTACGCGCGATCCTGCACGGCCTCCGCTTCGGCGAGCACGGATTGCCCCTGATGGGCTCCGGCGACTGGAACGACGGCATGAATCTGGTCGGCATTCACGGCAAGGGCGAAAGCGTCTGGCTGGGATTTTTCCTGTACGAAGTGCTGACCTCATTCGCCGAACTTGCGCGACTGCAGGATGATTCTGCCTTTGTCGAACGTTGCCGCAAGGAAGCGAAGCAACTGCGCAAGAATCTTGCACAGCATGCCTGGGACGGGGCCTGGTATCGCCGCGCCTGGTTCGACGATGGTTCGCCGATCGGTTCCTCGATTAATCCCGAGTGCTCGATCGATTCCATCTCGCAGAGTTGGTCGGTGCTGTCCGGCGCGGGCGACACCGAACGCTCGCGCCTGGCGATGGACGCCATGGACCGCCGCCTGGTGCGCCGCGGACAGGGAGTTATCCAGTTGCTCGACCCGCCATTCGACAAATCGGCGATGAACCCCGGCTACATCAAGGGCTACGTCCCCGGCGTACGCGAGAATGGCGGTCAGTACACGCACGCGGCGGTGTGGGCCGCCATGGCTTTCGCACGTCTGAGCGACAGTCGCCGCGCCTGGGAATTGCTGGCGCTGATTAATCCGCTGAACCATGCGCTGACCAAGCAGGCAGTAGCCACCTACAAGGTTGAGCCCTATGTCGTCGCTGCGGATGTCTACGCGATTTCGCCGCACACCGGCCGCGGCGGCTGGACTTGGTATACCGGTTCGGCGGGCTGGCTGTACCGTCTGATCGTGGAATCGCTGCTGGGACTGAAGCTGGAAGACGGCAGGCTGCGGATCACGCCCTGTATCCCCGAGGACTGGAAGGCATTCTCCCTACGCTATCGCTATTGCGATACGACTTATCAGATTGCCGTTCTGCAAACGCCGGCGGCGGAAGGGACGACCACCTCCACGATCACGCTCGATGGTATCGCGCAAATCGACAGTGCCATTCCTCTGATAGACGACCACCAGAAGCATGTGGTCGAGGTGAGAATCAAGCGTGCTCCCTTACTCTTTCAGGAAGCCCTCGACGAGATCGATCTGAAGGTGTGATGTGCGCCGGGGCGCAGCCACTCGTTTTTGTTTTTGAGCTTATGCCGCTGCAATGCCAGCCGAATTTGAGAACGAAGGAGCGATTGCCCGGTGCGTTGCGGCGGACACTTTCTTCTTGCTGCCCGGATCACTAGCGACAGACAGACCTTCGAATCTCCCGCATGCCCTTTCAGGCGGCAACGCAGCGATCAAAGTATTGGCCGACAGGGCATTCGACGACAGGCCTTAAGATTCAAGACCTGACTTTCTTGGTCGACCGGTTCGCTGCTGTTGTTTCCAGGAAGCCTTCAAGTGTTGCAAAGGCATTCCGAGCCGCATGCAGCGCTGTATCGGTTCCAGCTGAGTCCGGTGCGTTGTCAACGAGCCGCGATGTTGCACTTTCCAGCTCGTCGATCTGCGATTGAATAGTTTGAATGAAATCCATTGTGATTTGGTTCATTTTTGCTTGTCGCGATTGTCCAAATTCCCATGCCTCCACCAACCACCGTTGATCCGAAGCAAATCATTGGCCGACAAGGAGCGAGAAAGCAGTAATGATCAGGGAAGTGTTAGTACATGACAATTGGACAAAAGCCTAGATCGACCTAAGCATTTTCTTTATATTCTAGAAGCTCGGGAAAAATCAAGGCTTCAGGGCGTAGCCACGTTGCAGCGAATCGCAAGCCGGACGAGTTGAGCGGCATTTTGCAGGTCCAGTTTTTTCATGATGTTGGCGTGATGAACGCCGACAGTCTTGGGACTGATGCTTAGGGCAGCAGCGATCTCGGCAACGGATTGACCTTCCGCGAACCGCTGGAATAATTGGAATTCGCGCGCCGAAAGAGTCCGTAGCGGACCGGTGGAGGCACCCGATATCGCATTGTGAATCAGACCGCCGATCTGCGTGGAGTCTATGAAGCGCGTCCCCATTGCCACTTTGCGTACGGCTTCCACCATCTGTCCCATACCGCTGGCCTTGGTCAGATAGCCAACAGCCCCGGCTTCCAGCGTTCGCCGTATCACGGTCTCGTTGTCGTGCATGGTAAACACTAAAATTCGCGCCGCGGGATCCAGGGTCTTCAGACGGCGGATGGTCTCAAGACCACCGATACCCGGCATGCTCAAATCCAGAATCACCACGTCGGGTTTGAGCTTCACATACGCCGCGCAGGCGGTTTCGCCATCACCAGCCTCGGCCACCACGCAGATTTCAGAAGTGTTCTCCAGCATGCGGCGGTAGCCATCCCGTACCACCGGATGGTCGTCCACCAGCAAAACCGAGATCCGCTCAGAGGCCGGGGGTATTTTCATCGCAGTCCTCTGCCGTTTGAATTGGAGCAGTCAGCGGCAAGCGCACGGCAATCTGCACGCCTAGTCGAGGTTTGCTCTGCAAACTGAATTCGCCGTCCGCGGCGATCGCCCGTTCGCGCATGCCCATCAACCCCATACCAGACCGCAAGCGCTCGGTATCGAGACCTTTGCCATCGTCTTCCACGGTCAACTGCAAAGCGTCGGGCTTTCCGGCGCCGCCGCTATCGCAGCGCAACCGCACCGACACGCGCTTGGCTTGCGAGTGTTTGGCCACGTTGGTAAGCGCTTCCTGCACGATGCGGTACACCGCGATACCCAGTGGCTCGGGTACACCTTGAAGATCATCCGCCAACTCCAGCTCGCAAGCGATCTGCGGATAGTGTTCTCTCCATCGCGCCGCAAGCTCGTGGATGCTCTCGATCAGCCCAAAGGAGTCCAGCAAGCTGGGGCGCAAGCGGTACAGCATTTGCCGAATCAGGCGATGTACCTCGCCGGCGCTGTCGCTGATGGCGCGGGCGCTGATCAGCAGGCGCGGATCGCGATCGACACCCGCGCTGCCGCGGATCGCTTCCGCTTCCGCTTGGATGGCAGTGAGCCATTGGCCGAGCTCATCATGCAGCTCAAGGGCCAGTTCGCGGCGCTCGGTTTCCTGCATGCTGAACATGCGCCGTGTCAATGCGCGGTTCTGCCGCAGCAGTTCTTTGGCGCGCTGCTCGGCCTGGCGGCGGCCGCTGATGTCCACCACCGCGGCGCGGCAGGTCATGCCCGAGTCATCGGCAATGGCTTCAACATGGGCGAACAACGATCGTCGATCCGCCACCGCCAGCTTTAGCTCCAGAAATTCGGGGGTGCCGCTATTGAATACCTGTTCCAGGAACTTGGCGAAGAAACCGTGGGATTTGGCTGGAACGAATTCTGCAAAACGCCGGCCCATCAGTTTCGAGCGTGTCTGTCCCAGCAGTTTGGCACCGGTCAGATTCAGTTTCGTCACCACGCCGTGCCGATCCAGCGTGAAATAGCCGATCGGGGCGAAATCGTAGAGCGCCGTGTAACGCTCCAGGCTTTCCTCCACGTCCTCGCGGATACGCTGCAGTTCCTGGTTCTGCATTTCCAGTTCGATCTGGTGCACCTGCAGCTCATGCAGTTGCTTCAAGGCATCCACATTGATCGGTGACGGCGCTTTCGATGACGCGCGGCTCTTCGGCCGCTCTTCCGCGCGGCTCTTCAGCCGCTCTTCCGCGCGGCGCCGCAGCTCCATGATCTCGCTCGGTCCGCTATTGCGACGTTTCATGCTGGATTCCATCGCCCTTCCGTGTAGATGCCGGTACCGCCCGCTCGCGGTACCCTCGACTATGACGTACTGATCACATCCCGCAGCTGAGATTCCAATGTCTTGTACTCGGTGATGTTGGTGAAGGTGATAACAACACCATCGATCATGTTGTCGATCGTTCGATACGGCATGATGCGCACCTTGAACCAGCGTTCGTTGCTTGCGGCAATCTGCTTTTCGCAATAGACCAGTGTGCGCAGCACCTCCTGCGCGTCCTGCTGCAACTGCGCGTAGTCCAGTTGTGACACGATGTCGCCGAGCGGGCGGTTCACGTCACCGGGAATAAGTTTGAAGATCTCCGTGGCGTGAGGCGTGAAACGCCGGACGTGCAGCGCGGTGTCGAGAAACACGGTCGCAATATCGGTACTGTCGAGCAGATTCTTCATGTCGTTGCTCGTCCGCATCAACTCGTCGAGCTTGGACTGCAGTTCCGCATTGACCGTCTGCAGCTCTTCGTTCATCGACTGCATCTCTTCCTTGGAGGTCGTAAGCTCTTCGTTGGTCGACTGCAGCTCCTCGTTCGCCGACTCCAGTTCCTCCTGGGTGGTCTGCATGTCCTCATACAACCTGCGGCTCTCTTCGCGCGCATGACGCACGGCCAACTCCATTTCCACTACATTCTTGGCATGACTTGGTTTGCGAGCGCGGCCGCCTGGCTTTGACGGCGCGGCGGCCGCCACATCGGTGAAGACGATCATCAGCATGTTGCGCAGCTGCGCCGGCTCGTCGAGCGCCTGCACGCTGACATCGACGATCTGCGTACCGCCATTGGTCCCCACAGTAATGCCGTGGAGCAGTACCGGTTCCTTGTTTCGCACTGCTTTATGCAGGGCAGCCGTCAGTTCCCCGCGCAAGCCCTCACGCGCCATGGCATGAACATTCCAGTTGGCTTGCCCGGTCGCGGGTTCGAGATACTTGCCCGTGCGTCCGCTGATATAGACGATGTCGCCCTTCTCATTGACCAGCACCGCTGCGGGGGAAAACCGTTGCAGCAGCACCTGATCGGCCATCGATGCGAGGTTGGGAGCCGGATTGCGACTTTTCACATCTTCGCTTGCGTTCACTTTGACTGGAAACTGTGTGGTGGGAAAGTCGATCACCGTAGGTCTGCGGGCCAGCATATCGCGACGGCGGAACACGCGTATCTTGGGCGCCATCGGAACGAACAACTCGCTGTGATTGCCGACGGTCTCGGCGCTACCGAGAAAGAGCACGCCGTTTGCATTCAGGGTGTAGTGAAACAGAGCGATGAGTTTTTTCTGCAGCTCCGCTCCCAGATAAATCAGCAGATTGCGGCAGAACAGGAGATCCAGCTTGGTGAATGGCGGATCGCTCAGCACATCCTGCGGTGCGAAAGTCACCATCTCGCGGATTTGCGGGCGAACCCGGTAGCTGGTTCCGTCCTCATGAAAGAAACGGGCCAGGCGCTTGGGTCCCAGGTCGGCCTGGATGTTGGCTGGAAAAACGCCTTGCCGGGCTTTGTCGATCGCGTCGCTGTCGAGATCGGTGGCGAAAATCTGCATTGAGTAGTGCCCTTGCGGCTTGAGCTCTTCCAGTGTTTCCTGGAAGACCATCGCCAGGGAGTACGCTTCTTCTCCGGTCGAACAGGCGGGGACCCATGCGCGCAACGCCCCCCCTCCGGGGTGTGCCGCCAGCATGGCCGGCATGACCTCCGCCTTGATAAATTCCCAGGCCGTGGGATCGCGAAAGAAACTGGTCACCCCGATCAACAGTTCCTTGAACAGGAAGTCCAGTTCCTGCGGGTGCTCCCGTACGTAGCGGACATAGGACTCCATCTTGTCGAGCTGATGAATGCTGATGCGGCGGTCGATGCGCCGATACACGCTGCTTTTCTTGTACTGTGAAAAATCGCGTCCGGTGCGTGCGCGCAGCAAGTTGAGGACTTTGTCCATGTCGTTGCGATTGCGCTCGTCGATTTCCGGCGCTATGGGCGTCGCTGATCCGGAATGCTGGAAGTAGGCGATGATCCGTCCTGGCAATTCCTGCGCGATGGCGACGATATCGACCAGTCCGGTGGCGATAGCGTTGCGTGGCATGCTGTCGAATCCCGCCTCGGTGGGATCCTGCACCACGATCAGTCCGGCGTTTTCCTTGATCGCGCGCAACCCGAGCGTGCCATCCGAGCCCATGCCCGACAAAATCACTCCGACACTGAATTCGCGGTGCTGCTCGGCCAATGCACGGAAAAAGCGGTCGATCGGCAGCCGCCGGCCGCGGGGCAAGTCCGGATCAACCGGCGATAGACTGCCGCGCAGAATCGAAAGATCCTTGTTTGGCGGAATTACATAGACGCAATTCGGCTTGACCTGCATGCGACTGTTCACCTCGAACACCCGCATGTCGCTGAAACGCCCAAGCAATTCGGGCAGGATGCCCTTGTGAGTCGGGTCGAGATGCTGGATGACGACATAAGCCAGACCGCTGCCTTTTGGCACGCGCCGGAAGAACTGCTCCAGGGCTTCCAGGCCGCCGGCGGAGGTGCCGATGCCGACGATCGGGAAGTGGTTCCCGGTATGCGGGGGCTGCTCCGGAACTCCCGCAGTCTTTTTTGGCAAGCTCGGCACAGCCTGCTTAGGGGTTTTCGCTGATCCGGCCGACTTTTTGCGTGCGGACTTGGGGGGCTGCTTCGTCAATGCTGTAGCCTCGTTTGTAGGTCCAGGCCGACTGGAAGCCGGTCCAGCTGTTCGTGTTATGAGGTGGAAAAATGCGAAACCGTTTGGAGAATGATATCTTCATCGAGGAGCTTCCACTCAAGAATCCGAGACCTGAAACCCTCCTCGAAGAAGGATTGGCTGCTCCGCACGATTTGTCGATTGATCCAAGTCAAGACTTCACACGCTCTTTCTGTGCTGTACTTGCTGTACTCTACAAGGAGGCCCCCACACTGAAGAGCGTGGGGCAGGGAATACGTTGATAAGGCGATCATTCAAAGAATCGCTATATCGCGAGGGAATGCAGCCATGTCCGAAGAAAGTTGCCATCCGAGGCAGAATCACCTGCTCGCGGTAATGCCGCCGGTCGAGTACTTGCGCCTGTTGCCGCATCTGGAATTGGTGCCGATGAAGCTCGGCGCCGTTCTCTACGAATCCGGGACGCGCTTGAGTCATGCCTATTTTCCGATCGATTGCATCGTCTCACTGCTGTATGTGTGCGAAAACGGCTCTACGGACGAAGTCGCCATGGTGGGACGGGAAGGCCTGATCGGCGTGGCTTTGTTCATGGGCGGCCAGAGCACACCCAACCGGGCGATCGTACGGAGTGCCGGATGGGCTTACCGGTTGCCGGCGAACCTGCTGAAGGATGCGTTCAACCAAAACCACCAGTTGAAGCACCTGCTGCTACGTTATACGCAAGCCTTGCTTACGCAGATGGCGCAGACTGCGGTGTGCAACCGTCATCACACCTTGGACCATCAGCTGTGCCGCTGGCTGCTGATGAGCTTCGACCGGCTTCAGTCCAATGTGCTGGTGGTCACTCATGAATTGATTGCCACTATGCTCGGTGTGCGCCGCGAAAGCGTTACAGAGGCGGCTGGCAGGTTACAGGCGCAGGGCTTGATTGAGTATTACCGCGGCCGCATCAAGATGATCAATCGCTCGGGTCTGGAGAAGAAGTCCTGCGAATGCTATGAAGTCGTCAAGAAGGAATTCAACCGCTTGTTGCCTGCAGCTGGACATGCTTCGCCTGCTAGCCAATCCGACAACATGGATCAAGCGGTGGTTTAAGGACCATTAACACTAACTCGCAGCTCGCCAATCCTGGGTATGAAGACTCCTGCCAGTTCCGACCTTCGCCGGTTGACTCGCCAGGCCATCGACGCCGCAGCAGGACTGATCGACCTGGTCGAGGTGCTCCATCATGCCATTGAACGTCCACTGAGGTTGATCTCACACTGCTAGCCCGCATTTCTCACAGGGGGATCGAGTGATGGCCGTTATCGAGGATGTCATTGACGCCAGGCTGGAGCGAAACCCATGGTTGTTCCATGGGTTGAGTGAAGCCCAAGTCAATGACACCACAGATAGGCCAGCACCGATTAGCCTTCGATCTTCCTGCGCTCTGTTGTCCGATCGAATCATAAAATTTCCAGGCGCCACTGGAAAATTCAACGGGATCGAAGGTGACCCTGTGAGAAATGCGGGCTAGAGAGCCACATCAGCGGTATCTATGTGCGCTAACGCACGGACCGCGCTTACCAGCGTGGTCGATAATTGATACTTATGAATAGTGGGGTGTCGACGACAAACCTGTATTCCCGCTCATCGTCGTTCGTTGGATTCGAGCACAAATCGGAACCTCCTGGGCTGCACTCGCACGCTTTGATTGGTGTTGGATTTTGAGCGTAGCCTACACTGAGAAATGTAGGCGGAATGGAATGCGTTGGTGAAGCGATCATCCAAAGAATCGCCATATCGCGAGGGAATGCAGCAATGTCTGACGAGGATCGTCACCCCAGGCAAAATTATCTTCTCGCCGCGATGCCGCCGGTCGAGTACTTGCGCCTGTTGCCGCATCTGGAATTGACGCCGATGAAACTCGGCGCCGTTCTCTATGAACCCGGAATGCGTTTTCTCCATGCCCATTTTCCCATCGATTGCATCGTCTCACTGCTCTATATGTGCAGAGTCGGTACGACAGACGAAATCGGCGTGGTGGGACAGGACGGCATGGTCGGCGTGTCCCTGCTCTTGGACGGCGAGGGCACGCCGAAGCGGGCGATCGTACGGAATGCCGGGTGGGCCTACCGGTTGCCAGCGAATCTGCTGAAGGAATCATTCAACCAGAACGTGCAGATGCAGGATCTGCTGCTGCGTTATACACAAGCCTTGCTGACGCAGATGGCGCAGATCGCGGTGTGCAGCCGTCATCATACGGTGGAGCATCAGCTGTGCCGCTGGCTGTTGATGAGTTTCGACCGGCTTCAGTCCAATGTGCTGGTGGTCACTCATGAATTGATTGCCACTATGCTCGGCGTGCGCCGCGAACGGATTGCCGAGGCAGCCGGCAAGCTGCAAGCGCGAGGTTTGATCGAGTATTCCCGCGGCTGCCTCAAGATGGTCAATCGCTCGGGTCTGGAGAAGAGGTCCTGCGAATGCTACGAAGTCGTCAGGAGCGAATGCGACCGCCTGCTTCCTGCAGCCGGACAAGCTGAACGTGCCGACCAATCCCGCGACATGGATCGAGCGGTTTTTTAGCTCGCCAACCCCGCGTGTGAAAGCCCTCGCTGTCACCTCCGACCTTCGCGGGTTGACCCGCCTGGCCGTCGACGCCATGTCCGGACTGGTCGACCTTGTCGAGGAGGTTCATCAAAATGTCGAGCATCCACTTTGGTTGATTGCGCCGCCGATGCAGAGCCCCGTCAGGGGCATCACCGCGCTGGCGTACGGAAGTGTTCGTGGCGTGACCCGTCTGGTGGGTGCCGCAATTGATGTCGTTCTCGCGCAGGTCACGCCATTGCTTGGCAAGGAGAGCACCTGGCCGGGGCGCGATGCTCTGCTGGCCGTTCTGAATGGAGTGCTGGGTGACTATCTTGCCGCCTCTGGAAACTCACTGGCGACGCCCATGTCTCTGCGTTACGGCGGTCAGTATCTGAAACCGGACACACAGGCTATCGCGGCGGCGATTCCGCAGGCCACCGGGAAGGTGGTTGTGCTGGTGCATGGACTGTGCATGAACGATCTGCAATGGACTCGCCAGGGGCAGAACTACGGCACTCTTCTCGCTCGCGACCTTGGCTACACTCCAATCTTCCTGCGTTATAACAGCGGCTGCCACATTTCGACGAATGGTCGCGCATTCTCGGATTTACTGGAAGCGCTCCTGAAGCGGTGGCCGGTACCGATCCAGGAGTTGACGATCATCGGTCATAGCTTGGGTGGTCTTCTGGCGCGCAGTGCCTGCCACTATGCAAATCTTCAGAGCTACGAATGGCCGCAACGCCTGAAGAAGCTCATCTTCGTCGGCACTCCGCACCACGGTGCGCCGCTGGAGCGGGGTGGCCACTGGGTGGATATCATTCTTGGCGGCAATCCGTTTACTGCCCCTTTCGCCCGTCTCGGAAAGATCCGCAGCGCCGCGATCACCGATCTCCGCCACGGCAACTTGCTCGATGAAGACTGGGAAGGGCGCGATCGCTTCGAGCATCCAGTGCATCATCCGCGGCATGTTGCTCTGCCCAAAGGCGTGAAGTGCTACGCCATCGCTGCCACCACCGGCAAGCACGAAGGCGATCTGAGTGATCGGCTTCTAGGTGATGGGATCGTGTACTTGAACAGCGCCTTGGGCCGCCACGAAAGTCCGGCTCTGACATTGCCGTTTCCGGACGCCATGCAATGGGTGGGTTACGGCATGAACCACGTGGACCTGATCAACCGGTCTGAAGTGTACGAAAAGATCAGGCAGTGGCTTGCCGATGGCTCCTGATCGAGTTTCCGGTCTGGGTGGGCCAACGCTATGAGGTCGCTCTAGGCTGCATATCCGCAGGCAGGGCAGGTGATTTCCGTGGTTGCCTCGCGTGGCTCTTATGCGAATGTTCGATAGCGCACCGATATTCCTGTTTATCGCAATTATCGTATGCCTAAAGCTTCGGACAGGCGCAGTGTTTGCGCGACACTTTGTAAGCGACAAGGAAGGAGCAAGCGATGCAGCCCAAAAGCCAAGCGCGGGACGAAATTAATCCATCCGCCAACGGAGTGGCCAGTGGCGCGGCACCGAGGTTGCATGAGCACGCCAGCGAGACCCAGAATTATGAGCAACTCGTCAAGTGGTCCGTTGCGCTGGCGCTGACGGAAGAGGCTTGCACGAGCAGCGTCGGGTTTTTGAATCAGATGCTCGCTGATACGCTGACTTTGCGCGACCTTTACAAAAAGCATCATTGGCAGGTGTTAGGACCAACATTCACCTTGCTTTATTTGCTCTATGAGAAGCACTACGCGGAGCAAGAGGCGCTGGTAGACGTTATTGCCGAACGCATCCAGTTACTTGGCGGTGTCACCGTAGCGATGGGTGCGGACGTTGCAGAGAAGACAATAATCCCGCAGCCGCCTCGTGAACGCGAGGAGGTGCCAGCGCAACTTTCGCGCCTGCTTAAGGCGCATGAACTAATCATTCTTGCCACGCGACGTTTCGCCGCCAAGGCTAACGATCTTGGCGATGTCGACACCCATGACATGCTGGTCGGCAATGTTCAGCGCATCAACGAATTGCAAGCTTGGTTCTTGTCGGAGCGGTTGAGACGACATGACGTCGCAGCGGTGCCATCCAGTACACAGCGTCCGGGGTCTGTCCGACGTGGAGAGCCGCAAGCGACTGACCAAAGCGCCAAATCCCGCAGCGAAGAGCAATTCAATGCGCTCAATAATATTGCTGGCGACAGTATCAAAAGCAAAGGCAGTCAGATCGCTACGGCGGAGCGAGGGATGGAGCGCGATTCGGAAGCGGGAGATCGTCGCGGTTCTCGCTTCTCTTCTCTGTTCAAAAGGCTGAGCGAGGTATTCTTTTGGGGAGCTGTACTGTCTCTGGCGATCGCAGCGACCTTATGTCTTTTCAGTGTGCGAACGGTCAACCGCATCGACGAGGACGTAGTGCTGTACACAGTGCTGGTGCTTTCACTAGCGGGGATCGCCATGGCGGCCTTGTCGGCGATCTTGGGATCCCTCTGGCGAGGAGCGCCGGCTTCGCCAAGTATGAAGTCCGCATACTGGACGACCTGACTCGGGAGTGTATTCGCCACGCGGAAGCGGATGAAACAGGGACGCGGTCACTACTTTCAATAGCGATCTTGGCACCTTTGTTGATACAAATAACGTCGGCAGAACGGATCATTCAAAACCAGGGAAGGAACACAAAGTGACAACTTTACGACACGTTGCTCTGGATCCCGTTATCTCGGCTGCCCCGTTTTTCATGCACTTTGCACATCCTTAGTGCGCCTTCGCTGATCCGGGCATGCCCGCGTGACGAGCACGTTGTACGGAAAGGATCCATGAATCAGCCTCTACGTTTGTTGGCTGTAGAAGACTCTATAAGCGACCTCAAGCTGCTTCTATACGCCCTTGGCGAGGGTGGCTACGATGTCACTCACGAAGTGGTTAGTAGCGCTGACGCTATGCGTACGGCATTGGAAACCTCGGATTGGGATGTGATCACTTCTGACCATTACATGCCCAAGTTCCGCGCCCCGGCGGCTTTGGCGCTTGCAAAGGAGTTGCGCCCGGACCTGCCGTTCATCATCGTATCCGGAGAAATTAACCTTGATCTGGCGGTGTCAATGATGAGAGAGGGCGCAGCGGACTTTATCCAGAAGCGGGAGTTGTTGCGAGTGGTTCCGGTCATCACTCGCTGTCTGCGCGAGGTGGAGGCGCGTCGTGATCGGAAGCGCGCCGAAGAAGCCTTGCGGGTCTCAGAAAGTCGTTACCGGCGCCTCTTTGAAACCGCGCAGGACGGAATATTTCTCCTCGATGCGGATACAGGCACGATTTTCGACGCAAATCCTTTTTTGATTGAAATGCTGTCTTATTCAAAAGAGCAGCTGGTCGGGAAGAAGCTATGGGAACTTGGTGTCTTCAAAGACATCAATGCATCCAAGAAGGCCTTTGATGAATTGAAGGCCAATGGCTATGTCCGCTATGACGACCTGCCGCTTCAGGGACGCGATGGGCGGGAGATTGCAGTGGAGTTCGTAAGCAATGTTTACGTCGTCGATCAGGGAGAAGTGATCCAATGCAACATTCGCGATATTTCGGCGCGCAAACGGGCCGAACTCGCGCTGCACACGCTTACTGCTGAACTGGAGCAACGCGTGACGGAACGCACCAGACAACTCGAAGAGCTCAATAAAGAATTGGAGTCCTTCAGCTATTCAATCTCCCATGATTTGCGCGCGCCGCTGCGGAACGTCAATGGCTTCGTCCAGCTGTTGCAGAAAGAATGCGCCGATCGGAAGTATTCCAAGCAGTCGGAATTGCTTGAGAATATTAGTTGTTCCGTGAATCGCATGAGCGATCTCATTGATGCGCTCTTGAGATTGGCACATTTATCGATCGGCGAGCTCAAGCGGGAGTGTGTGGACATCAGTGCCGCTGTTCATCGCATTGCCCAGGATCTCCAAGAGCATGATCCGGCCCGTCAAGCCGAATGGATAATTGCTGAAGGGGTTACGGTGAACGCCGACCCTCAATTAGTAAAGATATTGCTGGACAACGTACTCGGCAACGCCTGGAAATTCACAGCTCCTCGGGTGCTGGCCCATATCGAATTCGGTGTCGCACCCCAAGATAACGGAAGCGTTGCCTATTTTGTGCGCGACAATGGTTCGGGATTCGACATGATCCATGCCGACAGGATGTTCGGTGCGTTCCAACGCCTGCACAGCGAAAAAGAATTTCCCGGCATTGGCGTCGGTCTCGCCATCGTTCAGCGTATTATCCATCGCCACGATGGGCGAGTGTGGGCGGATAGCGCGGTAGACAAGGGCACCACGCTTTATTTCACTCTGATATAGAAAAGAGAGCTTCCGAAAGCCTGTTTCTGTCTGGTTGGTAATTGTCTATCGACCGCTTTGTGGACGATGATCCTCTGATGCTGCTGTACGTAATCATCACAATCAGGGGATTGTTACCCTGAAGAGCGTTCCATCGTTGTTCGAGTTTCCGGCCGTAGAGGTCGTTCCGTAGACCGCTCCGAGGAGCCCTGGAATAAGCGCCAACGGTTCTGCTCCATCCGTTACTCCGGTGAACGAGTACAAGACGGATTTGACTCCGCCAGCGATCTTGAAGATCGAGCCGAAATTGTAATCTCCGCCATCACTGGTGATGCCGTACAGATCTCCATTCTTGAGGAGCACCACCTTGGGCACGAGGCCATCGTTGCCGCCGCTGAATCCGTACAGCGTTGAGAAGGTGGTTCCATCAGGCGTCAGCTCGAACACAGTGCCACCGTTGCTGGGGAGATTTCCCCCCGCGGTGGTGCCGTACAGAATGCCGTCGCCACCCTGTGTGAGGCTGATCGGTCCGTTGCCGTCGCCGCTGCCGTCGTGGTAATTGGCACCAAATTTATGTGTGACGGTTTCAACGCCGGCGACTGTGATCCTGAAGATCGCGCCGGCTCCTCTGCGCGAGTCTCCGCCGCCTGCCGTGCCATACAGATTGCCATCGCTGCCCTGGATCAGGCTGGTTGGATTTTCGCCGTCATTCGCGTATCTGCCCGCGAAACTGTAAAAGGTTGCGAATCCGCTGCCGCTCGGCGAAAGCTTGAAAATGGTACCGAGCGGCCGAGCACCGGTTCCACCGGTTGGCGTGGTGCCATAGAGATTGCCATCTCTCGCATACACGAGATTGTCCGGACTGTTGCCGTCTGTACCGCCGGTGAAGGAATACAGCGTGGTAAGTGTCCCGATTGCCGGTCCGCATGCACTGTTGACCGTGAGTTTCCATATCGTGCCGTTTCCGGTGCTACCGCCGAACTCGGTCGTCCCATACAAACCGCGGTCGCCGCCGACAACGATGCTGGTCGGGTTTTTACCATCCGTCTCCCCACCGAACGAGTAGACAACGGTTTCTTTTCCCAGGATGGTGCTCCTGAAAATCGCGCCAGCATTATTTGCACCGCCGTTGCGGCTAATGCCGTAGAGGCACATATTTGCGGCGAGAACTAATCCCTTTGCGGTTGGATTCGCCGCGTCCGGCTGGCCGGCGAAATTGTATTCAGTCATCAATGCCGCCGCTTCACCAATGGCAGGTAGTGTCAAAGCTGATGCAGCTGTGATAACCAAAGTAAGCCTTCCGAAGAGAGTACCTACTCTGCTCCTTTCGAGAGCCCGAAAAAATTTTGAAGCGGCGCGAGCCAGGCGGGAAACCCAGAACTGCTGACAAGTCGAATGCTTGCCATCGCTACAACGCCGAAAGCCGCCACTCTCAATAGGAACGGCGGCGGCATGCGAAGGTGTAAACGGTTCCATGGGCAGATTCTCCAATAACGCGACCATTGTCCGCCCGAATCCCGAGAAACTCTGTTATGTATCGCACATACAAATCAGTCCACGACCGGCAGGTTTTCATTGATCTGCATTTCGGCGGCTATCGCCCGCAGGCAAAACTCCCAAAGATCTCTAGCCAGAGCAGCCATTCGGGCAGGATCAGGAACACTCGTCTCTTGAGCGAGCAGCTCGGTATGCGCGGTCGTCGATACGAGGTTGTAGAGCAACGTCGCTAAGCGCCAAGGATCTGCGGATCGAACGGAGCCGACCCTCATTCCCTCTGACAGTTGCTGCACGATCAGTTCTAGCAGCGGGTTCAGAGCGGCCTGGAGATCGTCGGGCCGGGATTGTGCAAGCCGCAAATGCTCGCGACTCATTGCCGCGCCACGCCGCCCGGTCGTCGGGTTCTGCAATTGGACATCGACGCTGCGGCCGAGGACGATCGACGTGACGATCAATTCCAGCCGATCCAGAGGGTCCGCTAAATGCGCGACCTGATCGCGGTAGTGCCGGGCTGCAAGGCGGATCGTGTGCTCGAACACCGCGAGCATCAAGTCATCTTTCCCTCCAAAACGTTCGTAGAACGCTCGCCGCGACAGCGCGGATTTTTTGAGCACCGCCCGGATCGTCAGCCCGTCGAGCCCATCTTGTTCAAGCAGGGTGAACGCGGCTTCGACGATGCGACGGCTGCGTTCAAGAATCTGGTCGCGCCCGACTTCCAGTACGCGGGTTGCGGAACGTTGCTCCCAGCGCGCTGGCGTGTTGAGCGCCGCGCCGCGCTCCGATTTGGAAGACGTTCCCTCTCTCACAGCGGCGCCTCATTGGAATGAGAACGTAGTTCTTCAAATCCAAGCTCACAAATGGAAATCGGATAGATCATGACTTGACAATAACATGCGGAGAGCATGAAATACGAGAGAACATCGTTCTCAAAATCACGAAGGATTAGCAATCCATGCCCGCAGTTATCTACATCGCACATGACGGAACCCGGCATCTGGTAGAGGTGCCCAACGGCGATTCCGTGATGCAGGGTGCGGTCAACAACATGATCAACGGCATCGCCGGCGAATGCGGCGGTGGTCTGGCTTGCGCGACTTGCCATTGCTATATCGACGAGGCGTGGATGGATCGTGTCGGCACCGCGACCGGCGCCGAGGACCAGATGCTGGGGGCGACATCCAGTGAGCGCAAACCAACCAGCCGCCTAGGCTGTCAGATCGCGATCAATGACGCGCTGGATGGCTTGGTCGTCCATCTGCCTGAAAACCAATATTGAGCCCGGACAGGGCATCCACAGAGAATTCGAGGAATGCGACGATGGCAAGCGGCACGCAAGCAACAGGACCGGCCCCGATTCCGGATCATGTTCCGCGGGAACTGATTTACGAGGCTCGGATCACGGAGGGCGCGGAGTTCCTGGCCGCACCGCACAAGTTCATGGCGGAGTTGCATCAGAAGGCGCCGCCGATCTTCTTCAGTCCTGGCAGCGAGCACGCCAAGGCGGCCTGGCAGCTGCTGAAATATGAAGACGCGTTCTTCGTCCTCCGGCATCCGGAATTCTTCACGAGCGCCGGTTCTGGCCCATTCCCGCGCGATCCGAACGACTGGTGGAACATCATCCCGCTGGAGATCGAACCGCCGCACCACCGAAAATATCGCGCGATCGTCGATCCGCTGGTCTCACCCAAGACGGTAATGACGCTGGAGCAGTCGATCCGCAACCTCGCCAACGAGCTGATCGACCAGTTCATCGACAAGGGCGAGTGCGAGTTTGCCAAGGACTTCGGCCGTCCGCTGCCGGTCGGCGTGTTCCTCGACATCATGGGCCTGCCGCGAAATATGATGGATGAGTTCGTCCGCTGGGCGATGGGCCTTCTGCATGCGCAAGACCGACAGGTCGCGCAGCAGGTGATGGGCGAGGTGACGCAATATCTGAATGCGGTGATCCGCGAGAAAGCCGCCAGTCCCGATGGCGGTGCAGTCAGCGCGATCGTGCACGGCAAGCCGGGCGGCGAACCCATGTCGGGCCGGGAAACCTTCGGCTTCGTGTTCTTCCTGTTCATCGCCGGGCTCGACACGGTGTTCGCGACCCTCAACAACATCTTCGTCTGGCTCGCACAGAACCCCGACCGCCGGCGCGAGATCATCGATACGCCGGACAACATCAACAATGTCGTCGAGGAGCTGTTGCGCGTTTTCACCGTGACCTTCTCAGGCCGCACGCTGACGCAGGACTACGAAATCCGGGGTGTGAAGATGAAGAAGGGCGATCGCGTAACCAGCGTGCTGCCGTCCTGCAACTATGATCCCGAAATCTTCCCGAACCCGATGGAAGTGAACTTCAACCGTCCGCGCAAACCGACGCTCGCTTTTGCGGGTGGTGTGCACAGCTGCATGGGCGCGCATCTGGCACGCATGGAGATCAAGGTGTGTTTGCAGGAATTCCTGCGACGCATTCCCGACTTCACGCTGAAGCCGAACGCAAAGATCGAATATTGGCCGGGCGGAGTCGTTGGTCCGAAGTCGGTACCGCTTGCGTGGCGATGACAAGGCGATGCTCGAATAGACTGCTGGCGTTTCAACTCGATGCACCGGTAGTCGAGGTGCAACTCGTCGATCTTCCGCATCAGAGCCAGATCGGCTGCGCTGACCGTCGCAGCCCCCGAGGTTTTCGGGGCGATTCATAGATAGCACGGCATCGTCATTACCCACGGGTTCAGGTTGCAGAAATACTCTGACTCAACGCGGACGCCATGATGCGCCGGAGTTCTGATTGCGACAGACGCGATCCGCCCACGCCGCGGGAGTCTTCCTGGCTATTCTTGCTCGGACGACTCCTCCGATGCGCCGGAAGGTCCGCCTGCAGAAGACACCTGCCGATTCCCAAACGGACGCGGTAGCTGTGTTGGTTAACGCACATACCGCCGCAGCAAACAAGCGGACACTGCCAATCTTAGGGGACCTATGGCCATTTCCCTGATTAATCCGGTTCTTTTGTGTTTTTATGTTTCCCACGGAAGGAAACGACATGAAATCCGTCCGATCTATTACTGTGCCAATCCCAACCAAAGCGTCGACCGGGATCACGGGTTTCGATGAAATTACCGGTGGCGGTTTGCCACGCGCCCGCACGACGCTGCTGGTGGGTGGTCCCGGTTCCGGGAAGACCATTCTCGCGCTGCAATTCCTGGTGCATGGCGCGCAGGTTTGCAAGGAGCCGGGCATTTTTGTCGCTTTTGAGGAAACCTCGAAACGCATCGTGGCCAATGCCGAAAGCTTCGGCTGGAAGCTAGCGGAGTTGCGCCGAAAAAAGCTGTTCTTTATGGATGCCCACCCAACGCCCGACCTGATCCAGTCGGGGGATTTCGATCTCGGCGGAATGCTGGCTGCGCTGGAAGCTCAGATCGAGGTAATGAGCGCGCGACGTATCGTATTCGATGCCCTGGATATCGTGTTAGCGCTGCTGCCAGATACGGCCGCGAAAAGGCGGGAGATCTATCGGCTGCATGAGTGGTTATTGGCGCGCGAATTGACGGGTGTCATCACCTTGAGAGCCAGCGGGAATGAGACGAGTGCTGTCAGCCAACAGCCGTTCGGCTTCATGCAATTCATGTTGGATTGCGTCGTGATTCTCAACCACTGCGTGGTGATGGGCGTGTCGCAACGCAATCTGCGCGTGCAGAAGTATCGCGGTTCCGGCTTCGATGAAGACGAATTGCCGTTCGTGATCGGTAAAGGCGGATTTGACGTCGCCATTGCACGCGCGTTGGGCGGTGTGGACGCCAAGGCGACGAACGAGCGCGTTACCAGCGGCGTGAAGCGGCTCGATACCATGCTGGGCGGCGGCTATTACCGCGGCGCCAGCGTGCTGATCACCGGCTTTCCCGGCACGGCCAAGACCACCTTGAGCGCGGCATTCGCGGAGGCGGCCTGCCGGCGCGGCGAGCGCACCCTATTCATCAGTTTCGATTCGGACGGCACCGAGGTGATCCGCAACTTGGCCTCGGTGGGAATTCAGCTGGAGCGTTATGTAAAAAATGGGCTCTTGCGCATGATCTCGGCCCGCACCATCACCGGCAGCGCGGAGACCTATCTGGTGCGTATCAAGACGCTCGCGAAGGAGCATAGAGCACGTTGTCTGGTGATCGATCCGATATCCATATTATCCAAGTCCGGCAATGAGTTGACCGCACATAGCGTGGTGGAACGCCTGATCGATTGGTCGAAAGCTGCCGGTACCACTCTGGTCTGCACCAGTCTGCTCGACGAAATGTCCGGACAGTCCGAAGGTGCCTCACCACTGCAGATCTCGATGCTCGCAGACACCTGGATTCACCTCAACTATCTGGTGCAAGCGGGCGAGCGCAACCGGGGCATATCCATTATCAAGTCCCGCGGCATGGCGCATTCAAACCAGGTGCGCGAGCTGATCCTCAGCGATGTGGGCGTGACTCTGGCCGACACCTACACTGCGGGTGGCGAGGTGTTGATGGGCACGTTGCGCTGGGAAAAAGAACGCTCCGAGCGTGTCGCGAATGAAGCCTCAGAAGTCGCCGGGAAGCTCAAGCGCGTGAGGCTCGATGCCGAGGAGGCTGAGCTCGAGGTGCGAGTGAAATCGCTGCAGACAGAGCTGGTTGCGAAACAGGTCGAGAAGGCGCTATTGGCCCGCGCCACCGAGAGTCGCAAGGGAGAATTGTCGCGAGGCCGTACCCGAATGGAGGAATTGCGCGGCGCCGATGCGGCGATTCCGGGACCGAAGTGAACCTGCTATGAACCGGTCCGCCAAGTTCAAGTTCCGGCTGTATGTCGCAGACGACGCGCCGAACTCCGCGCAAGCCGTTGCCAACCTGTCCGCGCTATGCCGGACACACCTGCCGGATCGGCACGAGATTGAAGTCGTGGATGTGTTTCGGGAGCCGAAGCGCGCGCTGGCAGACCGCATCTTCATGACACCGACGCTGGTCAAACTCGCGCCATCCCCGGTGCTCAGAATTGTCGGCACACTCAGCCGGATACAGCCCGTGTTGCAGGCTTTGGGATTGGAAATCTCCGCCGCATGAACTCGGAAGAATTGCCACTTTGGGGAGGCGCGAATGAAGAAATCTCCGCGCTGATCGAGACGCTGCACGAAACCGAGCAACGCCTGGAGAAACTGACGTCTGGCGAAGTGGATGCGGTGATGGATCATGGCGGCCGGACGTTCTTGTTGCGGCGCGCCCAAGATCAGTTGCGTATCAACGAGGCTGCTAAGCAGACCGCCATCCTCAATGCGCTGCCCACACATATCGCTTTGCTCGATACTCAAGGGCGCATCGTTTCGGTGAACGAGGCGTGGCGGCGATTTGCGGGTACCCATGCGCTACTAGGTCCGGCATATGGGATTGGCGTCAACTACCTCGAGATTTGCGACAGCGCACAGGGAGATAACGCGTCCGGAGCTCGCCAGGCCGCCGAAGGTATTCGTTCGGTATTAGCTGGTCGGACAAAGAGTTTTTCGATCGAATATCCTTGCCATTCGCCGACGGAACAGGGCTGGTTCCTGTTGACGGTCACACCTCTGGCCGCCGACCATCCGAATGGCGCGGTAGTCATGCATCTGGACGTGACAGCAAGGAAGCAGATCGAAGAAAGTCTTAGCGCCAGCGAACTGCGATTCCGGCAGATCGCGGACAGTATCCGTGACGTTTTTTTTCTGCAAAATATCGACAGCTCGCAAATTTATTACGTGAGTCCGGCGTATGAACGGGTCTGGGGCCGGACGTGCGAAAGCCTGTATGCAAACCCGACATCATGGGCGGATTCGATCCATCCGGAAGATCGTAACCTTGCATCCACGCAGCTTAACGAGGGCCGCAATACCGGATTCGATTACGAGTTTCGTATCGTGCGTTCGAACGGTGAGATACGTTGGATACACGTTCGAGGCTTTCCGATTCTGGATACCGCCGGCACGCCGTACCGGATCGCCGGCATCGCTTCAGACATTAGTCAGCGTAAGCGGGTCGCACAGGAATTGCGTGAGAGCGAGCGTCGCTTTAGCGACTTGCTGGGAAATGTACAACTGGTTTCACTGATGCTCGACCGCGAAGCACGAATTACGTATTGCAACGAATTTCTGCTCCATCTGACTGGCCGGCGACACGAGGACGTAATCGGTCAGAACTGGTTCGAGCTTTTCGCGCCGCCCGAACTCGGCGATACGAAATCCGCTTTCGTGGCGCTCCTCGCTAATCTGCCAGAGGCATGGCATCGCGAGAATGAGATTCTCACCTGCGCGGGCGAGCGTCGGCTTATTCGCTGGAGCAATTCGGTACTGCGGTCTGCCGCAGGCGATGTGATCGGAACAGCAAGCATTGGCGAAGACATAACCGAGCAAAAGCGGGCCGAGATCCGGATCAGCCACATGAACCGCGTGTACGCGGTGCTGAGTGGCATCAATGCGCTCATTGTGCGTGCGCATGACCGCGACGAGCTTTTCAAGGAGGCGTGCCGGGTCGCAGTCGATGCAGGTGGGTTCCGCATGTCCTTGATATGCATCTTGGATCGGGGCGCGATGAAGATTGTCCCGGTTGCTTCGGCGGGCAAGGATGAGCAGCTCCTGACTGCCATCAAAGGCCTTTTGTCATCGACCGAAAGTGCGTCAAATACCATGATCGCGCGGGCGATCAGTGAAAAGAGGACCGTCGTTTCCAACGACTCGCAGAGCGACCCCCAGGTTTTGTTCGGCAGGACATACACACAATTCGGAGTTCACTCGATAGCGGTGTTGCCGCTGCTTGTTTCGGATCATGCGGTGGGCGTGCTCGCGCTGTACTCCGGCGAGAGTAAATTCTTCCATGAAGACGAGTTGAAGTTATTGACGCAGCTGACTAGCGAAATCTCATTCGCGCTGGATCACATTGGAAAAGAGGAGAAGCTTAACTACCTTGCCTACTATGATGTCCTTACCGGACTCGCGAACCGTAGTCTGTTTCTGGAGCGGGTGGCGCAGTACCTGCGTAGCGCTGCCGGCGCCGGCCACAAGCTCGCTTTGTGCATGATCGATCTGGAACGGTTCAAGAACATCAACGACAGTCTCGGCCAGTCTGCCGGCGACTCGCTTCTGAAGCAGGTGGCGGAATGGCTGACGCTGAACGTGGGGGACGCCAATCTGTCGGCGCGAATAGGGGCTGACCATTTTGCCGTAGTGCTGCCGGAGGTAAGGCACGAAAGCGACGTGGCACAGCTTCTCGATAAAATGATGGAAGCTTTTCTGGACCATCCATTCCGCCTGAATGACGTCGTATTCCGGATTGCTGCCAAGGCTGGAGTCGCGCTATTCCCGGATGACGGCGCCAATGCCGATACTTTGCTCAAGCACGCCGAGGCCGCACTCAAAAAGGCCAAGGCGAGCGGCGAGCGGTATCTGTTTTACGCGCAGAAAATGACCGAAATGGTGGCCGGCAGACTCACTTTGGAAAATCAGCTGCGCCAGGCGCTCGGCAAAGAAGAGTTCGTGCTCCATTACCAGCCCAAGGTGAGCCTTGCGAGCGGCAAACCCACCAGCGCCGAGGCACTGATCCGATGGAAAGATCCGCGAACGGGTCTGGTGCCTCCGGGTGGGTTCATTCCGATCCTGGAGGAAACCGGGTTGATCCATGAGGTGGGACGCTGGGCGCTTCGCAAAGCCATCGAAGACTACCTGCGCTGGCGCCGCGCGGGCCTGGCTGCCGTACGCATTGCGGTGAACGTATCGCCATTGCAATTGCGCCATCGCGGCTTCATCGCCGAGATCGAGCAGGTGATCGGTATTGACGCACGTGCGCCGGCCGGGCTGGAGCTGGAGATCACCGAAAGCCTGATCATGGCGGATATCGAGCACAATATCGCCACTCTGCACGCGATCCGCGCTATGGGCGTAAGCATAGCCATCGACGATTTTGGCACCGGCTTCTCATCGCTCAGTTACCTGTCCAAACTCCCTGTAGACACACTGAAGATCGACCGCTCGTTTGTGATCGAGATGACTGCCGCGCCGGAGGGACTGGCACTGGTCTCCACGATTATCAACCTGGCGCATTCGCTGAAACTAAAAGTGGTGGCGGAAGGTGTCGAAACCGATGAGCAATCGCGGCTGCTTCGCTTGCTGAACTGCGATGAAATTCAGGGCTTTTTGTTCAGCAAAGCGATACCGTGCGATCTCTTCGAAACAAGATACTTGGCTGTGCCCCCGCAGTATGAGGAGCAATGATAATGACCGCACCGGGCAGCGGGTTCTGCCCGCATCTCCCGAGCCAGGTTTCGTAGCTTTCTATTTACGTGTTTGATTTGCATCAGTGCGTATCGACGGTAATACCCCGATCCTGTCATCGGAGAAGTCAAATACCCCCGGCATGCACCGATGCCCCGGTTTGCCAAGTTTTCAATTCATGATGGGTTGAAGGCAAAGATTGCAGCCGTACATCCGGACTTTGCTGGCAAGCTTGCGCTGGGCGGTCCCTGATGGAATTCGCTGATCGGGTCCTCAGCAAAGCCTCGCACTTCACGTGCACTGCCGGGGCCAGGTTTGCCCAATCACGGTCTGACCTTTCTCGCCATCACTTCATGATCGCCTGAGCAATCGGTGGTTTGAATCCCCTGGTGTTCGTTGCCGTTCCCAGCTTTTCAACCGGCCGAGCTAACCATGATTCGTACCGCGTGATTTTGCACGGAGGGTACGATTGCCCTGACAAGGAAAAACATGCTCCGGGAAGAACTCAGGATGATTGTCGGAACTTCAAGTATGCAAGAAGAGTCCATATCAACGGAATCGCAATGCCGGTTCTCTGCGCATAGGGTCCCCATACAAAACGGTGACTTGGAATGCGGGGCTTGTCGCGATGACGACTCAATTAAGGTAAGGAGACCTATGTCACGTCAAATTATGAAGAGATGGCCGCGCCTGTCGGTAAATACTTGTATTTCGATTGCCGCGATCTTTTTTAGCATCAGCCTCCGCAGCGAAGCCCAACAGCTTGGTGACTCCTTTACACTCTCTTCCACTGGCAGCTGTCCTGCCTTTCATTGCGATGCGGAAGGCACTGGCCTCATGCAGCACGCCTTACCGCTGGCAAGGCACGGCCTGTCAGTCGCTGCCGCCAATCTCCTGCCGCACCCGTGCGGCGGTAAGGGGCAGGATGCTTGTGAAATCCCCGGATTCCAGAGCTGTTCGTCAGACGATACCAACGCGGTGTGCCTGTTCCAGGACGGTCCCAGCGCGTTGTTGAGCATCAATATCGGTAGTCAGAGCAGCCCGACACAGAACTTTGCCTTGGCCGGCGATGTTGCTACCAACAATCCGTCTGCTTCCAAAACTGCGGCGGTTCTCGATGAAAAGTCGGGCAGCGGTGCAGTGGCGTTGATCGGACAGGATCACAGTGTGATTGTTGCTGATGGCAATTGGGTGAAGCGACTCAAATCAGACGGCACCCAGATCTGGCCCACATCCTCTTCTCCCGCCGGCGTCGGAGATGTCGGGAAATTACTGGGCTATCCAACGACGACAGGGGGACAGCAACGTGCGGTGGCGGGTATCACGCCGCTTCAATATAACGGGGAGACGATCGTCGCGGTGACTTACAACGACGGACCCATTGCGAATCCGAATACCTATTCGAATATCGTCGCATTCAATCTGACGGATGGAACTCCCATCGCGAAATTCCCGGTCACCACGACAAACAGCTCCACAGGTGGATTAGCAGTCGGAGATGTCAGCTATGCCACTGCATCGCCCCCGGTAGGGCATGGAAACAAGCTCTATTTTGTCGGCTACGATTCGGCGAGCGACCTGGGATTGCTGGCCAGCCTGGATTTGAGCGACGGAGCGTTTACAATGAGCCACCATCAAACATTCGGTGGCATTACGGGCGCAAGTCCTTTATACACGGATGCGGCCAAGTACACGGCCTTCGTTTCTGATCAGATATTGTTGCATGTTCCGGACCCCATGAGAGGAACACTGGCGGACTTGAACTGCACGTTTGATGGCACGCCCGACAAGAACGATCACTTGGTGTCGTTCAGTGCTGATCTGTCTAAGTGCAACTGGGCGGCAGCGCTCAATCCAAATGCCAATCCCTTCAAAAGTTCCGGTATCCAGGTAGGGCCGGCACTGGATCCTGTCAGTGGCGGTGTCTGGTTATGGACCAGCTCCGCGCGGAATCCTGCTGGACAGAAGCTCTACCATTATCCAGCGACAGGGGGGCACTACGATCGTGTAATCGACCTTCCGACGATCTGTGAAGCGGCTAGCGCCGATTGCGGTCTGGCTCCTCGCTTCGTCGGACATATTTATGCGGTCAATCCGGCGGGAGCGCGGACTGTTTACATCGTGACCTTGATATCCGGCATGGCTGGCACGGGCAGTACCAAGTCTGTCATTGCCATTGATACCACTGCCCGCATCAAGACGAGCTCGGTGATCAAATGGTCTGCGCCCATTTCCCATATGAGTGGAGCGAGCTATGGCGGTGCCCTCCCTCTCGTCACGCTTCCGGGCAATGCTGGGGCCGGGGTGATTTTCTCCGGAGGAACCGCTTCTCTCTCCAGTGGAAATGTTTCTCTCGTGAAGCCGTAGAACGATCGTCGCTCATTTCAGATGGCCAGCGCCCCCCGGCTAGCTTCCGGGCGAACGGCCATCTCAATGTATAAGCGAATGCAATAGGAAAACTGTGCCCGCCATGTAATAACTGTACTTTCGTGCCGAGCGGTGCGCATCCAGTTCTACCGCTATCTGGTTGTACCATTTTGTGGGGTGCATTTGATGTCCATGCAAAAATGCCCGGTAGCGGGCGTCGCGCCTGCTCCGCACGCGGGACGTACTCAACACAGCCAACAAGAACAGCGATGGCGATAACGGTAAGAGCGGCAGCGCTTCCTTTAACGTTCATTTTTGCAGACCTTGTCTGAGGGGTGCTGTTTAGAATGGAACCCACAATCTGAAGTCCTGGTGGATACGAACGAGCGCCTAACCCCTATATTCATTATGTTCGATAGCGAACGGATAAAGCGGTCCGAATAGGTTCACTCTAATGACTTGTATTGGATATCCAGGCAGCTAGCCAAGAACACATCATGTATAACGACGACGCAGTGAAGCTGCTTAACGATCTTATTCAGACATCGGAGGACGAACAAAACGGCTTCGCGGACGCAATGGCAGAAGCGACAAAGCCCGACTTGAAGATCTTGTTCTTCGTGCGCTCCATCGACTGCGGAACGGCCGTGATTGAATTGCAACGGTTGGTGAAGTCGCTCGGCGGTAAACCGAAAGACAGTGGCAGGCTTGCTGACACGGTTTGCCCAAGCTGGGTGAGGCATAAACCAAGCACTGGCAATGCCAACATCGCAACACTTGAAGACGTGGATCGCGCCGAAAGCATGGCCAACGCCGCGTATGCAAAGGCGTTGAGCGCCGAGCTGCCGCAGCAGATCCGGCTCGTGGTACAGCGTCAGTACGAGTACGGCGTCCGTAATCACGACCTCATTCGTGGATTGCGCAGCGATTACGAAGTCACGACAACATCGGTGCAGATTCAAGCAGAGGCCGGTTGGTTAGCCATCTTTCGGGAGAGACCACCGCGGCTGAAGGAAAGCAGATGATCAAGGATGGCGATCCTCTTGAGGACTTCTTCTTATTGCATAAAAGTGCTTATCTGGCCCGGATGCAGGGAAAATGAAACTCGATGTCAATTGGCGCCGACGCTGAGTTTGGCCAGACTGAAGGCGGCGTTCCTAGAGCGAATTGTTGTGTGCGATATCGCATCGACGATTCCCGGCATGGCGATTGATTATGCGTCTGGTCGACAGGAACGTTGATGTTATCGCTCGCACGAAATCAGTCATGCAGCTCAATAATTGCGCATGGCGAAATCTTTCAACGCGATAGCAGGGAAAGCGGGTCTACTTGCATACGCTGACGGCCATTGAAGGCTCGCTCCGTGTCACTTTGCCCAACTGCATCACCGTTGCTCTGGAGCTGATATCGGCTACTGGCCCGATACAGATACCGCGCGAGCTTTCACGTCTGCCGTGCTGAAAATGCCACCGGATCACCGTATCTACGTCCGGGCAATGAGACGCGTATCAACTATGCACGCAGCCTTTTCCACTGCAAAGTAGAAGTCGGGCGTTCACCACGTAAGTGCGACAATATTTGTTTCCTTCAGCTGCGGCTCCGCGAGTTCCGTCGCCGTGCCTTTACGGCGACAGCGGAGCCCAGAATTTGGAAGACAGCAAACAATGCAGGTATTGAGCCGGCGCCGGGGGCCCCTGGAATCAGCGACGCCAGCCTGGCGAGCAGCGCCGGTTGCTGAATAAGCAATCGCATCGTCACGCTGCGTGGAAAGCAGCTTTGAGGTTCTATGTCTGATGCGAGCTGTTCCGAAACGATCTGGCGCTGTTTTTGGAGCTGTCCACGTATCGACTGGCGTTGCTCTGTAAGCGATGGCGCGCTTCGGGCGATCATAACCCTGTCTTCAGCAAGGCGGCGTCCGCGGTCAGTTCTTCTCGCGAAGCTGCGAAGATCTGGCCACCTTGCGCCGAAAGCACTTGAAAGCGTCGCCACGCGCAGGCTGTCCCAATGCTGTATGAAATTACCAGAAATACGACGGTGTGGATTCGATACGCTGTTTCCCAGGTTGTCGCCACAACCAGTCCACCAGCAAACAGCATCACACACAGCAAGCAGGCGAATCCGAGCAAGGTGACAGTCAGCATCTTTAGCAGACGGTTCTTTTCCTCTTCCCATTCGATCCGCGCCAGCTGCCCATGCAGATGCGCCTGGACGAGCAGCGCACTGCCTGCAAAACGCAAAAGTCGAACCACGTCCAGCGGGCTCGCGCCCGCCGATTCAGTTGCCGGTGACGGCCCAGCGTTCATTGCTTATACCGCTGTCCGCTACTTGCGGCGCGCGAGCACGAAGCCAAGCAGCACGCCCACGGCCGCACCGATTCCAACGGCTTTCCAGGGCTGCTCGTGCACGTAGTTGTTGGTGACCTCGGCCGTTTTGCGGGTGCGGTGAATGATCGCGCCACTCATCGCTTCCACGGATTTTTTTGCGATAGCGACGCGCTCGGCGAGTTTTGCCTTGGCCCGCATCAAATCTTCGCCAGTTAGGGAGGTCGTCGCTTTGATCAGATCTTCGATGTCGGCGAGGAAATTATGAAACTCGAGTGGCGCGCCTGACAGAGAGCCGTCAGCTCTATTTGTCGCCGCAGGCGTCAGCCCGGCACCTCGTCCGTTCGTATCTGACGACTGGATGTTTGAATCGCTTTGCATGGTGAATTCCTAGTTAGTGTTGTTGTGGAAAGCTTGGTAGCCGGATAGCGGCCGCGCCGCTCAATCGACCAAATCCCGACCGTGGCTCGTATGGATGAACCTTAATAGTAGGTGCCATGACAGCCAGCGTCTGTGCGTAATCAGACGCAGAGAAGACTTTTTTCGGTTCCGTGCTGCCTTTGCCTTTGCTGGGTCGATCGTCCTTTTGGTATTAATTGACACGCTTTCTCAACATGGCGGCTGCACATTCAAGAAGTTATAAATGGTCAGGTTGGTCCTCCTCGGCATGTTGGCAGGCCTTGATAATTGGGGGACCTATTTCGCATGCGTGTCTATCTGCATCAAACGTACGTTTACGCTATATACCATCAGTTTCAATCGACATCCTTGGGCCCCCGTCTCACGGCTCCCCTATGTCCGCCTTCCTCCCGTTGCTTCCGATACCGACATCATCGAGCGCCGAGAGTACCTGCGCGGTATCGGTGCGCTGTTGCAAAGCGG
>CAZOOK010000028.1:0-74987 GCA_964581385.1 uncultured Salinisphaerales bacterium
GGCACTGCCGTGGTGTTCGTCACTGCCACACTGGCTGAACCGCTGGCGGAGCCACTGGCCCCGGTGCAGGTCAGCGTATAAACCTGCGTGCCCGTGGCTGAGGGTGTCACGCTCTTGCTGCCACTGGTGGCCAGCGATCCACTCCACGCACCGCTGGCGGTGCACGAGCTGACATTGCTGCTGGACCAATTCAGAGTAGCCGATTTGCCCAGCGTGATCGCAGTGGGATTGGCCGTAAGTGTCACTGCCTTGGAGGCAGTGGTGACCGTGAAACTATCGGGGGATGAAGATACTTTTTGCGGATTGGATACGGAAACGCCATGGGCGCCGCTCTGCGCATCCGCTGGCACCGTCGCCTTGACCTGCGTATCGCTCACAACCGTGAGCGCTGCGTCAGAGACGTTACCAATCTGAACCGCCGTCAACCCGGTAAAACCGGAACCCGTGATCGTCACAACCGTGCCGGCAGGACCGGACGTCGGTGTGAAACTACCGATGCTCGGCTGTGCATAGGGCGTGCTCGTGACTTGCAGGCTCGCTGAACCCGCGACTGAACCACCGGCGCCGGTGCATGCGATCGGATACTTATAAGTTCCAGCGGCAGTCGGTGTGACGGTGAGGCTGCTGCTCACCCCCAGCACTCCGCTCCATGCGCCGCCAGCGGCTTTGCAAAGCGTTGCATTCGCTGCATACCAACTCAGCGTAGCCGACTGACCCACCACGATGGATTTTGGACTGATCGTCAAATTTACTGTGGGCGCCGTTGCGGCGGGAACGGCCGAAGCCTCGAAGATAAAAGGGGCAATTACAACACCCATAACTGCACGAAACTTGTCCATGTTGACCTATAAGATGATATGGCGCTTTTAAAAAAAGCAAAAACACACGCAAATAATATGCGTGCCCATTCACAAGCCCGGATACCGGTATCAGACCGACGTGACGCTACCGTGACCTATTTGCACTTGGGACAAAGCGAGTCCTATAGGAAGGACCTCTAAACACCAAGCTGCGCCATCGTAGTCAGTGACCGCAACTGATACGCGCATAAAAAGCTGAACGGCACAAATCGCGTGATCAGCGGTGAACGACTATCCCAACCCTTTTTATTGACCAACCCTCGATTCTATACGGCGAACCTTAACCGAAACTTTATGAGCATTAAAAAATGCTTGTGAGCACTCGTTTACCTTAATAAATGGTGCCGTGTATTCAAAATAATGGTTTTCCCCCTCATTTTGCAAGCGCCGAGTGTTGCCAGCATTATGCAGATGTCGCAGTACTCGCGTTACGTATCTTCGTTGCGGCTTCATTGCGATATCAGCTTCGCTGCAATGGCGTTGCATCTCGCATCCATCCGCGCCACGACCACCGACCCTCATCTCCTTAGAATAAAAATCATCGGGCGCCGTGCTTCTGTGCATCGCTGATCACGGGCAGGACACACTCTCGCGAATGACTGACGCATACTATTGAGCTATCCGACTAACTTTATTGCGGGCTTAGCCTTCGCGGACTTCGCCCGGCAGCAACTTCGTGGAGAGCAAAGAATGAGCCAGCGTGGCATCGGCGGAAGTCTTGGACGCGGCTTCGTCATCGTCGCAACAACCGTGTTCAGTTCTCTATCGCCAATAACGATCAGCTGCGCGCAGAACGTCCCTGTCATATCCGCGGAAAATTGCCCGATGGGCCCTGGACTCTGTCCTCAGCTAGTGCATCTGCCGGGTGGCAGCTTTCAGATGGGAGATTCATCCGGTCGTGGCGGAGGATCCGAACGCCCCATGCATACCGTCACAGTGCGGCCTTTCTGGATCGGCAAGTATCCAGTGACATTTGCGCAGTGGGATGCTTGTGTAAACGATGGCGGATGCCCGAAGCGCGATTCGGTCACTAACGACGAGATCGCCGGCGACCACGGCTGGGGCCGCGGCGATCGCCCTGTGATATCCGTCAGCGCGGTGGATTCCGCGATCTATCTCAGCTGGCTGAGTCACAAAATGCACACCGAATACCGGCGACCGACCGAAGCCGAATATGAATATGCGGCGCGCGGCGGTACGCAGACGGATTATTGGTGGGGCAACGAACCATCAGCTGACAAAGCCAACTACGGCACGCAGCGCACCGAGCCGGTGACCACGTTTGCGCCGAATCCGTTCGGGTTGCATGACATGCTCGGCAACGTATGGGAGTGGACATCGGATTGCTGGCACAGCAGCTACAAAGGCGCACCGACGGACGGAAGCGCGTGGAACGACGAAAAGGATTGCCCGATGGTGGTGCTGCGCGGGGGCGCATGGTCGACCTCCGCCCCATGGGCGCGCGCGTCAGCACGCATCTTCAACGTCGCCAGCTTTCGCCTTCAAAGCTACGGCTTCCGCGTGGCGAGAAGCGAGTGACGATTTCCCGATCATTCACTTCATCCAGCTTATTGTTCGCAGAGCCTGCAACCGCGATCCCGCATCGGGACCCTAACCGTCGCAGGCCTGCCCACCTCTCTCGCCCGGACATTTCGCATCGTCGGTATTGCGTATCGCATCGGCGATCCCGAAGAACGGATTCTCCAGCATCTCGCAAACTTCCGGCCCCGCTTTGATACGCCGCAGTGTTTCTTTCATGCACATCAGCCACTGATCGCGCTCGGCCGGTCCGATCGCATAGGGCTTGTGCGGCTTGGTCAGGCAAACAGTCTGGTACTTCTGGTGATACAGGTGCGGACCGCCCAGCCAGCCGGACAGATATTCGAACAACTTCTGCTTGATCTCTTCGAGATGCGCTCCATGCATTGCGCGGATCGAGCTGGCCTGCGGCAATTCATCCATAACATCGTAGAACACATTTGCCAATTGGCGGATGCCCACTTCACCGCCCAGTAACTCGTAGGGTGTCTGCACAATCGACCTCTTCGAAAAAAATTTGGTTTACTTTGCGAAATTCGCAGCTGGCAAACATTGATCCAAATCAGTACCAGAGCGCGCGGCAACCGCTATTTATATAAATAGGATTTATATATTTGATCGTGAAACATTGAGGTACGCGTGAAGGAGCTTCCCGCGGGTTTCTCGACAGCGGAAGTCGTCGCCCGACAGGCTGCCGAGGGATTCAACGAACTTGATGTGGCTCGGAACCGCTCTCTGCCGAAGATCGCGGCGGAAGTGGCACGCGAACCGATGTTTCTGCTGCTGCTCGGCGCCGGCTCGATCTACCTGGTAATGGGCGATGTCCACGAAGCGCTGATTCTCCTCGGCTTCGTCTTCGTCATCATTACCATTACCGTCCTGCAGGAACGCCGCACCGAGAAAGCGCTCGAAGCCTTGCGCGACTTGTCGAGTCCGCGCGCGCTCGCGCTCAGGAATGGCACCTTCGTTCGCATCTCCGGCCGGGAGGTCGTGCGCGGCGATATTCTCGCGCTGAGCGAAGGTGATCGCGTTCCCGCCGACGGCAGCGTGCTGTCTGCGCATGAACTGGCCGCCGATGAATCGCTGTTGACGGGCGAGTCAGCCACGGTTCCCAAGCACGCGGCCGACCCCGAACCGGCTGGCGGCGACGAACGCGGTGCACGTCTATTCGCTGGCACGCTGGTCACGAGCGGACAGGGCCTGATTCGCATCACGGCGATCGGTGCCGCGACTGAACTCGGACGCATCGGCCGCTCGCTGCGGACTGTCGAAAGCGCCGCGTCTCCGCTGCAACATGAGATCGGCACGCTGACAAAGCGACTCGCCCTCATCGGCATTGCGCTCTGTCTGATCGTCACGCTGCTCTACGTCTACGCGCGTGGCGAATGGCTCAATGGACTGCTGGCAGGCATCGCACTGGCGATGGGAATTTTGCCCCAGGAATTTCCGGTCATTCTCATCGTCGTGCTCGCGCTTGGCGCGCGCCGCATCGCCGCGCGACGCGTATTGACACGGCGACTAAGTGCGATCGAAACCCTGGGCGAAACCACTGTGCTTTGCGTTGACAAGACCGGCACGCTGACGCAGAACCGTATGGAGGTTGCGGCACTGATCGCCGATGAGGCGGAAATCGATGTCAGCGAAGCATCGGGCCTGAAAGAACTGCCGGAACAGTTCCACCGTCTGCTCGAATATTGCGTGCTGGCTAGCGAAATCGAACCACACGATCCGATGGAGCAGGCGTTTCATCGTCTCGCGCGCGAATTCCTATCGAACACCGAACATCTGCATGAAGATTGGGATCTCGCCCGCGAATACGAGCTTTCTCCAACCCTGCTGGCGATGTCGCATCTGTGGCGCGTCCCCGACCGCGGCGAACAAGCGGTCGCCAGCAAGGGCGCGCCGGAAGCGATCGCCGATCTGTGCAGACTTTCCATGCAGCGCAAACAAGCCATCGTCGCGCAAGCGGCAGGCCTCGCCCGGCGCGGCCTGCGCGTGCTCGGTGTGGCGCGCGCAAGCCATGCCGGCGGCGAATGGCCAGACAGCCAGAGAGATTTCGGCTTCGAATATATCGGACTGGTCGGTCTCGTCGATCCGTTGCGGCCCGAGGTACCAGCGGCCATGCGTGAATGCAGGCAGGCAGGCATTCGCGTCGTGATGATCACCGGCGATCATCCCGGCACCGCGCGCGCCATCGCGGCGCAGGCCGGCATCGACGCCGAACGATTGCTGACTGGTGCCGATCTGGAACGTCTCGATGACGCTGAACTCGCCGAACAAATCCGCGGGATCCAAATTTTTGCCCGAGTCGCGCCGCGGCAAAAACTACGCATCGTCGAAGCACTGAAGATCAATGGTGAGATCGTCGCGATGACCGGCGACGGCGTCAACGACGCCCCCGCACTCAAATCCGCGCACATCGGCATCGCCATGGGCAAGCGCGGTACCGATGTCGCGCGCGAGGCCGCGTCGCTGGTGCTGCTTGACGACGACTTCGGTTCGATCGTCGAAGCCATTCGTCTCGGCCGCCGCATCTTCGGCAATCTGCGGCAGGCGATGATCTACACGCTGGCGGTCCACATCCCGATCATCGGCCTGTCAATTCTGCCTCTGATGTTCGGCCTGCCGTTAGTGCTGGCACCGATCCACATCGCATTTCTCGAACTGGTGATCGACCCGGCCTGTTCCATCGTTTTCGAGGCCGAGGAAGCGGATGCGCGAATCATGTGCCGACCGCCGCGGCGGCCGGATGAGCGCCTCGTATCGCTGAAACACATTGAGCTTGCCCTGGTGCAAGGACTGATCAGCACCGTGATCATCACCGTCGTTTACTGGCTTACGCTTAATGCCGGACTGATTCCGTCCGCAGCCAGAACATTGACGTTCATCACCCTCATTACTGCCAACGGCATGCTCATCTTCAGCAGTCGCTCGGCAGCAGTCTCGCTAACAACACCGCTGCGCTTGAACAACCGGGCAAGCCACTGGGTTTTCCTCGGAACCATGACCGCTCTAATCGCGATCACCCGCGTCCCCCCACTGGCTGCGATATTCGCGTTTTCCGCAACCGCGTGGCCGCACTGGCTTGGTGCGTTCGCGGCGGGCGTCTCGGCTTTTCTGCTATTTGAAATGGTCAAGTGGATGACGTTGCGTCGCCGCGAACCGGGCGCTCGAACGGATTTGGCGGCTGAGTGTCATAAATGAGGCCATTCCCTCGTAACTATTTAGGAAAGGCAAGCGGGATGACGGCGCTGTATGTCGTCTTTCCAACTGCCGCGTTATATGTCAGAGCCTCCGCGCCAGAACGCCCCCCGCGAGGCTCGATTGACACCACCAGGGATGTCGTGGGCGGCGGAGGGGATGTTGAATGAATGAAACCTTATGGAAAATTCGACCAGGCACTAGCGTGCAATTGCTCGGGCTTCAGGATGCGCTCGTGCGCCAATATCTCGATATGCATCGCCTTGAAGGGCGCGACTATACCGAGACGCTGGAATGCCTCGTGCTCGCGCTGGCCGATGCGCGGCGACAACTTGCCCGCACCGCCATCGATGCGCTGGCGCGGAAGACATCGCACCAGACCGCTGCCAGGGATGAAGATTAGCCCTGCGGCTCGGGATGCACCTGCACCATCGACGTCATCCGTGCCAGACGTTCCGCCTGAACAAAATTGAGATTGCGGAAGATGATGGCGGCGATGGCCGGATGCCAGATACGCAACCGATCCAGGTCATCCGAATCGAAACGCAAAATGCGTGAGGAAGTCACAGCATCCACGCTGGCGGTGCGCCGCTGCCCGAAGAATCCAGCTTCGCCCAGAGTGGCGCCGCGTGTCAGTGTATTCAGCACGAAACGGCTGCCCTCGCGATCGACCGACGCTTCGAGGGTGCCGTCGATGATCACGAAGACATCTCGCGCGTGATCACCTTGCTGAATCAGCCGCGTACCAGCGGCGACGGTTTCCAGATGCGACAGCAGTGCGAACATGCGCGCCTGACGCGTAGACAGTCCCGCAAAAAGCGGAATCGTCTGCTGCGGCTTGGTGCCGAGATCCAGACGCAGTAGATCCCATAGCGTGATAATGCGTAGACGCGATCCCAGCGCCGGCGTCAGCGTCATATCGGCGATCCAGGCGACGAACAGTGTCCACGCCGCGAGCGCACCGAATTGCGCCTGGTTGCGCAACTCCCCGCCAGTGAATGCCAGGAAGCCGAGACACAGCGCCACTGTCGCCAGCGTGATCGGCCGCAGCACCGCCGACATCGCAGTGCGCAGCGCCGCCTGCTCCGAGCCCGTGGCACGTGCGTCGGCGTTGAAGCGCGCCAGGAAATGCACGGTGTCATTCACCGCGATGCCGAGGACGATGCAGGCGATCAGACTGGTGGTCGGATTGAGACTGATATGCATGAGACCGAGCGTGCCGAAATAGATCGCGATAGGCACGAGATTGGGGAGCGTCGCGATGAGTCCGGCGCGCGCGGACGTGAACATCACCGCCAGTAGCAGCCAGATCACCGCCGTCGCGATTGCGATCGATGCCAGATGTCCGGAGGCCACCGCGGTGACCGCGCGCGTCGCCAGAACAGTGCTACCGGTCGCGCGCGCTGCGAAAGCCGGCGGCAGTGCAGCCAGCTGCGCATCGAGCCGCGACAGGAAAGTGCCGATTGCCAGCGAGCCGTCCACCTTGATGCGTACCGACACCACTGCGGTACGGAAACGTGCATCGACGAGCTTTTTGACTGTGTCGCCGCCCGCGAATACCAGCAGTTGCTTTACTGCTGCCGCGGAATCCGGCAGAGCACGGCCATGCGGATCATCGCCGCCGGACACTGGGTTAAGCGTGCGGTTGAGCAACTCAACGTAATCGACGTACGAGCTCACCGCGCCCACTTCCGGCTGCCCTCGCAGCCAATCTTCGAGATCGGCCAGCGGCCGCATCTGCTCCGGGTCCGCCAACGCACCATCGACGTGAGTATCGATGAAAATTGTCAGCAAGTTGGCACCGCCGAAATTTTCATTGATCGCATCGAAATCGCGGCGCACTTCTGAATGCTTATCGAAGCTGGAGATGAAATCCGCGCCGGCGCGGATGCGCGTCGCGAACCAAATATTCAGCGATACCACCACCACCGCCGTGATGATGATCTGGCGCCGATGGCGGACATCGAATTCCGCGAGCCGCGATCCCCATTTCGCGAATAGCTGCTGCCCGATCGCCGGCGCTTCCTTGGAGCAGCCGCTCAGATTGAGCAGAGCCGGCATCACGTGCAGCGTCAACAGCGCAACGTAGAGTGTGCCGATGCTCGCGAACACCGCGAACTGGCGCACCGCCGGCAGTGGATTCAGCAGCAGTGACAGGAACCCGACGATCGTGGTCGTCGCCGACAACATCAGACCGACTCCAATGCGCTGCATCACCCACAGCACGCGCTCGTGCCCAGGCGCATCCGGAATCAATTGCCGCGACAGGAACCACGCCGCAAGCAGGTGAATGGTGTACGACAAGCCAATCGTAATCACCAGCGGCGGCACGATCGCCGTCACCAGATTGAGTCCGATGCCGGAGAGCACGGTAGTCGCCAGCGTCAGCGTCAGCGCGGCACCGATCGAAATCAGCGCGACGGCCGCAGCGCGCAGGCTGCGGAAAGTAACCAACAGCAGTACCGCGACCACGCCGAACACGGCCGGCACCGTGAAACGCAGCGTGCGCACCACCGCGCTGCCCGTGGCGGCGCGAACCGGCAGTGTGCCGGTGATATGAACCTCCGCACCCGGTGCGATCTCCGCGGCGATATCGCGGATGCGTCGCGACAAGTCGCGGCTCGCGTATGCGTCCGCGGTCATGCCACCGACGCCGAGCGCGAATGCGGCGTTGCGTCCGTCCGCGGATACCAGCGTTCCGCGATAGAGCGGATTGGCCGCAAGCTGCGCCGGCAGTTCGACGATACGCGCGGGCGCCGCACGCGCCTGCTCAGTGAACGAGCTGGCGACGACGTCATCGCCATCGGCACGCAGATTCGGCGCTGTCGCCAGCGACAGCACCGCGCCGACGCCTTCCAGTTCGCGGAAACGTGCGGTCAGCGCATCAATCCTGCCCAGATTTTCCGCGGTAAAGACCGAAGGCTCGAAACGAATCGCGACGATGACAGGATCATCGTCACCGAAACTGCGACGCACCTGTTCCAGCACCGCGCGTTCGGGATCATGGGCAGGCAGCAATGCTTCCGCCGAGGGATCGATACGCAAGCGCGGCTGCAGCGTCTTGAAATCGACGCAGAGCGCCAGCGACCAAAGGGTGCCGAACAGCGCCGCGCCCAGTATCAGGTAGGGATGATTTGCACTCCAGCGCAGCCAGAAACGCATTAGTTTTCTAACTGAAACGAGTGCGGGCTGAAGTAGTTGGCCGCAATCGAATTGCTGCTGGCAACGCCGACCACCCGCAACGTGGTCCTCGTCGCAGCCTTGAAATCACGCACATCAATACTGGATGCGTACCAGTACTTGTCGGACTGCTGCAGCGCCGTTGCGGGCGCACGTAGTTCCTTGAGCACCTCGTCGTTCTGGTAAAAATCCACTTTCAGCGCGACACAGGTTTTGCGGTCCACCCAGGCGCGCACGCTGGTATAACGCGACGCTTGCCCGGCGCGCGGGCGCATCGCCAAAACCCATACCGCGCGACCATCGAGTTCCGCAGTAGGCTCCAGTTTGTTGTCGCCATTGTTGCCGTCGAACGCAGTCTCGATTTCCTTTACATCGTTGAAGCTGAGATCGGTACCGAGCAACGAACCGTCGGCGCCGGCTCCGCTAATGCGCCGCACGCGTCCGAGCGAAGGCAGATATACGAACATCTGATCCTCATCGCCCGCCTCCGCCTCGCGCAGCAGATACGCGGCACCGGACAAATCCGCCGGCGAGGAAATCCGTAGCCTTGCGCGGACCAATCCTTTTTCGGTGGCAACAACCAGCTTGCCCTTCAGAACCCGGCTCTCGACATCGTGGTCGAACGACGTCAGCTCGATATCCTGGATACGGACAGCCGGCGGCAGATTGCCTCGCATGCAATTCAATACCGACTGCACGGATTCCTCCGCTCTCGCGGGGGACGCGGCAAGCGTGGCGAGCAGAATCGCGGCGGCGGACACAAGCGCTCGAACCGTGGCGGCTAGTCGTATTTTCATTGGCTCCCTTCGATTCGCGGCGACTGCGAATACGAATAGTCTACGCCGCGCCGACCGATGACCGGCTTCATCCGTACCGACGCGCCACCTTCGAGTGGCTGACACGGATATGGCGGCAATGTGAACTGCGTCACAGAAACGAACTTCCACCTCGAATATATTCGCGTCTGGAAACAATCCAGGTGCGCCGTTGGTAACGGCGTGCGTCACTCATAGTACTTGGAATTCTGGAGAAAACGGATGGAAACGGCCTCTCGGTATCGGCCGAGCCTGTTCATCACTGCCGTCTGGGTCATTGCGATGCCTTTGGAGGCTTACGGCGCCAATGCTCGGGTGCCTTTGTGCGAGCCCCTCATCCTCAACTCGACGGCCTTCGAGTACCAGAAGTTATTCACCAGAGCCTCTGTGGCCCGAGCGGTCGATGGCAGCTTCGTGGCCGCGTGGTCGGCCAACCCGTCGGGAGGAAATGACGAATCCGTGCCCTAGCTGGCAGCCTGCTGTCGGAGTTTGGGGATCGTCGCGAGGCTCTGGACGCGTGGACTGACGAAGAACAACAATGGCCTCAGTCCGCCGGGTTGTGCTCTTTCACGAAGGCCACCGCAGCCTTCAGCATGGCGACGCGCGTAGCTTCGTGCGACAGCCAGTGATCCTCACCGGGCATCACGACGAAATCGACCGCTTTTTTGGCTTTCTTCAGCGCCGCGGCCATTTCCTCGCTCTGCTCGATCGGCACGACTGTGTCGTCCTTGCCATGGATCAGCAAGATCGGAGCGTCCGCATGATCCGCCAGCAGCGCCGGAGAGATGCTGCGCATCGCCACATCGCCCTCTTTGTCGGCGCCAGTGACGGCACGCCAGTAACGCGTCGCGCCGCCGGGGGTGTAACCATGTTTCTCGATTTGCCAGCCAAAGAAAGACTGCATATCCGAAGGACCTGCAACCGAGACCGCGCAGCGATAAATCCCGTTTTGCAGGGTCACGCCGGCCAGTGCGGCATAGCCGCCGTAGCTGCCGCCGACGATGCAGACGCGCTTTGGATCGATGAGGCCCTGTGCCACGAGCGCTGCAACACCGTCGGATAGATCGGTTTGCATCTTGCGCCCCCATTGGCCATATCCGGCTTGGCGGAATTCCGTGCCATAGCCGGATGAGCCGCGGTAATTGGGCTGGAACACCGCGTAACCCGCCGCAGCGTAGGCCTGGGCCCACCAGTCAAAGCCGACGCGGTCGCGGACATCGATCGGTCCTCCGTGCGGCAACATCACCAGCGGCAACTTTTCCGGCTTGCGGCCCGGCGGTAACGTCAGCACGCCTTCGATATCGAGACCGTCCGCTGCTTTGTATTTGATCCAGCTCGTGGGACCGACGTCGGACCGATGAATCTCCGGATACGAATAGCCGAGGGGATCGGCCTTGCCGGTTGCGATATCGACCAGCCAGTAAGTGCCGGAATCGTCGTTGCCGTCGGTCTTGACGATCATCCGCGCCAGATCATGACTGAAGGACACGAGTTCAACTTCGTAGCCTGGCAAGGCCTTGCGAGCGCCGTTGTAGCGCGCTTGAAGTTTGCGGTCGAAAAAAAAAGCGTGCGGTTCTTGATCGACATCCGTACCAATCAGGTATCCGTTGTCCGGATCGAATAAATAATCCTCAACGTAACCGTGGATGGTCAGCTCTTCGGCCTTGCCATCCGCGACCGATATTTCCTCGAACACATCGGGATCTCCGGTCTGGTCCAGGACCAGCACCGTGCCAGGTCCGCGCCCGAGTCCGAGCAGTCCGATGTTATGAATCGGCGATATTTTCTCGATCAACGGTTTGCTGTAACCCTTGCCGGGACGAAGCCGCCATTTACCGTCGCTCTCGTCGTATTCTGAGTGCGCGAGAATCGAGCCATCCCTGCCCACTACCCAGCCGCGATCATTGTGGCTCGCCTCCGCTTCTAGTGTTGTCTGCCCCGAGTCGAGATCAACGCGGTAGATGTCGGGATAAGTGTGGGTAAGGCGGTACTGTTCGGTCATGCGAGCACCGGCGTAAGTAATTCCGCCAAAATACCCGTATACATGGCCGTCAAGATGGGTTGAACCGTAGTAGCCTGCCACTAGACGGGCGATGTTCGGAGCGCTCTGGAATATCGGAAAGCTCTTCCCGTCCATTCCGAATTCGATCATCTCCGCGGCCTCGAACGCCCCTATGGAAAGGAGGGGCTCAGCGGTCGGGCTGCTTAGAGTCACCAGCAAATGGGCATCGTCGGCCCAAGTCAGGTCGCGAATCTTCGCATCGCCAACCTCACTGGAGAACAGAGGCTTGCCGTCGAAGCTGAGGACGCCGAGCCGGCGCTTTTCGCCGATGGTTGCGATGAACGCATAACGCGCGCCGGACGGTGACAGCTGTACCCGCTCCACACCCGGCAGACGGCCATAAGCTTCGACCGGCGGCGCGCCTCGTGCCACGGTCATTGCCAGCCATGCGGCCACCGCCACAAAGCAGCATGTCGATTTCTTCATTCCCCACCTTCCCCGATGAATGCATGCATTCTTGGATGGGGCTGCGCGGACGTCAATATGGGCCGCCACCAACCTCTAGCGGATCACCAATCGGAACCGGGTGGTGTTCACACGGGAACATTGGGTCAGCCTTGTGACCGGTCGTCGCGGCCGTGACTCGGCTACGAGTTGGATAATCACCCGCAATCCGCCATTAGATAGATGTAGCGGGGATAAGACATCTTAGCTTGACGAATACCAAGCGAACTCACGGACAGGAGGTGATCAACGTCGGCAGCACACTGGTCGGCACCGACGCTTTCAGCGCCGGATCTGCCTGTCCGGTCAACGCGTACTCATAGAGCATCGCGAGGCGCGCTTGACCGGTCGTGTTCGGGTGGACGCCGTCGGTGTTGATGACCGATTCGTTAGTGCTCGCAACGAACTTGTTCCAGTCGATGAGGCCCGAATGGGATACATACCGGCTGTCACCGGGCGTGACTAGGCCGCGGAGTTCGGTGTTGATCTGAGCCGCCTTGCTGGCGAACGGTGTCGTCGTGGCATTGATCGTAACTGCGTAGCGACACCGGGAATTCCCATAGGAAGCCCACAGTTTCTCGATCTCCTGGCGCGTCTGCACTGCGGTGACGTCGAAGGTGCCGACCCAAGCGTCGTTGGTGCCAAGGTTGGTAATGGCCGTGTCCGGATGGCTCGACCCCATATGATCGGCCCAGAAGCGCATCTCGTGCGATTGGTAGCCGGGTATGCCGAGCTCGTTAAGTTGGTTGGTGTCGACATTCTGATCGAAGACCGACGGCGCGCTCATATAGGTGATGGAATCACCGACCACCGACACGCTGTTGGCTTGGGGACCGTTGCCGACGTAGGGCGTGAACCAGCCAACCACCCGGATCTCGACGGTGACTTGGTTGGTGCCGACCAGGAAGGCGATCTTGCCGTCCGGACCGACGTCGGCGAACACAAGGCGCGTCGATTGCTGATAGAGGCCCGCCTGCACCTGTGGCGCTAAAGGCATCGGCCGGCCATCGCCCCACACGGTGAGGCTCGTCGGCCCGACCGCTCCCCACAGATGCACAATCAAGGCCACCGAGGAGACTCCAGTCGGCGGAACCCCTCCCGCGCCGAGGATCGGGAACGTGCGTGTCACCCCCGCTCCTTCACGGTAAGTCGTTGTCACGAAGACCTCGGCTGGATCTTGCGTCTGGAACCGGGCACCGGTCGAGTATGCCGTGTAGCTCGACCACTCGAACCAACCGACAAAGCTGAGATCGATATCAACACTGCCGTCGGACAGCCCATCGGTTTGGGCGTAGGTCACCTTGATCGTGCCGGTGGTGTCGACCGGTACAGTGACTTGGTTGCTCATCGTCTGGTTGGCCGCGAACGAAACGTGCTCCAGCCCGCCACCGAGTGAGAGGTACCCGGCCTTGGTGGCATTGCGCGCCGTGACGTTGAGGGTGACAGCGCGCATCCCAACGCCGTAGTCGGCACCGTTCAACGGAGCACCATCCAAACCGCGAAGATCGACCGAGTAGCCAGCACTGCCTGGAACGAGGTGAACGCCGGTCCTGAGCGCCGTTGTGGTGGCCGGGGTGTAGTTGTTCGCCGCATCGAACCAACCGATGAGATCGACCATGACGTAAGCACGTGCCCCGTCCGGATCTGACGGCGGGTTGGGGAGATTCGGACTGCTCGCGGGAAGATCGATCAGCAGCGTCCCGTTGCTAAGGCTGCTGGTGATGATCTTGGAAGCTGCGGCGGTCTCGTTGTAATTGAACTGGGCGACCAGTGAGCTATCGTTCTGGTTGGGTGCATGCACGTTGATCAGCCGCCCAAGGTTGTGAGCATTCGGCGGGGACAGTACGGATACCCTTACAACGGCCTGGGTCGCAGCCGATGCGCCCGGCTGGCTCGAAATAGCCAAGGGGATGCTATTGCCGTAGGTAAGCAGCGACTGCCGCCCGTCGTAGATCGTTGTCGAGACGGCCGGCTGAAAGCGGTTGTGATAGACGCAGGGGCTAAAGCAACTTTGTTGCGTAGCATAGAAGCCCACAACACTGACCTTGACGTGCGCGGCGGCCGGGCCGACGTTGGTCACGAAAATGCTCCCATCGGTCGCCACCCGCGTGGAGATTTGCGCATCGACATTTTGGTTGGCCGGGTACTGAATGACACTGCTTTTGTCGGGCTCGTTAGCGCTGCTAACATCGTTAGAGCCAATCCGCACTGTTCCAGCAGTCGTTGACTGCCCGATTGTCACGTTGACCAAAACCGATGAAGTCTGGGACACAGGCGGTGTACCGCCCAGATTGGCTACGGCGACCGGTTGACGAACACCTGTAGGCACTGTGGCATCGATCGCCGTATACAACACCGCGAGTGGGAAGTAGCCCAGCGGACCCGACACGGGTTCGTTGATGGTCGCGGCGGCTCCGACTTCCGTCGGCAGGAACACGATCGTGCTGAGCAGTAGTCCGAGGAATATCCCGACACGCAATGTCCCCAAAGCGACGCAACCGCGGCGGTTCGTGTTGATCAGCATGATGCTTTCCCCAGAGCCCCAATGAGCGTTGGAGTAGAGCAGATAGAGGAGAGAGTAGCAATGTGCCGATAGCCGCCGGTCGATCGTCAAATCAAAATGCCCAAAAGCGGACATGGGTCCTGGTGACGCAATTTGGCGCGCTTGCATTGCACCGACGGACTGGCCAGCTCTGACTTGTACTTGTGCACGTACTTATGCACGAGGCCTTCGTTACTGTAATCGTGTCTTTAGATTTTGCAAGGATGCTTTCAGACTGTCACTAAGAAGTGTGAACTGCGTCACACATGCAATGTACCTCGGTGGCTATAGTTTGTTGTGGGATTATTTAAAAAATAAAAAGGAAGCCTATGAGAAAACTACTCGAGGCCGCCGCTGCGGCCGCCTTCGTTTTGGCCGGCTCGCGCGCAGAAGCTGCCGCCAGTTACCTATTACATGACATGGCAATGGATTACAGCGAGGGCTATGGAATCTCCGCTGCACCGCTGGTGGCAGGCACGGATGGAAATTTTTACGGTGTCGCGGCGGAAGGCGTTTTCACCGCTACGACACAGGCCGGCGGCACCGTATTCAAGATGACGCCGACGGGCACGTTAACGGTTCTGCACGTGTTGGACGAAGCGCCAGTCAATGGTCCTTACATCAATGCGGAGGGTGTTTTCCCATGCGGGCTGGTACGCGCTGGTGATGGCGCCTTTTACGGCAGTGCCATACGTGGCGGCGCCAATGGCAGCGGGACTGTATTCCGCGTGACTGAGGAAGGCGTGTTCACCGTGCTGTACACCTTCAGTGCCAGCGCATCCGACGGGACGAACGTCGGCGGTATTTGGCCCGAGACGATCCTGGTCGGTGCCGACGGCGCGCTCTATGGGACCACCGCCTCCGGTGGCACCAGCGGCAAGGGCACCTTCTTCAAGCTGACTTTCGACGGAAATCTGACGACGCTCTACAACTTCAGCAACGACTACAGCCCATTACAGAACCTATTGATTGCCGGCGACGATGGTAATTTCTATGGCGCCTCCGGCAATACGTATGGTGGCTTCGGCAATACAGTGTTCAAATTGACCGCCACGGGTGGTTATTCGGTGGTGCATCAATTGGCCGCATCAGAAGGCCAATTTGTAACGGCCATGACCGCCGGTAGGGACGGCTATCTCTACGTTGCGACAGTCATCGACGGCGGCTTTTCGCAGGTCGGAGTCAGCTTGGGTTCAGTTTTGCGTCTCACAACTAGTGGCAACGTGACCGTGCTACATCAGTTCGCACCCGAGGTATACCGATACGACTGGTCAGGTTGTTGGGGGGACAATCCATGCAAGTGGCTGCCGTACCCGCTGGGGATCAATGCAGATGGCGGTAGTGTCGAGACACTGCTGCAAGCAGCCGGTGGCACGCTTTACGGAAGCATGACGAATCTCGGCCCCGATGGCGGCGGCGGAATTTTTTCCTTAACCCAGGACGGTGTTTTCACTCTGCTGAATAGCAACGGCGGACTTGCGCCATACTCGTCCGCAGGTACCCTCACCGATGCCGGCGATGGTGGCTACATCCTCACCGTCGAAAGCAGATCCGGCTTGTATCCAGAAAGCATCGTCAAGCTAGTGCCGAATGCCCCGCTTTCGGTCCATGCTGCCTTTACGCCATCGACGGTGCGCTTATTCGGAACGGCCAAGCTCAGCTGGAGCTCGACCGGTGCTTCTTCCTGCACCATAACTGGCGACTATGCCGACAGCATGAAGGACGTTACCGCCACCTCCGGCAGTCGCAGCGTCCGGGTTTGGAGCATCCAGAGACGCAAACCGGCGACGTTCTTCGCAGTGGTCAATTGCAAGAGCGCGGATGGTCTGGGTGTGGCCAACGCGGTGGCGCCGCTGGCAGTTCAATAGCAGAACATACCCAACTGTATAGCCGCAGCGATAAACGAAGCGAATCCCGCCTTAGGCGTGATTTAGAGCGCCTAACGTAGAGGATCGTGACAGCGGCTGCCCTCAATTTAGATTATTGCAGTCCCTGAAACACGCGTGCCGTAATTTGACCCCATACCGCAATCAGGTCGGAATTCGGATTCACGAGGATCTCCAAATGCTGGTCACGATCGGAAGGAACGTCGTCCGCTCCCAATGCGAATGGCTGCCCGACCAAGTTGTTATTTGCATCGAACACCGCGGCCGTAAGAGCATTGGTCGCGCTATTACCCCAGCCGACGATTGCTCCACCGGACGGTGTCGCAGCCACCGATAGCACAGCCCCACTCGATGAAGAAGGCGTCGGACGACTACCAATTGCGACCGCGGCATGCTGCTTCTTGCATTGGTTCGAGCAGCGCTTTAAATAAAGAGTCGCAGTCGCAGTCGATCCATTGCTTGGAGCTGCCGCCAGCGCAATTAATACGTCACCGTTGTTCGCCAGAGTAGTCGAATAAGTTTGCGTGGTCGCCTTTTGGACACGTAGCGGCAGCGAAGTTACCTTTGAACTTGCAGTACCATCCGCTGAAAAGAATTCAGCTTTGGCGAAATTTCCTGATTGCCTTGACTGCCAGGTAACCATATAGTCGCCACTGGACGACATCGAAATATTTACGTTTTTGAAGGTTGTTGTCCAGCCCAGACCTTTTTGATATGCCAATTGCTGGGGGTCGCCATACGGCGTCCCGTCGAGATGGAATCTACGCGTTTGCACATATTGGATGTGGGTTTCCAACAGCTTCTGATAATCTGCGACAAATGTCATTGCAACGACGAAATCGCCCGCAGCGTTCATCGCGACGGCCAAAGAATTAAACGCTGCATCTTCAATAGCGTACAGCCCGGTTGGCAAATTTTGAGTCGCGACCTGAATTTGTCCCGTTTTAGCCGTGCCGTCCGGATTGAATACCTGGGCACAAACGACCGGGGTGCTTGGCGGAAGATCATAGCAGCCCCATGCCAGAACAAAGTCGCCTGCAGCATCCATCGCAATACCGCTTTCGACATAGAGGAATTTACTGAAGCCGACTGGAACGACGTCCGTCAGTGGCGTTCCATCTGCAGCAATGCGCCGATAGGAAAACGCAGCCGTATTACCGGACGAGTCAACACTGGTCAAATCTGGCCAGACCACACCAAAGTTCCCGGCAGCGTCCTGAGCGATATGCAGCTGAAAGGGATAGCTACTTTCCTGTGCAACGGTAATTTCCGGCGTCAGTGGCGTCCCGACATCCGTGGCCTGCGCTAGTCCCACCAAAAACATCGATAGCGCTCCAGCTGCAAGCGAAAAGGTTTTGCCGACTTGATTGATCACGACACTCTCCACGGAAATCCCGTTGTATCAACGGCGTTATTCAAGTTTCAGCCCGGTCCCATTTATCCTCCTTGATCGCCTGCTTTCAGTCAGACTGACGAGGTCGTTCGGTACCTGGGTTTTTTCTACGCCGTGCTGCCAGAGCAAGTCCTAAGCCTGCAATCAAATCCCATCCCGCGGCTCCACCTCCTCCCTCGCCATTCTGAGCGGGGGTGCTCGGCGTGCTAGGCACGCCCGGTGTGGCGCTGACTTCGGCGGACTGGGCACTTTCGCCGTTGACATTGAGGGCAGTTATCTTGAAGTAGTAGGGCGTGCCATTGTTCAGATCAGACACGGTGACGCTGGTGCCGGTAATACTGGTTTTCACCGGAGCAAGAGCTTCTCCGCCCACTTTCGTTCCTTGGTAGAGGTTATAACTCGTCACATTACTAGTCGCCGCCGGCCAAGCCAAAACAACTTGCGCAGTGCCGGCTATCGCCGTGACCCCAGAGGGAGCTGGGGGTGTTGCGCCAGCCGGCATCGAATTGATCTTGGCGACGAAGGCGTTTTCGTAGCCTGCGAGCGCGCCCTGTAGCGCATGAGCGGTCGGGAAATCTGTCGAAGATGTGCTTCCCGCGACATAGGCATCACCAGAGCCATCCACGGCGATGGCACTGGCACCACCAGGCATGCTGCCGCCCAGGTAGGTCGAATACAGCAGCGCGTCGCCGGCCGCATTGAGCTTGGCGACGAAGGCATTGCCATCGCTGCTGGCGAGCGTGCCCTGTAGCGGGTTGACAGTAGGGAAGTCAGGCGAGTTGGCGAATCCTGCGACATAAGCGTTGCCAGTGCTATCCACAGCGATTGCGCTGGCACTATCGCCTTGACCGTCACTATTGCTGCCACCCAGATACGTCGAATACAGCAGCGCGTTGCCGGCCGCATTGAACTTGGCGATGAAGGCGTTATGGATACCCGCTTTCACGCTTTGCAGCGGATGCACGGTGGGGAAATCGGTCGAGCTTGTGTATCCCGCGACATAGGCGTTACCGGCGCTATCCACGGCGATGGCGGCGGCGCCATCGCCGGTGCCGAAACCGCTATTGGCATCGCCGAAACCACTGCCGCCCAGATAGGTGGAATACAGCAGTGCGCTGCCGTCCATGTTGAGCTTGGCGACGAATGCATTGCCGTAGCTGCTAGCGAGGGTGGCCTGCAACGGATTGACCGTGGGGAAATCGGTAGAGCTCGTGTATCCCGCGAGATACGCGTTACCGGTGCCATCCACAGCGATAGCGTTGGGAAAGTCGCCACTGGGGCTGCCGGGAACAACTTCGGCATTGCCGCCAAGGTAGGTGGAATACAGCAGTGCACTTCCAGCTGCATTGAGCTTGGCGACAAAGCCGTTGCTGCCGCCGTTCGCGATGCCTGCATGAGTGCTCTGTAGCGGGTTGGCGGTAGGGAAATTGGTCGAGTACGTGCCCCCCGCGACATAGGCATTGCCTGCACTGTCCACGGCGACGGCGTCTGCGCTGTCGCCACCGGAGCCACCCAGATAGGTGGAATACAGCAGCGCACTACCGTTTGCATTGAGTTTGGCTACAAAGGCGTCTTGAGCGCCCGCGTTGACGCTCTGCAGTGGATTGACGGTAGGGAAATCGGTCGAATATGTGACCCCCACCACATAAGCGTTGCCGACGCTATCCACCGCGATGCCGCCGCCAAAGTCACCAGTAAATTGGCCCCCGCCGCCGAAGCCGCTGCCGCCCAGGTAAGTGGAATAGAGCAGCGCGCTGCCGTCAGCGTTGAGTTTGGCGACGAAGGCATTGCTATTACCACCCGTAGCCGCGTTTGAGCCTTGCAACGGGTTGAGAGTGGGAAAGTCGATCGATGTTGTGCTTCCTGCGACATAGGCGTTGCTGGCGCCGTCTATAGCGATGGCGCTGGCATTATCGCTACCCTTGCCGCCCAGATAAGTGGAATACACAAACGCTGGGTCGATGATCAGACGCCGGCTGTGATCGTAATCATTCATGGCAAATCCCAGCTGCCGATTTTTTTGATCGAGCACGTAATGGCCGGCGATGTGCTGCCGTTCGCCATTGGCTGAATCCTGGTAAATCACCGGCTTGAGTTGCCGCAGCGTTCGCCCTTTGAGCTGAATCAGCAGGTCACCATCGCTGTCCAGAGACAGGCGATCGGCGCCGTCGATCTTGAGCTTGATCTGCTGCGCTTCGGCGTTTGGCGCAACAACGAGGTCATATTCCAATTGCTGCGGATTGCCGTAGATCACCCAGTCGATGCCGGGATAAACCTGTTCGTAACGCACGGCGCCATAGTGAGCGACCTGGCTATGCCATTTCGAGCGGTCATTGCCGACGAAGTAGTTGCTGAAGCTCTCCTGTCGGGCTTCGGCGCGCAGATCGGGTTTTGCTTTGGCATGCACCAAGCTCAGGCGCAGCAGAGATTGCGCGACGGGCGCTGCTGATTTCTTGTTAAGGTGGGCATTACCCGGCTGCTCCATTTTTCCTTGAGCGAGGTTCAGCAGGGCACCCTGTTCGGTGAGGCCCACGCTGTAGCCACCGGCTCGCGCCAGATACTTCACTGTGGATGGTGCCTGCCCGACATTGGGCTCGAAGCTGATCGGCAACTTGCCGTAAGCAGACGCGATGCGGTCGTGTGCTGCGGTATCTGTTGCCGCTGCGGGTCGCAGTACAGCAAGGGCGGTGGACTTTAGACTTGCTTCAAATGGGGCGGCGGTGGCAAACGCCACCACCGCTGTGCAACTCGCTGCCAGCACCGCTAGCCCCAACCTCACACGAAGACCGGTCCGTGTTCGCCAGCTTTCTGACAAGTCCGCTACTAACTTCATTTGATTGCCTCGTCTGCAGATGCCGGCCAGGTTGATAAACGCATTCTTAATCGACGAGAGCCCAGCAGAACCTGTCTATCGATTGTGCAAACAGGTGCCCAATCACTGATGAACAGAAATGCCATTCGCATGATCAGCATGATGCAAATACGCAATTTTGCGGTTTCCAATGGAACTTTTGGAACTTTCCGTCAGATCACCCAGGATTCCCTGCACCGGCAGCGCGCTCAATGCCGAATCTGCGGTTGCCTTTCCCACGCCCGTGAGGCACCGACTGTTCTATATTCGTGTTTACTCCCCCGATTGCCCTCCGAAGCCAAGGGGGAACGATCTGCAACGTGAGCTTATCGTTTCGGTTCAGCCGAAACTGTGAACTAGTTCACACCTGATCTTCAAGACCCCGCCGTGTGAGCCATAAATCACCGTTATTTGCCAACACCTTCCTTCAAGCCGAAATTCGAAGAGGTGGCTTGGCTGTTCTTAAGCTAAACCCTTCGTTGTGTGGCCGAGTGAACAGCTTCAAAGTGGATTCCGCTTCTTTTCGCGTTCGCCAAAATAATGAGGGTCTAGGAAAATGCGTCGCTGTCTATCTGGGCTTCCCGGCGTTCGAAATCCGCGGCCGGAAAGCTGTCATTCGCGCAGACCGGTTAGGGCTGCTTTGTCGCGAAGGCCTTATGCAGCCCGCCAAGGTGGGCAGATGAAGCCTGCGCGCCCGCACGGTCAACGGATCTGGCCTCGGCGCGTTTTTGCACGCATGGGCAACCGTGCGTACAACCGCACGTTTCGGTGCAGCGATCGCAGGAAATCCGATTGAATATCAGTATGGTGGACAATGTTTCTCCTAGTGCGTCCAAAATCCGAAGTGCGGTAACTCGAAGGCTGTGCACGCTCAGCTCGGCGCTCCTGTGTCTTTGCGTGGCGAACACGGCGAGTGCGGATCAGCTGATTTCCGCGCGCCGGGCTGACGGCGCCAATGTGCCGTTAACAAGCTTCGCCGCGATGAATAGCGGCGGCTGTGCCCCGCTGGCGGTAATTTCGCCTGGCGCGGGCGGTACCGAAAAGACCATGGGTTACCTGGCAACCGGGTTACGTAACGATGGTTGGAATGCCGTTGTCGTCGGTCATCGGGAAAGCGGTCCGCAAGCAGTGTCTTCGGCTGTCATGACTTCTGGCGTCCGACGCGGCTTGCTTGCCTTGACCACAAATCGCGGGGCTTACACCGCCCGGTTCATGGATATTGCCGCCGCGCTCGCCGCGGAAAGCAGCCGTTGCCAGCCACCGTTCAAGGCACTCCTTGGCCACTCCATGGGTGCAGCCACCGTGATGTTGGAAGCCGGCGCGGAGAACAAGTTGGGACTGGTGGGACAAGATCGATTCGATGCCTATGTCGCAATGTCTCCACAAGGTCCCGGTTCGATCTTCACTGCAAACGCCTGGAGAGGAATTCGCAAGCCCGTACTCAGTCTCACCGGGACGCGGGACAACGCGCTCGAAGGACGATGGCAGGCGCGTACCATGCCGTTTTCAAATATGCCCGCAGGCTGCAAGTGGCTCGGCGTGATTGACGGCGCCACCCATATGAACTTTGCGGGCGGAGGTGCTGCGGCGACCACCGAAGCACTCACGCTGAAAATGTCTCTGGCGTTTCTTGACAGCTTACGCAACGGCCGGTGCGGCTCACCGCCGACGGCTGGGGGAATCAGCGTGCAGGCGAAATGACCAAGCGTTGATGTTTAGGGCTGGATTGTTTTTTATCTGAATTCGTCGACCAACGCTTTGAGTGTCAATGATGAATCCGAGCTGAGTAGCAGGTTAGCGACAGAACAGAGAAGGGCCGGCATCGCGCCAGCCCTCTCTATGATCGGGACAAGGTTCGCAGCGTTAATCGTGCCCGAACAGTTCCGGTAGCGTTTTGGTTCCTTCCTTGCGAACCGCTTCCAAAGCCTTGGGATTAAGCATGAGCTCCTTGAGAATCGTGGGCGCGACCTGCGTGGTCGACACCTTGGTCGACACTGTGCGCGCTTTCAACGAAGGGAATGACACCATCAACGCCACGCCGGTGTCGTTCAACGAACCACCGCCGTGTTCGGCGATCTTCTTTGAGCTGCCCGAGTAGATGACGCCGGCATTCGGCTGGATGAAAACGTTCGGAGCGCGGGCAGCAGCGATGGGGTCACTGGAGGTTGGATCACCGAATAACGCCGCCAGACCGGAGCCTGATGTGATGCTGCCCGGCAGTATCGTTCCGGTGGGCAAGGTGTCGGCGAAGATGGCGGACGTGTTGTTTTGCAACTCGGCAACGACGTTGGCGATATTCGACGACGATTGATTCTGTAGCCAGACCAGGCCGACATCATCAGTCTGCAAGTGGCCGTTGGTCGATAGCGTGGCTCCGCTATTCGGATTGGTGAAGCTGGATGGCGAATCGATCGTCGGATCGGCGGCGGCGATGAAGCCGGAGGGATCCTGCACGGTGGCATTGCCGCTGCCGCCGCTTTCCATTGCGAGAGTACTGGGATCGATCGGCGACTGGCCATGCTTGGCGCTGATGATGATCAGAGTCGATTGCAGCAGATGCCGGGTTTTGAGTTCGCCGACAATGCGGCCGATCGATTGATCGGTGTGAGCCAGTGCTCCATTGAGGTTGACGCTGGGTGTACCAGCGTCATCCACGTAGCCGCCGACCGGCAATTTCTGCCCAACGCTGACTTCCTGGAAATTCAGGCCGAATAGGATCGGCACGCCGAGCCACCTACTGCCATCGGACTTCAGACCATTGATCTGATTGATGACCGCCTGCACCTTGACGTCATCGTAGGCTTCGATCGCCGGCATACAGGTCGTGTAGTCGGAGACCTTATTCACCGGCAATGAATTGATACCGTCACAGAGCAACAAGGTGGCGTTCAAGTCGACGCCGTTGGCGGTGCCCCCATTAGAGATCAGCGAATTGACTTCGGGCGCGTACAAATCGTCGACTCCCGATCCTGAGGGGCCGTTGACCAGGTCGTAAGCCGGATGCTTGTCCGCCCATGCGGTTCGGCCGCCTGCGTCCTTGATGACTTCGAATACGGTGTTAACCTTTATAAAACCGTGCGGATAAACCGGCTTGCACGCACCGTTTGATGTCTTCCGCATTGGCAAGTTTGCAGGATTGATGCCGCCGCTGAACAGCTTGCTGGAGTCGTACTCAATGCTTTCGTCGAACACCGCTTCGATGCCTGGATTGCCCGTGCAATTGCTGCCCGGCGCATACAAGGTGCGGTCGTAACTGTCGTCGTAGTAGACACCGGTCGATTTTGGAGTTCCGCCCGTCACCATTGATAACAAGCCTGGAAAGGAGTCCGAAGGCGTGGTGGTATGTGCGTCGCTATAGATCACCGAAGTGGCGCTCAAATGCGCAAGATTGGAGTCCGGATTGTTAGCGATCCAATTGGCCAGATCCACCTGATGCATACCATCGACGCTGATCAGAAGAACGTGTTTGACCGCATGTGATCCATGCCGCCCGCCGCGATGTTCGCCGGCCATTGCGGTACTCGAAATCGAGGCAAACGCTGCCGCTGACAAGATCAATGCTTTCCAGTTCATGATGCTCCGCTCCGTGTTGGATAAAACCATATCCGGAGCCTAGATTTAGTATGTGAAACTTTTGTGAACCGCGGCGTTTTCCACACCCGGTCCGATTACCCCACGACTCAGTTCCGATTGGCTGCCATTCGCCACCAGTCGTTTCGGAAGGCCACGCACATCAAAACCAATACTTAGGCGGCCGGCATCGCACCGACTGACAACCGCTGCACGTGACCCTCCGCACCAATACGCAAAAAGGCTTCGATGGCACGCGATCGGCATTCGACATGTTCGGCCGGCGATTGCGCGAGGCGCGCGCGCGCCAGCCACCACCATGGCCTGGCACTGTCGGCTCCGGTTGCCGCAATCAAGGTGTCGACCCGGCTGATCCCTTCTTCGATCAATTCGTGCCACGGCCCGTCGCCCGGAATCTCGAACAAGGCCAGCCACGCCGCAATTTCCCACAGCCGTGCACGCGTGCGTTGCCCGCTGGCGATCGCGGCGCGCGCGTTGTCGAAGGCTTCCTGTAGCTGGCCGGCGGCGCAGTAAGCCCGCGCGAGTACGGCCAGCGAGTGCGCTTCAAACTGATGCGCGGGGCCGCCCTTGGCGATCAGCGGACGCATTTGCTCCAGCAACGGTAGCGCGCTCGCGGCATCGCCTTGCAGCACATGCGCCAGGCCGAGCGCGCGCAGAGCAACGGCGCGGAAGTAAGGGCTGCCATAGGCTTCGGCGCGCTGCAAAGCGATCTGGGCTTGTGCCAGAACGCCGGCGTAGTTGCCGGATATCCACGCGAGATCGACGCGGAACGCGTACATCCAGCTGGCGGCGCGCTGCCCCTGTTCGGCATAGGCCAGCGCCGCATCGAGATGTTCGCGCGCCGCCGGCAAGTGCCCGGTCCAGGCTTGCAGCAGACTGTAAAAACCACGCGACATGTAGTTGTCTTCATCGACGGCTGCGGTCAGCCAGCCGCTGCCGTCACCCTTGGCGATCAGCTGTACACCTGCGGCGGGCTCACCGGCGGTCGCACAGGTCAACAGCAGCGCCACGCGGTAACGGCGAACGAGGTCGCGCGCATCCGCAGCGAGCGCCCTGTCGACGAACTCTTCAGCGATACGCATCGCTGCGGCGGCATCGCCGCGATGCAACAGCTCCACGGACCAGGAGATCAGCACTTCCGCGAGCAATGCCGTGTTGCCCAGGGCTTCCGAAACACTGCGCGCTTCATCGTAAATCTGATCCGCTTCTTCGATGGGCAAATTGATGAACGTCGCCAGCCGCAGCAGTCCCGTGAGCGCCATGACGCGCAGCTGATTCACCGCAGCCGACGCTGGCGCGCGCCGCGTGTGTTCCAACGCCAGACGGTATTGCTTCAGCGTCGTCGGCGCATCCTGCGTACTGCGCCACTGGGCGGCGAGCAGGTTCCATTGTGCCGCCCGCGCCCACTCGGCGGCGCGACGCCAATGATGGGCGATACCGACCGCCGCTTCGGTCGGCGGCGCCGTCGGCGGATGATCTTCTTCAAGCTGTGCCGCCAGCCGCGCATGCGTCGCGGCGCGCGTGCGCTCAAGCTGTGTCCGGTATGCGACGTCCTGAATCAGTGGGTGTGAAAAAACGTAGTCACCATCGGCACCATCGCTTAAGCCGACGAGACCTTTGCGGACCAGCACACTCAATTGCTGGCGACAGGCTTCGATGTCGACGCCGCTCAAGCGCGACAGCGTGCGCGCATCGAAATCCTGTCCGATTACAGCCGCGGTTTGCAGCAGATTCTTACCTGCTTCGTCGAGCCGATCGATGCGCGCGGCCACCAGCGCTTGCACCGTGTCCGGGATCGGCCATTCATCGTCGATCGCTCGCATCAGCCGATACGCACCGTTGGTTCCCTGCAAGTGCCCGGACTCTTTCAGCGCTTGCACCGCCTCCTCGACAAAGAAAGGATTGCCGGCGGCACGCGCACCAAGGCGTTGTGCGAGATCGGTGAGGCTGGGATCGACACCCAACAGCTCACTCGCCAGCGTTTCGATCTGAGCGTCATTGAGCACGGCCAGCGCCACGCGCTCGTGGGCATGCGCTTGCAGCCAGCCGTCGGCGTATTCCGGTCGGAAATTCAGCAGCAGCAGCGTGCGGCTGCCGGCAAGCTCGCCACAGAGCGCATCGAGCATTGCCTCCGTTCCCGCGTCCGCGAAGTGCAGGTCCTCCACCAGCAAGACCTGTGGTTCATCCGTGCGCGCCAGAAACCGTGCGAGGAAACCCTGTAGGCTGCTGCGGTCCGGTGCTCCGCGCGATAACTGCGCAGTGCCGTCGTCGATCCCGAGAAATTCCAACATCTGCGGCAGCAGCGTCGCCGCATTTGCGTCAAATAGCAGCAAACCACCAGCAGCCAGACGGCGTGCGTCCGCGGCCGACGCGCCGGGGGCAATGCCAAGCCGGCTGCGTGTCAGCGCGAGAATCGGATGCAATGGCAGTGCAGATGCGTACGGCACACCCGCCGCCCGATGCACGGGAATGCCGCGACGCTCGCACTCGATCGCGAATTCGTGACAGAGGCGACTCTTGCCGACGCCGGCCCCGCCGGTCACGACGATGATATTGCCTTGCCCATCGTGTACCCGGTCGATCGCTTCGCGCAGCCGGCGCAACTCGCGTTCGCGCCCAACGAACCGTGCGGCGCCTCGGGCCAGCGCCCGATCGAGACGGGTCTGGATCGTGCCGACCGCTTCGACTTCGTAGACCTGCACCGGCGCGGAAGCACCTTCCACGGCCATGGCCCCAATCTCGCGCAACCGGAAGTAACCCTCGACCAACGCCGCCGTTGCGCGCGTGCAGTAGGCGCGTCCGGGCTCGCAGATATGCTCCATGCGCGCGGCGAGATTGACGGTGAGTCCCTGCGCCGTGTAGTCCATGCGCAGATCGTCGCCGATGCTGCCGACGATGACATCGCCGGTGTTGATCCCGATCCGCATCGCCAGATTCAGGCCCAAAGTCATGCGCAGCTCGTTGGCGTAGCCGCGCAGTTCGCGCTGCATCGACAGCGCCGCATGACATGCGCGCTGTGCGTGATCTTCATGCGCGACCGGCGCGCCAAACAGGGCCATGATGCCGTCGCCCGTGTATTGATTGATCGTTCCTTCGTAGCGGTGCACGACGGCACCGAGAATGGCGAAGTAGCGATCGATAATGCCGTGCCAGGCCTCCTCGCCCGCCTGCTCGGCGAGATGTGTGGAACCCTTGAGGTCGGCGAATAGAACCGTCACACGCTTACGCTCGCCTTGCAGCGCCGCACGCGTTTTCAGGACTTGCTCCACCAGATGCTGCGGCGTGTACGAGCGGATGCGTTGGAGACCTTCACCGGCAGCCGCGCCGGCACCGATCTTTGACCCGCAATGGTTGCAGAACCGGCTGCTGTCCGGATTGCTGCTACCGCAGTGGTTACAGGTCAACATATTGAGGGGGACAGTTGAAAAAGCCCCTCAATCATATTTGAAACAGCGAGCGGTTATTCGTCGCGCGCTTCGTCTCTCCGTCGCTGTCGGCCGGTCAGCACGTTTGAATGTCAATTCGTAAACAGCCGGATCGTAGCGACACCGATCCGGCAGCCTTCATCTATATCTCATTTAGGAGAAACGGCCAGGATATGCTCGGGCGCTTGCCGGCCACCGATCCCGGCTGCAACGCCGTTGTCTCCGACTTGGAGCAGCGATCGGTCGAACGACGAGCAGCTCCAATTCGCTGCGTCGTTGATCTCCGCCGGCGTCGCCTGCGATCCGCCCTGGAAGCTCGCCTGCTCAGGGAATTTGCAAAGCGGCATGGTGCGGGCAACACCTTGCGCCGGGTTGTCGTTGACGAATTTAGTGGCGACGATCGCATCCGGTGCGCTGCCCTTCTCCACCCAATTCTCAAGGGCGGTCAATGTGTCAAAGCTGCTGGGGCCGGGACCGCCACCGCAATGATGCATATCGGGCACCATAAACAGACGGACATTTTCCTGGAGCTTGTCGTAGCGCCCATTAACTCTGTCGGCCAACCCTTCATAGAACATGATCGAGCGCATGGGTGTGAGAGCGGGATCGCTGAAGCCGTGATAGATCAACAGTTTTCGATTTTTGGCAATGAACCGATCGAATTTTGCAGGCACGTCCGCATCGCCGGCATCGGTACGCTTGTCGAAGAGATTGAGAGTCGCGGCGCTAATCGGCGTATAGGCACTACCGTCGAAATCGCGGGTGTTGAAATTAGCGTCACGCTCGACGAAGTACTGAACGGCGTGATCGACGAACTGCCAACCCAACGGGGCTGGTGCAAAGCCGATGTTACCCCAGGGTTCAGCGGCTGAAAGATCCAATCCGGCTCCCGGAAGCAGGCCACCGAGGGTCCACTCAGCGGCACCGTCCGCACCGCTCAGATCACTGATCGCAAAGCCGGGGTAGACGATTTTGTGGTTCGCATCAGTGGCTGCGCTGAAGTAAGCCGTCAGCGTATCGACCTGCCCTTGGGATAAACAATTGCTGCTTTGACCCGCCTGGCACAGCAGGGACTGCGGCTTGAAGGAGCATGCCGCCGGATTCTGAATGATGCCATCTGCCACACCATCGGTCGCATCGCACGCAGCCAATGTCGCCTGGTCAATCGCCGGCAGTAACGTATAAGGAATGAACGTATCCGGAGTCAGGAGTTGCTTGTCGAACTGTGCGCCTGCAGCAATGGAGCGGATGCTCATGAACGGATCGCCGGCCACGATGCCGTCATAATCGTCGGGGAAGCGACTCGCCTCCATCAGCGCCATGCGTCCGCCGTTGGAGCAGCCGTCGAAATACGCTTCGTGAATCTTGCCCTGATCGAAAAACTTCTCGGTCAGACTCTTGGCGGCAACCGTGACATCGTGCGTCGCGCGAAAATAGTAATCGGTGATTTTTGCTTCGTCTGGAGTACCGTCCGCTTTCAGCGCCCAGCGCGCATCGGTGACGATTCCCGCAAAATCGGCCGCATTCAAGCCCTGGCCCGTATGACCCGTGTCGGAGATTGCGATCGCATAGCCTTTGGGCAACGCTTCAGAAGCATCCACTGGATTGTCCGCACCAAAAGCAATGAATGCGGCACCCGCAAACCCGCCGACGCCTTTGAAATAGAACTTGCCGTTCCAGTTCGCGGGCAATTGCATCTCAAAATTGGCCGAGCCCTGCGGCGCTCCATTGCCGGCCGTCACTACCGCTCCAAAGACATCGCAGAATTCGGGTTTTGACCCGACCGCCGGAGTGTCGATAGCCGCTGAGACGCTCACGTGATTGACACCCAATGCGTTGAGCGCGCTCGCCGTGCAGTTTGGCAATGCCGCCGAAGCTGGGCAGGTGGCGAGCATACCAATCGCCAACGTGACAAAGCCGCTGAGCGAAGTGGAATTTTTCGAGCCAAGCGATCCCTTTTTTTCGTAAGTGTTCACGGTCTTCCTCGTGAGTTAGCGTCTATCTGATTGCCCAGCCCGACTCTCGCCAGCGCCGAACCCGCGACGTATTGCGGAATGAGGATGTGCCTCGGTTCACGCTTTACACCACCCGATTAAAAATGCAGCTGAAAATCGTTTTATTAAATTTCTGGTGGTAACGGTATGCGCTTAAAACAGCGGCGTCAAGATTTCGGAACCCAGTTCCACTAGACGAAATTCGTGATGCGATTGGGGTTGGACGGCAGCCACGCTGACAATTCGAATACGGGGCCAGCAGAGTGAACGATCGGTGTGAATGCAGCGCTGCTACTGCAGCCGCTCCCGGAAAAATTCGATGACCCGCTTCGCCGCTTCCTTGGTGGGTTCACCGTCTTTGTCGATGAGGTGAAGTGTGACCACGCTGTGTGGTGTCCCGGTCAGTTTGGCAGTGTCGGGATTGCCGTAGCGATCTTCAAGTTCAATGGCTTCAAACGCCGGACCGAGTTCACGTCGTAGCGTTTCGAACCGCTCCGGCGGGCAAGCCCGATCGCCCTTGAAGCGCATGCCCAGAACCTTGTCACCGCGCGCGCAGCGGTCGCGCAAGCATTGCAATTCCACCGGCGAGACATGCAGCGCCCCTTTACGGTCGGTGCTGACCGGGAAAGGTAGCGACGGCTGCGACAACACCGGCGCCATCATGCTCGGCTCCAGCATCATCGACAGGGCGAAATTTCCAGTCAGGCACATGCCGATGGCGCCGACCCCTTTACCGCCCGACTCCGCATGCGCATGGCGCACCAGGGCGCGCAGCCAGTCGGTGATGGGACTCGACTGATGCGCCGCGAGCACCGAAAACTCGCGGGAAATACAGACACGGGTGATCGACTTCAACATGTAGCTGCGCGAAGCCGGCCGCCCCGCTTCGCCGACGAACAACGGCATGTAAACGCGAAAACCCGCATCGACCACCCAATCCGCGAAGCGCACGACCTGCGGCGTAATGCCTGGGATTTCGTGCATCACGATCACTGCGGGTCCGCTGCCGCGGACGTAAACCGGTTTCTTCCTGCCTTGGTCGGTGAAGGAAGTCTGTTCGTAATCGGAAAGCATGGCCGATTTTTCCGTGTGCCGGTGCGCCGCGAGTTGTCCCTCGGACCTACGACGCCTTCGGCTTCACGGACAGATAGCGCGCCAGTTCGAGCTTGCCGATCTGGTTGCGGTGAACTTCGTCGGGACCATCGGCCAGACGCAGCGTGCGCGCGCTGGCATAGGCATAGGCGAGTGGAAAGTCGTCGCTGACGCCGCCGCCGCCATGGACCTGAATCGCCCAGTCGATGACCTGGCATGCCATGTTGGGCGCCGCCACTTTGATCATCGCAATCTCTTTCGCGGCGACTTTGTTACCGACGGTATCCATCATGTGCGCCGCACGTAGCACCAGCAGGCGCGCCTGGTCGATCATGATGCGTGCCTCGGCGATGCGCTCCAGCGTCACCGTCTGCGCCGCCACCGGCTTGCCGAACGCAATGCGTGAAGCCGAGCGCTTGCACATCAATTCCAGCGCGCGCTCCGCGAGACCGATGAGACGCATGCAGTGGTGGATGCGTCCCGGACCGAGGCGTCCCTGGGCAATCTCAAAACCGCGGCCTTCGCCGAGCAGCAGGTTCGACACCGGCACGCGCACGTTTTCGAAAAGCACTTCGGCATGGCCGTGCGGCGCGTCGTCGTAACCGAATACGGGAAGAAAGCGCAGGACCTTCACGCCCGGCGCGTCGCTCGGCACCAGGATCATCGATTGCTGCTGGTGCCGGTTCGGATTTTGCGGGTCCGACTTGCCCATGAAGATCATGACCTTGCAGCGTGGGTCGTTGGCGCCCGAAGTCCACCACTTGCGACCATTGATAACGTAGTGATCGCCGTCGCGCGCGATTGACGCTGCGATGTTGGTCGCATCGCTTGAAGCAACCTCTGGCTCGGTCATCGCGAACGCCGAACGGATGCGTCCATCGAGCAGCGGCTCCAGCCACTGCTTCTTGTGCTCCGGCGAACCGTAACGGACTAGCACCTCCATGTTGCCGGTATCCGGCGCGCTGCAATTAAACACTTCCGGCGCCCACGGCACGCCGCCCATGATTTCGCACAACGGCGCGTAATCGAGGTTGGTCAGTCCGGCGCCGAGTTCGGAATCCGGCAGGAACAGATTCCACAGACCGGCCGCCTTCGCCTTCGCCTTCAATTCGTCGATGATGGGGACCGGCTGCCAGCGGTCGCCTTCGACACGCTGCTGATAAAAGACGCGCTCGTTCGGATAGACGTGTGCCTTCATGAACGCGTTGAGGCGTTCGCTCAGCGCCTTCGTCTTCGGTGAATATTCGAAATCCATGGTGCCTCCAAATTAAGGTGTTAAATCGGTTCGTAACGGAATGACCGTCATGAACAGCGGCATATTCATGCCTGGGAACCGGAAGCCTGCGCCCGTTCAGCGCCGCGCCAAAATCTTTTCAACCTGCCGCCAGCCCAGCGCCGCCAGTTCCGGCGCACGGCGGCCAAGCGTCTCTCCTTGCGCACTGGCAGCGGTGCCGTCGATCACGCGGCGCATGATTCCCTGCGCGATGGCGCCGAGACGGAACAGGTTATAGGCGATATAAAAATCCCAATGCTCCTGCGCGATCGGTGCACGCGATGTGCGTCGGCAATATGAGTCGATGTAGTCGCGCTCAGCCGGGACACCTTCGGGTATCGTCTCGCGACCGGCCAGTCCTCTCATCAGGTTCGCCGGCAGATACCACGGCAGGCAATGGAATGAAAAATCCGCGAGCGGATGGCCGAGCGTCGACAGTTCCCAGTCCAGCACCGCGAGCACGCGGGGCTCGGTCGGATGGAAAATCATATTGTCGATACGGAAATCGCCGTGCACGATCGAGGTATCGTCGCCAGCCGGAATGTTGCCCGGCAGCCACGCGATCAGTTGCTCGAAATCCTCAGAGCGCCCGGTTTCAGAGGCGCGATACTGCTTGATCCAACGATCGATTTGTCGTGTGAAATAATTGCCCGGCTTGCCGTAATCGGAAAGCCCGACTGCAGCGTAATCAACCGCATGCAGCGCGGCCATGACGCGATTCATTTCGCTATAAATCGCCACGCGCTCCGCTGTCGACAATTCAGGCAGTGCGGGATCCCAGAAGATGCGACCGGCGACGCAATCCATGACGTAGAAAGCTGTGCCGATAACTGAATCGTCCTCGCACAGGCAGTAGCTCTTCGCCACCGGCACATCGCTTTTCGCCAGTGCCGTGATGACGCGATACTCGCGATCCACTGCATGCGCCGACGGCAGCAATTTGCCCGGCGGCTTGCGTCGCAACACGAAGCGGCGTCCGCCGGCGCTGAGGCGGAACGTGGGATTCGACTGACCGCCTTTGAACTGCTCGACGGTCAGCGGTCCTTGCAAACCTTCGATGCGCGGCGTCAGCCACGCTTCAAGTCGCGCTACATCGAAACGGAAGCGCTCGTGGACCGGAATCGTATCCGCGGTGGCTGCGTCACTCATAGTTCCACTCTCCTTCAGCCGGCAAACGCCGCGATGCCGGTCTGGGCGCGTCCTAGAATCAGCGCATGCACATCGTGCGTGCCCTCATAGGTATTGACCACCTCGAGGTTGACGACGTGACGGATCACTCCGTACTCATCGGAAATGCCGTTGCCGCCGAGCATGTCGCGGGCTGTACGCGCGACGTCAAGCGCCTTGCCGCAGGAATTGCGCTTCATGATTGAGGTGATCTCCGGTGCTGCGATTCCCGCATCCTTCATGCGGCCCAGACGCAGGCAGCCCTGCAATCCCAGCGTAATCTCCGTCTGCATATCGACGAGTTTTTTCTGTATTAACTGGTTGGCCGCCAGCGGCCGTCCGAACTGCTTGCGATCCATCGTGTACTGGCGCGCAGTCTGCCAGCAAAACTCCGCCGCGCCGAGTGCGCCCCATGCAATGCCGTAGCGGGCTGAGTTGAGACAGGTGAACGGTCCTTTCAGACCGGTGACGCCGGGCAGCAGATTTTCCTCGGGCACGAACACCTCGTCCATGACGATCTGGCCGGTGACGGAAGTGCGCAGTCCGACCTTGCCGTGGAGTGTCGGCGTGGACAATCCGCGCATGCCTTTTTCGAGAATGAACCCGCGGATCAAACCGTCATCGGTCTTCGCCCACACCACGAAAACCTGCGCGATCGGACTATTGGTGATCCAAGTCTTGGTGCCGGACAAGGAATAGCCACCGTTCACGGTCTTGGCGCGCGAAATCATCGAACCGGGATCGGAACCGTGATCCGGCTCGGTCAGGCCGAAACAGCCGATCCATTCGCCACGCGCCAGTCGCGGCAGAAATTTCTTGCGCTGCGCCTCGCTGCCGAACTCGTGAATCGGCACCATCACCAGCGACGATTGCACGCTCATCATCGATCGGTAACCCGAATCCACGCGCTCGACCTCGCGCGCGATCAAACCGTAGCTGACGTAGTTGAGCCCCGCCCCGCCATAAACCTCGGGAATGGTCGCACCAAGCAAGCCCAGTTCGCCCATTTCCCGAAAAATCGTCGGGTCGACACGTTCGTTGCGAAACGCATCAAGCACCCTCGGTTCCAGTTGTCCGCGCACGTACGCCGCTGCGCTGTCGCGCACCATGCGCTCCTCAACCGTCAACTGCTCATCCAGTAGCAGCGGATCGAACCACTGAAACTCCGAACTCACCTTCTTCCCGCTCATGATCTCCTCCAATTGAGCGGTAAGCATACTTCGCTCCGTCCACGAATTCTCGTGAATTTACGAAACTAAGTTCCGTTTTTGCCGAAAAGCGACGCTCGGAGGCTGCTCGAACACGCATACCAGCGAAGCGGATGACGACGAGTCACCTGCTGTCGAGCGGATGGACGGGAGAGATTAGAAATAATGTTGTCGCGAAAAAGCGTTCGCCGCGGGAGCACGGAAATTGGCAGAAGCCCGCCTGTTAGCCGAGATCGGTACCGAAGTAGTCGATACTCGCGGAGCGCTGCTCGCGCAAGCCGGAAAGCATGATGTCGGCCAGTTCTTCAGCGATTTTTGAGGGAGAAAAAGCTTCTAGCGAGGGTGGGTTGAAGCTCGTGAATTTGCGTCCGGAATCGCTGATCGGAACAAGGTTCTGCGTATACACGTTCGCTTTGCCCATGGCGCTAGCCTCGACGGCTGGGCGGGTCCCGTCACCGATCCCTCGGTCGGGCCCGCGTCGGCGAAGTCTTCTGCCATGAAACTCCGCGAGGCAGTTATCGGCCGCGTTCGGGAATTCTTTAGGGCTTGTCCGGAATAATTTCGGCGGTGAATTTCGGCGGTGATAGTTGTTTTATATCGGCGGAAAAATGCTTGCGGCCAGCCTGCGCCGTTCAGACGTCTCCGGACCAGACGAAGCGGAACCGGGCATCCATGCCGGCCTCGTCGCCAAACCGTTCAGCAATAATGTCGCGCGCCACGAAGACCGCGCGGGCGGTGTCGCCGTAAAGCGCACGGGGATTGCCGGCGCGATTGGTCAGCGTAATGCGTTCCGCATCGATTTCGAGCTGATAGATCGAGTCGGACTCGCCGCAGCTATCGAGAATCCGGTAAGTGCTGGGTGGCAGCGGCCCGTACCGCAGTTCCTTCCAGTGCTGCATCGATGCGTCCCGCAGCTCCGCGGACACCACCGGGTTGCCGTCGCGAGCCGTTGTCCGGCTGTTCGTATCCATGCTCTTCTCCGCAACGCAACCGCCGGTCTGGCTCTTTATGAGCTAGCGGCGCGGCCAGTCATTTCTGAAGAAGAGAAGCAGCATGAAACTTGTATCGAATGGGTGCTACGGGTTCTCCGCCACCGGCATGGGCGGCGCACGCCAAAAGCGCGGCGCCGCAGCGCGCCAATTGATCACGCTGCGAACACCGTGTTCCGCGTCCAGATCGATGATTACCGCACCTTGCGTACCCGTCATAGACTCGCGTGCACCCAGCGCGCGATAGCGCCGTTCGACTTCCGCGCGCGGCAAGCGATAGCTGTTCGCGAACCCAGCCGCATAGATCACCAGCCTTGGATCAACAGCGGCAACGAAGTCCGGTGTTGAAGAGGTGCGGCTGCCGTGGTGTGGGGCGACCATGAGATCCGCTCTCAGCTGCTGGCGATGTATCTGCAGCAAATGCTTTTCGGCCGGGGCTTCAATGTCGGCCGGAAGCAGGATCGCGTGATCGCCCACGAGGATGCGCAGCACGCAGCCACCGTTGTTGCGCGACCACTGGCCGGCATCGGGATGCAGGATTTCGAAATGAATGCCGTCCCAATTCCAGTTGCGACCGTCACGACAAGGTTGCTCCGGCGTGAGTGCACCGATCTCCTCGCGCGGCGCCAGCAACTCGCGGATCGCGGGTGCGCCACCACGATGATCGAGGTCGGCGTGCGACACCATGAGCAGATCAATACGTGATACGCCTTCGTTGATCAAATACGGCGCGACGATCGAACGGCCGGCGTCGAATCCTTCCTCGTAGGCCGGGCCGGTATCGAACACCATCGCGTGATGCGCGGTGCGGATGGCGACGGCCAAGCCTTGCCCGACATCCAGTACGGCGACACGCACGCCCTGCACGATCGACACCTGATGCGGCAGAAACATCGGCATCAGCAATGCGAGCCCGAGACCACGCGTCGGCAGACCGCGCGGTGCAAACAGCAGCAATGCGCCGCAGGCCGCGAAGATCAAAGCGGGTGCAGGCGCCGCAGCCGCCAGCCACGGATGCGGCAAGTGCTGCGCGAGCCATGCAAGATCTTCACGCAGTTTCCAGACGATCTCGGCGCAGGTGCCAAGCACGGGCACACCAAACCATGGCCACAGCCATGCGAGCAGCAGCGCGCCAACCAGCACTGGGGTCAGTATCGCAACGATCGGCACGGCTAGCAGATTGATGAACAGCGCAATCCAGCTGATGCCGCCGAAGAACCACAGTCCGAGTGGCGCCAGCGCAAGGCTGAGCAGCCATTGCACGGTCAAGCCTTCACGCCATGAGGGAATTGGACCGACGCGATCGCTGGCAACGTAAGCGATGGCCGCCACCGCACCGAACGACAGCCACACGCCGGGACTCAGCACGGACGCCGGAGCCGGAATCAGCACCGCGAGCCAAGCCAGCGCAAGCATGCGCGACATCGACGCACGGTGCGATAGCAGTACTGCAAACGCGGCGAGCAGCACCATCACCGTGGCGCGCATCACCGGCGCTTCAAGACCGGCGAGCGCCGAATAGAAGAGCGCGACAATGGCGGCGCCGATGCCGCCTGCTTTCTGTGCCGGCAACCACAGGCACAATGCCGGCACCGTCGCCCACATCCAGCGCAGTACGAAGAAAGCCACACCGGCGACGATCGCAACATTGAATCCCGATACGGCGACCAGATGGCTGGTACCGGTCATGCGGAATATCGTCCAGTCGGCATCGTTCAGTTCTGACTCGTCGCCGACCGTCAGCGCGGCAACCAGCCCACGCGCCGGATGGTCCGGCAGCCACATTCGATAGCGGTCGCGGATGGAGTCACGCAGGCGCAGCAGCGAAATTCCGCCGGTTGCATCTGCACACGACGTTCCCTCGCGAACCGTGGTCACGGCTTCGATACCTTGCCGATAGAGCCAGCCTTCGTAATCGAAACCAGCCGGATTCGAGGAGCCGCGCGGCGCGCGCATACGCATGTGCAGTATCCAGCACTCACCGCCATGCGGTGCGACGTCCGTTCGGTACCAGCCCGCACGCATCAGCCGCGGTAGTGCAGCGTTGTCCACCGACGCATCGGGCGCAAACAAGAAATGCAGCGCATCGCCATCGCGCGCCGGCAGGCTCGCAATGCGTCCGCGTACGACGTGTTCTTCACCCTGCCGCGATTCGGGCCAGCGTTGCTCCAACCATTGCTGGCCATGCCAGACCGACAGCAAAACGCCCAGCGCGAATCCGCTCCACCAGAAACGCAAGCGCCAAGGGATCAAAGCGGGAATGCTGATGAGCACGCACACCCAGAACGGCGGCAGCGCAGGCAATGCATGCACGAGCAATACGCCCACGGTCAGCACGATCGCGAGCAGGCGCGGATCGATGTCCGCGGCGAAACCGCGAACTGGCAGCGCTGCCTCCTTGCGCGCCGGAACCACCGTCATGCAGGTGCGATCAGCCCGCCGTTGCGCAACGTGCCGCCTTCCAGGCGATAGACGCGGTCGAGGCGTGCCGCGAGACGCTCATCATGCGTGACGACAATGAGGCTCGTGCCGAGCTCCCGATTCAGTTCGAGCATCAGCTCGAACACCGTGGCCGCCGTGCGACTGTCGAGATTTCCGGTCGGCTCGTCGGCGAGTACGCACGATGGACGCGTCACCAGCGCGCGCGCGACCGCCGCGCGCTGGCGCTCGCCGCCGGATAGCTCGCCCGGTTTGTGCTGCAGGCGCTCACCAAGACCAACGCGTTTAAGCAGGCTGGCGGCGCGCTCGTTCGCCTCGGCGACCGGCATGCGCCGGATCAGCAACGGCATGGCGACGTTTTCGAGCGCGCTGAATTCCGGCAGCAGATGATGAAACTGGTAAACGAAACCGAGCGCTTGGTTGCGCAGATGACTGCGCTCGGCGTCCGACAGCTCGCTCATCTTGCGGCCGGCCACCCAGACATCGCCCGCCGTCGGCGAATCGAGTCCGCCGAGAATGTGCAGGAACGTGCTCTTGCCGGCGCCGGAGCTGCCCATGACCGCGACGCGCTCACCGCGATGCACTTCGAAATCGATGCCGGAAAACACTTCGAGGCGAAGGCGGCCGTCGTCGAAAGTCTTGGCCAGCCCGCTGGCGCGCAATACCGCGTCACTCATAACGTAAAGCCTCCGCAGGCTGGACGCGTGACGCGCGCCAGGCGGGATACAGCGTGGACAGCAATCCCAGCGCGAGTGAGAGCACGCTGATACGGATCACGTCGGTGGTTTTCAACTCCGACGGCAGATCGCTGATGTAGTAAATCGACGGATCGAGAAATTGATGACCCGTCGCCAGCTGCAACAGCGGCATCAAAGTTTCGACATTGAGCGCGAGCAACACTCCGAGCACGACACCGACGCCGGTGCCGATGAAACCGATCAGTGATCCCTGCACCATGAAAATCAGCATGATCGAGCGTGGCGTTGCGCCGAGCGTGCGCAGGATCGCGATATCCGGCTGCTTTTCCTGGACCACCATGACCAGTGTCGACACGATGTTGAAGGCGGCAATACCGACCAGCAGCGACAGGATCAGGAACATCACCGTCTTCTCGGTCGCCACCGCTTTGAAGTAGTTTGCGTGCTGGCGCGTCCAGTCGCTGATGTAATAAATGCCCGGCAGATCGCGCGCGATTTCGCGGACGACTTCGGGGGCCTTGAACATGTCGTGCAGCTTCAAGCGCACCCCGGTGACTTTGTCGCCCATGCGATAGAGCGTGGCGGCGTCCTGCAGATTCAACAACACCAGACCGCGATCGAATTCATACATGCCGACCTGGAACACACCGGCGACGGTGAACCGTCGGAAGCGCGGCAAAATACCCGCCGGAGTAACAGTGGCCTGCGGGATCATCAGGTCGACTTTGTCGCCGACGGTAACGCCGAGCGATTGCGCGAGCTCGGCGCCAACCACGATCTTGAATTCACCGGCCTTCAAATCTTCGAGCTTGCCGGACTTCATGTGCGCTCCGATGTCCGAAACTTTCTCCTCCTCCTGAGGAAGAACGCCGCGCAGTGCAGTGCCGGACAAATCCCCGCCCTCCCTGAGCATGGCCTCGCCTTCGACATACGGCGCAACAGCCTCAACCTCGGGATTCTGCTGAGCCTTCGCGGCGACGCCCTGCCAGTCGTCGAGGCCATCGTGCAACGCCGAAATCGTTGCATGCGAAGCCATGCCGAGAATGCGCCCACGCAATTCGCGCTCGAAGCCGTTCATCACCGACAGCACCGTGATCAGCGTCGCCACGCCGAGCGCGATGCAGATCATCGACGCTGCCGAGATGAATGAAATGAAGTGATTGCGCCGCTTCGCGCGCGTATAGCGCAGGCCGGCGTAGAGCTCGTAGGGATTACGCATGGGCGGCAATTAGACCACAACGCGGCGCTTGCGCGTCGCCTGCGGTCGCGAACTGCAATGTACACTCCGGCACATGAAAAAGCCGGCGCAGTCGCCTGCGCCGGCCCGGTTCAATGTGAAACGTGGCCGACAGCCTTACAGCTTGCCCGTCAGTTCCGGCACGACCTGGAACAGGTCACCGACCAGGCCGAAATCGGCCACTTCGAAAATGGGCGCTTCCGGGTCCTTGTTGATGGCAACGATGGTGCGCGCATCCTTGATTCCGGCAAGGTGCTGGATCGCACCGGAAATGCCGATCGCGAAATACAATTCCGGTGCGATGATCTTTCCGGTCTGGCCGACCTGCATATCGTTCGGCACATAGCCGGAGTCGACCGCGGCGCGCGAAGCGCCAACCGCTGCACCGATCTTGTCCGCGAATTTGTAGATCACCGAGAAATTCTCGGAGCTGCCCAGCGCGCGACCACCGGATACCACGCGCGAGGCCGACTGCAGATCCGGGCGCTCGTTTTTCTGCGCTTCCAGCTTCACGAAACGGGTGTGTGTCGGCAGCGTGGCATTCACCGTCGTCGCTTCGATCGCGGCACTGCCGGTGGCAGCTACGGCAGTGAACGAAGCCAGGCGGACCGTCGCGACCACTGCAGGCGCGGCCGGTGCTTCGATCGTCTGGATCGCGTTACCGGCGTAGATCGGACGATCGAACGAGGTCGGGCCGTGCACGGCCATCACGTCGCTGATCTGTTGCGCGCCGAGCTTGGCGGCGACGCGCGGAGCCAAATCCTTTCCAAACGTGGTTCCCGGAAACAACAAGTGCGTGTAACCACCCTTCGCGAGCTCGACCACCTGCGGAGCGAACGTCGCCGCCAGCGGATGCGCGTTCTCGGCGCGTTCAATCTTCAGCACCTTGGTGACGCCATCGAGCTTCGCAGCCTGCTCGGCTGCTCCGCCAACGTGGGCGCCGAACAGCGCCACGCTGATTTCACCGCCAATCGCTTTCGCCGCCGCGACAACCTTCGCAACGCCGCCATTGAGCTTGCCGTCGGCATGCTCACCAATAACCAGAATCTTGCTCATGTCTCTATAGTCCTCGAAGTCGGCAGTATCAAACCAAGCCCTTGCCTTTCAGCGCGGAGATCAGCTCATCGACGGTCTTCACGACCACGCCCTTGCTGCGCTTCGGCGGCGCCACGGTTTTCACGGTTTTCAGGGCAGCGCCTGCGGCAATACCGAGATCGGCGAAGCTGACCGTCTCGATCGGCTTCTTCTTCGCCTTCATGATGTCCGGCAGCTTGAGATAGCGCGGCTCGTTGAGTCGCAGATCGGCGGAAATAATCGCGGGCAGATCGACTTCCAGCGTTTCCAGACCGGCATCGATTTCACGAGTGACGGTAGCCTTGCCGCCCTCCAGCTCAACCTTGGACGCGAATGTCGCCTGCGGCAGATCGAGCAGGCCGGCGACCAGCTGCGCAGTCTGATTGGCATCGTCGTCGATGGCCTGCTTGCCGAGCACAAAGAGCTGCGCGCCTTCCTTCTTGAACACCGCAGCGAGCGCCCTGGCGGCGCTCAGCGGCTGCACTTCCGACTCTTCTTTCACGTGAACCGCGCGATCCGCGCCGAAGGCCAGTGCCGTACGCAAGGTCTCTTCGCACTTGGCGCCGCCGATCGTCACCGCGATGATTTCGGTGACCTTGCCCTTCTCTTTCAGACGAACCGCCTCTTCCATCGCGATTTCATCGAACGGATTCATGCTGAACTTCACGCCGTCGGTGACGACGCCGGAACCATCCGGCTTCACCTGAATACGGACGTTGTAGTCGACAACTCGTTTGACGCTGACCAAGACTTTCATTGCTGATCCCGGTGTTGACAGGTAGTGGAAATATTTCTGATCGGTAATTGATCCATCATCGGAAGCGGTGAAAAGAATCGCCGCCCGCGACGCCTTAAGGCGTCCCGCCTATTGCCCGCCCCTCGTGTGGAAGACATGCGACAGATCGACACCCCCGCGCCGGCACGGACCTGAAACCCGATAAAACCGCTCGGGACTGGCGACCGACACGCTTAATTCTCGAATTTTACCATCGCGGAGCGGCCTTTGCTCAAAGATGTGCTGTGGGAAAAAGAGCGGATACAGTCCACGTTGGCATGTGCGCGCCGGTACCACCGTTCAGTCCGACGCGCGGCGCGCGCCCGGATAGCCCTGATGCTGAACCTTGGCGAGTGTGCGATCCGCCTCCGCCTGCGACGCCAGCGGTCCGATACGCACGCGAAACAGCTTGCCGGCGGCGGTGGTAATCGGCGAAACCTCGCAGCTGTATCCCGCGTCGTGCAGCAAGCTGACCGTGGTTTGTGCATTGCCCTGCGAGGCGTAGCTACCCACCTGCACGTACCAAGCGGGCCCGGCAGGCGGCGGCGTAGCAGGAGTCGACGCTGATGCTGCCACTGCCGGTACAGGCTTCGGCGGGGGCGGCACCGTCGCCGGCTTCGCCACGGGTTTTGCGGCTGGTGTTGCCGATGGCTTTGGCGGCAGCTTGGCGGCAGCAGGGTGAACTGGCTGGATCGTTGGTACCGTTGGCTTGGACGGCGGTGCGACCGAGGCATTCTCGTGCGCGGGTGGCGACGTTGAGGTGGTAGCTGCCGGCGCAAAAGCTGGAGGTGGCGCCGTCGCTGCGGGAAGTTCGGCAACTGCGGGCGCGGGCGAAGACGTCGCAGCTGCCACTGCGACCGGCTCGGTGTGGACACTCGCAGCGCTATCCGTCGCGACGGCATCATTAGGCGCGCGCGGCGAAGGCGCAACCGCTGCGGACGGAACCGAACTCGCCGGCGCAGGTAACGGCCGGGGTAGCGAGGCCACCGTCGAAGCCGCTGCGGGCAGAGTTTCCGCCACCGGACTGACCGCCAGATGCGCGGCGGAATCGACCTTCACCGTCACCGAGTCGTGCGCCGCACCTGCAGGCGTCCGTCCGGATGGCAGCAACCACAGCACAATCAACAAACCACCGATGATGACGACTAGGCCCAGCAGCCGGCGCTGCAACGGATTATCCATCTAACTGTCTCGCGACCTCGGCAACCGTAAGAAAGGAGCCGCAAACCAGCACTACCTCATCCCTGCCGAGGTCGCGTGTGGCTGCGGCGAACGCGCTGAGGATGTCCGGGAACTGCTTGCCGCGCAATACATGCGCCCGTTCCGCCAATACGTCGCTGGATAGACCACGTGGCGGCGGCAGGCCGCCGAGATAGGTGGCCACGACGACGGGCGCCAGAGCCGCCGCGACCTCTTCGACAGGTTTGTCTGCGAGCATTCCCAGAACCAGCCGCGCACGGCCCGCCAATCCAGTTTCGCGCAGATTCAGCGCGAGAATCTGCGCCGCCTCCGCGTTATGGGCGACGTCGAGAATCACTGCGCCGCGCCGCTCGAAGCGGCCCGGCAGGTGCAGCGCCGGCAGGGCGGCACGGATCGCGGTTGCCGCAACCGGCAGCGAAGATTGCATCGCCTCCACCAGTGCGAGGGCGCCCGCCGCGTTGCGCAACTGCACGGCGCCAGCGAGTGCCGGTGCCGGCAGATCACCGATCGTGACCGCATCCGCGCCCGCGCCGCCGCGCCACTCCCAGCGTCCATCGGATCGCGGCGAATAACTGAAATCGATACCGATACTTCGCAGCGGCGCACCCACCGCAGCAGCCACAGCGGCGATGCTGGCCGGCGGCTCGATATCGACGCAGATGGCGACGCGACCGTGGCGGAAAATGCCGGCTTTCTCGCGTCCAATGGACTCACGATCGGAGCCGAGCCAGTCGATATGATCGAGGCCGATGTTGGTCACGAGCGCGGCGTCGGTGTCGATGATGTTCACCGCGTCGAGCCGGCCGCCGAGCCCGACTTCAAGCACTTGCACATCGACATCCGCCGCACGGAACAACCACAGCGCGGCGAGCGTGCCGAACTCGAAGTAAGTCAGTTCGATCGAGCCGCGTGCTGCTTCGATAAGCTCAAAAGCCTCGCACAGCGCGTCGTCATCCACTGGTTTGCCGTCAACGACGATGCGTTCGTTGTAGCGCAGAAGATGCGGGGATGTGTACGTGCCGACACGATAGCCGGCGGCGCGATAGATGCCGTCGAGCAACGCCACGGTCGAACCCTTGCCATTGGTGCCGGCGACGGTCAGCGTGCGGGCGCGCGGATGCAGTAGATCGAGCGTTATGGCAACGGAACGCACGCGATCGAGGCCCAGCTCGATCGCGCGCGGATGCAGCGTTTCCTGGTAGGCGAGCCATTCCCCCAGACGCCGAGGCGTCCGGGGTGGTGGATCAATGGGCAACGTTGGGCGTGAAGTGCGTCAGCGTCGCGAGTATGCGATGAACGCGCTCGCGCATTTCACGGCGATCGATGATCAGATCGATCGCGCCCTTTTCGACGAGGAACTCGGCGCGCTGGAAGCCTTCCGGCAATTTTTGACGCACAGTCTGTTCGATCACGCGTGGACCGGCGAAACCGATCAGTGCCTTAGGTTCGGCGATGTGCACGTCACCCAGCATTGCGAAGCTGGCCGATACGCCGCCCATGGTCGGATGCGTCAGTACCGAAATGAACGGCAGACCACGCTCCGCCAGTTTCGCCAGCGCAGCGGAAGTCTTGGCCATCTGCATCAGCGAGAACAGCGATTCCTGCATGCGCGCGCCACCGCTCGCACAGAAGCAGATCAACGGAATGCCGTGCTCCATGGCGGCATTGACGCCCGCGACGAATTTTTCGCCAACGACGCTGCCCATCGAGCCGCCCATGAACGAGAACTCAAATGCCGAAGCCACCAGCGGCAAGCCCATTACCTGGCCGCGCATCACAATCAGCGCGTCGTCTTCGTGGGTCTCGTCGCGTGCTTCCGCGAGACGCTCGGTGTATTTGCGCGTGTCCTTGAAGTGCAGCGGATCGGTCGCGCGCAGGCCGGTGGCAATTTCAAAACGCGGTTCCGGGTCGAGAAACAAGTTCAGGCGCGCACGCGCCTCGATCGCACGGTGATGTCCGCATTTCGGGCAGACTTCCAGCGTGCGTTCCAGCTCGGCGCGATACAGCACGGCGTTGCAGCTTTCGCACTTGGTCCACAGGCCTTCCGGCACGCTCTTGCGGCGTACACCCTCGCGCAACAACCGCGATCCACCCGAAATTCTTTCTATCCAGCTCATTGTGCTCCCCCCCTCGTATCCAGTGCCCGGCGCATTTCGACCAGTTTCTGTTTCAGTACCGCAGGCAGGCTGTCCGGCTCATTCTGCCGCTTTTCGATCTCCGCGACGAGTGCACTACCCACCACAACGCCGTCGGAAATTTGACCTACTCGCGCCGCCGTTTCGGCGTCTCGGATGCCGAAACCCACCGCGATCGGCAGTTTCGTTAATCGGCGAATGTCCCGCAACTTGTCGGCGACACTGGCGACATCCAGCGTTTTCGCGCCGGTGACGCCCTTCAGGGACACATAGTACAGATATCCGCTGGCCTGACTCGCCACTGCGGCAATGCGGGCGTCAGAACTGGTCGGGGCGAGCAGGAAAATGCAGTCCAGCCCCTGTTCTTGTAGGGTCGGCACAAATTCAGGCGCTTCCTCCACTGCCAGATCGACAACCAGCACACCATCGACGCCGGCTTCCTTCGCCTTTGCCGCAAAAGCCTGCAGTCCCATCGTCTCCACCGGGTTCAAATAACCCATCAGGACGACCGGCGTTTTTGCGTCAGTCCGGCGAAATTCGGCAACTATACCAATGACTTGCCTAAGGCTGGTGCCATGCTTAAGTGCGCGCTCGCAAGCGAGCTGAATGGTGGGGCCGTCAGCCATTGGGTCGGAAAACGGTACGCCGAGTTCGATGATATCGGCGCCTCCTTCCACCAGCGCATGCATCAGCGCGACCGTGCGGCTCGGATGCGGATCGCCGGCAGTGATGTACGGCACCAGCGCCTTGCGGCCGGATTTCGCGAGCGTCTGAAAAACCTGCCCGATGCGGCTCATAGCAGCGTAATTCCCTCGAGTTTGGCGATCGTGAAGATGTCCTTGTCGCCACGACCGGACAGGTTGACAACGATGATCGCGTCTTTGCCGAGTTGCGGTGCCAGTTTCTTCGCGTAGGCAACCGCGTGCGAGGATTCCAGTGCCGGGATGATGCCTTCGTTGCGCGTCAGTTCGTGAAATGCGGCCAGCGCTTCGTCGTCGGTGATCGCCGTATAAGTGACTCGGCCGCTGTCCTTGAGCCAAGAATGTTCCGGTCCAACGCCCGGGTAGTCGAGCCCGGCGGAAATCGAATGCGTACCGATGATCTGGCCGTTCTCGTCAGCCATAACATAGGTGCGGTTGCCGTGCAGCACGCCGGGCCGCCCGGCCGACAGCGGCGCCGCGTGCTGGCCACTCGCAAGGCCAAGGCCGCCTGCTTCCACGCCATACAGCTTGACCTCTTCGTGGGGCAGGAACGGATGGAACATGCCCATCGCGTTCGAGCCGCCGCCGACACAGGCGACCATTGCGTCCGGAAAGCGGCCGAAGCGCTGCTGCGTCTGCGTCAATAGCTCGCGGCCGACAACGGAATTGAAATCGCGTACCAGCATCGGATACGGATGCGGACCGGCGACGGTGCCAATCACATAAAACGTATCGTCGACATTGGTCACCCAGTCGCGCAGCGCTTCGTTGAGCGCGTCCTTTAGCGTCTTCGTGCCGCTGGTCACTGGCACCACCTCGGCACCTAGCAGCTTCATGCGGAATACGTTCGGCGACTGCCGTTGGATGTCCTCCTCACCCATGTAAACGACGCACTTCAGACCCAGCCGTGCCGCGATGGTGGCGCTGGCGACACCGTGCTGGCCGGCACCGGTTTCCGCGATGATGCGGGTTTTGCCGAGGTGCTTGGCCAGCAAGGCCTGCCCGACGGTGTTGTTGATCTTGTGCGCGCCGGTGTGATTCAGATCCTCACGCTTGAGCCAGATTTGCGCACCGCCCCAGCGTTTGGTCAGCCGCTCGCAGTGGTAGATCGGCGACGGCCGGCCGACATAGTCGGCCAGATCGCGATCGAGTTCGGCGCGGAACGCCGGATCGTCCTTGAGCTTCAGATACGCGACTTCGAGCTGCCGCAGCGGCTCCATCAACGTTTCGGCGACGAAGCGACCGCCATAGGGGCCAAAATGTCCGCGCGCATCGGGAAAAGCGTCCCAGTCGATGCGGCCCTGCGGCCGCTTCGCGGACGCGGCGTCAGCCACATTCGCCACGTTGCACCTCATCGATGAATGCCTTCATTTTTCCAGAATCCTTGATGCCCGCCGCCGATTCGATGCCGCTGCTGACATCGACCGCATACGGCCGCACTTTACGCACTGCCTCCGCTACGTTCTTCGTCGACAATCCACCAGCGAGAACCAATGGCCGGCCGATACTGCGCGGAATGCGGCTCCAATCGAAAGCCTGCCCCTGACCGCCCATTCCGCCGCGCGCGTGCGCATCGAAGAGGATGCCCACCGCGCGCGGATGACGCGAAAGTGCCGCGGGAATATCCACTTCGGCCGCGCCCATCGCGACCACCGCAAGATAGCGGCGCTGAAACGATTCGGCGTACACCGCAGTTTCATCACCGTGGAATTGCAGCAGATCCGGTTGTACACGCTCGATCGCTTCGCGCACGACCGCCGGTTCGGCGTTGCGGAACAAGGTCACCGCGACAACAAAAGGCGGCAAACGCCGCCGCAGTTCGGCGGCAGTCGCAATATCGATCTGACGGGGGCTGCCCGGCACCAGTACGAAACCAACTGCGTCGGCACCGAGATCGACGGCGGCATCCACATCCTGGGGGCGCGTCAGACCGCAGAATTTTATTCGGGTGCTACTCAAACGAGGCTCGTGGGTGAAGCGGCGGGAAACCAGAGCGCCGGGACCGCCGGCAGCTCGAAACGGGCCGGATATTCCGGGCCGGCGAAGTATAAGCCTTGCGCGGGCGCGGTGGCGGGCCCGCGGCGGCGATCGCAGCCGGCCAATAATTCGGCGGCCCAGGTTTCCGGCTGGCGGCCTTGGCCGATTTCGATCAGCACCCCGGCGATATTACGCACCATGTGATGCAGGAAAGCGTTCGCCGCGATATCGAGCACGACGAAGTCGCCGAATCGCCAGACTTCGATTCGATGCACATTGCGTATCGGTGTCGGCGACTGGCACTCGGACGCGCGATAGGCGGAAAAATCGCGTTCGCCGAGCAAGGCCTGCGCGGCACGATGCATGGCGGCAGCATCCAAGGCATAGACGATCCAGGTCGCACGATCAGCCAGCCACGCGGAACGCGCGCGCTGATTGTGAATCACATAGCGATAGCTGCGGGCAGTTGCCCGGTGACGCGCATGGAAGTCCTCGCTGACGGGTCGCACCCAGCGCAGGCTGAGATCCGCCGGCAGCGAGCGATTGCTGCCGAGCAGCCACGCATACGGGGTGCGGGGTGCTGCGGAGTCGAAGTGCGCAACCTGCTGGAACGCATGAACACCGGCGTCGGTACGACCCGCCGCCGACAGCGCGACCTCATGGTCGGCCACCTTCGCGATCGCCGCCTCGAATTCGCCTTGCAGGCTCGCAATACCCGGCTCCTGCGCCTGCCAGCCGCGGTAACGAGTGCCGATGTATTCCAACCCGACCGCCCAGCGCGTCATGTTCCGAAGGTCAGCAAAATAAAGGCGAGAACAGCCGGCAACGACCACTCCAACAACGCGGGCGCCTGCAATGCGGGTGGATCGAAATCCGGAGAGAACGGTTCGACAGCACGGGTTTCGATGCGGCGGCACAATTCAGCGAACCCGAGCATCGGCCGGTTTTCCTTCGCGGTGGCACGCACCTGCGATAACAGCGCTTCGATCTCCACGAGCGCGAGACCGATGCGAATGCCGATGCGCTCGACTGGGATCCGCAGCCAACGCAGCGGGTACAGCAACATCAACAATCCAGCCGCTAACTCAGGCGGCGGAACCGGTCCGATCAAGACCGCAATCGCGGCAACGAGATCGAGCAGAAGCAGCGCGCGGAACGTGCCGTAAGCCGCCCCTTCGCGACTGAACCCAGGTAGCCAGGGCAACAGGGGATCGCCTGGGGTGAAGGCAAGATAGACGAGCATCAAGGCGGCAACCAGCCACTTCACTGCAACGATACCGCGCCAGACTCTCGCAGCCGCACCGAAAACAACAGCACCGGCTGCGAGTGCTGTGAGAATCAGCACAAGCGTCTGCGTACTCATGCGTGGCAGCAGTGCCGCGAACACGATAAAGCACAGAATGCGTATCAACGGATGCAACCGCATCGCCATCACACGGAAAACCGGGAAACGCGGTACACAGAAAACCCAGAACAAAACAGCGCGGGGGCCGATATCGGCCCCCGCGCCGGCTCAATCTGAACCGGACAAACGTCAACCAGACAAACGCTTGAGCAGCGCATCAGCCTCCTGCTTCTGGGCTTGATTGCCTGATGCCAGCACTTCATCGAGCAGACCACGGGCGGCCTCGTTGTCACCCATATCGACATACGCCCTGGCCAAATCAAGTTTAGTGCCCGCCTCGTCGCCGAAATCGATCGTTCCTTCCGCGTTCCCAGACTCCGGTTGGGTAGAGAATGCGCCCGGTTTGCCCAGATCCAGCTCCTCGATCTGGAAATCAACCGTGTTCTGCGCAGGTGCCGCAGCCGATGTGGCCGGCTCGGCGGTGCTCAGATCGAATTTACTTAGATCTAGCGCCACCTCCTCCAACTCGGACGCGGCGGCCGGCGCGGCCGCTGGTGGAACCGCCGCCATCAGCGCATCAGAGTCGAAATCGATAACCATTGCGCCTGGTGTGGAGGGAACCGCTGAAGCGGGTTGTCCAGCTGGTTCTGCGGTGGGTTCGTCCGCGAATGCGAGGTCGACCGCCGGACCGGCGAACGAACCATCATCCTGCTTGAACAGCGGCGCATCGGGACAGATTTGTCTGCCCATGATCGCCAGCTTCTGCCATTCCTCCGGAGAAACGCGCTCGCGAAGACCTTCCGCCGTTTCCTGGAATTCGTGAGGCCGGCCTGCAGCAAAATAGGTTTCGGCGAGTTTGACTGGCAGATCAGAGCGTACGGGCTGCTTGGTGATCGCATCCTTCAGTAAATGAATCGCCTCGTCGTAAAGACCATACGCCAGATGGAAGTCAGCTTCCGAGAGCGGATCGTTGGCTTCCAGGTTGATCGACATCGTCTGCGCTTCCATCTGCGTCGTGATGTCAAATTCCTTGCCGGGGATCTGCAGCGCACCCGGCCCTGATCCTTCCGCCCCCTTGGGCAGTTCGATCGTAGTGGTATCTTCCGCGTGCGCAATTTCTTCAGTAGCGGCGTGCTCTTCTTCGGCCCTGGACTCCGGCTTTTCCTCGGCATTTTCGGAAGTTTCGTCAGCCATCGCCGTAACGACGGGGCCGGCCACCCGCGGTTCGATCGCCGGCGAGCGCGGCGGCTCCTTGCGCCGTCCCTGCATGACTCGCCAGCCCAACAGCGCCACGACGAGGACTCCTCCGAGCCCGGCCGGCAATAGCCATCCTGGAGTTCCGTTTTCTTCCTCGACAATCTGCGGCGCGGGTGGCGTTTCCGACATCTGCGGTTTGACAGGCTCGGCTGGAGGAACTGGTTTTTCAGCCGACACGGACGTGGCGGCCGATGGCATCACCGGGCTTGGAGCTGGAGCGCTCTGCGGCGTCGGCGGCGCAGCGACAACGGGCGCGGGTGGCGGCACCGGTGCAGCAGGCTTCTCCATTGGTTTCGGCGCAACAGCCGGCGTGGCAGTGGACGGCGTTGCGGCAAACGGAGATTTCACTGCCGGCGGCGCACTCGCAAACGGAGACTTGATCGGCGCCGGTACGGGTACGGATTTACTTTCAACCGGCGGTGCGGATTCCTTCGGCGGAGCGGTCTTCGGCGGAGCGGTCTCTGTAACAGGCGCGGGCGGATGGGCCTTGGCCGGCTTCGCCGCTTTTTGCGCGGGCGCTGGCTTTGGTTTTTCCGGCGCCGGCGCGGGAGCCGCGGGCACCGATGATGGTACCGGTTCCGACGCAACCGGCAGTGCGCCACCATGCATCAGATGATCGACAAGGGCCTTCGCCTCTTCCGGAGTGGTGGCACGGATTTCATCAATGGTCGGCACCTTTAGGTGCACGCCCTTCCGAAGGCTTTGCAGCCCGTGCGGAAACGCCGGGGAATTGCCTCTGTAAAGAGCGATCAGCATCTGGTCCATCGAGACACTGAGGTTGGGCCGCAGCTTGGCGGCCACGCTCCATAGTGTTTCCTGCGGCTGCACCGGACCGTAATCGCCCGCAGCGGCGGGCGCCGATTCCGTGGAGGGCTCCTTGGCCGGCACCGGTTCGGTTGTCGGCTGTTCGGCGACGGGTGGCTTTTCAACTGGAGCCGGCTTCGGCGCCACCGGTTTGGGCGCCGATTTCTTGGTGCCAGCGTGCGCGGGCTTGGTGGGGGCCGCCACAGAAGGAGCAGGAGTCGTAGGCGGAACCGCCGCCTCGGCGGCTGTTTCCTTTTCCTTTGCTTTCTCCGCTACCGGTGTTTTTGCGGGTATCTTTGCGGCGTGGTGTTTCTTGGATGGCGGTGCGGCCTTCGAAGGCTTTACCGCCGAAGGCTGTGCCGGCTCCGATACTGGGGCCTCTGATGTTGCCGGCGCAGAAGATGATGGCAGCGGCGCGGGAGCCGCAGCTGCCGGCGCTGGCTCCGGCGGCGGTGCAGATGGCTCCGAGGCGGTTGCCGCCTGCTCCGCTGGAGCAGGAGCTGGGGTAGAAGCTGGAGCAGGAGCTGGAGCAACAACGGCAGCCGGGACTGGAACCGGAGCGGGAGCCGCAACCGGCTCCGTTGGGGGATCGAGCAAAACGGTATATTCGCGCAGCAGGCGATTACTCGGTCCGCGCACTTCCAGCACGAAACTCAGAACCGGATCGAGCGCCGCCTGTGAGCTGGTAACAACGATTTGCGGTTGCGAACCGGCTGTATCGATTCGAAAACTCAGCGACGACAGAAAATCCGACCGTTCGATGCCCGCGCGCTGAAAGTCCTGCGCGCCGGCGATCTGCACTTTGAGACCTTCAAGGTCCCCCGCGGTTGCGGAAGTCAGCGGAATCACTGCGGCGAAACGCTGATTCAACCGCGACTGGACGTTGATATCGCCCACGCCAAGCGCCCACGCAGACAGGGCCCAGATGGCACAAAGGGCGGCGCTCACATATTTAGCTGCTCGAATCATCCCTTCCCCCCGACTTTCGCGATCAGCACGTAGGTTGCGAAGTTGCGTGAAATTGCGCCTCTAACCCCTTTTATACCCTAGAAATCCGTCCGAACCAAGAGAGGCGCGGAACAAAGGTTGGTCAGATCCGCCCATCGATCAAACATTCAGCGACGCGCACGCTGGCAAGCGCGACGCCCACACGAATGCTGTCGCAAGTGACCCACAGGTTCAAATTGAAGCCTCCGCGCCCATCCGATCCGCTGCGAATACGGCCGACGAAAATAGCATCACTGCCGGTGGCTTCGACCGCCGGAGTTGGATAGCCGCCGGCGGATGATTCGTCTACAACGTTCACACCGGCGACACTTTCGATCAGCGCGCGTGCCTGCGCCGCCGATACCGGCTCGCGCGTACGCAGGTGCAGCACGGCCGCCTGGCCGTAGAACAGCGGAACCCTGACAGCGGTCACATTGAAGCCGATGGCATCGTCGTCAAGCAACCGCCGAACGTCCTGCGCCAACTGCTCCTCTTCATCGGTGGAACCGTTTTCCAGAATACGGCCCACGCAGGGCAGCAAGTTGAATGCGATCCGTTTCGGATAGACATTCGATTCGGTATCGCGAAAATTCAGCAGCGCTGCCGTCTGCCACCCCAGTTCCTCGACCGCTGCGCGACCGCTGCTGGAAACCGATTCGTAAGTCGCGACATCGATCGATTCCACGCCTGCCGCGTCGTAAATCGGCTTCAGCACCTGCGACAACGCCGCTGCGAGCGGACATGGCACTGCGATGATGCCGATATCGCGTCCTTCCTCGAGCCGCAGAGGGTTCACATCGGGAACGATCAGCGGAATCGTCGCATCATTGCGGAAACGACCACTGGCGTCGATGACGATTGCGCCGGCTTCGACCGCGAGCGGCGCGCAGGCAGCGGTGGAATCCTCATCTCCCGCACAGAAGACAATCCGCACCGAGGAAAAGTCGAAATCCTCGACCGCCTCCACATCCAGGTCACGATTGCCGAAATTCACATTGCCACCGGCAAGCTCGGCCTTGTCGAGCGCGCGAACGCGCCCAACAGGGAATGACCGCTCAGCCAGCAGAGCGAGAATTGCCTCGCCAGCAAGGCCACTGGCACCGACGACCGCGACATCATAGGAATCGCTCATGCGCGCAGATTGCCTTCGAGCAAGATGCGCAGAGCACGCCGCAGCGGTTCGGCCGCGCCCCACAGCAGCTGATCACCGCAAGTGAACGCGCCGAGATACTGCGGTCCCATGTTGAGCTTGCGCAGACGTCCGATTGGCACCTGCAAACGGCCACTGACCGCTGCCGGTGTCAGTTCTTTTATCGTAATGTCGCGCTCATTCGGCACCACACGCACCCATTCGTTCGACGATTTGATCACCGCTTCGATGTCCGCGATTGGTACGTCCTTCTTGAGCTTGATGGTGAGTGCCTGCGAATGGCAGCGCATCGCGCCGATGCGCACGCAAAGCCCGTCGACCGGCACCGGGTTCGATTCGCGGCCAAGGATTTTGTTGGTTTCCGCCTGCCCTTTCCATTCTTCGCGCGACTGGCCGTTTTCGAGCTGCTTATCGATCCACGGAATCAGGCTGCCGGCAAGCGGCACACCGAAATTTTCGGTCGGGAATGCCTTGCTGCGCAGCGTCTCCGAAACCTTCGCATCGATATCGAGAATCGCGCTCGCCGGATCGGCCAGTTCCTTCGCTACCGCTGCATGCGCCGCGCCCATCTGTGCAAGCAGCTCGCGCATGTTCTGTGCGCCGGCGCCACTCGCCGCCTGATAGGTCATCGCTGACATCCATTCGACGAGATCGGCACGGAACAGCCCGCCGAGGGCCATCAACATCAGACTGACCGTGCAATTGCCGCCGATGTAGTTCTTCACGCCGGCCGCAACCGCGCGATCGATCACGTCGCGGTTGACCGGATCGAGAATGATGATCGCGTCGTCCTTCATGCGCAGCGCCGATGCCGCGTCGATCCAGTAGCCCTTCCAGCCGGCCGCACGCAACTTCGGATAGACCTCCGTGGTGTAGTCGCCGCCCTGGCAAGAAATGACGATCTCCAACGCCTTGAGCGCTTCGATGTCATTCGCACTCTTCAGCGGCGCGATATCACGTCCGATCGCCGGTCCCTTGCCGCCGACGTTCGACGTCGTAAAGAACTGCGGTTCGATCAGCGCGAAATCGCGCTCTTCCTGCATGCGCTGCATCAGCACCGAACCGACCATGCCGCGCCAGCCGACCAAGCCTACTCGTTTCATAACACTCACTCGTCACATTCGACATAGGCTGGGATGGAGCGCAGCGAAACCCAGCTGGGGTTTTGCAAATGCCGGGATTACGGTTCGCTCCATCCCAGCCTACGACTCTTTACTTGTTCAACTGCGCCACTACGGCATCGCCCATCGCGACGGTGCCCACAGTCTTCTCGCCCGCCTTTGCGATATCGCCGGTGCGCAAACCCGACGCCAGCACGCGACGCACGGCGCCATCCACTTTGTCGGCGAGATCGCCACGCTTCAACGAATAGCGCAGCAACATCGCCAGAGACAGGATTGTCGCCAGCGGATTGGCGATCCCCTTGCCGGCAATGTCCGGCGCCGAGCCGTGGATGGGTTCGTACAAACCCTGGCTGCTCGCGTTCAGTGACGCCGACGGCAGCATGCCGATCGAACCGGTCAGTTGCGCGGCGATGTCCGAGAGGATGTCACCGAACAGGTTCGAGGTCACGATCACATCGAATTGCTTGGGCGCACGCACCAGCTGCATCGCAGCGTTGTCGACATACATATGCGACAGCGCCACATCTGGAAATTCTTTGCCGATGCGGATTACGGTCTCGCGCCACAGCTCCGAGGATTCGAGCACATTGGCCTTGTCGACCGAGCACAAACGCTTGCCGCGCACGCGCGCAGCTTCGAACGCGGTGCGTGCGATGCGTTCGATTTCGCGCTCGCTGTACACCTCGGTATTGAAGCCGACGCGCTGTCCGTCGCGTATTTCGATGCCGCGCGGACCGCCGAAATAAATGCCGCCGGTCAGCTCGCGCACAATCAGAATATCGAGATCCGCGACCAGCTCCGGCTTCAGCGACGACGCATCCGCCAATTCCTTATAAAGAAGCGCCGGGCGCAGGTTTGCGTACAAGCCCAGCGCCGCACGGATGCCGAGCAATCCACGCTCCGGACGCTTGTCGCGCGGCGCGGTGTCGTACTTCGGTCCGCCGACCGCACCCAGCATGATCGCCGCGGCGGCACGCGCCTTCTCGACTGTCGCGGGCGGCAACGGCTCGCCGGTGGCATCGAACGCAGCACCACCGATCAGTGCGCGCTCCCAGCTCGCGTCGAGACTGTGACGCTCACGCAGGACGCTGAGCACCTTTTCGGCTTCCGCCATGATTTCGGGACCGATGCCGTCACCCGGCAGAATCAAAATTTTTGCAGTCATGTGATGTTCTTAATTGAATGATGATGGAATATTCTTCTCAAGACGTGAACAACCACGGCGCTTCCACCTTTCGGCGCGTCTCATAGGCACGGATCGCGTCGGCGTGCTGCAAGGTTTCTCCGATCGAATCGAGCCCGTTAATGAGCTTGTGCTTGCGGTCCTGAGCGATATCGAACGAAAACGCGCGGTCGCCGGGCAAGGTGACCTTCTGGCCCGGCAGATCGACGGTGATTTGTGCATTTGCGTCCGCGGCGACGGCATCGAAGATCTCCCGCACTTGCTCCGGTTTCAGTACCACCGGCAACAAGCCATTGTTGAAGCAATTCGTGAAGAAGATATCGGCGAAGCTCGGCGCGATAACGCAGCGGAAACCATATTCATCGATCGCCCAGACTGCATGCTCGCGCGAACTGCCGCAGCCGAAATTTTCGCGCGCGACCAGAATCGCTGCGCCCTTATGCGCCGGCTTGTTCAGCACGAAATCCGGATTGATACGACGCGTCGCGGGATCGACATCGAGGGTGCCCGGATCAAGATAGCGCCAGTCGTCGAACAGGAACGGGCCGAAGCCGGTGCGCCGGATCGATTTCAGATACTGCTTCGGAATGATCGCATCGGTGTCGACGTTGGCGCGATCCAGCGGCAACACTTTGCCGGTGACGATATTGAGAGCTCTCATAACTAATGACTCCGGTTCGGCCCTAGCTAGCCAGCAGAAAATGGGCATTGGCGGCGGCCACCGGCCGCTGCGGATCATCCTGATAGGCGATGATGTGCACGTTGGCGACGCGGCGCCCGTGCCGCGTCACCGTGGCGCGCGCGAACGTATCCATACGGCCGGCACTGCGCAGATATTCCACGGTAATGTTGACGGTTCTCGGTACGCGCACCGCTTCCGACATTGTCAGCAACTTGCAGACGGCCGTGAATTCCAGCAGCGAGCCTAGCGATCCGCCATGCAAGGCCCCGATTTCGGCATTGCCGAGCAAATGCTCTGCAAATGCCATGCGGCCGATGACGTCGGTACCGTCACGCACCAGCGAAAAACCAAGCGCGCGCGCGTAAGGAATCGCATTCAGCAGCGGCAACAGATCATCGACGTCGCGGACTTGCTCCAGATCTTCCCGGAAGGTCATGACGCTTCGCCCTCGTCGGCGGCGGCGTGTGCGGCAACCCGGTCCTCGAATACCACGAAGGTTCCGGCCGCTGTCGCGAGCAGATTCTGCGGATCGCCATCGTGCGCGGTCGCACGAACGAACGCGATGTGATGGGTCACGCGGTAACACTCAGCCTCGGCGCGGACCGTGCGACCTGCCTGCGCGGGTCGCAGATAGTCGATGCGCAGATCGAGCGTCGCGACCCGACGCAATTCACGCAGCTTCGTCAGCACGGCGTTTCCGCAAACCGCATCCAGCAGCGTCGTAATGGCACCGCCCTGCATGACGCCGGTTTCCGGATCGCCGATCAGCTTTTCGCTGTACGGCAGATCGAAAACGATGCGCCCTTCCGTGTACTCGACCAGCCGCATGCCAAGAAAGTGACTGTATGGAATGACATCGATGAAATAGTGCTGTGCCTTGTCGAATGGCAGGCGCACGAGGGCGTTCATCGGATATCCACCGGTCTGTTACGCACGTCAATTGAACGCGCGCACATCGACGAAATGTCCGGCGATTCCGGCGGCCGCGGCCATCGCTGGTGACACCAGGTGCGTGCGTCCGCCTTGCCCCTGTCGCCCCTCGAAATTACGGTTGGAGGTGGACGCACAGCGCTCGCCCGGTTCCAGCCGGTCTGCGTTCATGGCCAGACACATCGAACAACCCGGTTCGCGCCATTCAAAGCCGGCGTCGAGAAAGATGCGATGGAGACCTTCGGCTTCGGCCTGCTGCTTCACCAGGCCCGAACCTGGCACGACCATCGCCAGCTTCACATTTGCCGCCTTCTTCTTTCCTTTGACGACCGCCGCAGCCGCGCGCAAATCCTCGATCCGCGAGTTCGTGCAGGAACCGATGAACACCTTGTCGATGGAGATTTCGGCGATCGGCGTGTTCGCCTTCAGTCCCATGTACGCCAGCGCGCGCTCGACGCCTTCGCGCTTGGTGGGGTCGGCAAATTGCGCAGGATCGGGGACGCGCGCACTGACGGCGACGACCATTTCCGGCGAAGTGCCCCAGGTCACTTGGGGCTGGATTTCCTTGGCATCAAGTTCGACGACCAGATCGAACTTCGCGCCCGGATCCGTCTTCAATTGCTTCCAGGCCGCGACGGCCTTGTCCCAGTTTTCCGCTTTGGGCGCGAACGGCCGGCCGCGCACGTATTCAATCGTCTTGCTGTCGACCGCGACCAGTCCGGCACGCGCACCACCTTCGATACTCATATTGCAGAGCGTCATGCGTCCTTCGACCGACAAAGCCTCGATCGCCTCGCCAGCGTATTCGATGACATAGCCGGTACCGCCCGCCGCACCGATGCGGCCGATGACCGCCAACGTGATGTCCTTGGCAGTTACGCCGGCTCCCATAGGGCCGTTGACACGCACCAGCATGGTTCTGGCTTTCTTCATGACCAGCGTCTGCGTCGCCAGCACGTGCTCGACCTCGGAGGTCCCGATGCCGAACGCCAATGCACCGAACGCGCCGTGCGTGGAGGTGTGCGAATCGCCGCAGACCACGCTCATGCCAGGCAGCGTCGCGCCCTGCTCCGGGCCAATGACATGAACGATGCCCTGACGTACGTCCAGCAGGTCAAACTTGGTGATACCGAACTCAGCGCAGTTGCTGTCGAGCGCGTCGAGTTGCGCGCGCGAAATCGGATCCTTGATGCCTTTGGCGCGATCCACCGTCGGGACATTGTGATCCGGTACTGCAAGATTTGCGGCGAGCCGCCACAGCTTGCGGGCGGCAAGGCGCAAACCATCAAAAGCCTGCGGACTGGTCACTTCATGAACCAGATGGCGATCGATATAGATCAACGAGGAACCGTCGCCCAAATCCTTTACGACGTGGGCATCCCAGATCTTTTCGTACAGTGTTTTCGCGCTCATGAATGCAAATTCCGAGTAAGACGGAGCGGAGTCTAGGCCTGGATAACCCATAACTCCAATGAATCGTTAATATAGATTGAATTCCAATTTGGAATACATCTGCGGGTTCAGCGCTCATGGATATTCAGGATCTCGCCGCCTTTATCGAAGTCGCCGATACCGGTTCGTTTTCGCGCGCGGCCGAACGTCTGCATCTGACGCAGCCCGCAATCAGCAAACGTGTCGCGGCGCTGGAAGAGCGCGTCGGCCATAGCTTGTTCGATCGCGTCGCGCGCAACATCATGCTGACCGACGCCGGGCGCACGCTGCTGCCGTATGCACGTGGCGTCCTGCAGGGTCTCGAGGACGGTCGACGGGCGCTGTCGCATTTGTCGGATCGGATCGGCGGCAGGCTGTCGCTCGGCATCAGCCATCACATCGGCCTGCATCACCTGCCTCCGGTCCTGAAGCGCTATACGCTTCAGTATCCCGACGTCGATCTCGACATTCATTTCATGGATTCGGAAGTGGCTTGCCACGATGTGCTTGCGGGCAAACTGGAACTGGGTATTGTCACTTTGCCGACCGATCCGATCCCACATCTGGAAACACGCACGATTTGGCCGGACCCGCTGACCGTAGTGGTCGCGCCCGAACATCCGCTGGCGCGCGAGCCAGCTCCGAGCCTCCGGCATCTGGCCGAATACGACGCCGTGTTGCCGGACGAAGCCACGTACACTCACCGCATCATCAGAGCTGGGCTGCAACGACATGGCCTGATGCCGCGCGTTCGCCTAGCGACAAATTATCTCGAAACCCTCAAAATGCTGGTCGCAATCGGCTTGGGCTGGAGTGTTCTGCCGGAGTCGATGGTGGATGAGACGCTGTGCCGCCTCGATGTAAGCGATTTCAAACTGCACCGGAATCTCGGCGCGGTTTGGCATGAACGCCGCACGCTTTCGGCCGCGGCGCAAGCGCTGATGAGCAACCTGCGGCAATAAATCTCGGCGGCGTATTCTGTCCGGCACCGGCTGGTGTCGTATTCGGCAACGACTCAACTTATTCGCGATGAAAGGTAAGACAAAAAAAGAGTGGGTTCTGGCAGTTCGCATGAGCGCGGTATTCATAGCCGGAATGGCAGCGATGCCGGCGCATGCCAAGGGCGCAGGAGACAACATCGCCCAAATCGGCTTCCTGCATGCCCAGACGCTCGACAAAGGACATCCCCTGGAAACCGATCTGACGCCGACGCCGGGACTGCAACTCGCCGGCATTCAGACCACATTTTCTTCGCCGGGAACCAGCGCCAGTCTCGACAACGCCAATACCGTTCAATTCGCGCTCTCGCACTTTTTCACAGACCACATTGCCGTAAAAATTGAGGGTGGCATTCCGCCAATCTTCCACATCAATGGCGAAGGCAAGGTTCAGCCGACGTCGCAGTACCCGCTGGTTAACAACCTGGGCACACAGTTCAACCTGCTGCCATCGGTCGATCTGGGGGCCGTCGGGTCCAATCCGATCGCCTCGGCGCGCCAGTGGAGCCCCGCAATCATCGGTCAGTACTTTTTCCTGAGTCCGCAATCGCGATTCCGCCCCAATCTGGGATTGGGCGTCACCTACACCTGGTTCAGCGACATTTCTGTCAACTCGGCGTTGCAGGATGAACTCAACCAGAAATTCGGCACCGTGCTGGAGTTGGCAAGACTGCAGGACTTGGGCGGAATTGCGCAAAACGGTATTCCGCCGACCCACGTCAAGGCCGCTGCCTCGTATCAGTGGTCACTGATCTACAACGCCGGCTTTTCGTACGCACTCACCGAGCATTGGGGCATCATCGGCTCGGTGTCATATCTGCCGCTTGAGGCGACGGCACACATCTCCATTTTCGCCGCTGACGGCACGCAGTTGTCAGACAGTCACGGCCAGGTGGATTTGAATCCTCTCGCCACCGCACTGTTGCTGAGCTATCGCTTCTGATTTCGGACCAGCATCAGCCAGAATCAGATTCGGGCGGCGCGTCGCACCTGCCGGCGTCCATTGGCACCTCGAAGACATCGCGAATCAGATATCGGGCGACCGGCAGGCCAAGCAGCATGCCCCAGATGCCGAACGCATGATGCGCGATAAAAAGTATGAACAGCGTCAGCACCGGATTGAAATGAAACTCGGCCCCGTAGATCAGCGGGTTCAGCAGGTACGCTTCAATCAGATGGACAATCAGGATCATTGCCAGCGCGGCCACGATCAGCTTGGCGCCGCCGGTATTGATAGCGATCAGGATGATCGGCACCGTTGACGCGAGCATGCCGACAATCGGCACCAGTCCACAGACGAAGACGATCAATGCCAGCATTGCCAGCGACGGAACACCGAGGATCGCCAGTCCAATGGTGGTCAGCACGGTGTTGATGGCTGAAATGCTAGCCTGCGCGCGGATGCCGATGCCGACCGAAGCGCCGAGCCGGGTAAGCGTCGGCGCTGCTTCGGCATAGAAATCGCGGAGACGCGACCGCTGCAGTCCGTCCACCACTTCCTTGAGCCTCGGTAGATCCACTAGCACCAGGAAGCTGAACAGCAGTGCAAGCGCAAGCGTGGCGATACCGTGGTAGAGCAGCATCACCATTTGCGGCGCGTGCTTGCGCACAAAATCCGCAGCTTCCTCGAACAAAGAGCCCAGCAGCTTCTTTTTTTCATAATGCGACAGCGCCTCGCTGGCAGCAGGGGTTCCGCCCTCGGCAGCCCATCGGGTCGGTGAGTGCGCCGCCTCATCGGGCAGGCCGAGCCGGCGCGCCTCGTCTTCGAGATCGGTTTCGAGCTTGTCGCGAACATCCGGTTGCAGACTGCTGCGTAAATAACCAAGCATCGGCCCCTGCAGGCTCGGGTAGCGTTCGGCGAAACGGTCGTTGCTGGCGATCAGCCGCTCCTGGATCGTCCCCAGGCTGGCGACGAGGCGATTGATTTCGCCGACTACATTCGGCGTCACGAAGCGCACGAATCCACCCAGTGCCAGCAACAGCACGATATAAACACCAACCAGCGCTACGCGCGCCGGAATACCAAAGCGCTGTCGCAGCTGCCGCGCCGCCGGCAGCACGATCGTGACTACGAAGTAAGTCACGAATATCAGATCGAAGTAGCCGCCTAACAACCACAGCAATGCAGCCAGCGCGAGCCAGATCAGCATGCGGCGATTGGCCAGATAAAACTGCTCGAAGCTGAACGGCATGTCGATAAGGGCGCGCAGAAAAAAGCTAGATTACTTCAGTGGGCGCAGTCACACCGCGCGGACACCTGCATATCCGCAATTTGGTAACAAGCGAATCTCGGGACGGGCGGTTCTTCATATTCCGGCCGGAGCGGAGCGACAAATTCCCGGCGCACGCCCAGCGCAAACAGCCGAAATCATCGATGCTTCCAGGGCAGTTTTATAGGCTGGGCGATGCGAAACATTCCGAATTCGTTTGGGGGTCCGACAAGCGGTCGATTATCGAGCATGTGTGGTGTGTACGCACCGCCGCTTGACTCAAGTTTCATCGCACGCAAAAAAATTTTGCGCCGTTGCGTTGCGCGCACTTACTTGCAGTATGATCGGAGACAGCGGTTCATATTCGGTGCTCGCGTGAAACCATCGCGTCAGGATGGAGAACACCGGTCCGAAGATGGAGGACGATATCTGATCCACGTGCCTGTAGCATTGCTGACGACGAATGCAGTATCACCGGGAATCCGGAAGCCACTCGGATTCGCGGTCGGGACCTCTACCCCTCAGCCGGCACCATATCGCCCGGTTTATGGTCCAACTTCAGCATCACCATTTCTTCCCGCTAGACGGTTTATGGCGGGGTTGTTTGCATCGTTTCGTTCTTATTCGTGCCCGCCTAGTCTGAATCTTGCAGTGAGTATCGTGCCTTTGCGGTTTTGTGTGCAGTCGGTCCTGCAAACAGGGCCAAGAAGGCACATATCAGGACCAGACGCGGCGGGAACCCGTCACATGCCCAGGAGGTGAATTCACATGGCAACCGTTTTCGACGACTTTCGAAATCGCTACGTAAAGGCACGCGACGAGGAAATGACGCTCCTGGAATACCTGGAGTTGTGCAAGCGCGATCCCCTTGCGTATGCATCTCCGGCGGAACGGATGCTTGCCGCGATTGGCGAACCTGAATTGATCGACACGCGCAATGATCCGCGCCTGTCGCGCATCTTCTCGAATCGCATCATCCGCCGCTATCCGGCGTTCCGCGAATTCTTCGGCATGGAAGATGTCATCGCGCAGATCGTGGCGTTCTTCAAGCACGCCGCGCAAGGGCTCGAGGAGCGCAAGCAGATTCTTTATCTGCTCGGTCCCGTCGGTGGCGGCAAATCGTCGATCGCCGAACGTCTGAAGGTGCTGATGGAATCCCATCCGATTTATGCACTTCAGGGTTCGCCGATCAACGAATCGCCGCTGGGCTTGTTCTCGCCAGAACGAGAAGGTCCGATGCTGGAATCCGAATACGGTATTCCGCGCCGGGTTCTGAGTGGCATTGCCTCGCCGTGGGCGCTGAAGCGCTTGGCCGAGTTCGAGGGCGACCTGATGAAGTTCAAGGTTGTCCGCGTGCAACCTTCCGTACTCAAACAGATTTCGGTCGCCAAAACCGAACCTGGCGACGAAAACAATCAGGATATTTCAACGCTCGTCGGCAAGATCGATATCCGTAAGCTGGAGCAGTTCGCACAGGACGATCCTGATGCCTACTCTTACTCGGGGGGCCTGTGTCAGGCGAATCAGGGTTTGCTTGAATTCGTCGAAATGTTCAAAGCACCGATCAAAATGCTGCACCCGTTGCTGACAGCGACGCAGGAAGGTAACTATAAAGGCACCGAGGGGTTCTCGGCGATTCCCTTCCAGGGCATCATTCTCGCCCACTCGAACGAATCCGAGTGGCAGACCTTCCGCAACAACAAGAACAACGAGGCCTTCCTCGACCGTGTCTATATCGTCAAGGTTCCGTACTGTCTGCAGGTGTCAGAGGAAGTTCACATCTACCAGAAGCTGTTGAAGAACAGCACGCTGGCAAAAGCATCCTGTGCGCCCGGCACGCTCGACATGATGGCGCAATTCTCCGTATTGACGCGCCTGAAGGAGCCCGAAAATTCGAGCATGTACTCGAAGATGCGCGTTTATGACGGCGAGAGCCTGAAGGATACCGATCCCTCGGCGAAGTCATTCCAGGAATACCGCGACTACGCGGGCGTCGACGAGGGCATGAACGGCATCTCAACGCGCTTCGCGTTCAAGGTTTTGTCGGCCGTGTTCAACTATGACCAGACCGAGGTGGCCGCCAATCCCGTCCACCTGATGTACGTGCTCGAACAGCGCATCCTGCGCGAACAGCTGCCCGATGAAACCCAGCGCCGCTATCTGGAATTCATCAAAGGTTGGCTGGCCCCGCGCTATGCGGAGTTCATCGGCAAGGAAATCCAGACCGCGTACCTCGAGTCATATTCCGAATACGGCCAGAACATCTTCGACCGTTATGTCACCTTTGCCGACTACTGGATTCAGGACGAGGACTATCGCGATCCCGAAACCGGCGAAATCTTCGACCGCAATGCGCTCAACGCGGAACTGGAGAAGATCGAAAAGCCGGCTGGCATCGCCAATCCCAAGGATTTCCGCAACGAGATCGTCAACTTCGTGCTGCGCGCCCGCGCTCAGAACAAAGGCCAGAATCCGCGCTGGACGAGCTACGAGAAGCTGCGTGAAGTCATCGAGAAGCGCATGTTCTCCAGCACCGAAGAGCTGCTGCCGGTGATCTCGTTCAACGCGAAGGCCTCCGTCGAGGACAAGAGCAAGCACGAGAACTTCGTCAGCCGCATGGTGGACAAGGGTTACACCGAGAAGCAGGTACGCCTGCTGTCGGAGTGGTATCTGAGGGTTCGGAAGTCCTCCTGACGAGCATCTGCCGATATGTCGATCATCATCGACCGCCGCCTTAACGACCGCAATAAAAACGCGGTCAACCGGCAGCGCTTCCTGCGGCGCTACAAGGAACAGATCCGCAAGTCAGTGGCGGATCTGGTTTCCAAGCGTTCGATCACGGATATGGAACAGGGCGGCACGGTCAATATCCCGATCAAGGATATTTCCGAGCCGCAGTTCCAGCACGGCATGGGCGGCGACCGCGAGATCGTACTGCCCGGCAACCGTGAATACCAAGCTGGCGACCGCATCCCGCGGCCCGACGGCCAGGGCAAGGGTAAAGGCTCCAGCGGGGAATCCGACGGCGAGTCCGGTCCGAGCAGTGACGAATTCCTGTTCAGCCTGTCGCGCGAAGAATTCATGAACCTGTTCTTCGACGATCTAGAACTGCCACATCTGGTGCGCAATTACATGGGCACCGCGCGCGACACCAAATGGCAGCGCGCCGGCTACACGCCGCGCGGCGTGCCTGCGAATCTCGCGATCGCGCGATCGCTGCGCAACGCGTTGGCGCGGCGCATCGCACTCGGCATGCCACGGTTGCGACGCCAGTTGAAGGAACTGCAGGCCGCCAACGCGCCGGCCGAGGAAATCGCCGAAGTCGAACGGCGCCTGAAGCGCGTCCCCTATCTCGACGAGCTCGATCTGCGTTTCCGCCATCGCATCAAAGTGCCGATGCCGATCAGCCGTGCGGTGATGTTCTGCCTGATGGACGTATCGGCCTCGATGACCGAGGACAAGAAGGATATCGCCAAGCGCTTCTTCACACTGCTGTATCTGTTTCTGTCGCGCAAATACGAATCGGTGGAATTGATCTTCATCCGTCACACCGACGACGCGGAGGAAGTCGACGAGGACACTTTCTTCCACGATCCACAGAGTGGTGGCACGGTGGTGCTGTCAGCGCTGAAGCTGATGCAGGAAATCATCGACGAACGCTTCCCGACCGATTCCTGGAATATCTATGGCGCGCAGGTTTCCGACGGCGACGCTTTCGGTGCCGACCCGGAAAAAAGCCGCGCGCTGCTGCAAGAGGGACTACTGCCGAAGGTTCGCTATTTCACTTATGTCGAAGTACCCGACGGCGACCGCACCAGCCCCCTCACCTACGCTTATCAGCGGATCGAAGACGAACGCTTTGCCATGACCAGCGTAGCGTCGCGCACCGAGGTGTATCCGGTACTGCGCGAATTGTTCCGTAAGGAAACCTCATGATTGAAACGCGCGACAGTGGATTGATAGCGACTGGCGTTGAATGGAATTTCGAGCTTCTACAGGAGTTCGACACTGCCATTCATGACATCGCGGCGAACGAGTTCGGACTCAAGACCTACCCAAACCAGATCGAGATCATCGCCTCTGAGCAGATGCTCGACGCCTACGCTTCGCTGGGCCTGCCGATCGGCTACCCGCATTGGAGCTACGGTAAGGAATTCATCCGCAATGAACAGTCCTACCGCAAGGGCGCACGCGGCCTTGCATACGAAATCGTCATCAACTCGAATCCCTGCATCGCCTATCTAATGGAGGAGAACAGCCTGCCGATGCAAGCGCTGGTGATTGCGCACGCTTCGTACGGTCACAACTCCTTTTTCAAAGGCAACTATCTATTCCGGCAATGGACGAACGCCGACGCGATCATCGATTACATGGTGTTCGCGCGCTCTTACGTGATGCAATGCGAGGAGCGCTACGGCCCCGCCGCAGTCGAGGATATTCTTGATTCCTGCCACGCGCTGATGAGCCATGGCGTTGATCGCTATCGCCATCCCGCCCCGCTATCGGTGGAGGAAGAACGTAGCCGTCAGCGCGAACGCGAAGAGCACACCTGGCGGCAGTTTGACGACCTCTGGCGCACACTTCCCGCGGCGGCGAACGCCGGCGCTTCGAAATCGACAGCAGCTGCGAATTTCCCGCCGGAGCCGCAGGAAAACCTGCTCTACTTCGTGGAAAAGCAGGCGCCAAAGTTAGAACCGTGGCAGCGCGAAATCGTGCGTATCACACGCAAGCTTGCGCAGTATTTTTATCCGCAGGGTCTGACCAAAGTCATGAACGAGGGCTGGGCCACGTTCTGGCATTACACGCTGCTCAACCGCCTCTTTGACAAAGGCAAAGTCGATTCCGGCTTCATGCTCGAATGGCTGTCATCACATACCAATGTGATCGGACAGCGCGGCTTCAACCAGCGCGGCTACGGTGGCATCAATCCGTACGCGCTCGGTTTCGCGATGATGACCGACATTCGCCGCATCTGCGAAAACCCGACGCCGGAAGACCGGGAATGGTTTCCCGACATCGCCGGCGGTGACTGGCTGAAGGTTTTCGACTTCGCGATGCGGAACTACAAAGACGAATCATTCGTCGGCCAGTTCCTGTCGCCGCGGCTGATGCGCGAATTCCATCTCTTTGCCATCGCTGATCATGAAAACGATGACAAACTGCTGGTCGATTCGATTCACAACGAGCAAGGTTACCGCCGCGTGCGGCGCCTGCTGTCACAACAGTACAACCGCGACGTGCAAATACCGGATATTCAAATCACCCGCTACGATCATCGCGGTGACCGCTCACTGACCCTCACCCATCGCCGCGATCGCAATCGTCCACTGTCGGACGATGCTGGCGAAGTACTCAAGCATCTTTCGCGGCTATGGGGCTTCACGGTACGCATGGACACCATCGACGAAAAAGGCATCGTGGTCGATCAGCGTGAAGTGAAGCCTTGAATCATCAGTCTAAGAGTCGCCCCGTCAACCGCAGGGCTTTTTAGAACGCAGCAATGCGCCGCCTGATTCCCTATTGCCCATTCGTCTTTTCGGCGCCTGCCGACGCCGTCGCTCTGCCAGCTCATAGTTCAATCTGCAGACGCTGACGCCGGACTCGAGTGACCTAACACACTGGTGCCCGAAGCCGGAATCGAACCGGCACGGCCTTGCGGCCTCGGGATTTTAAGTCCCGTGCGTCTACCAATTTCGCCATTCGGGCCAGAACGGTCTGGCAAATGATCCATCGACGGGGGCGTTTACTGCAAATGAACCCGCGCATACGGATGCTGGATCCATGGCTTCAGGTGTTGCAGAAGCAGGTGGATGTTGTCCCAGCTGTGCCTGCGCCGCTGCGGTAATATTGATTGATTGATTGTGATTAATGGGCGGCTTCGACCATTCCTGTAATAATTCAAGCATGTGGATCATGCGCCGATCGGCTGCGATGCAGCCACGCAATCATTTAGAGCTTATCAGTGAATAAATCGTGCCCATCATGGCGCTTTGCGCCAACGAAGTTCCGTCAGCGCGGTCAGTATCAGCAGTACCGGACAGGACATCGCATGCCAGCGCGGGCATCTTCAACCATCGCACGCACAATCAGAACCCGCGTGCCAGGGAATCGGAATCCCCCATGATCGCCCCGCAGCTTGACTCACGGTCGATCGGGCGGGCTACATGACCCGGTACGAGGCATCCCCTGAAACCGCGATTAGCGCCATCCGGACCCACAAGGGACCGATCGTCGTCGATCTCGACGAAACGTTGTACCTGCGCAACTCCACCGAGGACTTCATCGATTCTGCCCGTCCCGGCTTGATAGCGCTGCTGCTGATGCGGCTTCTTGATCTGCTGAAACCATGGCGCTGGACTGGCGGAGAGGTGACGCGGGACGTCTGGCGTGTTGGCGTCATCTCGATGCTATGTCCATGGGTATGGCGGCGCTGGCAGACAAGAGTGTCTGAATTGGCCGCATCCTTTAGCAATAAACCCTTGCTGGCAGCACTCAAAGCACGCGGAACGGTGCCGATCGTTGCCACGGTCGGCTTTCAGCCCATCGTAGTGCCGCTGGTGGCGGCGCTGGGCTTGCTCGATGCAAAAATCGTCGCCGTTCGGCTCAACCACTTCGCAGATCGCCGCCGCGGAAAATTACAACTGGCGATCGAAGCGCTCGGCGAGGAAACCGTCCGACGCTGTTTGCTGCTCACCGATTCGATACAAGACCTGCCCATGCTGGAGGCCTGCGCGCGTCCGCTCCGCACCGTGTGGCCGGGGGCTCGCTATCGGATCGCACTCAGTGACGTCTACATGCCGGGCCAGTATCTGGCGTTAGTGAAACGGCCTGGCGAGCGCTATTTCGTACGTGGCATTCTGCAGGAGGATTTCGCGTTCTGGGTCCTCAGCTCCATCGCGCTCGCCACCAGTCCGTTACTGCATTTTGCCGGACTCTTCTTCCTGCTGCTGTCGTTCTGGGTCATCTACGAATACGGCTACATGGACAACGATTCGATGGCGATGCAATTCGAAAGCGATCCCAAGCTGAGCGCTGCCTACGAAACCATATCCATCAGCGTGTCGCCGTGGGAACCATGGCTGTGGGCGTTTGCTCTTGGCGCTTTAGCCATCGTGCTGCTGCGCTACCCGAATCAGCCGCAGCCGCTGGATTTCGTAAAATGGATCCTGGTACTGATCACGTCCCATAGCTGGTTTTACATCTACAACCGTCTCGACAAGGCGACACGCGTCTGGATGTATGCGGGCTTGCAGCTGGCGCGTAGCGCGGCATTCGCGGTGCTGGTGCCGGTCACTATGATCGGAACAATAGCTCTGAGCGCCCATGTCATCTCCCGATGGGTGCCCTACTATGTCTACAGAGTCGCCGGCAAGAGCTGGCCCAATGCGCCGGCGGATCTGATACGACTGCTGTTCTTCGTTGTGCTTTCGCTGCTGTTCGGCACTGTGCTCGGATTCCTGGCATTGCTGACCTGGAGCGCGTTGGCACTGTTGGGCTGGAATCTGTTCCGAGCCCGCCATGAGCTCCGCAACCTCATTAGTGCAGCGGGCCGTCTGGACCGGCCGAAAGCGCCATGAAAATCAGTGTATGTATCGCCACCTATCTTCGGAGCGAGCGCCTGGATGCCTTGCTGGACGATCTGGCCCGTCAGGAACTGGTTCCGGATGAAGTCGTCGTTGTCGATGGCGATGCCGCCGGTAGCGCGCAGCACATCATCGAACTCCGGCGGCAACGCGGCGCACCGTTCCCGATCCACTATGAAATCCAGCCACAGCGGAATATCGCGCTCTCGCGCAACCGCACGGTGGCGCTCGCCAGCGGAGACTGGCTGGCGTTCATCGACGATGACGAGCGCGCACCCGCGTCGTGGCTGCGCCAGCTTATCGAAGCCGCTCAACAGCTCCGCGCCGATGCCGTGCTGGCGCCGGTGATACCGGTCGTGCCGGACCATGCGCCGGCGTGGATCCGTCGGGGGCAGTTCTACGATTTCCCGAGAATGGCGACTGGCGAAATCGTGCCGTTGCATCGTATGCGCTTCGGAAACGTGATTTTGCGCGGCGATGTGCTGCGCGCGGAGCCCGGCCCCTTCGATGTCCGCTATGGTCTCGTCACCGGCGAGGATGCGGACATGCTGATCCGTTTGGTGAACAAGGGCGGGCGCGTGATGTGGTGCGACGAAGCCGTGGTGCATGAACCGGTCGAAGTCGCACGTTTGTCCCTGCGCTGGCTTCTGCAACGGGCACTCAGCGGCGGGCAGGAGTTCGCCAGAAAAACGCTGGCGGGACGGTATGGGTCGGTGACCCCAGTCGTCCGCGTCGGTTTATTCGTCCAAGCCCTGGTACAACTCGCGGCCGCCACAGCGCTGACGGCGCTAGCATTGCCGTTCGGCCGCCACCGCGCGGCCGCCTGGGCGGTCAAAGCCGCAGCCAATTTCGGCAAGCTTTCGGTATTCTGGGGCTGGACCTATCACGAATACGCCAACGTACCATCGTGAATATCTTCCTGGAACTGATTCTGTTCGCGACGGCACTCCCGGCCACGGTCGCCTGCGGCTATCTGCTCCTGATGACGCTACTATCCGGCGCACTGGCGAGGCCGGCGCCATCGTCGCAGCGTTTGCGCTTCGACGTCATTGTGCCGGCCCATAATGAAGCCGAAGTCATTGAGCGCACCGTCGCCAGCCTGCGAAAAATCGATTGGCCTTCGGAAAATTTCCGCGTGCTGGTGGTGGCTGACAACTGCAGTGACAAAACCGCTGCGCTGGCGCGTAACGCCGGCGCCGAAGTTCTGGAGCGCCATGATGATGCCCGTCGCGGCAAGGGTTACGCGCTGGATTTCGCCTTCCAGACCAGCCGCGAACAGGATCGCGCGGATGCGGTCGTCGTCATCGACGCAGATGCCGAGGTGTCGCCGAATCTCCTCGAAGCTTTTGCCGCACGTATAGAAAAGGGCGCGCACGCGGTGCAGGTACATTATGGCGTGCTCAATCCCTGGACTTCGTGGCGCACACGGCTAATCACCATCGCCAAGGCCTCGTTCCACATCGTCCGCTCGCGCGCACGTGAGCACTTGCGTGTGTCCTGCGGCATTCGTGGCAACGGCTGGTGTGTCACCCACAAGCTGCTGCGCGCGGTTCCGTATCAGGCTTATTCGCTGACCGAGGATCTTGAATACGGCATTGATCTGGGCCTTGCCGGATATCGTGTCGAGTACGCCGAGGAAGCGCATTCCAACGCGGAAATGGTGTCGGGTGAACAAGCCGCCGGCAAACAGCGCCAGCGCTGGGAAAGCGGTCGATTCCAGTTGATTCGCACCAAAACCCTGCCTCTACTCGCCGCAGCATTCCGCGACCGCAATGCCGTGTGCCTCGATCTGGCGTTGGATTTACTGGTATTACCGCTATCGTATGTCGCTCTGAACGTCATCGCCCTGATCGCAATCGCGGCAATAGCGATCCTATGGTCACCCGAGGCCATAATGTGGCTATGGCTGGGATTAGCCTGTGGCTTGGCCCTGATTCTCTATGTGCTCCGCGGCTGGCGGCTCAGCGGACTTGGCAGACAGGGTCTTATCGACCTCGCCCGGGCGCCGTTTTTCCTGTTCTGGAAAGTGCTGCTGATGTTCCGCCGGAAAAAACCCGGGGAATGGGTACGCACGCAGCGGGAAAAGTCGTAAAGGGATCGGGCCGGGTAGCGGTAAATGAGCTGAAGCACGCGAGATTATTTATCCTTGATCGACGGCCAGATCACATCACCTTTCTTGATGTAGCCATCCCGGTCCGCTTCCCATTTCTTCTGGATATCTTTGGAATAGTTCAGATACAATTTGCCGTCGAGCACGGTAAATGCCTCGGGATCAATACCGACCTTCTCGCCCTTGGCGCCAACTGCATATGCGCAGTAGCCACCATATTGCGGCGCATACTTGTCCGGCCCCGATTTGAATTTATCCAAATCGCTCTGCGACGCGAACTGCCACTTGGCGCCGTTCCAGTCGTAGACATAATCGCCGCTGCCTTTCACGGCTTTGCTCTCGCTCTGATAAGCGACCGGGTCGTAGCCCTTGATCGCGGTGCTACCGAACAAACCTGTATTGATCGGCGAGCCGGCCATCCCTGCGGTAGCGATTCCAAATAGTGCGGCGGCGATCGTTGCTCTCAAGATAAATTGATACATATTCAGGATTCGGGGCAGCGGGACGCGGGCAGCATCGCTGTGTTCAATGCTATTGAAACACCTTTCTTCACACTCCTCCAAGACATGAAATGCCGCTTCCGGCGCTGACAAGTGCCGAGAGATCTCTCAATACCGCAGCAGCACTTTCACAGAGTCATCGATCGCGGCGTCGCTGACGTACCCGATAGCGCCCGGTATACGGACAAGAAGCATTTTCATGCTGTCATCCCCACCGGCTTCGATTGGGGGGGTCACCTTCCCGGTGAAGACCAGCTTGGACCACGCGACATCGCTGATATAGTCGATCGCTGGGATTTCGGCGCCTGTAGTGGATTTTGCCGGGATGGTCTTGCTCGCCTGAACCGGCGAAGCCGCTTTGCCGGTGAAGATCAGCTTGGACCAGTAGGCAGTCAGATCCGCTCCGGTCTTGCCGAGTATCTGAGTCTCGAAACGGGTCCGTTCCGAACCCACGCCTTGATACAGCACCGTCACCGGCTGTCCGGAAACACTCAATTCGCGTCCAAGAAAAATCTTTTTGACGTGGTCCGCATCCAGGACCGGCAATGACGACTCCTTCGCGACAACCACGGCGCCGGCATGGGCGTTCGTGGCCAGGAGAATTCCCATCGCTACCAATGCGAACTGACGTCTCATTGTCTTCCTCCCTAATATGTTTTGATCGGACCCGCTACCGCAAGTGTAGCCCTTCGAAGGGAATTGGCGTCAATTTGCCAGCCGCCACGGGCGTTCGCCAGGGCCCGCTGTCAAATTAGAGCCGGAGGCGCTGGAACACCCGCTCCGGAATGAACCGGATGATCGCCATGATCAAGCACCAGAACCAGGGCGTGTAAACCACCGGCGTTCCGCGAATCATCGCACGCGCGATGGTCTTCGCCACGGCCGCTGGGCTTGCCCATAGGAAGCTCTTCTTAAACGACGCCGTCATCGGCGTATCGACGAAACCAGGCTTGATGGTGACCACGCGTACGCCCTTGGTATACAGACGCTGCCGCAAGCCGCTGGTAAACGCGCTGACCGCAGCCTTGGCCGATCCGTACGCGTAATTGGACTGGCGCCCACGGTCGCCAGCAACGGATGAAATCACCGCAATGACGCCGCGATTCTGGGCCTCGAAGCGATTGGCCAGATGTGTGCACAGCGCCATCACGCTCAGCGCGTTGATGCGGAATTCATCGAGCAGGGTTGCCACGGAAGTCTGACAGGACACCTCATCGGAAAGCGTGCCGTGCGCGATCAGTGCGGTATCCAGACCACCGAGAACGCGTGTCGCATCGTCAAGCAGGCCTGGATAGGCGTCGATATCGCGCGCGTCGAGCACCCGGAATTCGGCCATCGCCGCGCCGCGCAGTTTGAGGTCGTCAGCGATCGCCCGCAGCCGCTCCGCACTGCGGCCGACGAGCAGCAGGGCATCGCCGCGCCGCGCGAATTCGCGTGCAGTGGCCTCGGCAATCGCCGAGGTCGCTCCCATGACGAGAATGCGCCTCATTTCATATCCTCGGTGACGCGTCGCCAGAAAGAAGACGAAAAGTGCGGATCGACATAGCGGGCAAACTCCTTCCAGGCGGGGTAATACTGCTTGAATGACACCGATGACATGCGCGCATCCTTCGCCGGATATACCGCCCCGCCGACGTCGCGCGTGATCGCGTCGAGTGATTCGAGGAGTGCCAGTGTGACGGGGCCGCGATTGGGGAAATCCAGCGCAAGGGTCGCACCGGGCCGCGGAAACGACAGCATGCCTTGCGAAGGCACGTGGCCGAATAGCTTAAGTACAGCGAGAAAAGAGCCCAATCCGGACTTGGCGATGCGGCGCAACATCTCGGTCAGCGCTTCTTCTGCCCCCTGTTGCGGCACCGCGCATTGGTATTGGAAAAAACCTTTCGGCCCATAGATGCGGTTCCACTCCAGAACGCTGTCGAGCGGATAAAAAAACGGGCGATAGTGCCAGACCGCGTTATCGAGTCTGGCCCCCGGACGATGAAAGTAAAGCTGATTGAACAGGCGTAACGACACGCTATTAATCAGCGACAGCGGCGGCGTCAGCGGCATCCGCAAACTCCGTCCATTGGGCTCCCATCCACTGGCCGGCACGTGGTTGCCGCGCATGAACACGCCGCGTCCAAGATTACGGCCGGCAGCTGCACAATCAATCCAGGCGACCGTGTATTCGTAACCGGCATCCGATGCGGTGGACAGCGCGAAGAATTCGTTCAGGCTGCCGAAGCGCAGGCTATCGCCACCAATCCACGGTCCCGGCACCGGTCGCAGCTGAATGCGTGCGCGCAGGATCAGACCGGTCAGCCCAAGACCGCCAACCGTCGCCGCGAACCATTCGCGATTGACATCCCGGGAACAGCGCAGAACGCTGCCATCCGAGCGCAGCAGGTCAAAATCGAGAACATGGTTGCCAAAACTGCCGGCACGATGATGGTTCTTGCCATGCACATCATTGGCGATCGCGCCACCGATCGTGACGAAGCGGGTGCCCGGGGTCACCATCGGAAACCAGCCGCGCGGCAGAACCAGATCGATGATTTCCGACAGCAGTACGCCCGCTTCGCAATCCAAAACTCCGCTGGCCGGATCGAAAGCAATGAAACGGTCCAGGCCGCGCGTGACGAGCAGATGGCCGCCGTCGTTCTGGCAGACATCGCCGTAACTGCGTCCATTGCCATACGGCAGCATGGAATCGAAGACCGGCAGCGGCGCGAAACGGTTCGACAGCGAAAAAACGTGATGCTCGTGGCGCGGCCAGCGGCCCCAGGACATGCGCTGCGGTGTCATGGGATTAGGGCCTGTTAACACTCATTTTGATCGCTGCGTTGCCGCCCAAAAGGGCGCCAGGTAAGGCGCGCTGAGCGAAGTGTGGTGACTCCACATGTGCGAAGCGCAACGCAGCATGGCGCCCTTTTGGGCGCAACCCAGGCCCGCGGCACGGTGCC
>CAZOOK010000029.1:0-19788 GCA_964581385.1 uncultured Salinisphaerales bacterium
ACAACGAATCCGCCGTTTCTATTTCAGCGTCCGCTGGTGACGTATCCGGGCTAAATCGAGCATCACCCCAAGTGCAAAGCTAATAAGAGCGATATGCCATCCACGGGTTATGTCTCTCAGAGACTTACCTTCTGCATTCAGGTCCTTGTTTCTCTGCCATATCGACAAAAAGCCATATGTGATGTAAAGACCGGCTGCGTAGAATAGGGAGTGAAGTCGGAAATGTGGCGGGAGAGGGAACCCAAAGACCATACTACACACAGCAAATGCAACAAAGGTGATGCCAGCACTGACTAAACAACCTGCAAGTAAAAATCGAGTTCTAATGCTAGATGGGTTATCGAACACGACGCAAAACTCAGCGCAGCAATTCAAGTAACTGCCGGGCGCTCCCGGACAATGTCGTGCGCCAATCGCAGCCGACGATCGGCTTGCCGGTTTCGGCATCGTTGAACGGCAACCGTTCACCGCTGCCGATGACAAGACGGTAATCCATCGTCACCTCGGCATCCGCGTCGAGATCGCGCAGCGCGAAGATAAAGCCCAAATGCCAGAGGCCGCTGGGCGTGAATGAGTGATTTACATAGCACTCGTCGCTCCACTCCGGCGTCAGCGAGAACCAGTCCTCGAACCAGCGCACGCTCGACTCGACCTCGATTGAATCGTCCGGATAACGGCGCAAATCGCGCTCATGCATCAAGGTGTGCACCTTGTCCGGCGCGACAATAACTGAGCCCTTGGCGATACGTTCGTCCAGGAACAAGCCCTTGCCGGCCCCGGGAATCAGCGATGGCGCAATGCGATAGCGTGGAACAATCATGCTAGTGCTTGGTCTGACCCGGTGGCGCGCCGGCGGCGGCGAACAGCGTGACCACATCGCTGGGCGTAAACACATATTGCCGCCCGCAGAACTCGCAAGTGACTTCGACTTTGCCCTGCTCGGTGACGATGGAATCGACTTCGTCGCGTCCGAGCGACAACAGCATCGTCGAGATACCGGCGCGATCACAGCGGCAGGTTACCGTCACCGGCCGTGGCTTGAATATGCGCACCGGCTCGTCGGCAAATAATCGCCGCAGCAGCATCGGCGGATTGACCGTCAGCAGCTCTTCACGCGTCAGCGTCCGCGCCAGCGTAACCAGATGTTCCCAGTCTTCTTCAGTCGCACGCGTATGTTCCAGCGGCATGCGCTGCAACAGGAAACCGCATAAACGATTGCCGTCGACGGCCAGCCGGATCAGTGTCGGCAATTGCTCGGACTGCGAGAAATATCCTTCGAGTGCTTCGGCGAGCGAATCACCCTGAATCAGCACCAGGGCCTGACTGGGAATGCGCAGGTCACTGAGGGGTTCCAGCATCAGTGCCAGCACGCCCCCATACAGCAAATCGGTGAAGCTGCCGGAGAGATCCGGCGGCGCCTTGGCCATGCCGCGGACATTGAGGTGATGGTCAATCTGTGCGACCAGCAGTTGCATGTGCGGCGCGTCCGGCGCATGCGCCCTATGCGCCGAACGCACACCGCGCCCGCCGTCGCCCTGGAACTGCAGGTTGATGCGGCCATCAAAACTCAGGTGCGTAGCCAACAACGGCATCGCGGCCATGGCTTCGCCGATCAGATTGCGCACATCGCCGTTGTAGTCGCGATGATTCAGTAATTCATCGACGCCGTCGGAAAGCTCGACGAAGGCACCGTGCGCGATATGGTTATCGAAGGAAAAGCCGGTCAAAACGTTCATGGGAATCGGGTCGATGTTCAAAACCGGTGACAGTCAAAAAAACGCATGCCTCCAGCAAAAATCAGCCGCCAAAGCGGCGCGGCCCAAACGTCGGCTCACGCTTCTGAAAATTCGCCTGCAGCGCTTCAGTCTGGCTGGCGCTGAACAATAGTTCGGCCTGCACACGTCGTTCAGTCGCCAGCACCTCGGCCTCGCCGGCATTCCAAGTCGTGTCGAACAGTGCCTTGGCCGCTGCGACCGCATCTGGCGAACGCGTCTTGATCTGCGCGGCCAGCGCCTCCGCGGCAGCCAATGGATCGGCAGCAACATCAGTCACAAGCTTCAATGTCTTGGCTTCGGTACCGCTGAACAGGCGCCCGGTCATCGTCAACTCCTTGGCGTGGTCGATACCGATCAGCTCGCGCAAAGTCACCGCACCGGTCATGTCTGGAATCAGACCCCACTTGATCTCCATGATCGAGAATTCGCAATCCGGCGTGGCGAAACGGAAATCCGCCGCCAGCGCGATCTGCAAAGCGCCGCCATAGCAGCGGCCGTGCAGCACCGCGATCACGGGCACGGGCAGACGACGCCAGCACCAGGCAACTTCCTGAAACAAATTGGTGGTGCGTCCATCCAGTTCGACGAAGCCGCGCTTGAGCAAATCCGGCGTCTGGCCGAACGCCTTGAAGTCGAGACCGGTACTGAACGCCTTGCCCTCGCCGCTCAGAATCACGGCACGCACCGCGCGATCCTCGCTGATCCGCTTGGCAGCGCCGATCAGACCATTGACCATCGCCCAGTCGAGTCCATTATATTTTTCGGCACGCACCATCGTGACGTAGGCAACACCGGCACGAATTTCTACGCGCACCCGTTCCGCAGATTCGATGCTCACGGTCTCATCCCTGCAGCTTGGCTTTCAGCAGCCGGTTCAGTGCATCCGGATTCGCCTTGCCCTGCGTCGCCTTCATCACCTGGCCGACAAAGAAGCCGAACAACTTGTCTTTGCCGGAGCGGTAGTCGGCAAGCTGCACCGGATTCTTTGCCATCACCTCTTCAATCGCCTTGACGATCGCGGACTCGTCGGTGATCTGCACGAGGCCCTTGGCCTTGATGATGTCGTCAGCGCTGCCTTCGCCGGTGATCATCGCCTCGAACACTTCCTTGGCGATCTTGCCGGAGATGGTCTTGTCAGCGATGCGCTTGAGCAGGCAAGCAAATGCGTCCGCCGCAATCGGCGACTCGCTGATGTCCTTGCCAAGCTTGTTCAGCGCGCCAAGCAAATCGGTGGAAACCCAGTTCGCGCAGATCTTCGCTTCTGCGCCCGAGGCCGCGACCACCGACTCGTAATAAGCGGCAAGTTCGCGCGAACTGGTCAGTGTCTTCGCGTCGTAGGCCGACAAGCCGTGGTCGCGCTCGAAGCGCGCCCTCTTTGCGTCCGGCAACTCCGGCAGCGATTTGCGGATCGCTTCGATGTACTCGGCGGTGCACACGACCGGCAGCAGATCGGGATCCGGAAAATAGCGATAGTCGTTCGCATCTTCCTTGCTGCGCATCGCCCGCGTTTCGCCAGTGTCAGGATTGAACAGCCGCGTTTCCTGATGAATCTTGCCGCCGGCTTCCAGCACCTCGATCTGGCGCTCGATCTCGAACTCGATCGCCTTCTCGACATAGCGGAACGAGTTGACGTTCTTGGTCTCGGTGCGCGTGCCGAATTTCTCGGCGCCCTTGCGACGCACGGAAACATTGGCGTCGCAGCGGAACGAGCCCTCCTGCATGTTGCCGTCGCAGATGCCGAGATAGACGACCAACTGATGCAGTTTCTTCAGATAGGCCACTGCCTCGGACGCCGAGCGGATTTCCGGCTCGGATACGATTTCGATCAACGGCGTACCGGCACGGTTAAGATCGATGCCGGTCTGGCCGCTGAAATTTTCGTGCAGCGATTTGCCGGCGTCCTCTTCCATGTGTGCGCGCGTGATGCCGATGGTTTTGGTCGAACCGTCATCGAGCTCGATCGCTAGCCGTCCTTTTGCCACGATCGGCAGCTCGTACTGCGAAATCTGGTAACCCTTCGGCAGGTCGGGATAGAAGTAATGCTTGCGCGCAAACACGCAGCGCGGCGCGATCTGCGCCTCGGACGCCAAACCGAAGGTCACCGCCATGCGCAGCGCGTCCTGGTTCAGCACCGGCAGCACGCCCGGCAACCCGAGCGTGACACCGTCGGCCTGAGTATTGGGCGCGGCGCCATAGGTGGTCGGCGCGCCGGAAAAAATCTTGGTTTTGGTGAGAAGCTGGCAATGCACTTCCAGCCCAATGACGGCTTCCCAGCCGCGTTCCACAAAATCGTAAGCCATTATTCGAACCCTCCTGGCCGCTTCGTATGCCAGTCGGTCGCAAGCTGGAACTGATGCGCGACGTTCAGCATGCGCGCCTCGTCGAAGAAATTGCCCATCAGCTGCATACCGACCGGCAAGCCGTCCACCAAACCGCAGGGCAGGCTCATCGCCGGAATGCCGGCGAGGTTGGCGGCGATGGTATAGATGTCGTTCAGATACATCGCGACTGGATCGTCGGTCTTGGCGCCGAGCTTGAATGCGACATCGGTCGCGGTTGGACCGAGCACCAGATCGACCTCGCCGAAGGCGCGGCGGAAATCGTCGTAAATCAGACGACGTACTTTCTGCGCCTTCAGGTAATAGGCATCGTAGTAGCCATGGCTCAACACATAGGTGCCAATCATGATGCGGCGCTGCACCTCGGCACCGAAGCCCTCGCCGCGCGAACGCTTGTAAAGTTCTTCGAGCGACTTGACGCCTTCCGCGCGATGACCGAAGCGCACGCCGTCATAGCGCGATAGGTTGCTCGAAGCTTCGGCCGGGGCGACGACGTAATAGGTGGGGACCGACAGCGGCGCATTCGGCAGGCTGATCTCGCGCACGCTGGCACCCAGTTCCTGGAGCTTTTTGATCGCCAGGTCGATGCAGGCGCGTGACGACGGTGCCAGTCCTTCGGCGAAATATTCCTTCGGCAACCCGATCTTCATGCCCTTGATCGGGGTACTCAGGGCGGCGACGTAGTTATCGACCGGCCGTTCGACGCTGGTGGAATCCAGCGGATCGAAGCCCGCCATCGCCTGCAGCACATAGGCCGCATCCTCGGCACTGCGCGCAACGACGCCGGCCTGATCGAGACTCGATGCGAATGCGATCATGCCGAAGCGCGACACGCGGCCGTAGGTCGGCTTGATGCCGGTGAGATTGGTCAGCGCAGCCGGCTGGCGGATCGAGCCCCCGGTATCCGTCGCCGTGGCTGCCGGTGCGAGGCCGGCCGCGACTGCCGCGACCGAACCGCCGGAGCTGCCGCCCGGCACGCAGTCCAGATTCCAGGGATTTTTGACCGGCCCATACCAGCTCGTCTCGTTCGACGAGCCCATCGCGAACTCGTCCATGTTGCACTTGCCGAGCATGACGCCGCCGGCTTCCGCATGCAGCTTTTTGACGATCGTCGCGTCATACGGGGCGACGAATTTGTCGAGCATTTTCGAGGCGCAGGAGGTGCGCACGCCGGTCGTACAGAAAATATCCTTTTGCGCGATCGGCACGCCGAGCAGCGGGCCGGTTTCGCCCCGGGCGATGCGCGCATCCGCCGCGTCCGCCTGCTGCAGCGCCTGCTCGCCGGTGACGGTGATGAAGCTGTTGAGCTTGCCGTCGTGCGTTTTGATGCGCTTGAGGAAGTGTGCGGTCAGCTCGCGCGACGAGAATTTTTTCGCGCGCAAACCGTCCGCGAGCTGCCTGATCGAAAACTTGTCCATTGGGGGGATCGCAAATCTGAAGTGGATGAGGACAACGAAGCGCCGGAATCGAGTTACTCGATGACCTTCGGCACCATATACAGGCCATCCGTAACCGCCGGCGCGATACTCTGAAATACCGCGCGGCCGGCCTCACCGACCGGATCGGTCACGGCGTCGGGGCGCAGGCGCTGAACCATGTCCAGCGGATGCGCCATCGGCGCGACGGTGCTGGTGTCGGCGCGGGAGAGCTGGCCGACCAGCTCGAAGATGTTCGACAGCTGCCGTGCATAGTGATCGCCCTGCTCCGGCTGCAATTCGAGCCGGGCCAGATGCGCCACCTGTTTGATTTGATCGGGGGTCAGGCTCATGGTTTGAAATCCGGCTGGGTCACAGGTCACGTCCTTGGCTGCAATGAGTCGCGCGATATCCGCGCGGGAGCCCGCAATTGCGTATCGGTCCCCGCCCATGGAAGGCAGACTTTTGCGCACGCAAATGGGTTATGCTTGAACGATTATAGATTTTAACGTAAACATTGGTTTTCGCCGTGGCCGCGCCGGCTCGGCGTAGCGCTCTTTAGATTCGACAGCGTCTCTCGCGAACCCGCGGGTTCACTGGAAGACCCCGACTTACTGACTCCCGACTTCACTATCGATATCGATGATGTTCGACGCCGTCCGCCGTTTATTCGTTAACGATCTCTCCATCGACCTGGGCACCGCGAACACGCTCATCTATGTTCGCGATGAAGGCATCGTGCTGAACGAACCCTCTGTCGTCGCCATCCGCCTGGACGCGCGCGGCAGCAAGAAAATCGAGGCCGTTGGCATCGACGCCAAGCGCATGCTGGGCCGCACGCCGAACAACATCACGACGATCCGCCCGCTGCGCGACGGTGTCATCGCCGACTACACCGTCACGGAAAAGATGCTCCAGCATTTCATCCGCAAGGTGCAGAAAGGCCGCGTGATGAAACCGCTGACACGGGTCATCGTCTGCGTACCCTACGGTTCGACGCAGGTTGAACGCCGCGCCATCCGCGAATCCGTCGAAAACGCCGGCGCGCGCAAGGTCTTCGTCATCGAAGAACCGATCGCCGCTGCCCTCGGCGCCGGCATTCCGATCCAGGAAGCGCGCGGCTCGATGGTCGTCGATATCGGCGGCGGCACTTCCGAAGTCGCGGTGATCTCACTGAACGGCGTCGTCTATGCCGAATCAGTGCGCATCGGCGGCGACAAGTTCGACGAAGCCATCGTCAGCTACGTGCGCCGCCAGTACAACATGCTGATCGGCGAAGCCACCGCCGAGCGCATCAAACAGGAGATCGGCACCGCGTTCCCGGGACCGGAAGTGCAGGAAATCGACGTCGTCGGCCGTCACCTCGCCGCCGGCGTACCGCGCAACTTCACGATGAATTCCAATGAGGTGCTCGACGCCCTGCAGGAACCGCTGGCCGGTATCGTCAAAGCCGTCAAGCAAGCACTCGAACGCACACCTCCGGAACTCGGCTCGGATGTCGCCGAGCGCGGCATCGTTCTGACTGGTGGCGGCGCGTTGCTACGCGATATCGACAAGCTGTTGTCGGAGGAAACCGGCCTGCCGGTCCTCATCGCCGACGATCCCCTGACCTGCGTGGCGCGCGGCGGTGGCATGTTGCTCGACATGCTTGACCGCCAGGGCGACATTTACACCGTTGACTGAAACACCGTCGATCAAAACGGAGTGAGATGAAGACTCCGCCCATTCGCAGGTTCCGGAGTCACGGTCCCCGATGACCCCGCTGTCTGACCGGCACCGCCCGCCGCTGTTTCCGCGCGGCCCCGGAATCGGGTTGCGCGCGTTCCTACTCATCGCCATAGCGATCGGTCTGCTGGTACTGCAACAGCGCAGCGCGCCACTGCAGGCTGCACGGCAATGGGCGGCAACAGCCTTGCAGCCACTGATCTGGGCGGTCGGCGTGCCGGCCAATATCGGCGATGCATGGCATCGCTATGTCGACCGCGGCAATGTGCTTGGCGAAAACCGGCAATTGCGCGAAAAGCAGCTGATCCTCGAAGCACAATTGCAGAAACTGGCCGCGCTCGAAGCCGAGAACGAGCGCTTGCGCGGCCTGTTGTCGTCTGCCGTCAGTCTCCAGCAGCGCGTGCTGGTCGCCGAAATCCTGACCGTGAGCCAGGATCCCTATCGCCACCAGATCGTGCTCAACAAGGGCAGCGCGGACGGCGTCTATCGCGGGCAGGCATTGGTGGACTCGTTCGGTGTGCTGGGCCAGGTCATCGAGATCAATCCACACAATAGCGTAGCCCTCCTGATCACCGATCCGAACCACGGCATTCCAGTCGAGATCAATCGCACCGGTCTGCAAACCATCGCGCTTGGCCGTGGTGACGGCTTCGGCCTGTCGCTGCCCTATCTGCCGGGCAATGCAGACGTGAAAGTCGGCGATTTGATCGTATCCTCGGGCCTCGGTGGCCGCTTTCCGGCCGGCTATCCGGTAGGTGAAATCCACGAACTCCGCCACAACGCGGGCGAAACCTTCATGGAAGCAATCGCCTATCCAAGCGCCCACATCAACCAGGGGCGGCAAGCCCTGCTGGTGTGGAGCGAAAGCTCCGGTGAGCAACTGCCTTCCGCCGAACCTGCACCCGCACCGGCCGCCACGCCGTCTTCCCGCAAGAAAGCCAGGCCGCATCAATGATTCTGATGCGGATCGGACGCCTTTTCGGCGCTCTGCTGCTGGGATTGCTGGCACAGATGATCGTTCTGCCCGATCTGCTCGCACCGTGGCGTCCGCTGTGGCTGCCCCTGCTGGTCGGATACGCGGTCATGTCAGACCCCGATCTGCCGATCATGTTCATCGGTTTCCTGTACGGTCTGGCGACGGACGTACTGCTCGGCGCTCCGCTCGGAGAGCATGCGCTGGCGCTCGTCGGTCTCGGCTATCTGCTGCTGCGCCTGCGTGCGACGCTAGTACTGATGCCGCTGTGGCAGATCGCGCTGGTCCTTTGCCCGGTATGGACACTTTACGAATTCGCACTGTTCTGGCTGGACGGTCTGGCCAGACACCCGGCCGACCCCATGCTGCGCTGGGGACCAGCAGCGGCCACCACGGTCGCATGGCCATTGGTGGTCACGACGCTCGACACCCTACGCATGCGGCGGCGCGTGCAGCGGCGCTTGCGCGCGCGCATCTGATCGGGCCCCGGCAATGCCTCTGAACAGCTACGAAGCGCTCCGCGATCTGCACGAGGAGCGGCGCACTTTCGGAATGCGCGCGGCGGTGGCCGGCATATTGGGCCTGGTCTGTGTCGTGCTGCTGGTCGGCCGCCTCGCCGATCTGCAAATCATCCAGCACAGCTACTTCAGCACGCGCTCCGACGATAACCGCATGCGCGTGCTGCCGGTGCCGCCGGTGCGCGGCCTGATCTACGACCGCAACGGCGCGATGCTGGCACAGAATCAACCGGCGTTCGAACTCGAGATCACGCCCGAACAGGTCGATAATCTCAAGGACACGCTCGACCGGCTGTCGAAGCTGGTGCATATCACCGATGTCGATATCGCGCGCTTCCGCGACCGCATGCGCAAGACGCCGCATTACCGCAGCGTGGTACTGCGCTCGAATCTCTCGGCCGACGAAGTCGCGCGCTACGAGCTCAACCGCTACGACTTCGATGGCGTCGATATCACTGCCGGGCTCGTGCGCAGTTATCCGCTCGGGCCCGCCACCGCGCACGTGATCGGCTACGTCGGCGGCATCACCGAAACTGACTATGCGAATCTAGATGAAAGTCAGTACCAGGGTCTGACGCAGATCGGCCGCACCGGCATCGAACGCAGCCATGAGGATGAGCTGCGCGGCACGCCGGGTGCGCGCATCGTCGAGGCGAATGCCGGCGGACGTCCGCTGCGCGATCTCAATGCGCGCGCCGGGCAGGCCGGCAAAAACCTGGTACTGACGCTCGACGCCAAGCTGCAGACGATCGCCGAGCAGGCACTCGGCGAACTGGATGGCGCGGTGGTCGCCATCGATCCGCGTAACGGCGAAGTGCTGGCGCTGGTCAGCAAGCCGGGCTTCGATCCAAGCGAATTCGTCGAAGGCATCGACAACGCGACCTACCAAAGCCTGCTCGACGATCCGGATCGTCCGCTATACAACCGCGCGATGCTCGGCACCTACCCGCCCGGCTCAACGATCAAGCCGTTCATGGCGCTGGCTGGCCTCAATTACAACGCCGTCAATCCCACACAGCGCGTCTACTGCTCCGGCACTTTCTACCTGCCAAACAGCTCGCACAAATACCGCTGCTGGAAACGCCACGGCCACGGTGCGCTCGACCTGGAGGAAGCGATCGCGCATTCCTGCGACGTTTTCTTCTACACGGTTGCCAACAACCTCGGCGTCGACCGCATTGACGAGATGCTGACCCAGTTCGGCTACGGCCAAGCCACCGGCGTTGACGTGCCGAGCGAGAAAGCCGGTCTGCTACCGTCGCGCGACTGGAAGCGTCGCATGCATCACGAAGTCTGGTATCCCGGCGAAACGCTGAACCTGGGCATCGGCCAGGGCTATTGGCAGGTAACGCCGATGCAGCTCGCGCTGGCCACCGCGCGCATGGCGATGCACGGCGCCGGCTTCAAGCCGCATCTGGTACACGCCTTCGAGGATCCGCTCACGCACCAGACCACCGGCGTCACACCGCAGATGCTGCCGCCTGTACAGAGCTCCGATCCCGCCATCTTCGACCGCGTCATCGCCGGCATGCACGATGTCACGCAGGCCGCCGGAGGCACGGCGTTCCAAGTGTTCAAGGACGCCCCCTATACCGCGGCCGGCAAAACCGGCAGCGCGCAGGTCGCAGGCCTGGCGCAGGACGAGGAAAACGCGCCCAAGCAGGAAGCGACGCCGCTGAAGCTGCGCGACCATGCTTTGTTCATCGCTTTCGCGCCGGTCGAGGACCCGCGGATCGCGATCGCGGTGATCGCGGAGCATGGCGGACACGGCGCATCGGTGGCGGCCCCGATCGCGCGGCAGATGATCGACCAGTGGTTGCTGGGGAAAGTGGTGTATCAAATCCCGGGCGCGGTACCCACTGCCGCAGCAACGCCAGCAAGCCCTGTCGAGACGCTGCCGCCGGCCGATAACACGCAAGACACTAACGACGAAGACGAAGACGAAGACGAAGACGAAGACACTGTCAACGACGATCCTGATTCAGCACGATGAGCATCCTCGATCCCCTCGCACGTACCCCCGGACCGAGCCTCGGCGAGTTTCTCGCGCGGCTGCATGTTGATCTGTGGCTGCTCGGACTATTGCTGTCGATTTCGGGGCTGGGATTGCTGGAGCTGTATTCGGCGTCCGGACATTCGCTCGATTCCGTCATCAGCCAGGCCGAGCGCATTGGGCTCGGCCTCGTCGTCATGATCGCGCTCGCGCAGGTCCCGCCGGAAGCCTACCGAGCGGCCGCGCCGTATCTCTATGTGTTCGCGCTGCTGCTGCTGGTGGCCGTGCTGCTGCTGGGCCAGCATGCCAAGGGCGCCCAGCGTTGGCTGGATCTCAAGGTCATGCGCTTCCAGCCGTCGGAGATGATGAAGCTGGCGATGCCGATCATGGTCTCCGCATTCATCCACGGCCGCCGGCTGCCGCCGCAGGCTGATACGATCCTGCTGACACTGGCGATGATCGCCGTCCCCACCGGCCTGATTGCAATACAGCCAGACCTCGGCACCTCCGCGCTGGTGCTGGTCGCGGGCGTGTTTGCGCTGTACTTCGGCGGCCTGTCGTGGCGGTGGATTCTCGTTGCTGTAAGCAGCGCCGCCGCTTCGGCACCGCTGCTATGGCTGAAACTGCACGATTACCAGCGTAATCGCGTACTGACCTTTCTCGATCCGGCCCGCGATCCGCTCGGCGCCGGCTATCACATCACGCAGAGCGAAATCGCGATCGGCTCCGGCGGCCTGTTCGGCAAGGGCTGGCTGATGGGCACGCAAGCCAAGCTTGATTTTCTACCCGAAGCGCACACCGATTTCATCTTCGCGGTTTATTCGGAAGAGCTCGGGCTGCTTGGCGTGCTGCTGCTGCTGACGCTGTACTGCGGGGTGGTCGCGCGCGGGCTGCTGATCGCGCTGCGCGGGCAGGATACCTTCCAGCGCCTGCTGGCCGGCTCGCTGAGCCTGACCTTCTTCATCTATGTGTTCATCAACATGGGCATGGTCATCGGCCTGCTACCGGTGGTAGGCGTGCCGCTGCCACTCGTCAGCTATGGCGGCACCTCGATGGTCAGCCTGCTGGCCGGCTTCGGTATGCTCATGTCCGTGCATACACATAGAAAGCTGTTGACCAACTAATGCGAATCCTGGCGAGCCTCTTATTGTTGCTGTCGAGCACGATCGCGTGCGCCGACTACAGCGAAGATGCGCGCGCCGTAACCATGTACGCGTCGCTGCGCGCGGACTACGGCTTTTCCGATCAGGACATCGATTGGGTCAGGCAGGCGCTCGCCGCAGCCAAGCAGCTGCCGCAGTTGATCGTTGCCGAGCAAACGGCCAAGGAACGCACGCTGACCTGGGACGCCTATGAGCCGATCCACGTCAACCAGACCAACATCGCCGCCGGCTTGCGTTTCATGCGTGAAAACCGTCACTGGCTGGCGCGCGCCGAGACTGAATATGGCGTCCCGCCGCAAGTCGTCACGGCCGTGCTGGGCGTCGAAACCAAATATGGCTCGTTCACCGGCCGCCACCGCGCGCTCGACGCGCTGGCGACACTGGGCTTCGATCATCCAACACGGGCGGATTTTTTCCGCGGCGAGCTGGAACAGTATTTCGTGCTGTGCCGGCGCAATGGTTTCGAACCGGCGGCGCTGCGCGGTTCCTACGCCGGCGCACTCGGCGCCGCGCAGTTCATGCCGAGCAACTACTTGAAGCTGGGCGTCGATTTCGACGGTAACGGCCGCGTTGATCTATGGTCGACGGCGGACGCCATCGGCAGCGTTGCCAACTATCTCGCCCACTTCCGCTCGAACGCGGAGTGGCAGCGCGGCGAGCCTCTGTACGTGACGGCGCGGGTTCCTGACGACTGGTCGTCGGATATGCCCCGCAACGGGCGCGCGGCGACGCTCACGGTCGGCGCGCTGATGCACGCGGGTATCGAGCTGCCACAACCGCTGCCAGCCGCATTGCCGGCCGGCCTCGTTGAACTCAAGCGCGGCAACGGCGCGGACTACTGGCTGGCGCTGTCGAACTTCTTCAGTGTGATGAGTTATAACCCGCACGTCTTCTACGCGGCTTCCGTGGCTGCCCTCGCCAACGCGATTGCGCACGCGCAGACCGCGCCGAGCGAATGATCCCGCAGCGGTTGCTTGTATGGTTGGCGCTGGCAAGCCTCGGGCTGGCAGCGTGCACCAGCGGGCCGGTGCGTGAATCCGGTACCGGTCCGGCGCAGGACGGCCCGCCAGTGGCGACGGAAATCCCCCCCGACATCGCCAAAGTCCCGGACGCGGTTCCCAAAGTCGAACCGCCCAGCGAAAGCGGCAATCCGGAATCCTACAGCGCGCTCGGACAGCGCTATCAGGTGATGCAAGAGCCCGCCGGCTTCAAGCAGCGCGGCTATGCCTCGTGGTATGGCAAGAAATTTCACGGCCGGCGTACCGCGAGCGGCGAGCGCTACGACATGTTCAAGATGACTGCCGCGCACAAGACGCTGCCGATTCCGTGCTATGTGCATGTCACCAATCTCGAGAACGGCAAGAGCGTCATTGTCCGCGTCAACGATCGCGGCCCGTTCCACTCCGGCCGCATCATCGACCTGTCCTACGCCGCCGCAACACGGCTCGACATGCTCGGCCACGGTGAAGTCCCGGTGCAGATCGAAGTGATTGTGCCGGACCCAGGACCCGTTCCACAGCCGCCGCCGGCAATCGGCGCCGCACCCGTGATGAAACCCGAGGTTGCGCCGACGGCGCCGCGGGTTACCGCCGCCCCGATACCGGCACCTGTCGTGAACGCAAGCGCCGGCGCAGCGCCATCGGCGACTGAGAGCGGCCCATCATCCGCGGCCGCGAGCAGAACCGCGCAGTTCCTCCAAGCGGGTGCGTTTACCGATCCCATCAACGCGGCATCGCTGCGCGAACAGTTGCACGAACTCGGCGTTTCATCGGTGCAACTGCGCAGCGACCCAGTCGGCGCAGGATTCAATTATCGCGTGCTGGTCGGTCCATTCCTCGATGCCACCGCGCTGGAAGCGACGCGGCTGTTCCTTGCCAATAAGCAATTCCCTTCGATTCCGGTCGAAAATTAGTTCCGGAAAACCGGGTCGTATAAACTCGCCGGCCGACATCTCTCCGTCGATTTTGTCACCCGCCGGGAATACGCACCGCCATGAAAAAGCTGATCTCCTCGCTTGCCCTGTTCGTCCTCACCACCGCGGTTGCTTACGCCGATGTGCCGCCACCTCCGACCATCGACGCGAAGAGCTATGCGCTGCTCGACGCCGAAACCGGCGATCTGATTGCAGACTTCAATGCCGATGCGCGGGTCGAGCCGGCCAGCATCACCAAGGTGATGACGGTCTACATCGCGTTCGACGAGATCAAGCAGGGACGCGTGCATCTCGACGATGAGGTGCTAATCAGCCAGAAAGCATGGAAGGAAGGCATCGATTCCAGCGAATCACGCATGTTCATCGATGTCGGCAGTCGCGTGAAATTGTCCGATCTGCTGCGCGGCATCATCATCCAGTCCGGCAACGACTCCAGCGTCGCGGTGGCCGAGTATCTCGGCGGCAGCGAGGACGTATTCGCCCAGTTGATGAATCAGTACGCACAGAAGTTGGGGATGAAGAGCACGCATTTCGCCGACGCCAGCGGCATGCCGAATCCCGCGCACTACACTACCGCGCATAACCTCACGATCCTCGCACGCGCGCTGATCCGCGACTTTCCGGATCTGTACAAAATCTTCGCCGAGCGCGAATTCACTTACCACGGCATCAAGCAATACAACCGCAACGGCCTGCTCGATAAGGATCCGACGGTGGACGGCATCAAGACCGGCCACACCGAGGCCGCTGGCTATTGCCTGCTGTCCTCGGCAGTGCGCGACGGCCGCCGCCTCATTTCCGCGGTGATGGGCACGAAAAGCTGGAACGGCCGCGAACAGGCCAGTCTCGCGTTGCTGAACTGGGGCTTCCGCTTCTACGAAACTGACAACTTCTTCGGCCCGGCCGCTCCGGCCGCAACCGTGCGCGTCTGGAAAGGCGCGGAAACGCAGCTGCAAGTCGGCACACTGGAGCCGGTCGCGCTGTCGCTGCCGCGCGACAGCAAGTCGCAACTGCAAGTCACGCAGACCATCAACACGCCGCTCATCGCACCGTTCGCCGCTGGCCAGCCGGTTGGACAGGCAATCATCAGCCTGAATGGCAAGCCGATGAAGACGGTCGCACTGGTCGCGATGAAGCCGATCGCTAAGGGCAGCCTGTGGACGCGGATCGTCGATACGATCCGCTTGTGGCTGCACTGGACTTGATGCACGACCGAGCTGTTGGATCAAGTGGATTTGCGTTGCAGGCCCGCCCGCGGCGATGACGCCGAAGTCTGTCTGCCACTGGTCTACAGCTCGGGGCCTAAGCTGATCGAATACATGTTTGCGACGCGCAGGCACCGCGCGCGCGACTTCGTCGAGCATGCATTTCGCCATGGCGGCGGCTTCCTTGGGCACCGCATCCATACGGTCGCCGAACACAGCGGTCGGGTGGTTGGCGTCGCCGCGTGCTATGACGGCACGCGCCTGCTGGCGCTGAACCTCGAAACGGCACGGGCCATTCTGCATTTCTACAACCTGCCGGCCGTGCCTGGCGTGATGCGGAATGCGGGCCATTCGCAATCGGTGTTGAAAGCACCATCGCGCGATGGGTTGTATATCGCCAATTTCGGCGTCAGCGTCGACCTGCGCGGCAAGGGCGTAGGTTCGGCGCTGCTCGCCCATATCGTCGCCAAGGCGCGGCTGAACCGTTACCGGCAGGTGAGCCTGGATGTGGCGCTCGACAATGGCCGCGCCGAGCAGCTATATCGACGCCTCGGTTTCGTCGTGACGGAAGAAAGGGCATTCGCCGGCCGTCCCGGCGCCGACGTCCCCGGGTCACGGCACATGGTGCTTTCCCTGACGGCTTGAAGCTATCCTGGGTGCTCTCCCCAGGGGCAATCTGGAAGCGCAACCGCATCGAGACGACTCTGTGACCACTGCCACCGCGCAGACCATGATCCGCCATCTGGGCATGTGTCCCTACGCCGAAACCTTCGCCGCGATGCGCGAGTTCACTCGCGCGCGCGACGCTGACACGCCCGATGAGCTGTGGCTGCTCGAACATCCGCCGGTATTCACACTCGGTCAGGCCAGTAAGCCGCAACACTTGCTGGCACCGGGTGATATTCCAGTCGTGCAGAGCGATCGCGGGGGGCAGGTGACCTATCATGGCCCTGGTCAGCTGGTCGTCTATGTGATGGTCGATATCAACCGCCTCGGCTATGGCGTACGCAGTCTGGTTACGAATATCGAGAGCGCGATTATCGCCACGCTGGCGGGCTACGGCATCGAAGCGCATGCGCGGCGGGACGCCCCGGGAGTATATGTCGGCGAGCGCAAGATCGGCTCCCTCGGCCTGCGCATCCGCAACGGGCGCAGCTATCACGGTTTGGCACTGAACGTGGCGATGGATCTGGAACCGTTCTCGCGTATCAATCCTTGCGGCTATCAGGGCATGCGCATGACGCAAGTCAGCGATCTGGGTGGGCCATCAGACATCGGCGCGGTCGGCGACGTGTTAACACGAAACCTGATTTCCGCGCTCGGCCTTGGCAATACCATAAACGCGTGACCAGAATCGACGCCGGAATAAAGTATCTTTGGTATAGACGGCCTCGAATTCTGGCTCGATGCTTGCGGAGTCCGAAGCGCCCATAAATAGAGAGAAGCCACATATGGAAATGAAATTTGTTGCATTGGGTATCATCGTCGCCGGCGGGGTGCTTGCTTCGATATCCGCAAATGCGCAGGAAACGGCGGCACCAACCGCTCCGGCTGCTACGGACCGTGCGGTGACATTCGCGGTCTACCTGCCAGTCCGCGATCACGCCCGTCTGGAAAAGCTGATCGAGGATCAGCAGAACCCTGAATCGCCTCGCTATCACCAATGGCTGACGCCGGCCCAGTTTGCACGGCGTTTTGGTCCGACGGCGACAGCCATCAACCATGTGAAGTCCGCTCTGGAAGCAGGAGGATTCACCGTCACGCGCGTGCACTCGCGCTCGTTGCAGGTAGTCGGCACCGCCGATCGTGTACAGCATTTCTTCAACACTCGCCTGAACGCGGTGGCATCACGCTTCAGCACCGAACGTCTGGTAGCTGAAAACACCCTGACACTGCCGGCTGCGCTCACCAGCGAAGGCGCCGTAATTGCCAACTTTTCGCGCAAACTTCCGGCGCACGCGATGGTGCGCAATATCGGTCTGGTTTCGACCGACAGCCGCGCTGGCAACGCCGGCGGCTATTACTACAACGACCTGAAACAGGCTTATGACTATCCGGCCTATACGACACGGATTAATGGCCGCAATCTCGATGGCACGGGCGCCAGGGTCGCAGTCTTGATGGACAACGACGTGCTCGATTCCGACATTCAAGCAATGTTCAATAACGAGCATTTCCAAACCACTACCCACCAACCGGCGCCGACGCTGGCCGGACGCGTGTACATCAATGGCGGCGCGCCATTCGATCCCAACCTTTCAACCGAAGCGTCGCTGGACGTGCAGCAGGTGCTCGGCGGCGCGCCGGGCGCGTCGGTCACACTCGTCGATCTACCGGATCTTTCCGATGACAATATCCTTGCCGGCCTCACGGAGATCGTCGAGTCCAACGACTACGATATCGTCAATTCATCGTTCGGCGAGTGCGAGCTGTACTACACCGCGCGGTACAACGGCGGGACCGACTACACCGCGCTGCTCGATGCCTATGACATGCTTTTCGCACAAGGCAATGCGCAGGGCATCACTTTTGTCGCCAGTTCCGGCGACTCGGGCGCGCTTGAATGTACGACGACGAACTACTTATGGGCTCACCCCATCGTACAACCGCGTTTCATTACCGGCGTTTCGTTTCCCGCATCGAGTCCGCACGTCACTGCCGTCGGCGGCACCAACCTGTTGACGACAACACCTCCTAATCCGCAGACCGTGCCACCGACACTGACTTCGGAATACGTCAGCGAGAATGCGTGGGGCGACAAGGAAATTCCCTATGACCCCTTCGGCTTGGGCGTCGACGTTCTCGGCGGCTGGTGGGGCGCTGGCGGCGGCGTCAGCGATTATTTCGACGCGTTGTCCTATCAGTCACGGATCGACACACGCTCGTCGAAACGCACGGTACCCGACGTCGGCATGCAGGTCGGCGGCTGCCCGAGCGGCATCGCGCTGTTGCCTTGTGCGGCGGCACGCAGTTATGTGATCACCTGGATTGGCGGCTCGCGATACGGCCTGATCGGTACCTCGGTTGCCGCGCCGGAATTCGCCGGCGCGCTGGCTCTGGCGGTGCAAGCCACTGGCGATCGGCTAGGTCAAATCAATACTTTCCTGTACAAACAAGCTGCACAGCAGAACGACGCCGGCGGCCGGAAAGCACCGGCGGATTTGCAGTTCTACCATCGCGATATCCCCGGTTACGACGGTCACTACTACACTCACGAGCGCTCCAGTGACTATAACTATATGACCGGCAACGGCACCCCGGATGTGCGGCTGCTATTCGGCCTTGGCGATGCGGCACCGGCCGGCGATCCGCAGACGGCCAGCAATCCGTGACCCACGCAAGGAAAGCGGCGGCAAATCCTGCCGCTTCCGAACCTCGGATACATGCCTTGGAGGCGCAAACGTAACCGCCATTACATTTCTTGCCATCGCATGCGGTAAAATGGCGCCTATTCCAGCGGTCGTCGTGCCGAGTCTCCGAAGAAACTCCCGTCCTGTGGGTGAAGCGGGGCTCATTCCCCCGGCAGGTAGCGCGCCCGCTTTTGACCCATACGACCGATTTCGAAATGACCGCGTTATGACGTCTGCGACGGCCCCGGATATCCTCGTGCGTGTACGCGGCCTGCGTTTCGGCTTCGGCGCGAAAGTCATTTACGACGGCGTCGATATCGACATCCCGCGCGGCAAAGTGACTGCCATCATGGGGCCGAGCGGCACCGGCAAGACCACCCTGTTGCGCTTGATTGGCGGCCAGTGGCGTCCCGGCGCCGGCACCATCGAATTTGACGGCATCGATGTTCACCAGCAGTCGCGCAAGGCGCTGTTCGAGTTGCGCAAGCGCATGGGCATGCTGTTCCAGAATGGGGCGCTGCTAACCGACCTCAGCGTGTTCGAGAACGTCGCCTTTCCATTGCGAGAGCACACCAAGCTACCCGAATCGATGATCCGCGATCTGGTGCTCATGAAGCTCGAAGCCGTCGGCTTGCGCGGTGCCCGCGATTTGTTCCCGGAAGAACTGTCCGGCGGCATGGCGCGTCGTGTCGCCTTGGCGCGCGCGATCGCACTCGATCCGGCGATGGTCATGTACGACGAGCCCTTCACCGGACAAGACCCCATCTCCATGGGCGTGCTGATGCGCCTGATCCGTGCGCTCAATAAGGAACTTGGCCTGACTTCGGTCGTGGTTTCACACGATGTCGACGAGGTGCTGTCGATTTCCGACTACGCTTACGTCGTCTCGGGCGGCAAGGTGCTTGACCATGGCACGCCGGACACGATCCGCGGCACGCAATCCGATTACGTCCGCCAGTTCCTGCAAGGGCTGCCGGACGGCCCGGTGCGCTTCCATTACAAGGCACCGGATTTCAGTACCGATTTCATGGGCGCGCGCGCATGAATCACACGATCAAAATTCTTTCCGATTTCCTGCGCGGCCTCGGCCGTGCGCAATTTTTTCTGCTATCGATCCTGCGCGCAGTTCCGGCGGCCCTGCTGCGGCCGCGCGTGATCGTGCAGCAGATTCATGTCGTTGGCGTACTGTCGCTGATTATTATCGTGATCTCCGGCAGCTTCATCGGCATGGTGTTGGCGTTGCAAGCCTACCGCACGCTATCCAACTTTGGCGCCGCCTCATCGCTGGGCACGCTGATCGCGCTGTCGATCGTGCGCGAGCTGGGGCCGGTGATGACTGCGCTGCTGTTTGCGGGGCGGGCCGGCTCAGCGATCGCCGCCGAGATCGCCCAGATGAATG